>JANYDK010000119.1 GCA_025363655.1 Deltaproteobacteria bacterium | reverse complement strand
CCGTGCCCTGCATCGCGCGCTGGACCCGCTCGGCCCGCGGCGCCCGCGCGCTCGGCCTCGAGTTCAAGGAGCTCACCAGTGAAGCGCGCGTGGAGATCGCCCGCTACGTCGCGCTGATGGGTATCGAGAACTGAGCAGCTCAGCCGAGCTTCATCCCGAGCCGCTTCATCTTCTCGACCAAGGTCGTGCGATTGATGCCGAGGATGCCCGCAGCCTTGTTCTTGTTGCCGCCGGTATTCGCGAGCGCCCGCTCGATGAGCTGCCGCTCGAGCGTGCTGACGGCGTCCGAGAGACCGATGTGCTCGAAGGGCTCGTCCTTCGACGACGGCTTCGACGACCGCTTCGACGACGGCTCCGACGACGGCGTTGCTAGCTGGGAAATCGATGACTCGCGCAGCTTCCGCGGAAGATCTTCGACCCGCACGGTCGGCCCCGGCGCCGCGGTGACGAGCCCCTCGACGAGGTTCTCGAGCTCGCGCACGTTGCCCGGCCACGCGTAGCGGGAGAGCACGTCCATGGCTTCGGGGCCGAACGTGATCGCGCGCCCGGTTCGCGCGCGGTGCTTCTCGACGAAGAACTCGATCAACGCCGTGACGTCGGAGGCGCCGCGCTCGCGCAACGGAGGCATGCGGATCGCCACCACGTTGAGGCGATAGAAGAGGTCGGCGCGGAACGTACCGTTCTCGACCATCGCCTCGAGATCGCGATGCGTCGCTGCCACCACTCGCACGTCGATTTTTTCCGAGCGATCGCTGCCGACGGCGGTGATCTCGCGCTCCTGGAGCACGCGTAGGAGCTTCACTTGGACGGCCGGCGTGAGCTCGCCGATCTCGTCGAGGAAGATCGTCCCCTTGTTCGCTTGGAGAAAGCGTCCCGTTCGTCGATCGGAGGCGCCGGTGAACGCCCCGCGCGCGTGGCCGAAGAGCTCGCTCTCGACGATCGATTCGGCGAGCGCTCCGCAGTTCACGGCGACGAAGGGCATGTTCGCGCGCGCCGATTGGCCGTGGAGGAGGCGGGCTACGACCTCCTTTCCGGTGCCGGTCTCGCCGGTGACGAGCACCGTCGAGGGCGACGAGGCGACGCGCTCGACGAGATCGATCACCGCCTGCAACGCCGGCGAATCGCCGAGCAGCGCGAGCGACGACGAGCTCTTGACCCGCGCCGGTGGCGGCGATGCGAGCACGGTCGGCCCCTGCGCCGGGGGCACCGATCGGCTCGTGAGGAGCGCGTCGATCACCTCGCGGAGCTCGGTAGGGTGGAACGGTTTGCTGAGAAAATCGGCCGCGCCCGCGCGCATCACCTGCACGCAGCTGCGGATGCCGTGGTTCGCCGTCACGACGACCACTGGCGTGGCAGGTCGATGCTTCTGCACGTAGGTGACGACGCCGAACCCGTCGAGGATCGGCATGTCGAGATCGGTGATGACGAGATCGAACGACGCCTTGGCGAGCAGCGCGACGGCCTCGGCGCCATCGGCCGCCGTGGTCACCTCGTGCGACGCGGCGATCAGCGCGCGCGAGACCGAGCGTAGGAGGCTCGGATCATCGTCGACGAGGAGGAGGCGCGCCATCGGGAAGCTCGATGATCGTTCGATTGGTCGAGCGGCGTAAAGATATTGCTGCGGAGCCGCTCCCGACGGGCTTCGGCCGCGTCCTACTCGAGTCACGCGCACGACAGGCTCTCGCGATCACGAGTGCGGCTTCGGGGCAGTCGCAGCTCCACTTGCGTCGAGAGGCCGGTCGAGCTCTCGAGCATCACGCGGCCGCCCAGTTGCTGGCACGTCGCGCGAACGGCGCTGAGGCCGACGCCGCGCCCTGAATACTCGGTGGCTGCCTCGCGTGTGGAGAACCCCTGCGTGAAGAGCGCGTCGACCAGATCGTCGCGCGTCTCGGACGGCATCCCCTTCGAGCTCGCGCGGTCGCGAACGCTGTCCCAGTCGACGCCGCGGCCATCGTCGCGAATGCGGAAGACGAACTCGTCACGCTCGATGAAGGTGCTCAGCGTCAGCGCTCCGGCTGCGGGCTTGCCGGCGCGCGCGCGCTCCTCGGGGGTGTCGATGCCGTGGTCGACGGCGTTGCGCACGACATGGACGAGCGAGGCCCAGAACGAGGCCAGCTCGGCTCGTGTCACGCGGACGCCGCTCGACTCGACACGCACTTCGAGATCTTTCTCCATTCGCGCGGCGATCCCCCGAGCTTGGTCGGCCATTCGGGCGAGGCGCACCTGGGTCGGTTCGAGCTTCCAGTCCTCGAGCGTACGGAGGATCTCCTCCTTGCCCGCGCCGCCCTGCACGGCGCCGATCAAGCGAGCGTGCTCGGCCTCGTCGACCTCGAACTTCCCTTGACCCTGTTCACCGAGCAGCACGCCGATCTTCGTCGACAGACGGCGCCATTGGGTGACGAGCTCCTCGGCGTCCTTCGCATCGAAGCCCTCGAGGCGCTCGCCGATTCGATCCTCGAGCCGGTGGCAAAGCGCTGCGACGCCGTGCAGGCCGAAGAGTCCACAATTGCCCTTCAGCGTGTGCACGAGGCGCTGGGCCTCCCCCCGATTCGTCGAGGAGCTCGTCAGCGGATCGATCAGCTCGTCGGCCTCCGTGAGGAATTGATGGAACCCGTCGCGATCACGGACGACGTGCTCGAGGACACGCGAGATCTGCTGGTTGTCGACCTCGAATCGCTCGCGCTCGACCTGGCTGGTCACGTCCGAGATGATGAGCAGCATCTTCGCGAGACGGTCGCCTTCGAGGAACGGTCGGTACGCGAGATCGAACGTTCGCTCGCCGACGAGCATTCGCTTCGGCATCTGAGCGAGCGCGAGCTCCAGGGGGAGGACGTCGTCGACCACCGTCTCCCAGGCGAGCGCGAACATTTCGGCGAGCTCTGGATTCTCGATGGCGAGCCAGGAGTCGATCGTGCGCTCCGGCGGGAGAGCGCCGAGCCAGCTGACCAGCACCGCGGAGTGCTCCTCCGCGACGCGCCGTTGCATGTCGAAGGTGAGAAAGCCCTGACCCGTGTTGTCGAGCATCATGCGCACGTCGTGGGTTCGCTTGGCGAGGTCGGCGGTCCGCCCCTGCACGATGCGCTCGAGCCCGATCACGCTGTCGAAGAAGCTGCGCGCCACGAAACATGCGGCGGCGGACTCGAGCACCACGAAGAGCGCGTGCACCACGACGGCCCACAGGGATGCGTCGTAGTTGAAGACGCTCCGCGGCAGGAGCAAGAACAAGATCAAGTGGTGGAGGGCGACCGTCACCGCCGCGAGGACGATCACCAACGGATCGGCGAAGACCGCGAGCAGCGCCAGCAGCACGAAGAAGTAGAAGTGCATCTCGATCTGCATCGGGCCCTGGCCGAAGTGAACCAGGAGGCCGCCCATGCCCATCGCCGTGATCCCGAAGACCTTCGTCACGTGTCGCGGATTGCGGAGCGTCGAGTAGGCGAGCACGGGCCCGACGACCATCAGCGTCGCCAGGAGCCCCGCCTTGAAGACGCCGGTGTGCGCCATGGCCGCCACGAGCATGAGCGCGGGCACGTGCGCGAGGAAGAAGATCAAGGCGACCCGGTTCATCCTCGCGAGATAGCCGCGCTCGAAGTCGGTGATCTCCGCAGGAAGTATCAGGTATTGGAGGAGGCGATTCTGCACGGATGACTCCTATGACTGGGGTTCAACGACGCAGTCCCAAGGGGTCGACGGTGTCCTGCAATTTCTTCGCGACCGCGCAGCCAAAGACTGGAAGTGGACTCGGAGTCTCACCCTTGGCGAGCAAGGCGAACATCTCCTCGTCTTGGATCTTCTCTGACTGCTTGCGGTCGGTGTAGCCACCGACGTAGCGAACGGCGTTGGTCGGATCGGCGATCACGAGCAGCGGAGCGGCTGCGACGCCGTATTGCGACTCCAGTGTTGCGTCGGTCACCGCTTCGTACTGGTAGCCGGCCGCGCGGACTCTGGCTGCGATGGCGTCGTCGCCGCCGACCAGCACCACCCGTTCGATCGCGAACGAGCTCGCGCCGCGCGACACGAGGTGGTCGAGCACGCGCTTGGAGCAGCCACATCCGGTGTAGAGCACGTGCAGCGCGAGCCAGCGGCCCTCGTTCTGCGGGGTCCGGACCCTGGCGATGCCGGCCGCGAGCCGCTCATCCGCGGACTCGGGCTTGGGGAGCGTGAGCAAGTGTCCGGCCAGCAGGTACGAGCCGACGAGGAGCACCGCAGCCGCCCAGAGGACGAGCAGGAGCCGAGGGACGATGACGAGCGCTCGGTGGCGCTTCCATCGCGCGGTCAGCGTGTGCATGCGCTCAACACCTGTCGAAGATCGGTCGCACCGCCGAGGCACTTCGCGACGCCGTCCTGCCCGAGGGTGGTCATACCCCCCGCCATCGCCAGGCGACGGATCTCTTCCGCGGGTGCCTTGCGGCTGACGGCGCTGCGAACGGACTCGTCGCTGACGAGGAGCTCGTGCAGCGCAAGGCGTCCCCTGTAACCCGTGCCTCCGCACACGTTGCAGCCGCGTGCGCGGAAGAGCTGCATCGGCGATTGCGTCGACCCGAACGCAGCTCGGAAGGCGGCCGCGTCACCGTAGGTACGCTCGAGGAGGAGAACGTCCTCGCGCGATGCCGCGTGCGACTCCTTGCACGACGCACACAGCGACCGAACCAATCTCTGCGCCAGGACGCCGAGCAGCGCATCGCCGAAGGAGAATGGATCGAGGCCCATGTCGAGCAGACGGGTGATGGTCTCGGGGGCGCTGTTGGTGTGCAACGTCGAGAGGACCAGGTGACCGGTGAGAGAGGCTTCGATCGCCGTGCCCGCGGTCTCGGTGTCGCGCATCTCGCCGACCATGATCACGTCCGGATCGGCGCGGAGGAACGAGCGCATCGCCGCCGCGAAGGTGAAGCCGATCCGCGCATTGACCTGCACCTGCCGCAGGCCGGCCTGCGTGATCTCGACCGGGTCCTCGGCGGTCCAGATCTTCATGTCGGGCGTGTTGATCGCCCCGAGCACCGAATGCAGAGTCGTCGTCTTTCCCGAGCCGGTCGGGCCTACGCAGAGAAATAGACCGTAGGGCTTCGCGATCACTTCCTTCAGAGCACTCAGGTTGCGAGCCGACAGCTCCAGGCGCTCGAGCGGCTTCGGCTTCGCGTTCGCGAGGACGCGCAGCACCATGTCCTCGTTGTCGTTGACGGTCGGGATCGTGGCCACGCGGAGCTCGATCACGCGGTCGGGCATCCGGAATCGAATCTTCCCGTCCTGCGGCTTGCGGCGCTCGGAGATGTCGAGATCGGACATGATCTTGAGGCGGGCGACGATCGAACGTCGGAACGCGGGCGGGAGCTCCTGGTAAGGCACGCAGTCGCCATCGATGCGGAGGCGCACGACGCTGTTGCTCTCCGCGCCGTTGGTCTCGATGTGGATGTCCGAGGCGCCGCGGAGGACGGCGTCGAGCAGGATGCGGTTGGTCAGCTTGATGACCGCGCTGTCCGACTCGCTGAGCTGGTCTTCGACGACGACCGCGCCCTTCTTGGCGGAGGCGTCGGCCACCTCCTCGGAGACGAGCTGCTCGAGGAGGCGCTCGATCTCGCGAGTGCTTGGCACAGGCGCGCTCGCCGCTTCTCCGCGCAGGAGGCGCTCGATGTTGGCCTGGAGCTGAGTTGGCGTGACGACGACCTCGATGATCCGCTTCTTGGTGTGGAATCGCAGCACCTCGCCCGCGCTCGCATCGAGCGGATCCGAGATCGCGACGGTCAGGGTGCGCTCGTCGCTCCCGAGGGGCAGGAAGCCGTGTTTCTCGATGACGTCGCGCGGGACCTCGCGGATGGCCGCGTCGTCGATCTCGACGCGCAGCAGATCGACGTACGGCATGCAGAACTTGCGGGCGATGGTCGCGGACAGCGCCTCCTCGGACACGAGGCCGAGCTCGACGAGCACGGCGCCGAGACGGCGACCGCGATTCTTCTGCTGCTCGGCGAGCGCTGCGTCGATGTCCTCCTTCTTGACCAGTCCCTCTTCGAGGAGGATCTCCCCCAATCGAAGTTTGCGGCGTGATTGCAGCGCAGCGGCACGCTCCACGTCGCTCTGCGCCACCAGCTTTTGGGCGACCAAGATCTCGCCGATCGTTCTCCGCCGGGCGTCGCTCTGGGCGGCGAGGCCTTGTTGCACCGATGCGGAGGTGGTGATTCCGGCCTCCACCAGCATCGCGCCGAGCTTCTCGAGCCGCTCTTTCGTGCGAATGCCGTGGTCGTAGAGAAAGAGCTCGCTCGGCTGCCCTCCCGTAGTGAAGGCGAAGAAGCCGGCCGGCGGCTTGCCCTCGAGGATCGCATCGACGGTCAGCGTGTGACCCGTCACCAGGACGACCTTGAGTGGCGTTACCCCAGCCGGGATCGTCGGACCCGGGCCACGAGCCCCGAACGCGATCGCCGCGACCGTCTCGCATGGGACGCGGATCATGGCGCCGATCGCGCCGGACTGCGGCGACGGCTCGAAGAGAAGCTCCGGAGACTGCGCCGAGAAGCGAACGACCTTGCCCACGCGACTGGTCCCGTCGAGGAATTGGATGGTGACGGAGCGCTCGAGAGCAAGCGGAGGCTGGGGCGGACGAAGGGGGATCGCTTGCATGATGTCCTCGGATCGTTGTCAGAGAGACGAAAGGCGAGGCGTCATCGAACGGTCGCTTCGACCACCGCGCGAAGGTCCTTCGCGTCGAAGGGTTTGCCGAGCCGCACGTTCGGAATCGAGGCGAGAAACTTCGACGCCGCGGGGGTGAAGGCGCCGCCGGTCATGAAGACGACGCGTGCGATCAGCTCGGGTCTGACGCGCGTCAGCTCGTCGTGGAACTCCATACCGGACATCTCCGGCATCATCAGATCGCACAGGATCACGTCAGGTGGAGGGTTCGCGGCAAGGTACGCGAGGGCCGCACCTGCGCTTTGGACGAGCGTGACGTCGAGTTGTCGGAGCGCGCGACCGACCGCAGCCCCGACCATTGCCTCGTCGTCGACCACGAGCACGCTCGCGCGACGCACGACCGGGCAGCTGTCAACCGTGAGTGTCGCGCTCATGGAGCTCCTTGGGTTTCGAAGTGGAGGACCGATCGAGCGTCGCCTCCGGCCCGAACGGAGATGACTTCAGCGCGGACGACGATGAGGACGCCCACCGTCGCCAGGAGCAGCCAAGCGATCACGACCGCCCAGGACGCTTGATGGGCGCCTTTGACGTATTTCGCATCTTTCGCAAAATTCGTCATGACTCTACTCTATACGCCTGGTCACCGACTTTCATAAGGGCTGAGCCGAATATCCTTAAAAACGTGCACACTTACACGAACGCTTTCCTGACGACAGATGCCGGGGCCCCTTACGATTTCGCGGATCCAGCCGTAGGAGTCAGAGTCATCACGAATTTACCAAACTGGGCGGCTGCCGCAGAAAGACGGGGCGAACCGTGAGAATCGAGGAATGGAATCAGGTTCACGACATGATCGTGGCCGCGTCGGGCGCGTTGCTCGCCTCGGTGGGGCTGCCGACGACCTACGTCGGCACGGTTCCGCATCGAGCGGCACGCTGGGCCGAAACGCTCTCCATCATCGGTCTCGGAGGAAAGCTGCGCGGGTCGCTGGTCCTCAGCATCCCCACGCAGCTCGTCTTGCGCAGCCACCCCACGGGGGGCACGGGGCCGGAGGAGCTTGGTGACTGGCTCGCGGAGCTGGCGAACCTGCTGCTCGGCCGCATCAAGAGCAACCTGCTCTCGCAGGGAGCCACCATCGAGATGAGCACGCCGCTGACCCTCAGCGCCACGGCGTTTCGCTTCGAGCGCTTCTCCGGCACGCCGGTGGTTCACGAATTCGACTGCGAAGGCGAGACGCTGCACATCGTGTTCGAGGCGATCGCCGATCCAGATCTGCGGCTGACGTCTCCGCGGACAGGCGCGGCGGTCGAGTCCGGCGAGATGGTCACGTTCTAAGGGAGGCTGCGCAATGGCAACGGGAAAGAAAATCGTGGTCGTGGACGACTCACGCACGGCAAGGCAGCAGGTGAGCAACACCTTGGTCGCCGCGGGCTACGAGGTGATCGAGGCCGTCGACGGCAACGATGGCCTCCTCAAGATCATGAGCAACGCCGACGCGTCGCTCGTCGTTTGCGACGTCAACATGCCCAACCTCAACGGCCTCGAGATGCTCAAGGCCCTGAAGACGGACCAGCCCGGCGCCCGCATGCCGATCATCATGCTGACGACCGAAGCGCAGCCGGCCCTGCTCCAGCAGGCCAAGCAGGCCGGCGCCAAGGGATGGATCGTCAAGCCGTTCAAGCCCGAGATGCTCGTCGCTGCGGTGCGAAAGCTCGTTGGGGACTCGTGACCGCCGACGCCGGTCGAATCATCCTCGTCGACCCGTCGAACACCACGCGCGAGCTCGTCGCTCGTCGCCTGCGAGCGCAAGGGTACGTCGTCGAGGAAGCGGCCGATCCCGCGGCGGGCGCAGACATGGCGCTCTGCACGCCCCCTGCCGCGGTGGTGGCCGACCTGTGGATGCCGAGCATCTCCGGCGTCCAGCTTTGTCGGCTTCTGCGCTCAGAGCCTGCGACGGCCGAGGTTCCCGTGATCCTCTGTGGCGACACGGACGAGCCGCGCAACCGCTTCTGGGCCGACCGAGCGGGCGCCAACGCCTACGTGCCCAAGCGTCGAACCGGTGATCTCGTGCGCGCGCTCCGGCGTGCGGTGCTCGCGGTCCCGGCGGGCGACGGATTTTTCTTTCAGCTCGGCGGTGGAACGATCGACGTACGCGACCGCATCGCGCGCCACCTCGACGAAGCGCTCTTCGATTCGGTGATCGCAGCCGAAGTTCGTGCGCTCGCCGCGTGTGGCTCGTTCGATCGGCTGTTCGACCTCTTCGCTCAGTTCTTGTCGCAGGTCAGTCGCTACCGCTGGCTCGCCATCGCCACCGAAACTCCGCCGCGCTTGGCGATCCACCATCACCCGTCGAACCGAGAGGGCGTGGACGTCGAAGCACGGGCTGCACTGGGATTGTCTCCAACGGTCGACACGTCCGGCGGCGACGTCTTTCGCGTCGAGGACGACGACGCGTCGGCCACTGCACTGGCCAGCGGGCCGATCGTGCGCACGATTTCGCTGGGCACCACGGTCGTCGGGCGCGTCGCGCTCAGTCCATGCTCGACCGCCGACGAGGAAGCCGCCGACAAGCTGTTGTCACTCGTCGCCCGCGAGCTCGGTGGACCCCTGCGCATGACGTCGCTCGTCGAGGAGTCTCAGCGCCTCGCATCCACCGACACCCTCACGGGAATCTCCAATCGCCGGGCCTTCACCGCCAGCATGCTGACCGAGATCGCGCGGTCGAATCGTCATGGGTCCCCCTTGTCGCTCGTCCTTCTCGACGTCGATCACTTCAAGAAGGTCAACGACGTGCACGGCCACTCCGCCGGTGACCGCGTCCTCGCGAGCCTGGGGACACTTCTGCGCAGCGAGCTGATTCGTGGCACCGACCTCACGGCGCGCTGGGGCGGTGAGGAGTTCGTCGTCGCCTATCCGAGCACGTCGGTCGAGGGCGCCGCCTCGGCCGCGGAGCGCTTGCGATGCGCCATCGAGCAGCTCGTGGTGGAGGACGAACATCGAATCGTAATCCCAGTCACGGCGTCTCTCGGGCTCGCCGAGCTACATCCCGGAGAGAGCCTCGAGAGCTTCGTCGCGCGCGCCGATACCGCGATGTACGAGTCCAAGACCAAGGGTCGGAATCGTCTCACGCGGAGCGCCAACGCCAGTGTGAAGTCAGTCGCTCCGGGTGCCTCGAGCCGTCGTGCACCACCGATGACCGTTTGAGAGCATCATCACCCGGCGGGGATCGGGCGGTCGCCACCTCCCGACGACGAACCGTGTCGTCGTCGAGAGAGAGCGTCCTCGTCCTTCCCAAGGCCTACCTGGCGGGCGGTGCCGCGCCGCCCTGCGCTTGCTTGCTACTGTCCTTGTCCATACCCAAGTTCTGCTCGGCCAGTCGGGCGACGGAGCCGGCGGCCTGGTGGACGAGATCGCCCGCGCGGTGCATGACGTTCTCGCTCATCTCGCCCATGACGACATCTTCACCGTGCGTGCGCGGCAGAGAGAAGCCTGCGACGGCGCCCACCGCGGCGGCCACTGCACCGAGCATGAGGGGGTTTGCCGCATAGGTGCTTTCGACCTGCCGCTCTAGACGCATGGCGTTCTTCTTCGCACCCGCGGCCAACGAGGTCGCGGTGTGGCCGACTTGCTCGGCGATGTGCGAAGCGGTGTCGCCCGCGTCGTGGAGGAAGGCGCGAGTCGAGGTCGAGGCATCGTGAACGACTTTGCCGGCGGCGTCGGCCGCGCTCGAAAAGCCGTGTCCGACCGCCTCGGTCGCCTGATGCGCAGCATCGCCGATGGCGGACGCTGCGTGAGAGACGGCCTCACCCGCTTGATGGGCGAAGTGCCCGATGCCGCTTTGGTCGGTCCCGTCGTAAGAAGCAAAGCTGCGCCCGGAATGGTTTTCGTCGTAGTCCCCGGCGGCGCCGTCGCGGTTCTGCTGGCGAGCGGAACCGCCAGCGTAGCCGCGCACGCCGACGTCGCGGCGCTCCCGCGAGCTCGTACTGCGATTCATCAACAGCCACACCAGGCCGATGCCGGTGAGCGCTGCGGGAATCGGATTGTTGCGAACGGTATCCATGAGGGTGTCGCGTGCATCGTTCATTTTGTCTCCTACGTCGGTAGCGAAGGTTTCGAGTTTTCCGATCGTGGCCGCCCGGAGCGACTCTTTGGCTCCGGTGACGGCCTCTTGGAGGTCCCGCTTGACGGTGTCGCGCGCCTCGCCGAGGCCCTGCTTGACCTTCTTCTCGGCGACCTCCATCTCCTCTCGAAGAAGCCCCTTGGCCTCGTTGAGCTCGTCTTTCACCAATGCCTTGGCTTCGCCGAGCTGCTCGCGGACGACCGCGCGTACGCGCTCCTCGAGGTGGGTCAGCTCGGCGCCGAGCTGCTCTCGCACGTGGGCCGGGCTCAGCTTTCCGCCCAGCGCACTGACCGTTGCGGCGATTTCGGAGCGGGTGTGCTCGATGTCGTGCTCGAGCCGCTCGGCGTCCTCTGCGTTGCTCTTGTGGCCTGCGGGCGGGTGTTGGGTGGCCATCACTCCGTCACTCTCTCGACGACTTCGGCCGCGCCCGCGCGGAGAGTCTCGACGGTCTTTCTCGGCACCGGATCGAGCTGCGCGAGGGCCTTCATCGACCGAGAAAGCATCGACCAGCCGATGCCCGCGACGAGCGCCCCGATCATCAGCGCAGACGCCCAGACCGGCATTACTTCCCGCAAGGCGTAGACCGCGGACAAGAGCATCAAGAGAGCGCCCGCATGAATCATCGCTCCGCCGGCGATGAGGAGCCCAGACTGGTGAGCGACTCGCTTGGCCTTCTCGCCGACTTCGCTGGTGGCGAGTCGAACCTCTTGGCGGACCAGGGTGCCGGTGTCGCGCGCCAGGGCGCCCAGCAGTTCACCGATACCTTGCTTCGCCGTCGGGGAAGGAGACCCGTAGGGGGGGTCCGCAGCTCTCGAGCTCGAGGAGCTGCCCTGTCCCAATGCGATGGAGTTCGAGGCGTTCATCCGGCCCCTCCAGGCTTCTGCGACTTGTCGGGAGTCGCACCAGGACGCTTGATTTCGGTCGGCCCACCAATGCCGCTCAGCGGCGTATCGTCGCCGGTCGGCCACTCGTGCTTGGTGTTGGCGGCGCGACCCGCCGCGCTCATGGGTTGCCCGGCTCGAAGGGGTGCGGCAGACGATGCTCCCATCTGCATGCCAGGGCGATTACCCTGCGCGCGCGGGCCCTGCTGTTGCCACGGCGAGGGCTTGACGGGTCGGTAATTCGAGCCCGACGCACCCTCCTGTCTTGGCGAGCCTGCCTGAGGGTTCGACGGGCGTGCGCTCTTGAGGAAGCGCCCTCCCAAGAGGCCCATCACGAAAGAGCCGCCGAGAAAGAGCGCAGGCTCCCGTCGCGCGAAGCCCTCGAGGTCACTCACCAGCTCACCGATCGTCCGCTTCTGGATGTAACCCGACAGCCCTTCCACGCGGTCCGCCGCGCCCGACACGATGTTGCCGAGCATGGCATTCTCGGTAGTGCCCAAATGCTCTTTGGTGTGACGAAGTGCATCGGCCACGGTGCCGAGCGTCTGCGCCGCGCGATCTTTGCCTCCCTCGAGTCGAGTCTCGGCCGTCTTCTTCGCAGTGTCCGCGAATTTGCCGGCGACTTGCTTCACCTCGTCGCCCATCCGTGCTGCTTCCACCTTGAGCGCACTGGCGGGTCCAACGGGGGAACCCTTGGCGGCGCCGGCGCCGTCTTGCGTGGTATTCCCATTCGAGCGATCTACGGAGGTCGGGTTTTGATCCATGACGTTCCTTTCCTTCTACCGATTGGCAGTCATCGCCTATTCCAAGGCCCAAACGCAGTACGAGAGGGGAAGCGCCCGTCGCGGCACTCAGCCGACGCGAACGCGACGACTGACCCCGTAGGGTGATTCCCAGCGTGCTCTCCTACCGTCGCTCGCGAGATTCAGCACATGTCGTGCCACGTGCGCCGTGCTGCGATCGGGCAGCGAAGCGAACAGCCGCGCGACCGAGGCCCCGCGACCGGGACAAATGCGCATACGCAGGTGCCCCGGCGACGCGTGGCGCCCCACCTCTTCGGACCGCGGGCGAGCCGCTCATGACTCTCCACCGCCTCCCAGCCCTTCGAGCGCGGAGGGCAGGTGTTGATCGACGGTGAAGAAGCTCGCCCACGGATCGCGCTTGCGGCCGGCGATTCGCTTGGCGACCGTCTTCACGGTGAAGACGCGCGGATCGACGTCCTCGAGCTCACGCCAAGAGATCGGCGTCGCCACAGGTAGTCCAGGGCGGTTGCGTGTCGCATAGGGAAGAATCGCCGTCGCGCCCTCTCCGTTGCGCAGATAGTCGACGAAGATTTTTCCGTGACGCGCCGACTTGCTCATCGTCGCCGTGAAGCGCGTGGGGTCGCTCTTCTGCAGATGCATCGCGATCGAATGCGCGAGGCTCTTCACCGCGTTCCAGGAATGCTCGGGCGCGAACGGTGCGACCACGTGCAGCCCCTTTCCGCCGGTGGTCTTGACGAAGCTCTCGAGGCCGAGGCTGACGAAGATTTCGCGCACGTCCTTCGCTGCCTGAATGACCTTGGAGAATGGGAGCGCCTCGTCGGGATCGAGATCGATCACCATCACGTCGGGCTTCGTCGTCGTGGGGAGACGCGAGCCCCAAGCATGCAGCTCGAGGGCGCCGAATTGGACGAGCGACACCAGACCTTCGACGTCGTCGACGTAGAGCACGTCGTGGCCGGCCGCGCGCGACGCGTGGATCGCCGCCGACATTCCGGGCGCCTTCTTCTTCTGGAAGAAGCTCTTCCCTCCGACGCCCTCGGGGCAACGCACGAGCGCGAGCGGACGTTTCGTCGCGTGCGGGAGCATGCGGTCGGCGACGCGCTCGTGATGACGCGCGAGCTCGTCCTTGGTGACGCCGCTGACCTCGTCGACGACGCGTTCGGGATGGGTGATCGCGACCTCGCGCAGGCCGACGAACGAAGGGTGTCGGAGCATGCCGTCCCGCGTCTTCTCACCGTAAGCGACCTTGCAGACCACGTCGGGCTCGACCCAGACGACGTCGCGCATACGCGGGGGCTCGGTGACGCTCGGCACGTCAATCACCTTGTTTTTCAGGATCTTCGTCAACGACGCCCGTGTCTCCTGCGAGAAGCCGGTGCCGACCTTACCGACGTAGCGAAGCTTGCCCCCGTCGCGCGCACCGAGGAGCAACGCGCCGAGCCCGCCGCGCTGACCCTTCGGCTTGGTGTAGCCGACGATGACGAACTCTTGCTCGTTCTTGCACTTCACCTTCACCCACTCGGGCGTGCGACCGGCGTGGTGCGGGCGATCGAGCCGCTTGACGACGATGCCCTCGAGACCGCGGCGACAACCCTCGGCGAGCACTGCCTTCGCCTCCTTCGCGCCCTCGAGATGCCGAACGAACGAAAGAGGCAGCTTCACGTCTTCGAGGATCGATTCGAGGATCGCCTTGCGGACGGCGAGCGGGCGATCGCGCAGATCGAAGCCGTCGACGAAGAGCAGATCGAAGATGAAATAGACGAGGTTCTTGGTGTGCCCATGCGAGAGCGCGTCCTGCAGCGCCTGGAAGCTGGTGCGGCCTTGGTCGTCGATCGCGCAAATCTCTCCGTCGAAGACGGCGTTCTCGACGTCGAGCTTCTTCAGCGCCGCCGCAATTTCCGGAAAACGATCGGTCCAGCGCTGCTGGTTGCGCGATCGGATTTCGAGCTTCTCATGGAGCTTCCCAACGAGCTTCTCGTCGAGCTTTGCGAGCGCACGGTAGCCATCGAGCTTGAGCTCGTAGCCGAGCTCGGCGCCCATGGGCAGCTCCTTGCGCAGGGTCGCGAGCTGCGGCGAGAAGTCGTCGAGCGAGGGCGGCGACTCTGCCTCGGCGACCTCGGTAATCTGGGCGAGATCGCGCTTGGTCTTCGCGCCTGCGTCGCGATGCTTGAGCAAGAGCCAGTTGTGCTTCGTCTCGCCGGGCTTCCCGCGGAGGCGGACGAGGACGAAGCCCCCCTCGAGCCGGTCGCCATGGAGCGTCAGCTTCAAGTTGCCGCGACGGAGCCCTTCGTGCGGATCGCCTTCGGGCACCCAGGTGCCGTGATCCCACACGAGGACCCAACCGCCGCCGTATTCACCCTTGGGGATCGAGCCTTCGAACGTGCCGTAGTCGAGGGGATGATCTTCGACCTCGACCGCGAGTCGCGTCTCGCCCGGCACCAAGCTCGGTCCCTTGGGGACTGCCCAACTCTTGAGGACGCCGTCGAGCTCGAGTCGGAAGTCGTAGTGCAGGTGAGAGGCATGATGACGCTGCACGACGAACGAAAGCGACTTCGCCGTGCGCTTCTTCTCGACGCCCCCGCGCGGCTCGGCGGTGTGCTCGAAGTCTCGCTTCTCGTGATAGTCGCGGAGCGAACCGGCCTTCATTTCAAGCTGCCCGCTTCTTCGCGACCTTTCGCTTGCTCACCGTCGTCGGCGCCTTCTTCTTCGCGCCATTCTTCGCGCCGTGCTTCACGCTCGCTTGCAGCAGCGAGAGGAGATCGGTGCCAGCGTTCGCCGACGTCTTCTCGGGGACGTTGCGCGGCTCGAGGACCCCGGTCTTCGCCTTCTCGCGCAGCGCCCTCAAGAGATCGTCGCGATAGCTGTCCTTGTACTTCTCCGGCGTCCACTTGGTGACCATCTTCTCGATCAGCTGTTCCGCCAGCTCGACCTCCCTCGCCGTCGCCTTCGAGGCCAGCGTCGCCGAGCGGGCGGGCGCCGGACGAAGCTCGTGATGGAAACGAAGGAGGTCGAGCTCGAGCAGGTGTCCGCGGGGCACGACGGCGCAGAGGTGTTGCCGGGTTCGAATCACGACCAGCGCGATTGCCACCAGGTTCTTCTTCGCCATCGCGTCGCGGAGTACGGAATAGGCCTTGGCCGTCTTGCCGTCGGGGAGCAGATGATAAGGACGCTCGAAATACGCGGGCTCGATCGACGCGGCGTCGACGAAGTCCTCGATGTCGATCGTCTGCGAGGCGGCGACGTTGGCCTTCTTGAAGTCGTCGTCGGTGACGAGCACGTAGCTGCCCTTGCGCAGCTCGTACCCTTTGACGATATCCTCGTAGGCGACCTTCTTGCCAGTTCGCTTGTTGACGCGGTCATAGCCGATCGGCGCGTCGTCGTGCTTGTCGAGCTGGTGGAACGCGAGCTCGTTGGGCTTCTCGGCCGAGTACATCCCGACGGGGATTTGCACGAGGCCGAAGCTCAGTGCCCCCTTCCAGAGCGCGCGCCCAGTGGTCTCGGGCTCACCGTCGTTGGCGGCCTTCTTCGACTGAGCTGCGTGATGGGAATGCCATTTCCCGGGCGAGCTCCCCGGCAAGACCCGCTTGGCCATGAGCTCAGCGGCCGACCAACTTGAGGCCGAAGAAGATCAAGATCGCGGTGCCGAGGCCTCCTCCGAAGAGGAGATAGAGGAGCGACCAACCAGCCGCGAGAACGGGGGGAACGGCAACGAGTGCTTCGGTCATCATGGGAATCTCCGCGCTCGCGCGCTCTCGAGCGGACACAGCGTCCGATCCTTGCAACGAGCTGCCGACCGATGGAGCAACTAGCCTGCCAACGTGCTCGGGAGCGAGGGGTGACCGCGTCGCAGCTCGCTCCGCAGTGGCACACGGGATTGCTCGTCGGCCTGATGGTCGCCGTCGCCCTCACCGGTCTCTTGCTCGGCGAATCTGGCACTTCCAGCGCGTCCTCGGCGGCTCCGTCGCTCAGCGCGTGGCAACGAATCACGTCGGTCTATCTGCCGATGCTGATGGTGCAGTTCGGGCTCGTCTTCTACGTCGCCCGCGCGTTTCGGGGTCGCAACGTGCTCTCGTCGCTGATCGGCGAGCGCTGGAGGACGCCTCGTCGTGCGGCAATCGACGTGATTCTCGCGAGTGTCGCCTTCGTCGGGATCATGAGCGTCGAGCTCGCATGGCGACGCGTCGTCGGCGCGACGAATCACGACAGCGTGACGGCGATGCTGCCGGTGACGACGCAAGATCGCCTCGCCTGGGTCATCGTCGCCATCAGCGTCGGCTGCTGCGAGGAGGTCGTCTACCGCGGTTATCTGCAGACCCAACTCCGAGCCTTCACCGGAAGCCTCGTCCTCGCGATCGCCTTCCAAGCTCTTCTCTTCGGTCTTGCGCACGGGCAGCAGGGCGCCGGGGCAATCGTGCGCTGCTCTCTGCACGGCCTCCTGCTGGGCGGTCTCGCGGCCTGGAGAAGGAGCTTGATCCCGGGCCTCATCGGTCACGTCGCGATCGATCTGGCGGCGGCCTGGTAAAATGGCATCCCCCACTCGATCCGATCGGCGCGTGATTTCAGGCCCCTCTTGCCCCACTGGGCCGGCGGACGGGTCGATTTGCCGCGCTCATGGCCCTCGGCTCGGTGTCACGCCCCTCTCCCAGCTCGAGGTCAGGGGCGCGCGCGTCCACAACCTGAAGAACGTCGACGTCTCGATTCCGCGCGATGCGCTCGTCGTCTTCACCGGCGTCTCCGGCTCGGGGAAATCGTCGCTCGCCTTCGGCACGATTTACGCTGAGGCGCAAAGGCGGTTTCTCGAATCGGTCTCGCCGTACGCGCGTCGGCTCTTCGATCAAATGGAGGTCCCCGACGTCGACGACATCTTCGGGCTGCCTCCGGCGATTGCCCTCCAGCAGCAGCGCGGCGCGCCGAGCACGCGCTCGTCGGTCGGCAGCGTCACGACGCTCTCGAATCTGCTCCGCATGCTCTATTCGCGGGCAGGGACATATCCACCGAAGCAGCCGATGTTGCACGCGGCGGCCTTTTCGCCCAACACCCCTGAGGGTGCATGTCCGAAGTGTCATGGGCTCGGTCGCACGTACGACGCGACGGAGGCCTCGATGGTCCCCGATCCGAGCCTGACGATTCGCGAGCGCGCGATCGCTGCGTGGCCGACGGCGTGGCAGGGTCAGAACCTGCGGGACATTCTCACGACGCTCGACTTCGACGTCGACGTCCCCTGGCGCTCGCTGCCGAAGAAAGACCGACGGTGGATTCTCTTCACCGACGAACGACCGACGGTGCCGGTCTACGCCGGATTCGATCGGCAGGAGGTGAAACGCGCGCTGCACCGCAAGGCCCCACCGAGCTATCAGGGCACGTTCACCAGCGCCCGCCGGCACGTGGTGGAGACCTTCGCCAGCAGCGACAGCGCGAGGATGAAGCAGCGCGCCGCCAAGTACTTGGTCGCCGCCGATTGTCCCGAGTGCAAAGGCAAGCGGCTTCGTCGCGACGCGCTCGCGGTTCGTTTCGGCGGGCTCGACATCGCGGAGATCGGCCTCCTGCCGATGCGGGCGCTGCGAGACCTGGTGGCTCCCTTCGCCAAGTCGGCAGGCGCGAGCGAGCTCGTCGCGGGCATCTCGGAGGAGCGCGTCGTCGCCACGCAGCGCATCGTCGCCGACGTGGTCGCGCGCCTCGACGTCGTGCTCGATCTCGGGCTCGGATATCTCAGCCTCGATCGCGCCACGCCGACGCTCTCGCCGGGTGAGCTGCAACGTCTGCGGCTCGCGACCCAGCTGCGCTCACAGCTCTTCGGCGTCGCCTTCGTCCTCGACGAACCGACCGCCGGGCTGCATCCCACGGACACGGAGGCGCTGCTTCGTGCGCTCGACGGTTTGCGCCGTGCGGGCAACTCGGTCTTCGTCGTCGAGCACGAGCTGGAGGTCATTCGCCGCGCCGATTGGATCGTCGAAGTCGGGCCCGACGCCGGCGCACGCGGAGGCGAGGTGCTCTACAGCGGCCCGCCCGACGGTCTGCGTGACGTGCCGCAGTCGCGCACGCGACCGTATCTGTTCGAGGATGACGAGGATCTGACGCCGCGCACGCCGCGCACGCCGCGCACGCCGGAAGACTGGCTTCGTCTCCGCGGCGTCACGCGCAACAACCTGCGCGCGCTCGATGCGGACTTTCCCCTCGGGATCTTCACCACCGTCACCGGCGTGTCGGGGTCCGGGAAGTCGACGTTGGTGAGCCAAGCCTTGGTCGGCTTGATCGAAGCCCACCTCGGAGGCGCGGAAGACCACGCAGAGGCCTTCGAGCTCGAGACGCTCGAGCGCAGCCCCGAGGCCCGGCTCGTCGGTCGCATCGCGCACGGCGCCGAGCGGGTGAGGCGTCTGGTTCGGGTCGATCAACGCGCCATCGGTCGCACGCCCCGCTCGAACCTGGCGACCTACACGGGACTCTTCGATCACGTCCGTCGGCTCTTCGCGGCGACCAAGCTGGCGCGCGCACGCAAGTACGACGCGGGTCACTTCTCGTTCAACGTCGCCAAGGGCCGTTGTGCGCGCTGCGAAGGCGAAGGCTCGGTCGAGGTCGAGCTCCTCTTCCTTCCGAGCGTCTACGCGCCCTGCCCGGTCTGTCGTGGCCGCCGCTACGAGGCACGGATTCTCGACGTGAAATTCGACGGGCAGAGCATCGCGGACGTGCTCGCGATGACGGTCGATCGCGCGCGCGCCCTGTTCCGTGACGAGCCGTCGATCGGCCGTGCGCTCGACACGTTGATCGACGTCGGCGTCGGGTATCTGCGTCTCGGGCAACCGGCGACCGAGCTCTCGGGCGGGGAGGCGCAGCGCATCAAGCTCGCGACCGAGCTGCAGCGCCTCGAGCGCCGGGGCACGTTGTACGTCCTCGACGAGCCGACGACCGGGCTCCATCCGCTCGACGTCGATCGCTTGATGGTGCAATTGCACGGGCTCGTCGACGGCGGCGCGACGGTGATCGTCGTCGAGCACGACCTGCGAGTGATCGCCGGAAGCGATTGGGTGATCGACCTCGGGCCCGGAGCTGGGGACGAAGGTGGACGTATCGTCGCGGTCGGCACCCCAGAGGAGATGCTCAGCGCTTTCCGAGCCAGGTGGTCGCGCTGAACCAACGGACGTTCGCCATGCTCGGCTGATTTCCGCTATCAAGGGCGATGACCTTCGCTCGTTCGTTCGCATTCACGCTCGCGCTGACATCGTTCTCCCTTGCGATTCTCGCGTGCGACAAGCCGAGCGCGCCGCCGCCCTCTGGTGGTGCGGGCAACGCGTCGAGCACCGGTTCGAGCGCGAAGGCGCCCACTCCTTCGTCGGGAGAGCCCTCGAAACCCGATCCCTTGGCGATGGCCGCGTCGGCGGTCGAGGATTGGAAGAAGGCGCAGAACGACGGGAAGTTCGAGGCCTACCTCGCCAAATACGACGCCAGCTTTCAAGGCATCAAGCGCACGCCCGACGGCGGTGAGAAGAAGCTCGACCTCGCGACCTGGAAGACCGATCGCGAGAAGATGTTCAAGATCAAGCAAGAGGTGGCCGTCGAGAACATCAAGTCGACGATGAGCGGCAACGACTGCGTGGTCACGTTTCTCCAGCGCTGGAAGAGCGGACGCTTCGCCGATCACGGCGAGAAGACGCTGACCTTCCGCGACTCCGGCAGTGGCATGCGCATCGTCCGCGAAGAGATGAAGTGGAGCGAGCGCGGCTACGAAGACTCGAAGACGCCCGTCGTCGACGCGACCGCGCTGACCTCGCCGCTGACGTTGACGCTCTCGGTGAAGACGGCGCCGAAGAACGAATCGGACTGCCTCTCGTCGACGATGGTGCTGACGTTGAAGGACGCGAAGGGCGTCGAGAAGACGTTCGAGCACGGCACCATCACCTCGGTCGCCGAGGACAACCAGGTGAAGGCCGGCGCGGTGAAGCCGAGCGGCGATCACTTCGAATCGCTCGGCCAGTACTGCGCGGGCTTGCAGCAGGGCTACACGGTGAAGGTGAGCGGCGACACGATCGAGGCGGTCGAGACCTGGAACGACGAAGAGGGCGGACCGGGCAAGGCGAACCAAGTGATCGCCAAGTTGCCGGCCGGCGCGGTGGTGACGTTGAAGTAATCCAGCGCGCGGCAAGCACGGGAATCGTCGCGGCGAATCTGGACAATTAGGGGAGTAGAACCACCACGCGTCTTCTGGGCGTGACAGGCGTTTGGAGAGGCGATTTCACGAAACACCGAGAAATTCCGCTGGCACGTCCATCGCTATGTGACCTCCCATGCGATCACTGGCCTTCCTCCTCGGGCTCTCGCTACTCAACGTCCTCCCCGGCTGCGTCGCCAACGGTGGCGACAGCGCTTCGCACGACGATCGATCTGCTCAAGATGTCCCGTCCGGCGTTTCGTACGTGGTCACCGCGCGGCACAGCGGCAAGGCGCTCGACGTCGCCGGCGCTTCGACGGCCGATGGCGCCAACGTCCAGCAAGCGAGCGTCAACGGCAGCGACGCGCAGACGTGGCGCTTCGACGCGACCGGTGACGGCTACTACGTCATCCGCTCGAAGGTGAGCGGCAAGGCGCTCGACGTCGCCGGCGCGGGCATGGGCGAAGGCACCAACGTACAACAGTGGAGCTACGGCGGCGGCGCCAACCAGCAATGGCGCTTGGAGGACGCGGGCGACGGCTACTACCGCATTCGCGCGCGGCACAGCGGCGAATATCTCGACGTGGCGTGGGGCTCGACGGCCGACGGCGCCAACGTCGCGGTGGTGAACTTCTATGCGAGCACGGCGCAGCAGTGGAAGCTGACCGGCGTCTCGAACAGCGCGTCGATCGCGGCCGGTGATTACACGCTCCAAGCGTCGCACAGCGGCAAGTGCCTCGACGTGCCGAGCTCGTCGACCAGCGACGGAGCCAAGCTCCAGCAATGGGGCTGCAACGGCACCGGCGCGCAACGCTTCCACGTCGCCCCGCTCGGCGGCGGCGCGTACACCATCGTCAACACCAACAGCAACAAGGCACTCGACGTCACCGACCGCAGCACCAGCCCGCTCGCGCCGATTCAACAATGGGGATATGGCGGCGGCGCCAATCAACAGTGGGGCATCGAGGACGCCGGCGGCGGCACGTATCGCATCGTCTCCAAGAGCAGCGGGCTCGTGCTCGACATCTTGGGCGCGAGCTCGGCCGATGGCGCGCAGCTCGTGCAATATCTCTCCAACAACGGGGGAAATCAGCACTTCCGCCTCCTCCCCGCGGGGAGCACGCCGACGCCGACCCCGACGCCGACCCCGACGCCCACGCCGACTCCGACCCCGACGCCGTCCGGTTGGCGCCTCGTCTGGTCCGACGAGTTCGACGGCAGCGGCCTGCCCGCGGACGACAAGTGGGGATACGACGTCGGTGGCTCGGGCTGGGGCAACAGCGAGCTCGAGTACTACACCGATCACCGCACCGAGAACGCGCGCCAAGAAGGCGGCAAGCTCGTCATCGAAGCACGTAAAGAGAATTACGGCGGAATGGGCTACACCTCGGCGCGACTCCTGAGCAAGAACGGCGGCAACTGGCTGTACGGCCGGGTCGAAGTCCGCGCCAAGATCCCCGCCGGGCGCGGCACCTGGCCGGCGATCTGGATGTTGCCGACCGATTGGAAGTACGGCGCCTGGCCGAACAGCGGCGAGATCGACATCATGGAGCACGTCGGCTTCGACCCCGGCATCATCCACGCGACGACCCACACGGGCGCCTACAACTGGACCAAAGGCACGCAGAAGACGGCGCAGCTCACGGTCGGCGACGCGATGAACGCGTTCCATGACTACGTGATGGAATGGACCGCCGACAAGATCGACATCTACGTCGACGGCAACCACTACTTCTCGTTCGCCAACGAGCACTCCGGCCCTTCGACGTGGCCCTTCGACCAGCGATTCCACCTCATTCTCAACATCGCCGTCGGTGGCAGCTGGGGCGGCGTCAAGGGCGTCGACGACGCAGCCTTCCCGCAACGGATGGAGGTCGACTACGTGCGCGCGTATCAGCGGTAGTCCCGTGGCGGGGTGCGAGTGGCGGCGAGCATCCTCCTCGCCGCCCTCGCCCTTCGCTCACTTCACGGCGTCGGAGAACTCGTTCCAGTCGATGGTTTTGTCCGCGTTCTTGTCGAGCGCTTCGATCACGCCCTTCACCCAGGCGCCGCGCGTGAAGCCGTTGCCGACGTCGGCGTCCTTGAGGAGCTGTTCGAGCTCGCCGGCGCTGATGCGTTTGTCACCATCCTTGTCGTAGGCGGTGAAGAGTTTTTGCATGCTCTCGAGGCTCGAGTCGCCATACTTCTTGACGAGGAGCTTCTTGATTTTCTCGACGAGCTCTTGTTGGTCTTTGGCTGACATGGTGTGGCCCTCGAGGCGAGAGTACCGCACCATGCGCGCCCGTCGACGGCTGGCGACCGTGGCTCGGCCGAACTCAGGGCGTGCCGTAGAACCAGTAGTCCGCGGTGTACGCGACCTTGGTCGTGGCCCCCACCGCGCTCGAGTCGCAGCCGGTCGCGGGCGCCTTTCCACCCGTCGTGTTGAGACGCTGGATGTACTGCGTCTTCGACAGCGCGCCCGTGCCGCCGCCATGCGACGTGGCCTGCAGCAAGAGCCAGGGGATCGTCGTCGTGTCGGGCGTGATCGCGGCCTTGCGGGAGGCGATGACGAAGGTGCCGTCGGTCGTCATCCACTCGGGCGCGGTCGCCCCAGAAGCGCTCGCGAAGTGCGTGCCGATCTTCACCGCGGCGCAGTCCTCGAGATCGGCCTCAGGCCCGGTGAGCGTCCACGCGTAGGTCGTCGTCGCAGTGTCGCCTCCGTCGGAATCGGCAGCATCGGCGTCGGGGCCCGCGTCGGCGGCGGTGGTGGTGGCGACGCAGGTGTAGTTCTGCGTGCCTCTTCCGGTCGCGTGCAAGAGCGCCGAGCCGCCTCCATCGGGAACGCCGATCGTCGAATCGACCGTGGGCGCGACGGTCCAGCTGCTCGGACAACCGCCGTCGGTCTTCGCATCGCCATCGCCAATCGAGTCGATAGGCGAGTCGGTAGGCGAGTCGGTAGGCGAGTCGGTGAGCGTCGAATCGACCGCCGAGTCCGTCCCCGAGTCGGTGACGTTGGTATCGGGCTTGGCGCTGTCCACGCCGTCATCCTTCGCAGTGACGTCGGCGGCGGTGTCCGACGGATCGGCCGTGGTGTCGTCGCTACTGCCGCAACCGAGAAGGACGACCGCCGGAATCACCCAATGAGCGCGCATGTGAACCCTTTCCTTGACGTTCCTCGACGCAGGGATTGCCCTGCGGGATCGGCGAGGGATACGGATGACCCCCCTTGGGGTTTCCCTTCGTCGAGACTTCGAGTCGCAGAGCGCACACTCGCTCGAGTGGTATTCGTGTCCGCTGAGCAACGTCGCCCACGCCGCCGTCGGACACGCTGCGCCCCTCCTGCTGCTCGTCGCCATCGGCGCCGCGCTCGGCCACCTGCTCTTGCGAACGCGCGCATCCTAGCCTTCTTCCGTATCGTCGAAGTTCATGTCGCCCATTCGAGATACCATCTCGAAATGCCAACGATGCTGCCGACGAATCTCCGGCGTGCGCTCGTCACCGGATGTGCCTTGGCCTCGTTGCGGTGCGGCAGCGCAGGCGACGCCACCACCACCACCGACGACGCAGCCGCCGACAGCGCGATCGCCTTCGATTCCAGCCCCACCGACGTCGGCCGCGTCCCCGACGTTCTCACCGACGCGAACACGGCAGACGTCGTCGTCGACACTTCCGCAGACTCGACACCCCTCGATCCCTGCGCCGGCCGACTGGTCTGCGACGACTTCGAGAAGGGCGCCGTCGGCGACAAGCCGGGCGCGCCGTGGGTGCTCGCGACCAACAAGGGCACGGCCGTGCTCGACGCGACACATGCATACAGCGGCAAGCATTCGGTGAAGCTGGCGGTCGATGCCACCGCCACGTCCGACACCTATCGCCGCGCGATGCTCGTCATCCATGGCGCGCCGCTCGTGCCGGTGCCGGGCAACAGCTTCTACGGCCGATTCATGATCTGGACCGATCGCATCCCCGACAAGACGGTGCACTGGACGATCGCCCACGGCGACGGACCGCAAGGCGGGCTCACCGCCACGTACAACTATGGCGGTATGGGCGGCTTGATGGCGAACTACTATCGCGACACGACGCCGAAGGTCACCGACTGTTGGCAGACCAAGGCGCAGACCTTCCCCACCAAAACGTGGACCTGCGTCGCCTATCAGTACGACGGAAAGAACGACGAAATGCGCTTCTGGCTCGACAGGAAAGAAATTCCCGAGCTGCACGTCGTGGGGAATTCGAAAGACGATTCGACGTGCACCGAAAAGGGCATCGACGGAAAGTGGCATGCGCCCGCCTTCAAGAACGTCAGCGTCGGGTGGGAGAGCTATCAACACGACGTCGGCGGCGCGCACGAGGCTTGGATCGACGACGTGATCCTCGACGACACGCCGATTGCGTGTCCCTGACGCCCGCCGAGGCTCTCTCTCTGGCCAACTCCCGATGATGGAAGGCGAGCCCATCTACCAAACTCCGGCCGCGATGCTGACGGGGCTTCGGGGTTCGCGCGCCCGTCGATGCAAGCTTCGTGCGGTCGACGTCGTCGGCCTTTGGGACGACTTCGCGTCGCCGACGACGCCGGCAGCGTTCGAGCCCGGAGCCGCCAGCGCGCTGGCGCGAGATCCAGCGCTCGACGCGCTCGAAGGACTCGAGCTGCGATCGACCGAACGAGACGCGCTCGACGTCGTCTCCAGTGCACGGCTGGGTCGACTCGTCGAGCTGCATCTCCACGACTGCGCCAGCGTCGCGCTCGTCCGTACGCTGCGTGCCAATACGCATTTGACGGCGCTTCGGCGGGTCGAAGTCAGAGGTGGCTATTTTGGAGACGAAGGCGCGCGCCTGCTCGCCGAATCGCGATTGCCGCTGGAGGTCCTCGCCTTCGCGAGCGTCGGGGTGACGGCCGATGGAGCCTCCGCCATCGCCACGCGCACAGGGCTCCCCGCGCTCCGCGAGCTCGGGCTCTCGCAGTGCGCGGTCGGCGCCCTCGGAGCACGGGCACTCTCGAGCACGCCGCTGACGGCACGACTCGAACGGCTCGCGCTCGTTCACGCGCATCTCGGCGTCGAGGGCGCGCGTGCGCTCGGCGCATCGTCCTACTGCCAGGCAGCGCTCGAAGTGTCGCTCCTCGACGTGCACCCGGCCGGCCTCGAAGCGCTGCTCGCTTCGCCGTCCCTGCGAGGACTGACGGTCGTGAATTGGAGGGAGCGCGGGCTCGAGGCGCTCGGCAAGAGCTTGCGAAAGCGCTTTGGAAAAAGGCTTCACCTGCGTTGAGTCGACGAGCTCCCCGAGCTCGAGGAGAGCGCAACACCGTCGCGTCGGTGAACGTGCCGGCGGTCCACGACGGGGGAAATCAGGGGTGGACTCCCTCCGTCGCGGAGCCGAGGTGGGAGAAGAGCAAGACGAAGAACTGTCCGAGGAGAAGGAGGACGACGAAGGCGGCGAGCATCACGAGCATGATCGCGATGGCGATGGCGTGGAGCCAAACGAAGAGGCTGCCGATCGCCAGCAGCGCACGGCGCGGAAGGGACCTCGGCGATCGGCGCGCGGGGGGCTCGCGATAGGAGACGGGGCCTACGTCGACAGGGACGCGCTCGTGGCGTTTCGCCGAGTGGATTGCGAGCACGAGGAGCGTGACGTCGATCGCGAGGACGAAGCCGAGGAAGGTGGCGACCGCGATCTGATGCTGAATGACGCACGCGACGAGACACGCGACGTCGAACACCACGCAAATCGCAATCCCGACGCGCGTTTGGTCGAGGTGAAACCAGACGGGTATCCGGCGAAGGAGATTGCGGATGCCCATTGTCGTGAACCTCCAGAGCCTGCGACGAACGACGACCTCGAGGGAGGTAACACACGAATCGCCGACCGGCGGCGCGCGCCCGAGCGAAGCGGTCGAGCTCGTGACGAGGATCAACGGTCGAAGCGGCCGACGTCGCTCCTCGTGCAGACCGTAGAGAGCCGCGTCGCTGGCGACACCGGTTCGTGTACGCGGCGACCCGCCCGTCGCGGCGACCCGTTGGGAATCGACACTATTTGCGCGCAGCGGGCTGATGGCTCGGGCCTTGCTGAAGCGCGTCGCGTGTCACTGCCTCACGTGCTCCAGATTCGTCCGACGACGCGCTGCCCGGCGCACTGCGCGACCTGCACGACGCTGGTGACTCGTGACGCTCCCGATCTGAGCCTCGGAGAGATTGACGCCAATCTCGAGTTCTTCGTCGGTGCGCACGGCGTCGACGAGCTCGTCTTCTCGGGCGCAGAAATCACACTACGTCCGGATTTCGTGGAAATCCTCGAGCGGGTGCGTCGCCGGAGCTTTCGCCTCGTCACCCTCATCAGCAGCGGACTCGCGTGGACCGAGGCGCTCGCGAGCGCCTGCGCGGGAGTGATCGATCGCGTGGTCGTCGCACTGACACCAACGACCGCCATCGACTGGCGCAGCCCTCTCGGACGCTCGGCGCGTGTACGGAGAAGCATCGAGATGCTCCACCATGCGGGAGTGCGCGTGCAGTCGAACACGGTGCTGACGGCCGCAGCCGTCGAGGTCCTCGACGAGCTCGCCGAGTCGATCGAAGTGCTCGGCATGGAGGATCCGATCTTTCTCTTTCCCTTCGCGACCGGCGGCGCCGAAGCCGTGCGAGCGGCGGGAGTGCCGACGTGGGCGAGCATCGAGCCGACCGTGCGCCGCGTGTTGGAGAGATTCGAGCGAGGCCGCGCGCGCCTCCCACGCCTGAAAAATGTGCCGCCGTGCATGCTCGGCGACCTCTCGCGCTTCGCATCTCCGAGCACGCCGCGCTTCTTGGTGGAGTATGGGCGCCAGCTCGAACGGCATGCACTCATCCCGCCCTTCGTCGGGATGGCATACGAGGAGGCTTGTTCGAGATGCGCACGGAGGGAGCAGTGCGACGGAACCTGGCCCGCGTACGTCGAAGCCGGGATTTGGCCTGCCGCGCGACCTGTCACGAGTCGCCTGTAGACTCGGCCCGCGGCGCGGACTCCCGCACGCTATCCCTTCAGAATCGTCATCTCCTGCACCTTCCCGTCCGGGCTACGCGACAAGAGCACCGTCAGCTTCGTCGTCGCGAAGGTGAAGCGCAACGACGTCTGCTCCATCCCACCGCGCTCCTGGGTCACCTCGAGATCGACTTGGGTCGGCGTGCCCAAAGCGCCGAGGCGAACGCGCGCGCCCTCGAGCTTCGCGTCGGTCAGGAAGACGTTGAAGCTCTCGCCGAGACGGCTCCGATCGACCTTCCCCGATTGCATCTGCGCGAAGAGGTCTTTCGCAACGTCGACCGGGCTCGGGCCGGCGATCTTCAAGGGCGTGGGGAAGTGCTCCTTGTCGAGGAGCGCGACGATCTCCTTCACGAGGTCCCACGGCGGAGCATCGTCCCGGTTGGACAAGACGACGACCGCCGAATGCGTTTTCGGGATCAGGTAACTCCAACCGACGAATCCCGCATCCTGGCCGCTATGGTTGAGGATTTCCCAGCCGGACTTGCGCGTGCTCACTTGGATGCCGCAGCCGTAGCTCGTCATGCGCCCATCGGCGAGGCGGCGAGGCGTGGCGAAGAGCTTGAAGTCGTCGGCGGCGAGCACCTTGCCGCTCATGAGGGCGACGTTCCATCGGGCGATGTCGCCGGCCGGCGCGTAAATGCCACTGGAGCCGAACGTCCACCCCTCGCCCTCCGGCTCCGCGTACTCGGGCAGGCCGAACGCATACGACGTATATCCTTTGGCGAGTCCCGCGCTCGACGGTGCCGGGAGATACGAGGAGTGGGTCATTCCGAATGGCTTGAAGATTCTCTCGTCGAGCGCTGCGCCAAGCGATTTCTTGGTGACCTTCTCGACGACGCGACCGAGGATCTTGTAGCCGGTGCTGCTGTACGAGAAGCGCGTGCGCGGCTCGAAATCGAGCGGAAGCTTGGCGTAGCGGGCGATCGACTGGTCAGGCGTGACCGGGAGCTTCATCTCTTCATCGACGAAGCCAAGAGGGTAATTGTCGCGATAGCCAGAGACGTGGGTCATCAAGTCATAGAGGGTTATGTCGGCGGCGCGGGTGAGCTCGGGAAACCACTTGGCCACCTTGTCGTCGAGTGACAGCTTCTTCTCCCGGGCCAGCATGAGGATCAGCGACGCGACGAACTGCTTGCTGATCGAGGCCACGAGGAATGGCGTGGCGGCTTCGACCGGGAGCTCGGGAGCGAGCTGACGAAGCCCATAGCCCTTGTCGAGGACGACGACACCGTCGCGGACGATGGCGACGGAGATTCCGACGAAGCCGCGAGGTGCCAATTGCTTCGCGATGTAGGCGTCGATGGCCGCGACGTCGAACGTCGTCGGCGGTGGCGGCACAGGCGGCGCTGCCGACGCGGTGGACGCGGTGGACGCGCTGGTAGTGGACGCGGAAGCGACCGAAGCGGAGGGCGTCGGCGCTGTCGATGCGATGGCAGTAGGAGCGGGCGCTGGGGCCGGAGCGATGACCGGCGTGGGCCCGCCGCAGTTCATGGCGAAGAGCACGAAAGGAAGGAGGGTGTGCGGTCGCATCGACGCGCAGGGTAGCAAGCTGACCGCGCCTCGCTCGGGGAGCACGAGTAGGGCTCGCAGCCTGGTGTTTCCCATGGTCGTGTCGCGCCACGGTGGCGAAGGGGGAGCCATCTGCCCTAGCCTCCCGCCATGGATACCGCCGAGGCACCGAAGCCGAAGCCGAAGCACGCGCGTGAAACGACCGACGTCGACATCGACGGGCGCGCGCTCACGCTCTCCAACCCAGGCAAGGTCCTCTATCCCGAGGTCGGGTTCACCAAAGGACAGGTCGTCGACTATTACCATCGCATCGCGCCGGTATTGGTTCCGCATCTGCTCGGTCGGCCGCTCACGCTCAAACGCTTTCCCAACGGCGTCGACGGGAAGTTCTTCTTCGAGAAAAACGCGACGAAACACCGGCCGGAGTGGATCGCGACGGTGCCGATATGGGGCTACGGGCGCGGCGCCGAGCTCGAGTTT
Source organism: Deltaproteobacteria bacterium (assembly GCA_025363655.1). GTDB lineage: Bacteria > Myxococcota_A > Polyangia > Polyangiales > JADJMO01 > JANYDK01. Next base: position 4,433 of record JANYDK010000119.1, on the reverse strand, counting down.
CTCCTCTGCAACGACACGGCGACGCTGGTCTTCGCGGCGAACCTGGCGGCCCTCGAGCTCCACCCGTCGCTCTCGCGCGCGGAGAACCTGCAACGGCCCACGATGGTGGTGTTCGATCTCGATCCGGGCCCGCCGGCCGACATCGTCACGTGTTGCAAAGCCGCGCTCGTCTTTCGAGAGCTGTTCGACGCCGCAGGGCTGCAATCGGTGGTCAAGACTTCTGGCAACAAAGGCATGCAGCTCTATGTGCCTTTGAACACCGAGACCACCTACGACGACACCAAGGGGTGGGCGCGCGCCATCGCCGAGGAGTTCGAAGAGAAGCACCCGGAGCTGTTCGTCTCGGAGATGACGAAGAGCCTGCGCGACGGTAAAATCTTCGTCGATTGGAGTCAGAACGATTTCAACAAGACGACGATTGGCGTCTATAGCCTTCGGGCGCGGGCACGGCCCACCGTGTCGACACCGATCACCTGGGCCGAGGTCGAGGCGTGTGCGGCGAAGGGTGATCCGAACGCGCTTGTGTTCGAGACGGAGCAGGTGCTCGCGCGTGTGGAGTCGATGGGTGACCTCTTCGCGCCCGCGCTGACGCTGTCGCAACGGCTGCCGGAGGGCCCGCGGGCGGAGACGAAGAAGCGTGCCCCACGTGGGCGCAAGCCGCCGACGCCGTAGGAGCTCTCATGCTCGCCATTTCTTCGACTTCAACTTCGACTTCGCCATCACACGTGACGGCGCTCACCGCGCTCCTCGCTCTGCTCGCCTCCGGCTGCTCCGGCCTCATGGATCTCCAAGCGGGCCCGACGCGCTCCGTGTCGCATCACCCCGAGCACGACGGCGTGGCCGTAAACTTGTCTGCGGGCGCCGGTGCTGGAGACAACGCGGGCGGTGCCGGCCTTGGTTACAGCGTCCGCACCAAGTTCGGCACGTCGCGCTCGCAATTCGCGGTGGCGCCGCATCTCTACATGCTCGCGGGCGGCAGCGACGATCGCGTCGTCGGCTATCTCCGCGGCGGCTTCGCGCTGCTCAATTTCGAGAGCGTCGACAAGCGGGGCTCCTTCGGCATGTTCGGCCCCTTCGCCGAGCTCGGATTCCTCGTGCACCTCTCGGGGGTCGGCGGCGTCACCGCATCGGTCGGTCACGAGTACAACCTCCGTTTCACGGAAGGCGTGCCCAACGAAGGATGTTGGCTCTTCTTGATCGGTTATGGCGCTGCCGCTGCGGCGCGTCCGTCGTGGCTCTGAGCAGGCACGAGATCCGAATCGCGTCGCTCTCGACCCTCCGACGATCTCCCGAGAAACGTTGCGTGCGTCGCCTGGCATGCGGCATGCTCAGCGCGGGCCGCCATGCGCAAGATCCTCGTTGTCTCCCTCGTCGTCGGCATCGCGTCGGCGCTCTCCTCCGCGCGCGCCGAATCGACCGACTACGCGCATACAGCGCACGAGGGGCTCTATCTCAGCGTCGCCCTCGGACCAACGAACACGTCGAGCGGCATGTCGACGATCGCTACGAGCGGCGACGTGAAGGACGTGACCTCGGCTCGGTCTCTTCTACTCAAAACACCACCATTTCGGGGAGTGGTCTCGGCGGGCAGATCCTCGTCGGAGGCACGCTCGAGCGGAACATGGTCGTCGGCGGCGGCACGATGGGCACCGTGCTCTTCTCCCCGTCGCGCTCGTGGAACGGAAGCTCGCGCGAGCTGCATGACTATCGCGTCGGGCTCCTCGGTCCCTTCGTCGATTACACCTTCGTCGAATCGATTGGGCTGCACGCGCAGTTGCTGATGGGCTTGGCCAACGTCGCCGAGAACGGGAGCGGCTCGACGACGACCACCGCGTGGGGATTCGGCGTATCGCTCGGCCTCGGCGTCGGCACCTGGGTCTCACGCACGTTGTGCCTCGGCGTCTTGTTCCGCGGACAGCTCGCGCACGTGTCGACGTCGCGCACCGAAAACGCCTACGGCGGCTCGCCTGGAAATCCCGACTTGCTGGGCATCGGCGTCAACGAATCGCAAACGCTCTTCAGCGGGGGCTTGCTGGTGGACCTCACCTAGCACTGAGCCGACTACGGCCGGTGCGTGCAGTCCTCGCTGCGCACGATTTTCCCGGGATGGGCGAAGTCGCGCATGAAGGCCACGCATTCGCCATCGATGCAGCGCGCCGGTTCGGTGCCCTTGCTGCTACAGCCGTCTTCGCACTCTTTGACCGCGGCGCCCGCGTACCACGTGGAGCTCACCGCGCCTTGACTGCACGAGTTCATGCAGTCGCCGTCGACCTTGCAGGCCCACTTGGCGTTGGCGGGTAGCACGGGCGGTGACGAAGCGGACGGTGCTGCCAAAGCCTTCGAGCTCGAGGAAGCACTCGCCGACGGATCTGGCCGCGCGACCGGTGGCGAGGACCGATCGCAGGCGGAAGCGAGCGTGAAAAGCAGTGCTGCCGTGGTTCGAGGCGTCCGCATCACTGCATCAACGTAGCATCGCCGGTGGATCGTTTGGCGTCCTCGTGCGTACGAGAAGGACGACTTCCAAGGAGCTGTCATGAACAAGGTGCGAGCGTGGTCGGTGGTGCTTGGATGTGTCGCGATCGGATGTGCAGGGGCGGTGGTGGCGCCGAAGACGATTTCGAGCGCCGCGCCCAAGAGCAGCGCATCGTCCTCGGACGCCGTGCCTTCGCCTTCGACCAGCGCGCCGGTCGCCAGCGCGTCGAGCGTCAGCCCCTTCGACGGCATCGCGCCGCCGACGAAACAGCCGCGTTCTCTCTCGCCCGCGTTCGTCCAATCGAACACCACGTTCGCGCTCGCGCTGCTCCGCAAGCTCGATCCGAAGGCGACCTCGAACGTGGTCTTCTCGCCCTCGAGCATCTCCGCCGCCCTCGCGATGACCTACGCCGGCGCCAAGGGAAAGACCGCCACCGAGATGGCGAAGGCGATGCACTTCGATCTTCCCCCTGACGACCTCCACGCCTCGTTCGCGACGCTCAACGAGATGCTCGATGCAAAGGGCGGCGACGATCCCGAGCTGCACGTCGCGCATCGACTCTTCTTCGACAAGACCACCAAGCTCGACGGTGCCTTCGAGAAGCTCCTCCACGAGGACTACGCAGCCGGCGTCGGACCCGTCAACTTCAAGGGTGACCCCGAGGGGGCACGGGGCACCGTCAACGATTGGGTGAAAGAAGCCACGAAAGGGCTGATTCCGCAGATTCTCGGGCCCAAGTCGGTGAAGAGCGATCAGCGGATGCTGGTCGCCGACGCGATCTACTTCAAGGGCAAGTGGACGCAGCAATTCAGCCCCGGAGAGACTGCGCCGAAGCCGTTCGCCGTGCCCATCGGCAAACCGAAGAACGTGCCGACCATGTACGCGCACGAGAATGACTATCCCTATTGGGAGACCGCCGATCTCCAGATCGTCTCGCTGCCCTACCGTTCCGCGAAGGACGGCGCCCACGCCACGTCGATGATCATCGTCCTCCCGCGCGCCACCGAGGGGCTCGCCAAGCTCGAAGCCACGCTCGACGCCGATGCGCTCAATGGCTTACTGAAAAACAGCCGCGTCCTCGGCGTCCACCTCTCGCTCCCCAAGTTCGTGACGACGTACTCGAAGCAGCTACCGGCCATTCTGAAACCGGACATGCCGAGCGCCTTCGACGCCGGCAAGGCCGACTTCAGCGGTATCACCACCGACGACAAGATCTTCCTCTCGCAGGTCGTGCATCAGGCCCACATCGAGGTCGACGAAGAGGGCACCGTGGCTGCTGCGGCGACCGCGGTGGGCGGCGTGGTGCTCACATCGGCGAAGATCACGGCTACTTTCAAGGCCGATCATCCGTTCTTGTATGCCATTCGTGATGATGCGACGGGGGCGATTTTGTTTCTCGGGCACGTGGTCGATCCGTCGATGAAGTGAGGGTGGCGAACTTCAGAACCGATACGCCGCTTCGGCGAAGCCCATCAGTGGGTGGTAGTCGGTATGTTCGCTGCTGCCCGGCCCTCGTTGGATGAAGAGCGTGGTCCGCTGCAGTCCACCCCCGATGAGAAGCGCGCCAGGTAGTAGCGCCCCGGCGATGACGTGCCAACCGGGAATGCCGCCTCGATCGACGCCACGAAAGTGAGCGGCGAAAGCGCCTCGACCTGACAGCTTCAGCTCGAGGAAGGCGCTCGCCGTCGTCTGACTCCACAGATACGCGACGGAATCGGCCTGATCTTGCGGCGTCGCACCGAAACCTGCGAGGCAGTCCCACAAGCGGGGCGACGCGAGATCGCTCTCGTCGAGCACCACCTCGATGTCGACGTGTCCGGCACTTTGCGACGTGTGCCGTTCACCAAGGCGAACGAGCAGTCGATTCGGGCCGACCTGCCCTCGCGGTGCGAGCTCCCACCCAGACGCCATCGCATTCAGTTGGTCACGGAGTGCGACATAGGCGAGGCCGAGGTCGAGC
>JANYDK010000090.1 GCA_025363655.1 Deltaproteobacteria bacterium | reverse complement strand
CTGAGCTCACGGCGAGCATTTTCCTGCGATCGGCGTCGCGAGGGTGCGCAGCTCGGCGGTGAGGTGCGGGAGGGCGAGCGCCTTCTTCGCCGCCACGCAGGCCTCCCCCGCGTCACCGGCAGCGAGCGCGGCGGTGAGCAGCAGATCGATCGAGGCGACGGTCTCGCGATTGTCGGCGTTGGTCTTGGCGAGGGGCAGCGCACGCGCGGGATCGCGCCCGGGTCCGAGCCACATCGCCGCGGCGTGGTCGGAGAACGCGAGCGGATACTTCGCGAGGAGCGCGTCATAGCGCGCGATCGCCGCATCGAGCCTGATTTTGGCCTCTTCGGGCTTCCCCGCGCGCCGCAGAGCATCGGCGAGCTGCACCAAGACCTCCGGGTCGTCGGAGGTCTCGAGGACTGGCGAGAGGAGCGCGATCGCCTCGAGCGGCGCAGAGAGCGCGGCGAGGTGCGAGGCGGCTGCGGGATGATTCGGCACCATCGCGAGCGCGCGCTGGTAGTGACGACGCGCCTTCTCGCCGAGCCCGAAGCGCTCGTAGAGGGCCGCTTGATGCACGTCGAAGAACGCATACGGAAACGGCGAGACGTCGCGGTAGCGTGCGCGGGCGAGCGCGAGGAGACGCTCGGCCTCGGCGAGCTCGCCGCGATCGCCCGCGAGGAAGCCGACGTCGGCCAGGTCCATCGCCGACATCTTCGACTCGTCCTTGCCGAGGCTGGCGTCGAGGCTGGCGAGGAGTGAAGTCGCCTCGTCGGCGTGCCCGCGTGCGGCGAGGATGGTGACGCGGGGCAAGACCACCTTGGGGCCCTCCGCGCCTTGTTTTTCCGCCTCTGCGAGGTCGGCGAGGGCGGCGTCGAAGCGATGGAAGGTGGCGTGCACCGACGCGCGTGCGAGGAGCCCGGCGACGTCGGTGGGCGCCTCGACGACCAGCGCTTCGGCGATCTCTTCGGCGCGCTGATAGTCGGCGATGCGCCCGCGGACCTCGCCGCGCAAGAGAAGGAAGTCGACCATCGAGATGCGCGCCGCGCGTTCGGCGCTCTGTTGTTTCAACGACTCGATTTGCGCGTCGAGGTTGCCGAGCGCGATGTTGCCGTCGTTCGCCGAGAGCTTGGCGAGCGGCGGCTCCGTGGTCTTCGCCGGCGCGTTCGTCACGCTCGCAGACGGCGCGGGCTTGGTCTCGACGCTGCCCGACTTGCACGAGCGACACCCGGTAGCCGAGGACACCATGAACGCCGAGACGCCCGCCCATGCGAGCAGGAGTGCGTATTTCATGCGCCGTTCGCCTTCATCGATCGCGGTCATTAAACACGAAGAGCCCGCCCCAGGGTAGGACGGGCTCTTCGACACGATAACGACTGGACGCGCCGACTAGTGCGGCGCGGCGAGGTACGGGAAGGTCGTGACCTTCGCGCGATCGGGGGTCGGCGTGACGCCGTCGGTGATGCCGCTGAGCGCGCCGATCGCGAGCAGGGAGTAGGTCTCCTTGATCGGATCGTAGCTCGGCGAGCGGCCACCGCAGTCGGCGTTCGCGAGCAGGGCCGTGGCGTTGGCCTCGACCGCGAGATACGTCGTGCAGGTGGTGGCGTCCGACTTCACCCACAGACGATCGTCGACGAGCACGCCACCGAGCGTGGCGTAGCGGCTCTTGTCGGTCTTCGTCTTGTCGGCGAAGGCCTGGTTACCGCAGTTGGTGTCGAGCGAGTCGAGGATGGCGAGGTTCGACTCGACCTCGACCAGGTACTTCGTCGACCAGGTGCTCGGATCGCTGTTCGTGTTCCAGTCGTCCTTGGCCGCCTGCTTGGTGGTCTCGGTGGCGTCGAACGCGTGGTTCAGCGCGGTGTTGACGGCAGGGCGACCCATGCGGTCGATCTGCGCGCCGATCGTCGGCGGAGCGGGGAAACCACCGGTGTCGGCGCCGGTGTCGGTCGGAGCGGTGCCGGTGTCGGCCGTGCCGGTGTCGGTCGGCGCCGTCCCGGTGTCGGTCTTCGTCCCGGTGTCGGTCGGAGCGGTGCCGGTGTCGACGGGCGCCGTGCCGGTGTCGACCGGCGTGGTCGTGTCGTCGCTGCTGCCGCAGCCGATGCCGAGGGCAGCGATGACGAAGAAGGAGGCGAAGCGTGAGGTGTTCTTCATGGGATTCCTCACGGCGCCTTGTTGGTGCTCGCCCAAACGGAGACGAACGCGCCGCCCTTGGTGACGAGCGATTTGTCGACGCTGAGGACGATCGCCAACGTGTTGGCAGCGCCGAAGTCGTCTTCCGTCGCCTTGGTGGCGGCCGCGGTCGACGTCTTCTCTTTGAGGAGGCCGACGAGAGCGGCCGAGGTGGACGCGTTCAACGCCGGGCAACCGCTGGTGTCGAAGGTGAGCCCGCTCGCTGCGGCCTCGACCGCCGTGACGGTGTCCTTGAACCCCTGGAGGTTGAAGTAGAACGGGTCGGAGCGCATGCCGGCGTAGACCTGGACCTTGCCGCTGGTGCTCTTGAGCGGCTTGGTCGAGTCGCTGGCGTCGCCGGTGACGTAGTCGTCCTTGCCGACCCAGCACTGGATCTTCTGCGCCGCGTCGAACGTGCAGACGACGTCTTGCGTCGCCTTCGTCTCGCCGAACTTGGTGCCGCTCGTCGTGTGCCAAACGTGCTGCACCGCGGTGCCGAACTTCGCGCCGGTCGCGGCGAACGGTGTCACCGTCATCCCGAGGATGAAGTTCGACCCGTCGACGAAGCTGAAGACGTCGTTGATGTCCGACGTCGCATCAGCCGTGGTCTTCGCGGAGTCGCGGTGATCCGCGGACTCTGCGGGCGATGTCAACCCGGCGGCGACCATCGTCGTGCCGAGGAGCAGTAGCCCCTTCCATGTCTTTTTCATTCGTTCTCTCCCCGCCGGCGAGACCGGCATCTGTCCATTCCAAGAACCGCGACATGCGCCGCGGTGAACTGCGGTCGGGGAGGGAGAAGCGAACGTCAGCAAGGCTGAGCGATGGCGTCACTCTCCTCGACCGCCAGGGTACTACGAGCCACCTGCGACACCGGATTCGAAGCAGCACGATCGCAGGGCGCTTCTCGTGCCTCGGTGCGTCATTCGAGGGGAAATGGGCTGCATTTTCCCCCGCGCCCGCGCCGACGCCCGCGACCGCGCCCACGCCTACATGCTATGTCCCCCTCGTGCGGCCCCCTCTGCGGACCTCTCCGTGGTCGAAGCGTCTCCGTCGCAGCATCGACGCCACGCGTGACGGCGCGCGCGAAGAAGACGTCCATCGACTGCGCATCGCCCTCGAGCGGCTGCGCGTCTGGGCGTTGCTCGGGCGCGATGCAGCGTTGGCCGATGAGCTCCGATGGCTACGGCGCAAGGCGGGTGCGGTGCGCGATGTCGACGTACGCCTCGCGCTCGTTCCCGAAGAAGAGCGACGGCTGGTCGCGAAAGAGCGGCCACGGCGGGCTCGGGCGTTGCGCAGGGCGCTCGAAGCGGCGCGGGTGGAGAAGCTCCTTCGCGGACTAGGGAAGGCGCCTCCTCCGACGCAGCTCGAAGCTCGCGCGCGCTTGTCCGACTTTGCCCGTCGTGCGCTGGGGGTCGGTGACGAGGCGGTGGTCGATCACGGCAACGCCGCGCGTATGCACCCACTTCGTCGCGCGATTCGTCGGGTGCGATTCGCGCTCGAGTGGCTCGGGGACGACGCGTCAGGGCTCGCGGCGTTGCAACGTGAGCTCGGGCTCCTCTGCGATCGACTCCTCGCCGCCGAGGTCACGCCCTCGCTCGCGCTGCCCAAACGCGTGATGGCGAAGACCCTCGCCGCGCTCGCCGAGCACTATCGCGCGCTTCGCCCGACGTTGCGCAAGCTCGCAGCTGCGAAGTAGGCGGAGCTGCCGCCTTCGGCATGCAGTGCAGGGAATCGACTGCACCGCGCAGCGAAGAATCAGCACGTTTTGCAGGGCCATTCGCGCGATCGGGGACGGCCTCTGGGTTGCTGATGGGGGCGTCATGCACGACGCCGCACATCCTCTCCACGTCTGGCTCGCGATGCTCTTCTTCGACACGCTCCGCTACGCGGTGCCTGTCTTCGGGGCCTACCTCTTCTTCTGGGTGCTCGGCCGCGAGCGCTTTCGCGCGCACCTCGTGCAAGGGATCTATCCGCGCGTCGGGAAGCTGATCCACGACTTCAAGTGGTCGCTCTCGACGATCGTCATCTTCTCGATCGTGGGGGTCTTCGTCTTCTACGCGGGGCGCGCCGGCATCCTGCGATGGGACGCGAGCCTTCGCGAGCATGGCGTCGTCTGGTTCCTCTTCAGCATTCCGCTGCTCATCGTCCTCCAGGACACCTATTTCTATTGGACGCATCGGGCGATGCATCACCCGCGGCTCTATCGGGTCTTCCATCGCGTGCACCACATGTCGACCAACCCGTCGCCGTTCACCGCCTATGCCTTCGCGCCGGCGGAGGCGCTGGTGCACGCGGCGTTCGTGCCGCTGGTGTGGCTGGTGGTGCCCTTGCACGAAGCGGCGGTGACGATCTTCCTCCTCTACATGATCGCTCGCAACGTCCTCGGTCACCTCTCGATCGAGCTGTTTCCCAAGGGTTTCACCGAACATCGCCTCCTCGGGCTCAGCACCACGACGACGCACCACGGGCTCCACCACGAAGACTTCCGCTCCAACTACGGGCTCTACTTCACGTATTGGGATCGACTGATGGGCACCACGCATCGGGACTATCACGCGCGCTTCGAGGCGGTCGCCGGGGGGCTCGAGAAGCTCGGCAAGCAGGGGAGTGGCGAGTTGCAGGCGCGCCCAGAGGAGGCGTCACGACACACGTGACGTCGGCTGCGCCCGTGGCCGCTTTCCCTTACATTGGTGGCCGCATGCGCCACCTCGCCATCGCCTGGCCCATCGCCCTCGCCCTCTTCGTGTGCGCTGCGTGCGCACCCCGAGTACCGGCCCACGTCCCTGCCGGCCCCAGCGTCGCCATGACGGCGCAAGACAGCGGCTGGGTTCGGGTGCGTGAGCCGGGATGGATGTACGTCGAATTTCCGGCTTCTCCCGTCGTGCGCGCGGTGCCCGATCGCTTCGCGCGCGGGGCGTTCGAATTTCGGCAGCTGCGCCTGCAGACCCCGACCGGGCTCTTCATCGTCAACTACGTCGAGTTCGACGAGCGCCGCGACGCCGAAGACGCGCTCGCGCTCCTCCGCGATCGATTCGCCAGCTCGCCACAGCCTGGCGTCCACATCACGGCGACCAGCGAGGTTTCGATCGATGGGCGCAAGGCCTACGCCTTCGACGCCGTCGCCGATCCGAACAGCGAGATCAACGGAGCACCGACGCCCGTCTTCACGCGAGCGCGCGCGCTCCTCGACGGCAGCCGCATGTACTTCTTCCAACACACCGCGCCCGGCACCACGCCCACCGCCGACGGGGACGCGTTCCTCTCGTCGTTTCACCTCGAAGGAAACTCCTCGCCATGAGCCAGACGACGCGATCGACCACCACCATCGCCGTCGTCGGGCTCGGCGCCTGGGGCACCGCCCTCGCTGCGCACGCCGCGCGTCTCGGACACGTCGTCCGCGGATGGGCGCATGAGCGCGAGGTGGTCGACGAGATCAACACGCAACACACGAACACCCCATTTCTCAAGGACGCCGAGCTGCCGCACACGATTCGCGCGAGCACCGATCTCGCCGAAATCGTCGGCGGCGCCGAGGTCGTGCTCCTGGTGCCGCCGAGCAAACACTTTCGCGCGGTGACGACCAAGCTCGCGCCGTTCGTCGGTGACGAAGCGCTGGTGATCGTCGCCACCAAGGGCATCGAAGAGAGCTCGCTCGAGCTGATGTCGCAGGTGCTGACCGAGTCGATGCCGAACGTCTCGCCCGATCGCGTCGCCTTCCTCTCTGGACCGAGCTTCGCGCGCGAGGTGGTGCAAGGGCTCCCCACCGACGTCGTCGCCGGGAGCAAGAGCGCGATCGCCGCCGGACGCGTGCAAGCGCTGCTGCACACCCCGATGTTTCGCGTCTACAGCAGCGTCGATCCGATCGGCGTGCAGGTCGGTGGCTCGATCAAGAACGTCGTCGCCATCGCCGCGGGAGCCTGCGACGCGCTCGGCCTCGGCACCAACGCGCGCGCTGCGCTCCTCACGCGCGCCCTCGCCGAGACCACGCGCCTCGGCGTCGCGCTCGGCGGCGATCCGCTCACATTTCTCGGCCTCGCCGGCATGGGCGACTTGATCCTCACCGCCACCGGCGCGCTCTCGCGCAACCGCGAGCTCGGCCAGAAGGTCGCCGAGGGTGTCGATCCGCAGATCTATCTCGCGAGCGTTCGCTCGGTGGCAGAAGGCTATTGGACGTCGGCAGCCGCCTACGCGCTGGCGCAGAAGCTCGACGTCGACATGCCGATCACCGAGCAGGTCTATCACGTGCTGCACAAAGGCCGGCCCCTGCCCGAGGCGCTCCAGTTGCTCGTCACGCGCGGACACAAGGACGAGCTGACGGGAATCAGGCCGGGGTGAGAGCGCCGCCCGCTCGGCGCGTCGCTTGCTCTAGCCGGCCCACGATGTCGCGTCGGCTCCCCCTCTTTGCTTCTCTCCTCGCCCTCGTCGCGCTCTTCTTCACCGCGACCTCGGCGCCCGCCCAAGCCGTCGAAACCCCACGAAAAGACGGTGGTCGGTGGGTCTGGCTCCTCACGGGCGTCTCCTTCGGCTTCGGTTCGCACCGCATGGGGGCGATGCACGGGACGGCCACCGTCGAAGCGCACGTGTGGCTCTTCGACGACATTGGCGTCGGCGCGCAATACGGGGGTGTGGCCAGCGGAGCGCCTGACGGCGGCGGGAGCGAAGGGAGCTTCGCGGCCGGGGTGATCTCGTTTCGGCATCCGGTGGTGCAGCGGAGGCACGAGTCGGCGTGGTTCTTCGCCTCGGCCGGCGTCGGCGGCGCCCACCTCTCGGGATACGACGACAGCCACAACTCGCCGAGAGCGCGCTTCGACGTCGGACGAATTCTCTTCACCGGACGAATCGGCGCGCTGACGCGGTGGCGCTTCCTCGCCGCGGGCGGTGGGCTCGACCTGCAGACGATGCCGACGCAAGGCACGTCGGTGGCGGTCTCGATTTTCGTCGGTGCGGTGTTCTGAGCACGAAAAAGCTGGTAACAGCGTCGACATGACGACGCGCGCGATCGTGCTCGGGGCGGGGATGGTCGGTTCGCTGATGGCTCGCGATCTCGCGACCGACGACGGGTTCGAGGTCACCGTCGCCGATGCCAGGCTAGAGGCGCTCGCCCGATTTTCTCCGAACGATCGACTGCGCACGGTGCGCGCGGAGCTGGGCAATCCAGCGGCGGTGAAGCGCGCGGTCGAGGGCTACGATCTCGTCCTCGGCGCGCTCTCGTCGCACCTCGGCATGCAGACGTTGCGGGCGGTGATCGAGGCGAAGAAGACCTATTGCGACATCAGCTTCATGGCCGAGGAGGCGACCGATCTCGACGCGCTCGCGAAGGAGCACGGCGTCACCGCGGTCGTCGATTGTGGCGTCTCGCCGGGCGTCAGCAACGTCGCCATCGGCTGGGCGGTCGCGCAGCTCGACGTCACCGAGCGCATCGAAATCCTCGTCGGCGGCCTGCCGATCGCGCGTCACTGGCCGTACGAATACAAGGCGCCGTTCGCGCCCCACGACGTCATCGAGGAGTACACGCGACCGTCCCGCATCGTCGAGAACGGCAAGGTGGTGATCCGCGAAGCGCTCTCCGAGCCCGAGCTCGTCGACTTCGCCGGCGTCGGCACCCTCGAAGCGTTCAACACCGACGGCCTCCGCTCGCTCATTCGTTCGTTCCCGCAGGTCCCCGAGATGCGCGAGAAGACGTTGCGCTATCCGGGCCACATCGAGCTCATGCGCGTGCTCCGCGACACCGGCTACTTCTCGAAAGACGAAATCGAAGTGAACGGCGCCCGCGTGCGCCCGCTCGACGTCACCGCCGCGCTCCTCTTCCCGAAGTGGACCTTCGCCGAACGCGAAGGCGACTTCACCGTCTGCCGAGTCACCGTCAGCGGGAAAAAGCAGGGTAAATCACGCCGCTACGCGTGGGAGCTGCACGACGTCTACCACGCCGAGAGCGACACCCGGAGCATGTCGCGGTGCACCGGGTTTCCGGCGACGATCATGGCGAGGATGCTCGCCGAGAAGCGCTTCGCCGAACCGGGAGTGCACGCGCCGGAGAGTTGCGGGAGGCATGAGGGGGTTTTGGCGGGGATGTTGGAGGGGTTGGAGAAGCGAGGGGTGGTCTATCGGGCGAGCGTGATCGAGGGGTAGGAGCGCGCGTGCGGGCGCGGGCGCGGGTGCGCTACCATCGTCTCCCCCCATGAAATCCCTCCACTCCAAAGTCGTCACCATCACCGGCGCCGCCTCCGGCATGGGTCGCGCTCTCGCCCTCCAATGCGCCTCCCTCGGGAGCAAGCTCGCGATCTCCGACATCGACGAAAAGGGCGTCGAAGAGACCGCTGCGCGCGCGCGCAAGGCCGGGGCGGCGGAGGTCGACGTCATCAAGCTCGACGTGGCCGATCGGGCGGCGATTTATGCGTGGGCGAAGCGAATCGAAGAGAAGCTCGGCGGCACCGACGTGCTCGTCAACAACGCCGGCGTCTCCCTCTCCTGCTCCGTCGAAGCGATGACCGACGCCGACTTCGAGTGGCTCTTCGCCATCAACTTCTGGGGAGTCGTCAATGGCTGCAAAGCCTTCCTCCCGCAGCTCAAAGCCAAACCCGAAGCTCACATCGTCAACATGTCGAGCGTCTTCGGGATCATCGGCGTGCCCAGCCAATCGGCCTACTGCGCGGCGAAGTTCGCGGTGCGCGGGTACAGCGAGTCGCTCCGGCAAGAGCTCGCGCTCGCCAAGACGAAGGTGCGCGTGACGTGCGTGCACCCGGGTGGCATCAAGACCGAGATCGCGCGTCGTGGACGTCACTACGAAGACCCGCTCGGCGGCAAGACCGACACCGCGACGGCGGCGGCGAACTTCGAGCAAGCGGCGCGAACCACCGCGGAAGACGCTGCC
>JANYDK010000071.1 GCA_025363655.1 Deltaproteobacteria bacterium | reverse complement strand
GCCTGCGCCTGCGCCTGCGCCTGCGCCCACGCCCACGCCCGCGCCCGCGCCCGCGCCCACGCCCGCGCCCACGCCCACGCCCACGCCCACGCCCGCACCGAAGTGGAAGACCCAGCTGCGCACCCAATGGCAGCAAACCTCCACCCCGAAGAAAATCATCCTCTTCCTCCTCCCCATCGGCTTCGTCATGATCTTCTACGCCTTCGACGACGAGGCCCCGCCCGTGCGCCCGAAGACGCAGGCGAGCGCGAGTGCCTCCTCGAGCGCGCCGAAGCCGAAGCCGTTGCCGCCGCAGCCGAGCGTCTACGTCGCGCCGGTGCCGAGCGGAGACGCTGGCGTCGATGCGGGAAAACCAGGCGCAAAATCGATCGAACGCGCCGCGGCCGATGCGGTGGCGGTGGGGGACTATGCGAAGGCGATCATCCTCTACCAACAGCTCGTCGACGAGGAGCCGGAGAATCCGACTTGGAAAGAGACCATTCGGATCTTGAAGGGGAAGACGGGGAAGTGATGCCCGAGACCGGTCGCTCTCTCGAACGTCAGCTCGAAGAGGAGTCGCTCTCGCCCGAGGACGCGCTGCCTCTGCTCGTCCGCATCGCCCACGAAGCGCCCGCGCTCTCGCAACGGCTCGAGGCCTATCGCGTGCTCGGATCGATCTCCGGCCGCGCCTTCCAAACTTCCTGGGACACCGCGGAAAAAGCAGCGTTTGCGCTCCTCGCCATCGCGGTCGAAGCCGATGCGTCGGCCGAGCGCATCGGGCTCCTCCACGCGATGGGGCGCGGGTTTCGCAATCTCTGGTTCATGCCCTACGTGCACGCACGACTCTCCGACGACGACGAGTCGGTGGTGGCGGCGGCGCTCTCGGCGGCCGGCGGGCTCGCGTTTCCTGCGCTCGAGGAGGCGATCGCGGCGGGCTTCCTCACCGAGCAGACGAGCACGACCTTGCGCCTGGCGGCGATCTCGGCGCTCGGTCGGATGGGCGCGGAGAGCGCGGCGGGGCGGCTCGTGCCCTTCGTCTCCGGAAGTGAAGCCGAAGCCGCCGCGGCGCTCGCGGCGCTCACCGAAATTCGTTCGCGCGTCGGAGAATCGGCGGCGCTGGCGGTGCTCGCGCGCGATCCATCACGTTCCGTGATGGTGGCGGCGATGCGCTATCTCTCGGAGATCGGCCAACCCGAAGTGTTGCGTACGTTGCGTCGGTTCGCGCGCGACGAAGACGCCGAGCTCCGTATCGCCGCCGGCCTCGCCTCGCGTGCGTTCAAGGCCGAGACGACGACCAACGCCGACGAGCGCATTCTCGCCGCGCTCACCGAGCGTGATCGAGCGGTTCGTGCCGCGCTCGGACGAAGGCTGCGCACGCTGCCGGTCGCCGACGTGCTGAGGCAAGCGGAGCTCTTCCTCGGTGACGAGGCCGAAGGCGTCGTGCAAATCGTCGCCGAGCTGCGCGCGCCCGAGGTGACGCGACTCCTCGTGCGTCTGGCGCTCGATACTGCGGTGCCGCTGGCGGTGCGCGCCCGTGCCGCCGGTTCGATCGAGGCCAACGAGCCGTGGGAGCAAGACGAGCTCGTGGCGCTCGTGGCCACTTCGAGCGACGTCGCCGTTCGGGTCGCCGCCGCGCAGACGTTGGGAGCCTTCGCGCCTTTGGCGTTCGTGCTCGAGCACATGGCGCCGCTCGCCGACGATCGGGTTCCCGAGCTGCGCGCGGCGTTGCTTTGGGCGCTCCAATTGGGAACGCGTCCACGCGCGATCGCCGCCACTGAACGCACGCGCGCCGAGGCGCTGGTGAAGCGCGCCCTCGTCGATCCCGACGCGCGGGTTCGCAAACGCGCTGCCTACGTCGCCGGCAACCTCGACGCAGCGTCGCTCGTTCCCGACCTCGTCGCTCTCGCGCGCAGCGAAGACGAGAGGCCCGACTTGCGCCTCGCTGCCTTCGTCGCACTCGGAGAAATAGGCTCTCCCGCGCGTTTCTCCGATCTCGTCTTCCTCTGGAATCGCGAACAAGATCCCGATGCACTCGGGGCTGCCAGCCGCGCGCTCGAGCACGCGGCCCTCGCGCCACGCGACGCGACCGACGAGCCGCCGCCGTCCCTCGATCGCGTCCATGATCGGCTGCCGAAGCTCCTCGCGAGCCTCGATCCGACGGTGCGCGCCGCCGCCGTGCGCGTCGCTGGCCTCTCGTCGCGTGCGATCACCGACAAGGCGATTGCCTCGCTCATCGACGATCCGGCGCCGCGCGTGCGTGAGCAAACCGTCGTCGCGCTCGGTCGTACTTCGCGTCCGGAGCACGAGCCGCTCTTGGTGCACGCGCTCGTCGACGTCGACCCGGCGATCCAAGAGCGCGCCGCGATCGCCCTGCTCTCCGTGGGAACGAAGGCCGGACGGGCGGCGGTGATCGATTTCGTCTCGCGCACCACCGATCGCCTCGCTGCGCTCCGCATCGCTGCACGTCTCACCAGCCCGAGCGCCACGAGCGGTGACGTCGAGGCCTTCACCGAGGCCCTCGGGTCCGCGCTCGCCCGCGTCTCGCACGACGATCCCGTCTACGAAGAGCTGCTCGCATTGAAGGTCGAAGCCCTCGAAGCCACACGACCGACCAAGCAGAGCAGCGTCAGCGTCGACGCCAGCATCGCCGCGCTCTTCCCCACCTGGACGCGTCTCGCCGTCGTCCGTGGCTTCGAACCGCTCGGAAAGAGCCTACGCACCGCGGAAATGCTCTTCGCCAGCACCACGCGCGGCAGCGAGACCGATCTCTCCGCGGCCATCGTCCTCTGGATGAAGTGCCTCGAGGGCTACCTCCATGCTTGGCTCGCCCCGCGCCTGCGCTCGTTGCAGAACGAACCGCGCGCGCTCTTCGAGCTCACCGATCGGGTGCTCGGCAGCGGTTGGACGACGTACCAGCGCTATCTCGAGGCGCGATGGACCGATCCGGTGGTCGTCGGCGAGCTCTCGGTCGAGGTGCCGCTGCGCTCTGCCGTCAACGCCCTCCGCGAGCTGCAAGAGCGACGATTGAAGTCGCTCGACTCGCCGGCCTCGGTCACCGAGTGGTCACGTTTGATGCTGTTTTTCGCGGTCGATCACGCGTCGGGCGCGAAGAACGTCCTCAAGCTGACGGTGCGCGACGCCGAGAAGACGGTGCGCCTCGCCCATCGGCTGCAAGTGCTCGCGCAGGTGAGAAACGCGGTCACTCACCGGCAGGTCGCGGGCGCAGGGACGCTCGGAGAGTTTCGAAAGGCGTACTACGCGGCCTTCGAAGAGCTGACGACGATGGCGTGAGGCGCGGCGGTTGCGACGTCGCGGCTACGGCTACTTCTTCTTCGCCGCCACGGTCGTCTCGATGAAGACGTACTCGTGCTGGGCGTCGCGCAACGTCAGCGTCTTCTTTCCGTCTTTCTCGCCCAAGACGAAGTCGATGCCGGCGGCGCCGGTGGCTGCGGTCAGCATCGAGACCGTGCCGTCGGTGTTGGTGCGGCTCGACATCGGGCTCTTCCAACCGCCGCCGAAATCGAAGGTGGTGCCTTTCGGATCGGTGTGCACGTCGACGTCACCGAGGGCCGCATTTTCGTAGTGTTTGGCGAGCTTCTGGGCGATGGCCGGATCGGCGGGCAGGGTGAAGCGTTTGCGCTCGTCGGCGAGGTCGGCCTTGTGCGAGGCGACGACGGCGACGACGTCTTCGTCGGCCTCGGGGCTGCCGTCGTAGAGGACCTCGAGCACCTTGCGGATGAACGCCTTGCGCACCAGGTACGTGTCGCCGTTGCCGAGGATGACGCCGCCGACGTTCGCCTCGGGGATCCAGAACATGTCGCTGTGGTAGCCGATGAGCGCGCCGCCGTGATGGACGACGTCGACCCCGTATTCGTGGTCGATGAAGAGCCCCATCCCATACTCCGCGAACTCGCCGACCTTCACGTTCGGCTTGCGACGTGCGAGGAGCGACTCTTCCGAGATGTATCGTTTGCCATCGGGCAAGAGCCCCTTGGCGAGCTCCATCGACACGTATTTCGCCAGGTCGTGCACCGAAGACCACGCGCCACCGGCAGGGCGATGCGGCGCGATCGAGTGGTTGAGCGCCATCACCACGTCGCTCGGCTTGCCGTCGACGTCGAGGCCGGTGCCCATCGCGTGGTTCGACTTCATCACCTTCGCCCAATCGAAGGTGGTCTCGGTCATGCCGAGCGGTCCGAAGACGCGTGATTGCATCGCCTCGTCGTACGCCGCGCCGAGCTCCTTCTCGGGAAAGAGCGCGTAGCCGGCGACGAAGCCCGCGGCCGAGGCGAGGATGTTCGAATACTGGAACGTCTCGCCGAACTTGCTCGTCGGCTGCATCGTCCCGAGCAGCTCCATCGAGCCCTTGGGCGTCTGTTTTTCGAACTGGAAGAGGAACTCGAGATCTTGCCGCGGCAGCCCGGTGCACGCGCAGATGAGGTGCGAGACGAGCACCTTCTTCGTCGTCTCGGCGTCGCCGAGCTTGAAGTCGGGATACAGCGTCGTCACCGGCTGGTCCCACGTCAGCTTCTTCTCGTCGACCATCTTGGCGAGGAGGAGGGTGGTCAGCGACTTGGTGTTCGACGCGATCATGAACGCGGTGTGCGCGTCGACTTTCTCGGGTTTGCCGAGCGCACGCACCCCGAGCCCGCCCTCGAACGAGATCTTGCCATTCTGGACAAGCGCGATGCCTTCACCGGGAATTCCCGCCAGTTCACGCGCCTTGTCGGCCGAAGCGAGAATGCTCTTGATGCGCGCGTCGTCGAGCTCGTGCGGCTTCTTCCCCGCGAACGACTCCCGCGCGTATCCGGGTGGCACCAACGTGTCGGTGACACGGCGGAGCTGCCCGGCGCGCTTCTCGACGAGGGCGAGGGGGCTCTCGAGGGCCACCGCCGTCCAGCGTCCGTTCTTCTTCAGCGCGCGTCCGAGGAGATAGAGCTTCTCGTTGGGAGACGTCTCGTAGTCGACGATTTGCTGCTCTTCCCAGCCACGACGACCCGGCCGCCCTTGCATCAATTTGACGGTGCGCGAGAAGCCCGGGTGCAACACGTTCCACGCTTGTTTTACAGCCTCTTCCGGCGTGGTCGCGGTCGTGTCGAGGACGACCAATCGAAGCTCGGGCTCGGGCCCGGTGACCAGCGCGCCATCGCCGTGCATGCCGACCGCGAAGCCGCTCGGGACGAGGAAGGACGTACCGCTGTCGAGCGTCTCTTTCGTGTCGGCGCTGACGGCGGTCGGCGTCGGCCAAGGCTTCACCGCAGGCGTCGCGCTCGTGCTCGGAACCGGCGTCGTGGCGACGTTCGAACCCGACGTCGAGGGCGCCGTACCGAGGGGCGCGACCGGCGTCGCGGGCGTACCGCAACCGAGACCGACGACACCCGACACACCGAACGCACCGAGCATGACGAAAAGAAGACGCGACGATCGCATGCGCATGATCTTGGACCTCTCGAAGGACGAATCAGCCGTAGAGCTCGTGCGGGAATGTGGGCCGCGCCATGTGCTTGTCGAGGTACGCCTTGAGCCCGACGTGCTCGCCGAGGAGCCCGAACATGTCGGCCCACTTGAGCGCGTAGACCGTGATGATGTCGGCCGTCGAGAAGACGCCCCCGACGAGGTGATCGCCCTTCACGTACGGCTCGAAGGTCGTCGCCGTCTTGTGGAAGTCTTCCTGCGCGAGCGCGATTTCCGCGGTCGATCGCTTCTCGGCGGGGTAGCCGAAGGAGTGCTTGGTGATGCGCCAGAGCGGTTGCTCGAGCTCGCTGATCGCGAAGCTGACCCACTGATCGTGCATTGCGCGATCGCGCGTCCCCGGCTTCGGCGCGAGGCCCTTCTCGGGATGTTTGTCGGCGAGGTACGTGCAAATCGCCGCCGACTCGAGGAGGGTGAAATCGCCGTCGACGAGCGCCGGCAGCTTGCCGAACGGATTGACCGCGAGAAACTCGGGCGAACGATTCTCGCCCTTGCGCACGCTCACCTGCTTGGCCTCGAAAGGAATTCCGAGCTCGCGAAGCGTCCAATACGGGCGAACCCAACGCGACGGTCCCGAACCATAGAGGGTGATGGTCATGGACTCCCGGGTAGCACGCAGCAATGGGGGTGCAACGCGTGCCCTTCCCCTCGCTGCCCGACGCGCTGCTTCCTTTCGTGCCGCGCGCGGTTCGGCTCGGTGCGCTCCTCGCCATTCCTTTTTCGGCGATCGTCGGTGAGCTCGTCGGCCTGTTGCTCTTCGTCCTCTCGCGACGCGACCTCGCGCCGCCCGATGCACACTGGACCGAACGTGCGAGGCGAAGCCTCGGCGCGCGCAAGGCGTTTCGCTTCATCGTCCTCTACGTCGGCATCGTTGCCACGCTCTTCGTCTGGCTCGAGGCCTTCATTTTCGGCCCTGAAATACGAGTGATCGTCGCACTCGGCGCGGGCCTCGCCGCATCGTCGATCGCCGATCGTCATCGACGACGCTTCATGAGCGCGCTGCACGATCGAACGATCTCGATGGGTGCCTGGACGTCGTTCACTGCGCGTTGGCTCTTCCTCGGCGCGCCGATGTTCGTGCTCCTCGGGTGGGGCGCGGCGACGATGCCGACGCACTTCGATCGAGCTGCGCTCGTGCATCTCGCGATCGTCGCCGCTGGCCTCCTCGCCGCGCACGCTGGCGCGCTCTGGCTCCTCGCGGGCGGCCTCGGCATCCTCCGGCCGGCGAGCCCCGAGCTGCGGGCGATCGTCGACGCGGTCGCCGAGCAGACCGGCATTCATCCCCGCGACGTGCTCGTCTTCCCCACGGGCGGCGTGCCCCTCTCCAACGCGTACGCGATCCCCCCCGCGCGCATGCTCGTCTTCACCGAAGAGCTGCTGACGAGCCTCGAGCCCGAAGAGATTGCCGCCATCACGGCGCACGAGCTCGGACACGTCGCGGAGGGACCGCTGGTGATCGCCGCTCGTGTGCTGAAAGGTCTTGTTTTGCTGCCAATCGTGCTGATTGCGCCGGCGTACCACGCCCTCGGTCCCCTCGGTCCGGCCCTCGCGTTCGTCGCCTTCTTCGTCCTCGCGCGAGGCTTCGCCGCCTGGTCGCGACGGCTCGAAGCGCGTGCCGATCGCGTCGCTCACGGCGAGCACGGAGAAGACGGCGCCGTCTATGGACGTGCGCTCGAACGCATCTACACGACCAACCTCGTGCCGGCCGTGCTCGCCACCGCCGGCACCCACCCGAACCTATGGGATCGATTGCAAGCCGCCGGGGTCACGCCCGCATATTCGAAGCCAGCGCTGCCGAACTTCCGAAGCTCGAACCCTCGCGTGATCGCGATCGCCGCCGTCGTCGTCGCCCTCTACGCGATCGTCGGCACTTGGGCGCGCGGCGAGGCCGAGAAGCGCGTCGATGCAGCGCTCGAAAAGCTCGAAGAGCTCGAGACGTTCGACGCCGAGTGAGCGAGTGAGAGTTACTCGAGCACGGTGGCGCTGCCGAGCAGTGGACGATCGAGCGTCAGCCGCACCGGCACCGTTGCGCCGATGGGCACCACCATGAATCCACCCGGCAAATCACCGTATGGATAGTAGTGCGCCACGGCCTTCGTCTCTGCGCCCGAAGCATCGCGGACGCTGAGCGACACCGGCTCGCCGGCGACCGTGGTGCGCGTCGTCACCGTGCGACCCCAGGTCATCGAGCCGTCGCCGGCGACGCGGACGAAGCGATAGGTGACCGGCGTGGTGTGCGACATCGTCGACGGACGATCTTTCACCGCACGCATGCGCACCGCGATCTTTCCGAAGTTGTAGTCGGAGATCCACGTCGGGTTGCAGTAGCCCATCATGTCGGTGGCATCGGCCGGGCTGACGAGGACGTGTTGCAAGACGTCCCATCCGTAGGAGCCGATGCCGCCGCGCGCGTAGGGGAATTTCGTGTCGGGTCCGGCGACCGGGCCGCAGGGGGCGTGTGCGCGACCGTGGGCATGACCGAGCTCGTGGGCGAGCGTCTCGGCGCTTTGATCGTCGCCGAAGCCGACGCCGATCGAGGCGCGACCGAACGCATCGGACGGGTTGGTGATGAGCCCCGAGAGCCCGAGCACGCAGCCGGCGCCGCAGTATTTCCAGAGGCTGTCGGCGGGCTTGAACGCTGCGTAGTAGTAGACGTTGTCGGCGACGGCGTCGGTCTGCCGAAGCGTCACCACTGCGTCGAGGAGCTCGCCCCACCCGTTGCCGTCGGCGGTGACCTCACTCGTCCAATCGTAGGGCTCGGTGCGCACGTCGACGACGACCTTGGTGGTCGGGTAGAGCGCGTAGAGCGTGTCCTGGTAGAGCTTGAGCGCTTCGCTCGAGACATCGGGGAGCCGTCCGTCGAGGCGCACCGGGACGATGCGCACCGTCAGCTGCTCGCCACTTCCGAGCGCCGCGAGGGGCGTGACGGCGTCGCCCTCGGGGAAGCGCGCGTACCTCGTGTCGGCGTCGCGGAACGAGACCGAGAAGCTGGTGGTGGCGGCGAGGGTGCCCGCCGGCACGTCGAAGTTCCACGTGCTCTCGAGCTTGCCTTCGTCGTACTTCGAGGTGCCGAGACGACGCGTGACCTCGAGCGACCACACCGGTTTGCCCTTGGTGGTGAGCTCGAGACGACCGATGACGTTGCGCAGCTTCCAACCAGGGCCCGGCTGCGCGAAGACCCGCACCAGCGCCTCGCGACCGACGACGACGGGCGCGAGGCGATCGGTGTCGAGCACGAGCTCGCCCGCGCGGACGATCGGCACGGTCACGCCCTGGAGCACCGAGACGCTGTCGACGGTGAGCGTCTGCGGAGGGAGCGGCGTGGTGTCGGCGACATCGGCGCCGGCGTCGTCGATCGAGGGGCCGCTGTCGACGACGGGCGCGTCGTTGCCGGCGCTGCTGCCACCACAGGCGACGAACGTGAGCGTGAGAAGCGAGAGCGTACCGAGGGCGCGGACGAGTGACATGCGGGCGAAGGCCTAGCACTCCGTGGGCTTCGGGAAATCCCCGACCCTCGAACCGTCCTGGGCGTGGTGTCCGGCGTCGCAAAGATCCGCCGACATGCGAGACTGCCGCGGTGCGCCACCTCCTTCATGACTTGTTGACGCGCGATCCTTCGCCGCACGCGACCGACACTTTCGCCGCATGGCGTGCGCGGTTCCGGCTCGAGCCGAGCATGGCGACGGCGCAGGCCGCGGCGCGTTCGGGCTTCGAAGCCGATCGCATCGGATTCGCCTTCGCCGCGGGCTACCAAGCGGCGTTGCGCGCCCTCTTGCCGACGCTGAAGGCCGGCGCCATCGCCTGCCTCTGCGCGACCGAAGCCACGGGAGCTCACCCGCGGGCGATCGCGACGACGCTGCGCGACGGCGTCCTCAGTGGCGAGAAGCGCTGGTCGACGATGGCGCCGATGGCCGACGTGCTCTTGGTGGTCGCGAAGACCGGCGACGATGAAGCCGCCGGACGTCCGCAGTTGCGCCTCGTGGCGGTGTCACGCGCAGATGCTGGCGAGAGGCTGCACGTCGTCACGATGCCGGAGACGCCGTTCATCCCGGAGATCCCGCACGCCGAGCTGCGCTTCGACGACGTGCCGATCGCGCCGGAAAACGTGCTCCCAGGAGATGGATACAGTAGTTATGTGAAGCCGTTCCGCACGGTCGAAGATCTGCACGTGCACGCGGCGCTCCTCGGTCACCTCGTCGCCCTCGCTCGTCGTCGCGAGTGGCCGCGCACCCTGCTCGAAGCGCTCGTGCAGACGCTGGTCTCGGTCTGCGCGCTCGCCGCCGAAGATGCGCGCGATCCGTCGATTCACGTCGCGGTCGGCGGAACCTTGGCGGCGACGACACGCGTGCTCGCCGAGTGCGATTCGCTCTTCGCGACCCCCGTTACGAATCTCGCGAATCTCGCGAATGAGGCGAAGGAGAGCGACGACCAAGAACGCACGCGCTTCCTCCGCGACCGCCCGCTCCTCGGAATCGCCGGTCGCGCTCGCGCCGAACGTCTCGACGCGGCGTGGCGCGCGCTCGCTGTGGACCGCGCCTCCCCGCGCATCTAGGGTCGCGCCTCGCATGACGCACCCTGGCCTCGCTCTCCCGCGCAAAATTGCCATCCTCCCCGGCGACGGCATCGGCTCGGAGGTCACCGCCATCGGTCGACGCGTGCTCGAGCTCTATCGGGACAAGAAGGGCTGGCCCCTCGAGCTCTGGGACCTCGACCTCGGCGCCGATCGTTACCTGAGAGACGGCACCACGCTCCCGAAGGAAGTGTTCGAGGAGGTGCGCGATCGATGCGGCGCGATTCTCCTCGGCGCCCTCGGCGATCCCCGCGTGCCTGGCCTCGAGCACGCGCGCGACATCCTCTTCGGCTTCCGTTTCGGCCTCGATCTCTTCGCCAACGTCCGCCCCTGCAAAGCGCTCGACGACGCGCTCGTGCCGCTCAAGGGCAAGGGCAAGGCCGACGTCGACTTCGTCGTCTTCCGCGAGAACACCGAAGGCGTCTACGTCGGCATGGGCGGCAACTTCAAGAAGGGCACGCCCGACGAGGTCGCGATCAACGAAGACCTGCACACGCGCAAAGGCGTCGAGCGCATCATCCGCGCCGCCTTCGAGCACGCACGCACCCACGGCAAGAAGACGGTGCACATGGCCGACAAGTCGAACGCCATGCGCGCGGTTGGCGATCTCTGGCAGCGCACCTTCCAGCTCGTCGCCAAGGACTACCCGAACATCGTCGCCAAGCACGTCTACGTCGATGCATTGTGTCTTTATCTGTTGCAAGATCCCTCGCGTTTCCAGGTGATCGTCACCAACAACCTCTTCGGCGACATCGTCACCGACCTCGCGGCGGCGCTTCATGGCGGGCTCGGCATCGCCGCCAGCGCCAGCATCCACGTCGCCGAAGGTGGCGCCTCGCGCGTCGGTCTCTTCGAACCGGTGCACGGCTCGGCGCCCGACATCGCCGGTCAAGACAAGGCCAACCCGCTCGCCACGGTCCTCACCGTCGGGATGCTCCTCTCGCACCTCGGCTATCCCGACGAGGAGGCGCGCCTCGAGGCCATCGTCGGAAAGGCCCTCCGCGAGAAGCAGTGCACGCCAGACGTCGGAGGCACGCTGGGCACGCGCGCGACCGGCGCCTACGTGCTGGAGCAGCTCGCTCGTGAGCTCTCCTGATCCTGCCGCCGTCGCGACTCGCGATGATCGCGGTGACCGCCGTGACCGATGGCGACGGCGCGGGAGACGGGCGCTGCACGTCGCCGTCGGAGTGTTCGTCGTCCTCGGCCTCGCGCGCTTCGTCTGCGTGACCGCGACCACGATCGAGCCGCCGGCCGTCGTCGCCAAGACGTCGCCGATCGTCCTCGACGGCGACGTCGCGATCCTCGATCAGAGCTGGATTCGCCGACGTGGTGCGATCTGGGAGGTGTCCCTCGCCGGCGAGCCGGTCGATCGCGGCGCGGCGATCTCGCGCCTCCTCCGCGGGCCGATGATCACCGACGAGCGCGAGCTCTACCAGGGCTTCGAGAAGGCCGTCCCCTTCGCCCCCGCGCGCTGGATGATCATGGATCTCGGGCGGCTGCGCTTCCGCAAGATCGACCAAGGCATCCCCGCGCCCTACCGCGAAGAGCTGGCCGGCCTCGCCCAAGGTTTCGCGCCCGATCCGTTCGAGGGCGTCTTCCCCAGCTACCACCGCTTCGTCTTCCTCTACGCGGTCTACGACATCGCGCTCTCGTTCGAGAAGGGTCCGCTCATCGGCTGCACCACGGCGACCACCGGTGAGGCCAGCCCCGACGTCGATCGCTCGATCGATCCGACGCGTGGCGACGTGCTCCTCGCGCGCGCGTTCGACATGGAGACGGCCGAGGGCCTCGATCGCGACAAGGTCGTCTATCTGGTGCGCGAACCGGGGCGCATCCCCTTCGCTTCGATCGGCTGGCCCGGCTTCGTCGGCGTCGTCTCCGGGATGAATCGCGAAGGCGTGGCGATGGTGGTGCACGGCGGCCGCGCAGGAACGCCGCGCGCGGAAGGCATCCCCGTCGCCTTCTCGCTCCGTGAAGCGCTCGCCACGGCTCACAGCACGGAAGAAGCCGTGCGCGTGCTCTCGTCGCACGAGGTCCTCGTCTCGCACCTCGTCATCGTCACCGACCCGAGCGGGGACACCGCGGTGGTCGAGCGCGCGCCCGGCGTACCCGCGTTCGTTCGTCGCTCGAAGACGCGCCTCGCCACCACCAACCACTTCGAGGGCCCGCTCGCAGGCGATCCGCACGATCGCGAGGTCCGCGACCACACCTCGACCTTGCCGAGGCGCGCCAGGGCCGACGCCCTCCTCGCCGCGATGGAGACGGGTCCCGGCGTCGCCGACATGATCGCCTTCCTCCGCGATCGAAATGACGAGATGGGAAAGCCGCTCCCCCTCGGCGATCGACGCGCCATCGACGCGCTCATCGCCACCCACGGCGTCGTCTTCGATGCCACCCAGAAGACGGTCTGGGTGAGTGAGGCGCCGCACCTGCTCGGCCGCTTCGTGCGCTTCGACCTCTCACGCCTCCTCGCCGACGGCTTCGACCCGCGCACCGATCACGACGCCGCGCTCGTCACCCTCCCGGCCGATCCGCTACTCACGAGCGGCGCCTGGGAGCTGCGAAAGCTCGAGCTCTCACGCTAGATCCTGCAGTTCTTGCCATTCCTGCCATTCTTGCCATTCCTGCCACTCGCGTCGGAAGGTGCCCGAGACCGAGGGGCGAACGACGCCGAGGTCGACCGCCGGGAGTGAACGAACGATGCGCGCGCAGCGGGCGCACCGTCGCGGGTAGGTGGCGTCGGTGGAGAAGATCGTCAGCGAGGAGCAGGCGCCGCAGCGGATCGCCGTGTTTTCCATGCTCGTAGTGCTAGCGTCGGCCGCGCACGGGCGCCCGCAACGTCTTCGCGAAGGGGTGGTGACTCCTCGGGGCATCGAAACGGCTCGCAACCTTGGCCGCGAAGTCGCCGGTAGTTCACAAAGACGCCACACGCCTCCTCCACATTGCAGGTCGTGGCCGTCACCCACCACGCTGCCCTCGCCGCCGTCGTCGCCGGCGCCGCCCATTTCGGAGATCTCGTGGTCCCGGGCGCGGTCGCGAGCGTCGCATCCTTCGGCATCGCCGCCGGCATCGCCAAGGCCGCCGTCGAGAAGGTCGCGCGCGACGAAGGAACGTGCCCCGACGCGCTCCTCCACGAGGTCCTCGCCTCGGTCGAGTTTTGCCCCTCGATCCACTCGATTCGCGTGCTCCGTGTCGCCATCGGGCTCGACGCACCGCGCGCACTCTTGCAAGGCCTCGACGTCGAAAAGATCGGTCGCTTCGCCTTCCGCAAGGTGCTGCAGCAGATCCCCTTCGTCGACTCTCTCTCCCGCAGCACCGGCGCCCTCGGCGCAGTCCTCGATGCGCTCCTCGTCATCACCGAGCTGGAGCAGGCGGCGAGGCAAGTCGCTGCCCGCATGCGTGCGCGCGCCGCGACGCCGGAGTTGGTGACGCAGGACGATCGGCAAGACGTGCAGCCGTGGACCGAAGGGCAGGCGACGGGGGCGGCGGCGTGAGGTTCGCCAGAATGCCCCAGGGGGCGAGATGGCAAGAACTCTAATAGTGACTGATCGCGTGATACGCCGACCCGGCCGTCCTCAAGTTGTGCACCACGCCCGTCGAGCAGCCGCGCGCCTCGTAGGTCCAAAACGAGCCCCAGCCGTCGCCCGACTCGTAGAGGAAGATGTGACCTTCGCCGCCCGAATTGTAGACCATCGCGTCGGCCTTCTGTACGGCGCCACGTGAGACGGTCTTCCAGCTCGAGGTGTCGCTGACGAAGCTGCCGGTGCTGTACGGGTGCGCGTCGACGCTGAGGTCGCTGCTCTGACCGACGGCCCAGATTTTCCCGACGTAGCCCGAGCAGTCGGCGCCGTAGCTGCCGCCGTGGCTGCAGCTCGGGCACGAGCCGCTGCAGGAGCCGGCGGTCGACGAGGTCGGGCCGCTCGCGAGCCAACGTCCGTGTCCCCACCAATACGAGAAGCCGACGCCTTCTTTGGCGCGCGTGATGGCGTTGTCGCGGCTCGGCGTGCTCGTGCCGCCGCCGCCACCGCCGCCACCGCCGCCACCACCGCCCGAGCTCACTTGGTTGTAATAGGTGCCGAAGCTCCAGCCGACGGTGCCGGCGTGGTTCACTTGGTAGAAGCCGTTCTGCGGGGCGCTGGTGACGACCGTGACGATCGCGCCGGCCGGCACGACGTGGAGGATCTTGTTGGCCGTCGAAGGACCTGTGCGGAGGTTGACCCCCGTCGTCGACTTCAACTGCGTACCCACCGGGACGTTGCCGAGGACGCTCTGCGCGACCTGCGCGTCACCGGAGTCGTCGGCGCCGACGATCTCTTCGCTGTTGTTCGGCCCCGACGAGCCGCCGTTCGCTGCGCATCCACCGAGAGCGCCGAGGCCGCCGAGCGCGGCGATGGCAACCGCGAGGGGAGCGAGGGAAGCGAGGCAAGACCAGGTGGAGGACGTCCGCATGCCGACCGACATTGCGAGGCGCATGCCGTCACCGTGCGATCTCGCGACGCGCTGGATTTTTCGCGTTTCGCGCAGGAAAACGCCCGCGCACAAAGTCACCTGGGCATGCGCTTCGTCATACTGTCCAGACATCCTACATCTGCGCCAATGAGCGTTGCGCGCAGCGTCGATGGAGGAGACGCAGACGTACCCGAAGGGCGCTAACGTCGGCTTGGATGGAGGCTCGGCAACGCAACGTCGTGATCGCGATCGTCGTCCTCGCGGTCGTCGTTTTCATCGGGTGGAGGCTCTCGCGCACCGACGCGGGGACCAAGGGTGACGGCAAGTCCGGCAGTGCGAGCACGAACGCGAACGCGAAGAGCTCGACGAGCAACGCGAACGCGAACGCGAACATCAACGCGACGAACGCCGGCCCCATGCTCTCGTCGAGTGTCGGCGCGGGACCGACGCAAACGCCTACCGATGCGTCGACTTACGCCAAGGTGAAGTGGGGCACCGGCCCTGACGAGCTCGGACACTTCGCGCCCAAAGAAGCGAACCCCGAAGCACCGATGAGCCTCGCGGTCGACGCCAACGGCAACGTCGTGGTCCTCGATCAAGTGAACGGTCGCCTCGTGCGTCTCGGCAAAGACGGCAAGCCGATCGAGTCCATCCTCACGCCGGTGAAGGCGGCGCAGGACGTCGCCACCGCCAAAGACGGCTCGCTCTTGGTGCTCGATCGTCTCGCCGACAAAGCCGTGAGCGTCATCGGTCCCGACGGCAAGGTGCAAGGCTCGCTGCCGATCGTCGGCGATGGCGTGAAAGAGGGCGGCGCGGTCACCGGCGTCTTCGTCGAAGGCAAGAACGTCTACGTCGAGCGCGAGCACGCAGGGTTGGTGCTCGTCGGCGACACCAGCGGCAAGCCGGCCACCGATCGCAAAGAGCTGCCGGGGAGACCGACGCGCGACGGGCTCTCGTTCCTCAACGCGTGGCTCCTCCCACCGCCCGGTGGCGACAGCATCTTCCTCACGTCGACGCAGCGCGCGCCGGAAGAGCATCGTTGGACGCGGCAGTATCACCTGCCGATGTCGGTGACCAACCTCCTCTTGCTCGACAGCGATCTCGCCGGCGTCGTCTACGTGGCGGCGATGGGCTTCGTCGCCAGCGAAGGCAAGCCCGACGGCGATCCACGCATCGAGCTCCTCTGCATCGAGTCGGTCTCGGGCGTCCCCCTCGGAGAGGTCACGCTGCCGTCGACGACGTTGCCCGACGAGACCTTCCGCGACTTCGTGGTGCTCGACGAGGGCGGCGCGATCTACGCGTATCGCACCGACGCTGGGGTGACGCTGATGAAGGTCGATTGTCGGAAGGGCGGCTGAGATCTTTGTGGGGAGCGAACGGCTCCGATCGAGGTCCTTTACACCTCAATCTTTGGTCATTTTGGTAAGCGCGAGGCTAAATTGCCCGGCCGATTGGCGAATATCACCAAAGAGCATCAACCTTCGAGCGCCATGAAGATCAACCACGCCTTCGCTCTTCGTTCGCTTCTTCCGCTCGCGGCCTTGCCGCTCTTGCTCGCGTGCTCGGGGAGTACGCCGACGGCAGCGGTCGATGACACCGCGGCTTCCGGTGACGACGTCGGTGGTAGCGACACGAGCGCGACCGACACGTCGACGGCGGGCGATGGAGTCACGACCGACACGGGCGGCGGCGTCGATGGGACGAGCAGCGATGGAACGAGCACGGACGTCGGCACGGGCGACACCTCGTCTGGCACCGACTACGCGCTCGCCGGGCCGTTCGCGGTCACCAAGTCGGACAGCACGGTCGGCACCAACGCGGTGCACGTGCTCATTCCCGCGACCTCTCCCGGCACGACACGGCCGGCGATCGTCTTCGCGCACGGCTTCCAGCTGAAGAACACCGACTACGACAACCTGCTCGCGCACCTCGCCAGCTATGGGTTCGTCGTCGTCAGCACCGACTTCAAGGGCACGCTCCTCTCGCAAGATCATCGCGACGTGCGCGATGCGATCATCGCCGCCAAAGACGCCCTCGTCGCCGGCAGCATCACCGGCGCACCGAAGATCGACGCCACCAAAATCGTCGCCTCGGGACACTCGCTCGGCGGCAAAGGCTCGCTGATGGCGGTGATCGCCGATGCATCGTTCGTCGCCGAGCTCGCCTTCGATCCGGTCGACGGCAATCCGGGCGGCTTCGGCGGCGGTACGGTCGACGCCTCGCACCCGCAGCTGGCGCCGACCGAGACGGCGAAGCTGAAGATCCCGATCGGCTACTTCGGGACCACGCTCTCGCATTGCCTCAAGCTCGGACAGTCCTGCGCCCCGACGGCCAACGACGCGGCCTCGCTCTACGCCGGCACGCCCGCGAGCATCACGCGCTATCTCTGGACGCTCACCGCCTTCGGACACATGCAGTTCCTCGACACCGACTGCGGCTTCACCTGCAGCGCGTGCGTCGCTGGCGCCGATCCGGCCTCGCGAAGGCCGACCTTGAAGGGCACGGCGGCGGCGTTCGTCGTCCGTCACGTGCTCGGTGATGCTTCGGCGCAGGCCTGGCTCGACGGTGCCAAGCGCGACGCGGCGGTGACCGGCGGATTCTTGCTCGCTCCCGGCGCAGCGATGCCGGCCTGTCCTTGAAGCGACTCGAAAGACGAATCATGAGACTCTCGTCGCGACGATGAGAACGCGCGCACCGTTTTGGTTTTCTCTCACCTGCGTGGCGCTTTCGACGTCGGTCTTCGCCTGTCGTCAGACCCCGCGGGAGACGACGCCGGAGACGAAATCCGAGACGCCAACCGACGCCTCGCCCAAGCCGCTCGCGAGCGCGAGTGAAGGAGTCAGTCCCGTGACCATCGACCACGACGTCGTCACCCTCGCCGGCAAGCCGGAGAAGCTCTCGTCCTATCGCGGCAAGGCGCTGCTCATCGTCAACACCGCCAGCGAGTGCGGCTACACACCGCAATACGCGGGGCTCGAGGCGCTCTACGAGAAGTACAAAGATCGCGGCCTCGTCGTCCTCGGGTTTCCTTGCAACGACTTCGGCGGACAAGAGCCCGGCGACGAGCAGCAGGTGGCCACGTTCTGTCAGAAGAACTACGGCGTGACGTTTCCGATGTTCGCCAAGGTGCACGCCAAGGGGCCGGAGCAGGCGCCGCTCTACAAGACGCTGACGCAGGACACGGGCGCAGGCATCACCGGCGAGGTGAAGTGGAATTTCACGAAATTCCTCGTCGATCCGCAGGGGAAAGTGGTCGCGCGCTTCGAGCCGAAGGTCGAGCCGATGGCGGGCGAGCTGGTGGCGGCAGTAGAGAAGGTGCTACCGCCGAAGTGAAGCGAGCGCCGTTCCGCGCGTCTCGGGGAGAACCCATACCCACGCGGCGGTGAGCACCGCGAGCGAGAGCGGCACCGAGAGGCCGCCGGCGATGTCCCAATGGAGGACCGCGAAGCCGACGAGCACCGGCGCTCCGAGCTGAACCGCGCGCGCCATGTTGTAGGTGGTGCCCATCGCCAAGCTGCGCACTTCGAGCGGGAAGAGCTCGGCGAGGAGCGCGCCGAACCCTGCGGTGCATCCGGCGCCGACGCCGAGCGCGAACATCGTCGCCCAGAAGATCGGCGGATGCGCGGAGAGCCACGTCCATCCGAAGGCGAGCGGCGCCAGTGCCGAGGCCGTCAGCAAGGAAAAGGCACAAAACGCCGGGCGGCGACCGAAGCGATCGGAGACGTTGCCGAAGGCGATCATGCCGAGGAACTGGCCGACCTGCGCGGTGAGCACCCAGGTGAGCGACTTGCCGACGCTCTGATGCATGCGCTCGACGAGGAAGCTCGGGAGCCACGTGTAGCAAGTCCAGTAGGTGCCGAGCTTGAGCACGCCGAGGATCCACGCGAGGAACATCCGACCGAAGACGCGCGCCCTCTGCAGGTCGGCGAAGGTAGCGCGCGTGCCCGCGGCCTCTTTCGGGATCACCAGCGAGCGACGCATGAAGAGCGCCAAGAGCGCGGTCGAGCTGGAGATGATCATCACCATGCGCCAACCGAGGATCGGCACGAGGAGGAAGCCGACCAACGCGGCGAGCGCAGCGCCGACGGGCTCACCGGCTTGCAAGGCCGCGGAGGCGCGTCCGCGATGGGTCGAGCGCACGGCCTCGGCGACCATCGCGTGACCGATCGCCCACTCGCCGCCGACGCCGAGGCCGACGAGCCCGCGACCGACGAGGAAGACGGCGAACGACGGGGCGAGTCCGGCGACGAGTGAGCCGAGCGAGTACATCAGCACCGTCGCCGCGAGGACGTTGCGCTTGCCGTACCGATCGGCGAGCCACCCGGAGACGATGCCTCCGAGGCCCGAGGTCCCGAGCGCGATCCCGAGCATCCACGCGCTCGCGCTCTCGCCGAGCGAGAACTCGTGGGTGACCTTCTCGCGGACGAAGCCGATGAGGAAGAGGTCGTAGAAATCGAACATCCAGCCGAGGAAGGCGAAGATGAAGATCGCGCGCACGGCGGCGGGAGCGAGCGGCGGGTCGGACGCCTTGGTG
Source organism: Deltaproteobacteria bacterium (assembly GCA_025363655.1). Taxonomy (GTDB): domain Bacteria; phylum Myxococcota_A; class Polyangia; order Polyangiales; family JADJMO01; genus JANYDK01. Next base: position 293,380 of record JANYDK010000071.1, on the reverse strand, counting down.
GCATCGGATGCGGTGGGAGGAGGGCTCTGGGGCACGCTGGGCGGATGGTATACGCTGCCTGCTCGATGACACCCAACGAGACGACGATCGTGAAAGCGTTGATCGCGGTCGCCTGGGCCGATGGAGCCGTGCAAGGTCCGGAGGCCGGCGTCATCGAAGGCATGTGCTCCGGCTTCGACGCCAGCGACGACGAGGAGAAGGCTCTCGTCGCTTGGGCGAGCACGGCTCGCACCCTCGACGAGGTCGACACCTCGACGCTCGAGGAAGACGATCGCGACACCTTGCTCGGCAACGCCGCCCTCTTGGTGATCTCCGATGGTGATGAGTGGAGCGATGAGGACGCGGTGCTGCAGAAGCTCGCGCGAAGGCTCGGCTACAGCGCCGAGCAGCTCGCCGAGATCGTCGAGACCTCCCGCAAGGGCCTCGCGCACGCGCGCACGTAGCTCGCGGTTGCGCGGTTGCGCGTGATCACGGCGTGAGCGCAACGCCCGCAACGTTGCATGCAACCGGCCAGTGGTCGCAGCGCAAACCACGATCGCCCTGAAATCCCAGCGATTCGTCCGCTCGCGTCTGGCCTGCCGCTTGCGAGGCGGGCCGAGCGTTCAACGCCCGCGGCTATGCGCGAGGAGGGGGTTTCACATGGCTTGGTTCGTCGATGTCGATGGAAACGTCACGGGTCCGCACGGTGACGGCGCAGTGGTCGATGGGATCGAGAAGAAATTCATCCCACCGCGCGCACGCATCTCGCGCGATCAAGAGAGTTGGACGCCGCTCGCGTCGCAGCCCGTCTTCGCGGCCGCGTTCGAGCAGGCGGGTGTCGTCGTCGTCCACGTGCAGGCCGCGCCGGTGATGATGAGACAGATGGCCTATCCGTCGCCGTATGAAGACGACCTTCCGATACCGACCGGCACTTCGGGGATGGCCATCGCGGGCTTCGTGCTGTCTTTGTTCTGTGCTCCGCTCGGGCTGATTTTCTCGTGGATCGCGATTCGCAACATCGACCAGGGTGGCAATCGTCAAGAGGGTCGCGGGCTCGCCATGGCCGGGGTGATCATCTCGATCTTGGTGATGTGCGTCGGCGTCCTGCGCGTGGCTGCCAGTTGATCGGCAGATGAGCCGCACGCGGAGGATCGGGCTCGGCATCGTCGGCATCGTCGCGATCGCCGGTACGATCCTCCTCGCGTGCTCTCCATGGCTCCGTCACCTCGTCGCGGAGGACGGTCCGGGGTGTCTCTTCCGTCAGCTCACGGGGCTGCCGTGTCCCTATTGCGGCATGACCCACGCGTGCACCGGCGCGCTCGCGGGTGATCTCGCGGGTGCGTTCGCTGCGCATCCGCTCTGGCCCCTCGTGATCGCGGTGCACGGGTGGGCGATCGTTCATCTGCTCTCGAACGCGCGCAGGCGCACAGAGGAGCTCGTCGCCGTCGCCGTGGCGACGACGGCGGCCTCGTGGATCGGGAAGCTCGTGCTCTGACTCGATCAGCTCGATCGAGCTCAGAACACCTTTCGCGGCCCCATGTCGCTGAAACCGCTGCTGACGAGCTGGTCGAAGTCGTTTCCCCAGCACCAGACCGAGTCTCCGACGCGTGCGCATGCGGTCTGGCCTATCGACGAAGCGGCGACCTCGCTCGCGCCCGCGACGCCGCGTACGACCGAGAGCGCGGTCGCGTCCGCGCTGCCGGTCCCGAGCTGTCCGTAGCCGTTGCTTCCCCAACACCGCACCGTGCCGTCGGCTTGCACGGCGCAGGAGAAGTCCTCGCCGCCGGCCACTTGGGTGACGTCGGTGAGTCCTTCCGGGCCTCGCGTGACGGTGCCGTCGGCGTGCGCCACGACGAGGCCTTGGCCGCCCATTGCGATACTCGTCACCTTCGCTTCGTAGGCGCCATCGATGGTGAGATCCCAATCGGGCTGTGCGTCGATGGACTTCCAGCACTTGACGTTGCCGCCGGAGGTGACGGCGCAGATGCTGCCGAGCGTGGCCGTGAGGTCGATGGCGTTGGCTACGCCGGCGAGCCTGGTCGGAGCGACGAAATCGCCGTCTCCGTGGGCCCTCAGGCCCCAACAGACGATCGAGCCGTCACCCTCCAGAACGCAGGCGCGCCCCGAGCCGGCAACGAGCTTCACTGCGCCGCTCACCCCCGGCACGTCGATCGGTGACTTGGCGCACGGGCTGGTGTCGCACGTGTCGGCAGGCATCTGTCCGAGCTCGCCCTCCTTGCCGTATCCCCAGCACGAGATGGTGCCGGTCGCGTGACGGACGCAGGCGAAGCCTTCGCCCGTGGCGATCTCGACCGCGTCCCTGATTCCCGCGATCGACGTCGGCTTCGAGATGGGCCCGCCCGAGGCTGGGAGCACGCCCCAGCAGGTGACCCCGCCGGCGGCCGTCACTGCGCACGCGGTTCGGTACGCGACCGAGACGAGGTGCGGCGCCGGCGAAGGAGCAGCCGTGAGCGGAGCGTCGCTCGGCGGCGGATCGATCGTCGCGCAGGTTCGCTTGCTGCCGACGTCGTTGCGCGGCGCGCACTTGCCGCTGGTGCACGCGAGCCCGTCGCCGCAGACGGCGGTGCCGTCCGAGCAAGCCGCGCCCGAGGCGACGATGGGGATGCACGTGGCCGCGTCGAAATCGCCCTCGCAAATGCCGCCCTCGCACAGATCGTAGCGGTACTTGCAGGCGGCACCGATGGCGAGCCTTGGCGTGCACTTCTTCTCGGCGTAGTTGCAGAAGTTGGGTGCGGCGCAGGTCGGGTAATCAGGCAAGCACGCCTCGCCGAGCGCGGAGCGAGCGCTGCACACGCCGGACTTGCAGAGCGCGTCTTTCGCGCACGTGTCGCCAGGTGCGCTACAGGTCTCGCCAAGCGCTCTCGGGTGCTTGCTCGCGCAAGTTGCCGTGGCGGAGCCGATGAAGCATTCGAGGTCACGTCGGCAGTCGAGGTTGCCCTTGCACGTCGCCCCCGCGCCCCCGATGCCGCTCAGCTCGCACGTGTGCCGCACGTCGGCGCCGGTGATGTACGTCGAGCAGCCCGCGCGGGCGCCGGGAATGTCGCCGGCCGCGCAGTCGCCTTGCTCGGTGCACGAGCCGCCGGGAGCGACGGTGCCCTTCCACACCGAGCCGCAGGCATCGTTGATCAGCGTCGACCACGCGGGGACGGCGTCGTCGGGGCTCTTGCGCGCGGTGCAGCCGTCGTAGAGCGCGGCGCCCCCGAGCACGCAGAGGCCGGCGTTCGCAGGGTCGAAGACGTGTCCCTTCGCTTGCTGATCGGTGACTTCCCTTCGGCAAGTCGCGAGCACCACGTCATGACAACTGGCCTCCGTCTCGGCGCCGCCGGCGAGGACGCAGCAGGGGACGTCGAGGTGACACTGCACCTTCGCCTTGGCTTCGCAGTAGTTCGCGATCGTCAGCGACTGCGCGTCCGGCGGCGAGTCGGGGATGGGAAATCCCCCGACCTCCGTCGCTTTCGACGGATCGGACTCGCTGCCGGAGTGGCAACCGACGGAGACGAAGAGGGCACCCGCGACGAAGGCGAGAAAGGAGACGCAGGACGAGCGATTGGAGCGCACGAGGAGCATGGGACTCGGACGTGGCGTCCCGATCTGCATTCACGAAACTAGGGCACGCATTTGTTTCGCGACAATCGTGACGAATCACAAAGGTGTGCGCCGCGGTAAGAAAGCGCCGCGCCCGAAAGTCTCCCCTCGCGAGCCACGCAGGCTCGAGGACTCGAAAGGGAGAATCGCCATGCTTTCCATCGTTCACTTCACGTCCGCCGGTCGTCTCGCTCGCTTCGCGCTCGTCGGCTCCGCGCTCGCTCTCGCCGTCGGATGTGGGAGTAGCGGAGGGCCGGGTGGGCTCGATCAAGAGCCGTCGGGATCGTCTTCGCAGAAGCTCTTGGCCGGCTCGACGGCATTCGGCTTCGCATTCGTGCGAGGAGGCGTCGTCCTCGGGGCGCGCTCGTACAACGAGCACGTCGTCAATGCCGGCCAGCCGACCGCGAGGTCGGTCTACGGGACGAACACCGTGATGCATACCGGCGTCGGCACCTACACGGTCACGATGTCTGGGCTCGGGTCGCTCGGTGGCGGCAACGCGCAAGTGGTGGCCGAGGGCAGCAATGCCAATCGTTGTCGGCTCCTCAACTGGCTCCCTTCCGGCGCCGACGAGAGCATCGCGGTGCAGTGCAACGCGCCGAGCGGCGCCGCTGCCGACACCGATTTCGACGTGATGTTCTACGTCGCCAACGGGACCTGGGCGGGATCGCAATTCACCGACGCGGCGTACGCCTACTTCAGTCCGAGCGGCACGATGCCGGTCGGTGGCTACAACTACAACTCGTCCACCGCCGGCGCGACGCCGAACACGGTGGTCGGCATCGGCACGGGCGTCTACGACGTCACGCTGCCCAAGGTGCACTACCAAAACGCCAGCGTGCAGGTCTCGACGTACGGCGGAAGCGGCGCGCCCTACTGCAAGATCGACCATTGGCGCGCCAGCGGCGCCGACACCATCGTGACGGTCCGTTGCTTCGACACCGCCGGGACGCCCGCGACCTCCGCGACCAACGTCGGCTTCTCGCTCTCGTATGCGACCTCCGGTCCGACGCTCGGTGAGCAAGGTGGCCACGGTTGGGTGAGCGGAGGCGGCATGCCGCTCTCGTACGCCGGCGTGACGGGGCCGTACCAAGGCTGCAGCGGCTCGATCACCATGAACCCGTCGGGCAACGGAATCACCGTCTCGGGGCTCAGCGTCTGGGGCGCGCCGTACTCGAGCCCGACGATGGCGCAGGTCGGCTTCACCACTGCCTACGGCGGTGACTCGACCTACTGCAAGCTCTCGTCGCTCGTGACCTCGTCCATCAGCGTCACCGCCAACGTGCAGTGCTACTCCCCGGCCGGCGTGGTGATGCCGAGCGCGTTCACCGTCATGACGACGTCGAATCAACCCTCGGGGCCTTGCTGACACGTCGGCGCGTGCTTTGATGGGCGCGCATGTGGCTCCCTTGGAAAATCTTCGCCGCGATGGCGATGACTCCGCTGACGCTCGCGTGTCGAGGGCCGACGTCGGATCCTTCGGCCACGGCGGCACCGGAGTCTCGCCCGAAGCCGAGCGCGACGTCGTCGGCCTTTGCCAGCACGACGCCTTCTGCGATCGCGAGCGACGCGGCCCCTCCGAGTGGTCCCTGCCCCGTGGGGACCCTTCGCGTCGACGGGGTGCCGATGAAAGTGAAGAGCGCACGCGCGTATGGGTTCGCGGCGATCCCCCACGACGCCTTCGTCCTCACGCTCAGCTCCAAGGACGTCGACTGCCCGAAGTTGCTCACCGGCGCGCGCAGTGTCGCCAAGGACGAGGACTACGTCGACGTCGGCTGGGGCGTCGACGCCACCCCACAACAGTACGTGACCTCGCAAAATGAGCAGGGAAAGACGACCACCGAGCTCGTGAAGAAGCCGGCGAAAGCCGGCGATCCCATCGAAATTTGCGTCCGCACGCCGGTGACGCTGCACACGACGATGGTGAAGACGTCGACGATCGAGATCTCCGGACTGATGAAGGGGACCTACTGCGGCGAGCTTCCGTGAGCCAGCCCGGCATCACGCACCTCTTCTCCCCTCGCCGAAAGTGTTAGCAGCCCACCATGGACGTCACGACCACTCCGCCGGTGATCGAGGGCCCTCTCGGCGCAGAGCAAATCCTCGGCCTCCTTCCGCATCGCTTTCCCTTCTTGCTCATCGATCGCGTCCTCGAGGTCAGCGCCGATCGCGTGCTCGCGCTCAAGAACGTCTCGATCAACGAGTGGTTCTTTCAAGGGCATTTCCCGGGTGCACCGGTGATGCCGGGCGTGCTCCAGGTCGAGGCGATGGCGCAGGCGGGCGGCATCCTCGCGTCGCGCAGCACCACCTTCGACGCGAGCACGCACGTGATGGTCTTCATGGCGATCGAGGCGGTGAAGTTCCGCAAGATGGTGGTGCCGGGCGATCAGCTCCGCATCGAGGTCGTGCCGTTGCGCAAAGGAAAGATTTTCAAAATGAAGGGCGAAATCAAGGTCGACGGCGCGGTCGTCTCGTCCGCCGAGTTTCTCGCCGGCCTCGCGGAGAAGTCGAAGGTGAAGTGACGTCAGAGCTTCACCGTTTGCCCCGCCTTCCACAGCGCGCGCAGATGCCAGAGACCATGCGGCGTCGTTCGGAGATCGCCTTCCACCAGCAAGAGGTCGGCGCGGAGGCCCTTGGCGATGCGGCCACGATCGCCGAGGTGATAGGCGGTAGCCGGATTCGCGGTGGCGGCGGCGAGTGATTGTTCGAGCGTGGCCCCGGCCTGGCGAAGGAGCTCGATCTCGGCGATCAGCGAGGCGCCGACGGGAATGCGACGGTTGGGCGAGTCGGGGCCGGCGATGAGCGGCACGCCGAGGCGCGCGGCTTCTCCGACGAGACGGAGGCGACTCGAGCTGCACGCGGTGTCGTGGTCCTTGCGGTCTTTGCCGAGGCGCGCGCGCTCTTCCTCGGTGAGACGGGCGGAGAGCTCGGCGTCGGCGACGAGCGGAATCCAATATTCGAGGCCGCAGGGACGAAGCTGAACGGCCAACGTCGGATTGAAGAAGACCTTCGCGGCCGCCAGGCGTGACGGAAGATCGTCACCCTCGGGCATCGCACAGCCGTGGGCGAGGACGTCTGCGCCCGTGCCGAGGATCGCGCGGAGATCGTCGCAACCGCCGGTGTGCACGGCGACGACGAGGGCGCGCGCGTGCGCCGCGGTGACCAACGCGCGAACGGTTTCGAGCGTGAGCGTCGGCATCGAGACGTCGGTGCCGGCAGCGTCCTTGGTGCCGTTGTCGTAGACGATCTTGAGGAAGTCGGAGCCCTCGACCTTCCGCGCGGCGACGAACGCGTCTGCATCCTCGGGCCGCGCGATCGTCGGAATGGGGACGCCGTACTCGGTGCCGTGGCCGCCTGGAGCCGTCGCCAGCGTGCCGGCGCCGAAGAGCGAGGCGCGACGCAGACCTTCCGGCGAGAGGTCATCGGCGCGGAGCTTGGCGAGGAGCTCGACCGGCCCGAAGAGATCGATCACCGTCGTGACGCCGAATCCGAGGAAGCGCTGGAGGTGCTCCGTCGACTCGCCGATGTGCGCGTGTCCGTCGATGAGGCCAGGAAGCAGCGTCTTGCCACGGCCGTCGATCACCTTCGCCCCGTCGGGCGGTGCGTCGACGAAGCCGGCGATGGTGGCGCCGATCACCTGCACATTTCCCGAACGAAAGCGCTCCCCGTCGAAGATGGCCGCGCCCACGACGACGAAGCCCGGATCCGACGGCAGAGGCGCAGGGGCCGGCGGCGGCGAGGCACCGCAACCGATGGACGACGAAGCCAATATCGCAGCGGCCGCGAGGCGGGAGAGGCGGGAGAGGCGGGAGAGCGGGGACATGGGCCGAGCAGACCATCGTCCGTCGGGGAAGGTTCCGCGGAATGGACCGACGAAGAATGCGGCAGGTCACGGACGAGGAGGGATCGTCGCCCGGAGGCGGAGTCATCGAGCTCGATGACTTCCTGCGTCTACGCCCGCAGCGCCTTCCGCGCGCGACTCCGAAGCACGATCGCCAACAAATTGAGCGTGAACGTCAGCCCCAAGAGCACCAACACGCTCGCATACAAAATCGGCTTGGTTCGATCGACGTCGGGTGATTGCGTGGCCAGCACGTAGACGTGATAGCCGAGGTTCATGAACTGATCGTTGAGGTGCGTCGGCAGCTCGGGGAGAAAATACGCCGCGCCGGTGAAGAGAATCGGCGCCACTTCGCCGGCACCGCGGCTCACCGCGAGGATCGCGCCGGTGAGAATTCCGGGGAGCGCTTGCGGAACGACGACGAGAAACGTCGTCTGGAATTTCGAAGCGCCGAGCGCGAGGCTGGCGTCGCGGAGTGAGCGCGGCACTGCGCGGAGGGCCTCTTCGGTGGCGACGATGACGACCGGCATGGTCAAGACGGCGAGCGTGAGCGCGGCCCAAATCAGCGCCGGTTGTCCGTAGGTGACCTTGCCGCCGAAGGCCGCCTTGTCGATGCCGCGGCCGAGCGCCTGGATGAAGAAGCCGAGCCCGAAGAGACCGAAGACGATCGACGGAACGCCGGCGAGGTTGGCGACGGCGAGGCGCACCCAACGCGCCAGTCGCGACTCGGGCGCCGCATACTCGGAGAGATAGATGGCGGTGAGCACGCCGACCGGCACGACCGCGACGGTCATGATGATGGTCAGCGCCGCGGTGCCGAAGACGGCCGGTCCGACGCCGCCGCCCTCCATGCCGTTCTCCGGCGGATGGGTGAGGAACGTCCACGAGAGGCGCGCGACGCCATGGAGCAGCGCATCGCCGAGGATGATGAAGAGCATCAAGAGGATGACGACCGCGGCCGCACCGGTGGTGACTCCGAAGACGGTGTCGCCGATTTTTCCGCGCGTGCGCCCGAAGTCCGCTTGGGTGGCCTTGCTCACGTGCCGCCTCGTTTCTTGCGGAAATGCTGGACGATTCGATACGCGATGAGGTTCGTGACGAAGGTGAAGAGGAGGAGAATCGCGCCGAGCACGAAGAGGATCACGTAGTGCGGGCTGCCGTGGACGACCTCGGCCATCTCCTGCGCGATGGTCGCGGTGACCGTGCGCGTGGAGAGCCCGAGCGACCACTTGGCGATGGCGGCGTTGCCCGAGGCCATGAGCACGATCATCGTCTCGCCGATGGCGCGTCCGAAGCCGAGGACGATGCCGGCGGCGATGCCCGGCACCGCGGCCGGCACGACGACGTGCGTGATCGTGTGCATCTTGCTGACGCCGAGGGCGAGCGACGCATCGACCAGCTCGCGTGGCACCGCGCTGAGCGCGTCTTCCGAGATGGTGAAGACGAGCGGAATCACCGTCAGCGAGAGCGCGCCGCCGGCGAGGATGGAGTTGAGGCGATGCTCGAAGCCGAAGCCCTTCAGCCAATTGCCCATCACCACCAGCGCGAAGACGCCGAGGACGACCGAGGGCACGCCGGCGAGGAGCTCGATCGTCGGTTTGACGATTTCACGCAGCCAGCGCGGGGCGACGTAGGCCGTGAAGATGGCGGCGAGCACGCCCAGCGGCGCGCCGATGAGCAGCGCCACCGACGTCACCTTCAACGAGCCCATCACCAGCGGAACGACGCTGTATTTGGGGATGTCGCTGGTCGGTTGCCACGAATAGCGAAGAGGCCCTTCGCCCCAGTTTTGCTGGAACCACATCGAGCTCGGCGTCACCTCTTGGCGCACGAGCTCGTCGGTGAAGAGCGGGATCGCCTCCATCCCGATGAAGATGAAGATGAGGACGACGGAGACGATCGCGGCGAGCGCGGTGAGACGAATGCCCCACTCGGCGACCGCGTGCCAGGCCGGGGTTTTCTTGTGCCACGAGGCGACGCGATGCACCGAGGTCGGCGTCGGGCGACCTTGGCGCGCGGAAGCAGGCGGCGGTTCGTCGGGAACCACCGGCCGAAGCGGGATCACCGCTCCTCTACGCGCGCGTTCGGTCGCCACGATCGTCCTCGTCCTCTAATTTCTCGTGCCTTCTGGTTATTTCTTGGGGAGCGGGAAATAACCGACGTCGCTGACGACCTTCTGGCCGACGTCGCTGACGATCCAATCGAGGTACGCCTTGGCCGCGCCGCTCGGCGCTCCCGCGGTGTAGATGAAGAGGAAGCGGCTGATCGGATAGCTGCCGTCGGTGGCGGTCTCGAGCTTGGGCTCGATCGCCGCGTCGGTCGGCGTCTTCTTCACCTTCAACAGACGAATGCCACTGGCGTAAGCGATGCCGCCGTAGCCGATGCCGAACTCGTCGCCCTTGACCGCGTTGACGACGGCGCTGGTGCCGGAGAGCGTCTGCACCTCGGGGGCGAAGTCCTTGTTCTTGAGGATGTGCTCCTTGAAGTAGCCATAGGTGCCGCTGTTGTTCTCGCGACCGTAGACGGTGATCTTGTGATCGTCGCCGCCGAGATCTTTCCAGTTGGTGATCTGCCCGAGATAGACTTTGCCCAGCGTTTCCAGGTCGATCGCGTCGATCTTGCTCTTGTCGCTGACGTAGATGGCGAGGGCATCGAGGGCGACCTTGGTCTCGACGGCGTCGACGCCGCGCTTCTCTTTGACCTGCGCGAGCTCCTTGTCGGACATCGGGCGGCTGGCGTTGCAGAGATCGGTCGAGCCGTTGATGAGCGCGGCGATGCCGGTGCCGGAGCCGCCGCCGGTGACCTGGATGCTCGTCCCCGGGTTCGTCTTCATGTACACCTCGGCCCACTTCTGGCCGAGGATGACCATGGTGTCGCTGCCTTTGACGGTGAGCGCGCCACCCTTCGGAGCGGCGGCGCCACTGCCGCTCCCCGAGGGATCGGGGCCTGCCTTCTTGTCGTCGGCGGTGCGCGTGCAACCGAAGGCGAGGAGCGCGCCGGCGGAGAGGGCGAAGGCGAGGGCGTGACGGCGGGCGATCGTGGTCATGGTCATTCCATCCAATTCGGCATCATTTGCCGGGAAAAGTAGCCGTTTCTCGGTTCACGAAGGGATCTTGCCGGCCCCGGCGGCGCCCGCTCTTTGCGAGGCCGACGCGCGATGACGGACGTCGTCGCCGCGCTCGAGGTAGACGACGTGCTCCGCGAGGTTGGTCGCGTGATCGGCGATGCGCTCGAGGTACTTGGCGGCCGAGGCGACGCACATCGCAGCGGGGATGTCGGCGGGGTGCTCGGCCATCCACGCGAGCGACGCGCGCAACGTCTCGCCGTAGAGATCGTCGACGTCGTCGTCCATCGTCAGCACTGCGCGCGCTCGCTCGGCGTCGCCTTCGACGAAGGCATCGAGCGATTGACGGAGCATGCGCTGGACGATCTCCGCCATCTGCGGGATGCCGAAGACCGGCGGGAGAGCCGTCGCGGTCGCCATCAAATCGACGCGCTCGGCGATGTTCACCGCCTCGTCGGCGATACGCTCGAGATCGGTGACGAACTTGAGCGTGCTGGTGACGAAGCGGAGGTCGTAGGCCACGGGCTGACGTAGCGCGAGGACGCGGACCGCCATCTCGTCGATGTCCATCTCGTCGGCGTTGACGCGCTGGTCGATGCTGACGACGTCGGCGACCTTGCTCGCATCGCGTGTGAGGAACGCTTGCACGGCGATCTGCACCGCGCGCTCGCAACGCGCTCCCATCGAGACCAGCGCGCCGCGAATTTCGCGCAATTCGAGCTCGAATTCAGCGCTCGTGTGACTCATCGGCCTGCCCATGTCTTCCCCGTCCCCTTATCCGAAACGTCCGCTGATGTAGTCCTCGGTCCGCGTCTCTTTCGGCCGAGTGAAGATGGTCTTGGTCTGACCGACCTCGATGAGCTGGCCCATGTAGAAGAACGCCGTGCGCTGCGAGACGCGGGCGGCCTGCTGCATCGAGTGGGTGACGATGACGATGGTCAGCTCGCGACGGAGCTCGTGGATCAGCTCTTCGAGCCGCGCGGTGGCGATCGGATCGAGCGCGCTCGTCGGTTCGTCCATGAGCAGGACCTCGGGGGCAACCGCGAGCGCGCGGGCGATGCAGAGGCGCTGCGCCTGTCCGCCCGAGAGCCCGAGCGCGTTGGCGTCGAGGCGATCTTTCACCTCGTCCCAGAGCGCGGCGCGACGGAGCGCATCTTCGACCCGGCGCGCGATCTCGGCCTTGTCGCGAAGACCATGCGCGCGCATCCCGTAGGCGACGTTGTCGAAGATCGACTTCGGAAAAGGCTGCGGCCGCTGGAAGACCATGCCGACGCGACGACGCAGCCCGACGACGTCGAACTGCGGAGCGAGCACGTCGTCGCCGTCGAGGAACACCTTGCCGGCGACGCGACAGCCGGGGACGGTGTCGTTCATCCGGTTGAGCACGCGGAGAAACGTGCTCTTTCCGCAGCCGGAGGGGCCGATCAGCGCGAGGACCTCGAGCGGCTCGACGTCGAGATCGACGGAGGTGATCGCCTGCTTCTCCTTCGGCTGGTTCTTCTTCGCGTCCTCGATGCGATAGAAGACGTCGAGCGAGCGTGCCTCGATGCGCCCTGCGGCGGGGGATGACGCGACGTTCTCGACGGCTGCGGACACGCCACGGAACCTAGTCGGCGTCGGTGGCTTCGACCTGACGTGAAGGTGACAACTGCGTGACCTCGGGGAGCTCGACACTGAACGTAGTGCCCGTACCGAGGGCCGACTCGACCTGGATGCTGCCGTTCATCGCCTCGACCAGGTGCTTGACGATCGAGAGACCGAGGCCAGTGCCGCCGACCGCGCGACTGCGACCGGCGTCGACCCGATAGAAGCGCTCGAAGAGGCGCGGGAGATGACGGACGTCGATCCCCGGCCCGTCGTCCGAGACGTTGAAACGCACGGTTTTTTCGGCCTCTCCGCTGCTCACGCTGACCGCGACGACACGCTTCTGCCCGGCGTACTTCACCGCGTTGTCCATCAAGTTGACGAGGACCTGGTCGAGCGCGCGGCGATCGGCGGTGACGAGGCGGCCGGAGGAGACGCGGTTCTGCAAGGTCGTGCCTCGCTCGGCGGCGGCGGCGCTGACCGTCTCCATCGCTGCGCTGACCGCGTCACGGAGCTCGACTGGCTGCAGCTCGAGCTTCCACTGACGCGCTTCGATCTTCGAGAGCTCGAGCAGATCGTCGACGAGCCGCTGGAGGCGGACGGTGTGACGGCCGATGATCGCGAGGAACTCGGTGGCCGTCTTCGGATCGGCGACGGCGCCGGCTTGGAGCGTCTCGGTGGCCGCGCGAATCGCCGTCATCGGCGTGCGCAGCTCGTGCGAGACGTTGGCGACGAAGTCACGGCGGTGACTCTCGAGCCGGCGCAGTTCGGTGACGTCGTTGAAGACGGCCACGAGGCCTCGACTCGCGCCGCGATGTGTGGCCCGCAGCGGCGCCGCCCGGACGAGCAAGCGACGTGGACGAATGCCCACGATTTCCAGCTCTCCGGCGGCTCCTTCGCCCGAGGCCTGACCGCGCTCGAGGATGTCGTCGAGGCCGGCGACGCGAATCGCTTCCAGCGGCGGCCGACCGATGATGCGGCGATCGAGGAGGAGCATCTCGCGCAAGGTGGCGTTGGCGAGGACGATGACGCCCTCGTCGCTCCCGAGCCTGCCGGTGACGAGGACCCCTTCGGCCATCGACTCGAGGATCGCGGCGAGGCGATTGCGGTCGTCTTCGAGCGAGGTCTTCTCGGCGCTGAGATGAGCGACGAGCTCGTCGATGCCTTCGCCGAGCGCCCCCACCTCGTCGACGCCGCGCATGCCCGTGCGGGTCCCGAGATCGCTCCGCATCGAGCGCACGGCTCGCGTCAGCGGTGCGAGCGGCGAGGTGGCGATGATCCAGACCGTCAGCCCGAGGGCGAACGCCGCGGCGAAACCGCCGACGACCAAATAGACGAGGAGCTCGCGCAGCTCCGCCGTCGCCGCCGCCGCGTCACCGCTGCGGATGAGCGGCTCGAGCGAGCGATGGACCCGAAACGCAAAGCCGGTGGCGAGGACCGCGAGGGCAATCGCGGCACCGATGGCGACGCGGACGCGCGTGGAGCCGATCTCCCCCATAGGTACGCTCGTTAATAGCCGAAGTAGCCGAAATAGCCGATGGCGGGCACGAGGGCTCGCGCGCCTTGCTCAGTCGCCCATCGGCTCGTCGGGGCTGCTGGCGAAGCGATAGCCGATGCCGCGCACGGTGCGGATGTAGCTGGCCGCGACGCCCAATTTCTCGCGCAGCCGCTTCACGTGCGTATCGACGGTCCGAGTCTCGATCGCCGCGTTCAGCTGCCAGACGTCCATCAAGAGCGTCTCGCGCGACTGGGTGCGGTTTTTTCGCTCGAGGAGCATGTCGAGGAGCCGCAGCTCGAGGGCGGTGAGGCTGACCTCTTTGCCTTCGACGAAGACCCGGTGCGCCGCGCGATCGATGGTGAGGACGCCGAACGAAACGCTGTCCCCACTCGCCGCCCGCGGCCCCGTCTCGCGACGACTCATCAACTTGCGTGCGCGAAGGACGACCTCGCGCACGCTGTACGGCTTGACCACGTAATCTTCGGCGCCGAGCTCGAGCCCGACGATGCGATCGACCTCTTCCCCGCGCGCCGAGGCGATGAGAATCGGCATCTCCCGCGTCTGCACGTCGGAGCGAAGCCGCCGACAAACGTCGAGCCCACTCGCGTCGGGGAGCATCAAGTCGAGGATCACGAGGTCGAACTTCTGCGCCGCGACCTGACGAAACGCATCGCTCGCCGTCTCGACGGCAGTGACGTCGAACCCTTCCGCGCGCAGGTTGAACGCGAGAATGGTGGCGACGTCACGCTCGTCTTCGACCAACAACAATCGACCGGTCATGGCCAGGACTGTAGCCACGCCCTGTGACAACCAGATGACGTACGGGAAAACACGGGGGAAACCTCACCCCCCTTGGCACTTCAGAACGCGACCGCAGCGCGGAAGAGCAGCTCGTGGAAGCCGTGTCCGGTGTCGCGGGCCGAGTCGTTGATTCCTGCCTTTAGGTTCTGCGCCGGCGCGATCGCGCGCTGGTCGCTCGTCTGCTTGGGGCCGTCGGCGGCGCTCGCCGAGGTCGGGGCCGAGTCGGGGAACATGTTGTAGATGTAGTTGGCGCTGAAACGCAGGTGCTTGGTCATCCACAGGTTGGCGCCCACCGAGAGCGCGTTGACCTTGATTTTCCCGTCCACGCCCTTGGCGTCGGCGTCGCCGCTGCGCGAGTTGCTGACGTACTCGAGGTTCAGCTGCTCCCACTTGAGCAGCAGTTGCAGGGCCGTCTTCGGCTTGGTGTCGGGCTTCTTCAGATCGACGTGGGTCGGGTTTTCGTAGCCAGGCATGCCGTTGATGTCGCGACCGCCCATGGGCCAGAAGCCGAGTTGGACGTAGTAGGCGTAGCCCTTGATGGAGCCGAAACGTTCGGTATTTGCCGCTTGGAAACCCTCGACGGCCTCGCGCGTCTCGTTCTTGATGTAGACGAACTCGCTGGTCAGATCGACCTGATCGACGAAGGGCACGCGGAGCTCGCCGGCGAATCCCGTCTGCTTGCCGGCAGGGAGAATGTGCGTGTTGCCCTTGCTGCCGCCGTAGTTGGTGTTGAAGAAGGTGAAGCCACCTTGGGTCGACAGCGGCGCGTAGTCGTAGTTGACGTAGTTGCTGTCACGCACGCCGTAGCGGAAGCTGCCGCCGATTTGCAGATCCTTGAGGGGACCTTTCATCGTGTTCAGCGGGTGGACGAAGACGCGACCGATGGTGTCCATGCGGTTGTCGGGAGAGAGTCGGCCTTGCCCGTCGCCGTTGAAGAAGCCGACCGAATAGAAGAAGAGCTTGTCCTTGGCCTCGCCCCAGAACATGGCGCCGATCTCTTTGTTGGTCGGAATGCCGACCGCGCGCACCGCCAGCGATCGCTCCATGAACGGGATGTATTTGTCGCTCGTCCGGTTCTCCATCGTGAACGGCGCGTCGTACTGGCCGAGCTGAATCTGGAAGAGCGGGTTGGCCTTCCAGTTGATGAAGACGTCGGTCGCGGTCGCGCGCAACGTCGGCGTCTGCGCGCTGTTGTAACGACCGGTCGTCGCCGTCGGTGCGACGCCGGGGCCGGCGGCGGACGTCTCGTTCGTGCCCTTGGCGTTGTCGAGGCCGGTCGCGCCCCAGTCGCCCGCGAGCATCCACTGGAAGTCCCCGAGGAACTCGCCGCTGATCTCGGCGCGGGCGCGGCGGAGGAAGATCGTCGATTTGAGATTGGTGCCGTTCGGCTGATCGGCGATGCCGGCGCCGAAGTAGTTGTAGCTGTCGATCTGCGCGCGGCCTTGGATGTAAAGGCGGAACTGATCGTCTTGGCTGCGGAGGAAGAAGAGACCGCCGTGCCATCCAGCGAGGGGCGCGGCGGCATCGTCGGCGGGAGCTTCGGCGGCTGCCGCGGCGTTCACCTCGGTGACGACCGGTGCGGGGGGAGGTGCAGCTGATGCCGAGGTATCGGGTGCGGGGGCGGGCGGCGGCGTCGCCGGCTCGTCCGCGGATGCTAGGCCCGAAAAGCCTACGAATGAGGTGACGACGGCAACGGCGCTGAGGGACGTGATGATGGTGAATCGGCGCATGGGGCGGCCTCCTGGCGCGGGGCAGATTGCCCATCCCGTGTGACGACGGGATGACGACTTGCGCACGTTTCGGCGAAACAAGGCCGATCGGTGACACGGGCCGCGAATCGCGAAGCTATTTCAATCTGCGTACTCGCGAAAGCGGTAGCCGACGCCGCGTACGGTTTCGATGTAGTGGCCGACGCGGGTGAGCTTCTTGCGCAAGCGCTTCACGCAGGTGTCGAGCGCGCGGCTCTGTTCGTTCGGGCCCCAGACGTCGCGCAGGAGCTTGGCGCGCAAGAGCACGTGGCCGCGGGAGGCGTAGAGCAGCATCAAGAGACGGAGCTCGAGGACGGTGAGGTGCACTTCCGTCTGGTCGACCCACACGCGATGGGCTTCGGGATCGATGCGAAGGAGGCCGAAGCGCTCGTGCGCGGCCTGCGCGGGCGAGACGCGGTGACGAAGGATCGCCCGCACGCGCAGCACCAATTCGCGCATGCTGTAGGGCTTGACGACGTAGTCCTCGGCGCCGAGCTCGAGGCCGACGATGCGATCGACCTCGCGGCCGTGCTCCGAGATGATGACCACCGGAATGTCTTTGGTCACCGGATCCCAGGCGACGCGACGGCAGACCTCGTTGGCCTCGACGCCCAGCCGCTCGTCATCGACCAACACCAGGTCGGGACGTTCTGCGCGCGCGAGTCGCAGGCCATCCTCGGCGCTCGGTGCGGCGACGACCTCGTGGCCCGCCGCGCTCAAGTGACGAAGGAGCGTGACGGCTGACGCTTCTTCGGTTCCTCGGGTCGCGGCGTTCGCGATGAGGAGTAATCGAGACACCGAGGGAGCGTAGAAGCCGTCGGTGACGACCCCGTGACGCCCACGCGAGAGTTCGGTGACCGGCGAAAATCGGCTCATTTTCCAGGTGTCCCGACGACCAGAGGGTACGTCGCCCAGTTGACCCCGCCCCGGCTGTCACGGAGGACGAGCCAGAGCGTCACCGGTCCTGGAGCGTTCGGTGCCGTCCAGGTGTCGTCGGCGAAGTTCTGTCCCTCGCTCTCGCCGCGCCCGGTGCGATCGTCGAGGAACGATCCGCCGGTGGCGTAGAACGAGACGCGCATCGCCTCGCGTCGGTCGATCACCGAGCGCGATTTCAACTCGTAGAACGCATACGTCTCGGCGCCGGTGCAGCCGTGCGGATCTTTGCAGTCGGCCTCGCAGGCCTTCGCGTCTTCCGCGCCGCTGCAGATGCCATCTCCACAAACCGCCGAGCTCGGACAGGTCGGCCAGACGACACGCAGCTTCAACGTCTCGCCCGCTCGAACCACCGCCGGATCGCCCGCGCCAACTCCGTTCAACGTCACGTCTTCGCTGCCATTCACGCCACGAAGCAGGTGCGCCTCGTAAATCTCGGGGTTCTGGTTGGCGTGATAGCGCTGTCGATACTCTCCGAGGGCCTCCGAGGTCGCGCCAGGAAGACCGCAGCTGAGCCGGGTCTCGCCGACTGCCCAGTTGTTCGGATCGGGACCGAGGACCAGCGTGACCGGTTGGTAGTAGCCGCCGGTGCCATCGGGATCGGCAGGCCGCCCCGCCGGATCGTCCTTGTTCACGGGCTCGGGCACATCCGAGCCGAACTGACGACAGCCATTGCGCGGCAAGACGGCAGAGACGTCCGGACCGACGCCAATCGGCGTCACGTACGCCGCGCGTCCGCTCCCGGCATCGGGATCCCCATTCACGGCAGCGTCGTTGCGGTCGAAACACAAATAGGCAACGTCATTGAGCTCAGCGAGCGGCTTCGGCGTCGTACAAAACGCCCAATCGATGCTCGCGCCTTCCATCGTCCCACTCGGCTGCACCACCAATGCCTCGTAGTGCACCGTCACATCCCGAATCGGATCCGCCTCCGCCGGCGTCGAACGTACGGCGAGTACTGCGGGGCCCCGAATCTCCGACGAGCGACCCTTGAACTCCGGCTTGCAACCGAGGCCCGCCAGGCTCGCAACCAAGGCGACCGATCCCAATCTTGCCATTCTTGCCATCACCACTCCGCCCGCGCGCCCAGCACAGGCAAAATCGGCAGCCCCGTGATGTTGGCGCGCTCTCGGTAGTTGTAGTTGTAAGCAATGTCCTCGGCGTTCTTCTTGTTGAAGACGTTCTGCACGTCGAGGAACACCTCGAGCTTCGTTCCGCCGAAGGTGAAGCGTTTGGCGAAGCGCACGTCGGTGGAGAAGAACGCCGGCACGCGAATCGAGTTCTGCGCGCCGAAGTGCGGCTCGTAGAGATCGCGCCGCGCGTCGTAGAAGGCATCGATCACCGGCGTGCGCGGGAAGCCGCTGGCGTAGCGGACGCGCGCGCCGACCTCGAAGCCCTTGCCGAGATCGTAGCTGCCGAGGACGGTCAAGACGTGCGTCTGGTCGTAGTCGAAGAGCCGCCAGTTGGCCCCGTCGTGATCTTTGCGCTCGCTGCGTATGAGGCTGTAGCTGATCCAACCGAAGAAGCCCTTGGCCAGCTCCTGGCGCAAGAGCAGCTGCCCACCGAAAGCGCGCCCTTCGCCTTCTTGCACGAGCGCCTGCGCGAGCAGCGGCGTCGAGGCTTGGCTGCGCGCGACCAGATTCGCCGACTTCGAATAGAAGCCGACCGTCTCGATCGAGAGCTTCGGCGTCAGCTTGAAATTCACGCCTGCGAGCCAGTGCGTCGCCGAGGCGATGCCGAGCGACGGATTGCCGAAGACCGCCGAGAGATCTTCGGCCTGCGGCGCCTGGTGATAGCGACCAAAGGCGGCCTTGAACGAGAGCCGATCGCTCGGCGCCCAGCGGAGGTTGAGGCGCGGCTCGACGACCGTCTCTTCGTGCGTGAAACCGATCTTCGGCGTCTCACCTTTGATCGGCGTGACGCGACTCCCCGAGGTGACGAAGCCCGCGAGGCGCGCGCCCGGCACGACGTGCAGCTTTCCTTCGAAGAGCGAGAAGTCGGCGTTGACGAAGGGCGCGAGCATCCCGATGTTCGTCGACCACTCGTCGACGTTGAGCTGATCGCCCGGCGGTTGTCCGAAGACGTGGATGTCGCCCTCGCGCGGCGGCAACGTCACCGCGCCTTGCCTCGACAGATCGCTCATCATCGCCTCGAAATCGAGGCCTGCGGTCATCGTCAGGTACGTCGTCAGCTTCGATCGCCAACCGGCGCGGATGCCGAACGCAGTGCCGAGGATGTCGAGCTCGGTCGGCGTTCCCCCGAACTTGCTGATGGTGCGTTGATGATCGCGACCGAACGAGGGCGTGACGAAGATGGTCGAGCCGTCGGAGAGCGACTTCCGATAGGTGAGGATCGCGCGACCGAAGGTGGCGAGCGTCTCCTCGCTCTTCACCTGCGCCGGGTCGGGGCTGGTGAGCGTGCGGGTCAGCGTGTCGGAGGAGCCAATCACGAGCAACGTCAGCGACTCGTTGGTTCCGAGGTCGCGCTCGAGCTTGAACTGGGCGTCGAAGTAGCTCGGAATGGGGACGAAGTCGCTGACGTCTTCCTTGGTGAAGAGCCCGAGCGTCTTCTGCAGGTAGCTCCGACGCGCAGCCGCCGCGACTCGGGTCTTTCCGTCGATGGGCGCCTCGATCATCGTCGAGGCGTCGATCATGTCGGCGGAGACGTAGCCGTGGACCTTGTCGTTGCGGAGCGCCCGCGTCTCGACGGTGACGAGCCCGCCGAGCCCGCCGCCGTACTCGGGACCATAGCCCCCGGGCGCGAGATCGATGCCGCGGACGATGTCGCTGTTGATCGTCGAGCGAAGCCCGCCCACGTGATAGAGCAGCGGAATCCGCACGCCGTCGATGTAGACGCGGGTGTCGTTCGGCGCCGCGCCCCAGACGACGAGCGCGCCCGAGCCGAACGACGCGCGGGCGACGCCGGGGAGGTTCTGCACCACCTTCAGCGTGTCTCCCGACGTACCGGCGACCTTGCGCCCTTCTTCGACCTTGATCGCGGTCGAGACGACCTCCTTCTTGATCTTCGGCGCGACGACGACGATCTCGATGTCGGCCTCTTCCTCGCCCGGCAGCTTCTCTTGCTTGGGCTCGACGGCGTATTTCACCTCGAGCTTCTTCCCCTGCTCGATCGTCTCGTCGGTGCTGACGGTGACGAAGGTGGGACCGGCGAGGGTGACGTTGTGTTTGCCGGGCGCGAGATCGGTGAAGGTGAAGCGACCGTCCTTGTCGGTCTTCACCGGAGCCAGCGCATCGACGGTGACGGTGACGCCTTCGATCGGCTTCTTGCTGAAGCGATCTTTGACCAGCCCCTCGAAGTTGACGACGGGGCCTGCCTTCACCTCCTGGACCTTGAAATCGTAGCGATACGTGAGGACGACGGGCGCCGGCTTGCCGTCGATTTCGGCTGGCGAGAAGAGGAAGAGGCGCGCGGCGGCGACGGCGGCGCTGTCGAACGCCGCACCTGCCGAACCGACCACGACGACGTCGATGACCGTGCCGGTGTCGCTGATTGCGATCTGGAGAGTGACCGACGCGGCCTTCCCTGCCTGTCCGGCTTTCTTCTCCGACTCCGGATACGGCGCCTCGACGAACTTCACGAGCTTCGGCGCCTTCGTCAGCTCACCGGCCGGCGGCAGCTGATCACCGCCACCTTGGAGATCGGCGTGCGAAGAGCGTACGGGAGTGAGCGCGGCGAGGCCCACGCACAACGTCGACATGTAGTTCGCGAGACGACGCACGATGGATCTCTATTCGCCGAGCGCGAATCGCATGTTCATGACGAAGGACGACTCGGCCGGGGAGCCGCATTTGGTGCCCGGCGAGAAGACCCACTGCTTGGCGGCGGCGAGCGCGCGCTCGTCGAGCCCATGGCCGAGGCCTTTGACGAGCGTGGCGTCGAGCACGTGCCCGCTGGCGTCGACCCGCACGCGCACCTGGACGACGCCCTCGACCTCGGCGCTGCGAGCTTCGTCGCTGTAACTCGGCTGCGGCATCGACGTCGGCTTCGGCTTGGTCACCGTCTCGGCGCACTCGCCGGGCCCCGCGCCATTGTTGCCATCATTGCCACCCGCGTTGGTCTTCGGCGGCCCGAGCACTTTTTCTTTCTGCTTCGTCGTCTCGCTCGGCGCCGCGCTCGGACCGCCACCTTGGGCGCCGTCGCCAGTGGGGATCGCCAGACCATCACCGCCGTTGATCGGACCGATCGTCTTCAATCCCGCGAGCCCAGGATTTCCTGCGAACGCATTCGGATTCGGCGCCGGAGCAGGCGGCGGCGCTTCCGGCGGCGGGGCGACGGGCGGAGGAGGAGGCGCGATCTTCGGCGGCGCCTTCGGCAGCTTCGGCTCGTCCTTCTTCGGCTCTTCTTTCGGCTCTTCCTTCTTCGGAAGTGGCTTCTTCTTCTCTGGCTTCTTCTGCTCGACGACCGAGACGAAGGTCGATGTCTTCAGCGACTTCGGCGGGAGACGCTTGATCCCCACGGCGGCGCCGACGTGCACGGCGAGGCTCACCGCCACGCCCCATGCGACCAACGAGGGACCTTTGATGCTCATCTGCTTACAGCCGCGACTGCTCGAGATCGCGCGCTACTGCGCGGCGGTCTCGATGTTGATGCCGAACTTGAGGATGCCCTCGAGCTTGGCGAGGTCGATGACGTGGACGACGACGCCGTGAAGCGCGGCCTTGTCGGCCTGCACCATCAAGTTGACGTCGGGGTTTTGCGCATAGGCATCGCGCAGCTTGCCGACGAGGCCCGCTTCGTCGACCGCGTTGCCGTTGTAGAGGTAGGTGCCCTCCTTGGTGACGGTGACCATCGCGGGCGAGGCGAGCGTGTCGTTCTGGCTCGCCGCCTTGGGGAGCTCGACCTTCATGCTCTTGCTGACGATGTACGTCGCCGACACCATCATGATCACGAGGAGCACGAGGACGATGTCGACCATCGGGGTCATGTTGATCCCGACGATTGGACCGCGTGATTTGCCGCCGAGGGTTCCGGCCATGGCTCACTCCGCCGCCGCGTGACGTTCACGCGCGTGTTCGTGCTGGCCGCTGCCATGGCCGTTGGTGAGGCCGCTCTGGTGCTGTTCGCTCTTGATGAGCGCGATGATCTGCTTGCCGATGATGCCGACGTTGGCCTCGATGTCGCCGATCTTCTTCTGCGCGATGTTGTAGGCGACGACCGCGGGCAGCGCGACGAAGAGGCCGACGCCGGTGGCGATCAGCGCCTCGGCGATGCCGCCCATGACGTTGCCCATCGCGCCCTGGTTTTGTCCGGCATTGCCCAGTTGATGGAACGCCTCGATGACGCCGAGCACCGTGCCGAGGAGGCCGATGAAGGGCGCGTTGTTGCCGAGCGTGCCGAGGTAGGTCATCCCTCGCTCGAGCTCTTTGCGCTTTCGGGTCATCTCCGCCTCGAGCGCCTCGGAGACCGCGCCGGCGCCGCCGTCGGTCCACACCAGCGTGCGCGCGATCACCTGCGCTTCGATGGAAGGGCTCTTGCGGAGCAAGGCCTCGGCGCCGGCGCGATCACCGACGCGCAGGCGCGCGATCAGCAAATCGCCGAGCCCGTCGACGTCGTCACGACGGCGCAGGAAGTACATCCAGCGCTCGAACATGATGGCGATCGAGAGCACCGACAGCCCCATCATCGCGTAGAGGACCCACTTACCTCCGCCGGAGGCGATGCGTTGCAAACTCTCAATCACGGCGTACTCCTTCTCTGCGCTCTCGGTAGAGACCGCACACTCAGAAACTCACTTCGGTGATGAAGAGGCCCGGCGGATTGCCGTCTTGATCGGCGCCGGCGCGGCCGTTGGCGTCGATGGCGAGGACTCGTCCGCTGTCGCGCTCGAGGACCTCACCATCGCGTCGCACGGTGACGGTGAACGACGCGCCCGGCGTCTTGCAGGCGTCGAAGAGGTTCACCCAAATCGCGTAGCGACCCGGCGTCGGCGGCGTGTTCCAGACCACCGACTCTTCGTCGTAGCCATCGACGAGGCACGCGTGGTTCGAATCGCGATCGAGCTCGCCGAAGCCTTCGGGAGCGTCGAAATCGATGCCGCCGTCGACGGGAACGAGCGTCGTCGGGTGCTTCCCGTCGACGATCTTTCCCTCCGGCGTACGTAGCTGCAGATCGAGATCGGCGGCGCTGTCCCACTCCAGCGAGATCACGACCTTCCCGCTCGGCACGCGGGACTTGATGGTCAGCGAGAGCTCGGAGGCCGGCCCGAAATTGCCGTCGAGATCGACCGCGCTGAGGAGCAGCGGGTGAACCCCGACCGGCGCGTCGACGGCGATGTCGTACGGGAACGAATAGGTGATGTCGCCGCTGGTCGGGTCGAAGGTGCCGGTGGGGACGATCCAATAGCCGTGACCGATGTCGGCGAAGCGAATCGCCAGCGCCGCCGCCGTCTTCCCGACCCCGCCGCCGAGCACGTGCTGATGCGCGCCCTGAACGACGACGTTGTTCTTGCTCTCGACGGTGTGCACCTCCGGGCCCTTGCCCGGCGCCGGCAGCTTGCCGCCGACGTACTGGCCGCCGAGCACGCGAATCGGTTCGTCGGTGCCGAGGCCGGTCTGCGCGCGGGAGGTGTCGCCACATCCGCCGCTGACGAACGCGAGCGCGCCGCCGGCGATGGCGAGAATGGCGAAAATGGCGGAAGGCCTGGCGCGCATCACAGCTCCGCCTGCAGGCGAAGGGTGATGACGTCGTTCGAGAGGTCGACCGGCACGCCCTTCACCGAGCGACCGAGATAGTCGCGTACGTGATCCCACTGCACGACGAAGCGCACGTGCGGATCGGGGAGCACGGCGATCATCGGGGTGATCGTCTGCACGCGCTGCGAGCTGGGAACGAGCTTGCCGAGCTGCTGATCGAACTTGTCGGCGTTCGGATCGTAGAAGTCGAAGCGCACGCCGGCGGCGGCGAAGGAGCCGATCTCCTGCTGAATCGCGACGAAGTAGCCCTTCTCGCGAGAGTCGATGCCGGAGATGACCGGATCAGCGAGGAAGAGCGCGCTCCGATCGAGGTTGGCCGCGAAGGAGATTTCGCCCGAGAGCTGCGTCACGCCGAGCTTGGTCTGGAGGCGCACGCGGAGATCGGCGCCGAGCGCCCAGCGTTTGAAGGTCTGCGAAGGCGTCGCGGCAAGGCCGTTGACCGCCTGTAGCTCGCCGATGTCGATCTGCCCGTTCTCGTTGCGATCGGTCCACACGACCGAGTCCTTGGTGGCGTCGCTCCCCTTGTGGAAGCCCTTGCCGCTGAGGAAGGAGACGCCGAACTGGAGCTCGAGCGCATCGGCCGGGGTGACGAAGCCACCGACGCGGGCGACGAAGTCCTTCGACGACTTCGGATCTTGCAGCGCGAAGGGGGTGTCCTTCGGCTGACCGTTGACGAAGGCAAAGGCATAGCGGAGCCAACCGAGGCCGCCCGAGAGGCGCGCGCCGATGTCGGGCTCGGAGGGAAAGAGCGAACGCGAGGCGAAGCTGCGCTCGGTGAAGAAGCGAGTGCGCGGCGACTCGACGAGCTCGAAGCCGAAGGGCGTGTCGAACATCCCGAACGTCAGCCGCACGAGCGGCGGCGCGCTCCACGGATTCTTGCCGCGGTAGAGAATCGACGCCTCCGCGTGGTGCGGCGTCAGCGACGGACCATTGACGGTGTTGCCGTCGATCTCGAGCATCAGCGACGAGAAGCTCCACTCGCGCTCGAGCTTGAGCCGCGCGCGACGGACGACGAAGCGGTCGAGGTTGAGGGGCGAGCCTCCTTGCCGCACTTGATCTTCCGACTCCCCGTGCGTCTCGTACTGCCCCTGCACGTAGGCCGAGGTGACGAGCTGCTGCGTCGGATCTTTACCCGCGGGCTCGGCGGCGAGCGCGCCTCGGACGACGGACGACGACGAGACGAGCGCGAACACGAGCAATGACGACCGCGACCACTTCTTCAACGGAAGATCTCCCAAACAGGTAGGCAGACGACCGCCGCACGACGTCGCGCCGTTCGCGAGCGCCGTGCGGCAGCGTCAGTCTCGTGACGAAAGAAGCGTCTCGAAGCTCAGGGCAGCGCCGGGAGTGTCCCGTCGGCCTTGAGGTGCTTGAGCTTCTTGTTGTCGTATTTGATGCAGGTCGCCGTCGTGCAGGCGTTGAGGAACTCGACGTCCTTGGTCGGCGAGCCCGGGAAACAGACGCCCGAATCGGGATCCCACGGTTTGGTGTCGCCACCGGAATCGCCACCGGTGTCGGCGGCAGGGCCGGTGTCGGCGACGGGACCCGTGTCCGCAGCGGGCGCAGTGTCGGTCGCCGGCGTCGTGTCCTTCACCGCGCTGTCCGTGGGAATCACGGCGGTGTCGGGCGAATCGCTGGGGCCAGCGGCGTCGTCACTCGATCCGCAAGCGACGGCGAAGAGGCCTGCGCCGAGGACGAGCGAAGTGAAGAGAGCGATCGGAGAGAGGTGGAGCTTTTTCATGATCACTTCGCCTCGCAGTAACCGAAGTTGCACTTCTTGGCGGCGCCGGTGCAGTCGCCGTCGGTCGTGCACGTGCTGCACGTCGTCGAGCCGTTGGCCTTCTTGTCGAAGTAGCAACCGCAGGCCTTGGTCGGGCTCGCAGGGCTCATCGGGCCGAGCTCGGCGGTGCGTGAGACCTTCATCGCGCAGGCGGGAATCGTGTGCGCCGCGATCTCGACGTCGAGGAGGTTGGAGGTGCCCGGAAGCGCCACCGAGCCATCGAAGTAGCCGAGCAGGTTCTTGGCGTTGGCGCTGGTCGGCACCTTCGTCGTCGCGTCGATGGTGGTGAGCAGATGGAGCGGCCCCCAGATCGGGTAGTGACCGTCACGCACGTTGATTTTGTCGAACGACGTCGAGTTCGAGTCGGGGAGATACCCGCACTGCTGGCCGAACGCCTGGAACGCGAGCTCTTGCAGACCGTCGCGGGCGCTGCCGCCCGAGGCCGTCTTGCCGTCGGATTCGCCGGTCGAGAGGATGCCGATCGTCGACTCGGGGGCGGTGCTGGCGATCACGTCCGCGAGGACGGTGCCGGCGCCGCCGTCGTCCCAGCCCTTCCACTTGTTGGCCGGCACGCCGATCGCGCGGGAGAGCATTTGCTGCGTGCCCGAGAGCTCGTTGCGCACGAAGACGTGACCGCTCTTGGTGGTGCCGGTGGGGAAGTCGACCCAACTGTCGACCTCGCCCGACGCGCCCCAACCGAAGACGAAGAACGCCGCCTCGGCGCTGTTCGACTTCGCCGACGCCGCCTTGGGAACGACGAAGGTCATCACTTGGTTGGGACCGAACGTGTCACTGACCGTCGCGGGGACGCTGGTGACGCCCGGACAGCTGGTGGCGAAGACGTCCGAGGCGCCGACGTCGGCGATGGTGTCGGCCGGGATGTCGCAGCTCGCCGTGGTGCCGTCGCTGTTCCAGATGGTGCCGGTGCCGGTCAGCTTGGTGACGCCGCTGGCGCCGGGAACGACCGCCGCCACGCCGGTGCACGAGCCCTGCTTTTGATAGATGAGGGTGACCGTGCCCGAGAGGGGCGTGGCGAGGTTGCCGACGAGCGGCTGCACCGCCGACGATCCGACGACGTACGTCGGTTTGGGAAGGGTGTTGCAAGCGGCCGCAGCTGCGTCCGCCGCGGAGGACAGTGCCGCTGCGCTCGCGAGCACCGCCAGAGCGACTTTGAGATACGAACGCGCCATCGATGACGTCTCCTTGTATGCGCCCCCATCGGCGGGAGCGCCGCGAGGACGAGCGCACCTTAGGCAACGGCGATGACGTCATCGCGACATGAGCGAAACGTTTGGACACGCAGCGCGTGACCGAATGAGGGCGGCCGGCGAAGGCGAAAATCGAAGGCCAACGGTCCGAGACCGAGACCCGCGCAACCGAGTCGCGCTCGAAACGTCACGCCCGCGACACCTGGCCAACCAAACCAACTGAACCCAACTGACTAACTGCGGCGGATGCGGCGACGTGCGCCGAGCAACCCGAGGCCGGCGAGGGCGGCGAGGGCGGCGAGGAGCCCGCCGGGGCCCGCCGGACTGCCGACGCCGCAACCGCCGCTGCTCGCCGTGGGCGCGCTTCCGGGCACGCACTTGGCGCTGCCGGCGTCGCAGACGTAGCCGACGACGCACGCGTTGGAGTCGCCGCACGTGTCGAGGCATTTCGCGGCGCTGCAGCGGTAGGGTGTGCAGTCCTTGGTCTTGCCCTCTGGGCTGACCACGGCGTGCTCACCCTCGCAGGTCGAGGCGATGACGCACTTTCGCTGCGAGAGGTCGCAGGAGTTTCCCGGTGCGCAGTCGGCGTCGGCCTCGCACGCGGTCTTGCAAGCGTCCTTGCCGCACGCGTACGGGTCGCACTTCTTGCCGGCGGCGATGGCGCAGCTGCCTCCGCCGTTGCAACCGGCAGCGCGCGCTTCGGCGCCGGCGGCGCACGTCGGCGACGCGCAGGAGATCGCCGACCCGGGGAACTGCGTGCACTTGGTTCGATCGACGCCGCCGCATCGACCCTTGCACGGTCCCTCGCCGGCGCAGGGCGTCCGCTTGCCGTGCGGCGCGTCTCCCGCGGCGACGGGAGTGCACTTGCCCACGCTCGCCTTGACGTCGCAGGCCGCGCAGTCGCCCGTGCACGCCGAGTCGCAACAAACGCCGTCGACGCAATGCGCGCTCGCGCACTCGGCGTCGGCGCTGCAACCGCTCGCCTGGTTCTTCAGGCACTTGCCGGGAGTGCCCGGCCCGCCGCAGGTCTCGCCGGCACCGCAGCCGCTCTTGTCGCAGCAGAAGCCGTCGACGCAGTAGCCCGAGACGCACTCTCCGGGCCCGACGCAGGCCTTGCCTCCGGCGAGCGGCTCGAAGAGCTCGACGATGGAGACGGGCGTTCCATTGCTGCCTCCGGCGAGCATGACCTTGCCCGACGGAAGGAGCGCGAAGCCGAACTCGTCGCGCGCCGAGGCGAGCGTTCCGGAGAACTGCCAGGTGTTGCTGGTCGGATCGTAGAGATCGGACCCGTCGCTGATGCCGTCGGCGAGGTCGCCGCCGAACATCAGCGCCCTCCCGCTCGGCAAGACGACCGACCCGCCGAACGCGTGATCGGCCGACATCGACGACGCGCTCGTCCAGGTGCCCGTCGCCGGATCGTAGAGCTCTGCGGTCTCCGAGCGGCCGCCGGCGACCAGCACCTTGCCGGTCCCGAGCACCAGCATCTCGGGATGCGAGCGCGCCACCTTCATCGGCGCGATGGCGCTCCAGGTCTTGGTGGCCTGATCGAAGAGCTCGGCCGAGGAGAGGCTGGCCGTGCCGTCGGTGCCGCCGGCCGCCAGCACCTTGCCGGACGGGAGGATCTTCGCGGCCGCGAAGTCGCGCGCGACGACGAAGTCGTGCTTCGTCCACACGTTCGTCGTCAGGTCGACGCTCGTCGTGGAAGCACCATAGAGGACGAGGACCTCGCTCGCCGAGAGGGCGACGGTGGCGGAATAGACGCCGAGATCGTCGGGCGCGGGCGTGGGGAGGAGCGTCGAGGTGCCGGTCGACGGATCGTAGAGCTCGGCGGTCTGACCGGTGTCGGGGGCGCTGGGCAGGCCGACGCCGCCGGCGACGAAGACCTTGCCGCTGGCGAGCGTCACCGCGCTGAAGACTGCGCGAGCGCGCTGGAGCGAGCCGGCTGCCGTCCAACTCGAGGTCGCCGGGTCCCAGCTCTCGACGCTGGCGAGCGCGGGCACGCCGTTGCCGATGCCGCCGATGGCGACGACCTTGCCGCCGGCGACCACGTGCAAGGTGTCGTCGCGGCGCGCCGTGGCGAGCGAGGTGGTGACCGTCCACGCCGGGTCGATGTCGAGCGGGTAGACGAGCGCGCGGTCGTCGAGCTCGTACGTGAGGAGCCAACGTTCGCCTTCGTGGGCGAGCGTCGGAAAGAGCGAGCGACGGGTTCCGCGCGCGTCGACGAGGAAGGCCGGCTCGGTGCGGAGGAGCGCGACCCCGCGCGCGTCGAGCGCCTCGACGTGGTCGTCGACGACGCGGAGCCGTGCGAGGCCGGGACCGAGTCGCACGGCGTAGCGGAGCGAGCCTGCTTCGGCGGTGACGTGACGGAGCTCTTCGGTTCGTCCGGCGCTCGCGAGGTGCACGAGCCGCGTGTGCGCGAAGGCGTCCTGGTAACTGACGCGTCCGTCGTCGCCGCGGACGCCCGCGACGTCGCGAGCTTCGAGCGCCTCCACCTCGATCCAGGCCTCGGACGAGCGGGCGACGCGCAATACACCGGCGGCGCGCGCCGGCGCGGTGACGCCGAGATCGCCCGCCGAAAGCGTGAACGACACGGGGCGAGCGGGCGCCGGCACGGGCCCCTTCTCGCTCGGATCCGATTGGCAACCGACGAGGAGCATCGCTCCCACGAGCGCGCGCTTCATCGCCGACCTCCACCGTTGCCGCGACGTCGTAAACCGAGGGCGATCAGCCCGACGACTGCGATGAGGCCGAAGCCAGGGCCACCCCCTGCTTTCGTCGCGCACCCGCCCGAGCTCCCTCCGTCCGTCTGGACCGGGGCGCAGACGCCCGTCGACCCGTCGCAGGTCGTGCCGACCACGCAGTCGTCCGAGGTCGAGCATTTCTCGATGCACGCAGAGCCGGCGCATCGGTACGGGGTGCAGTCGATGTCGCCGCCGCCGCTCGGAATCACCACCACGTGATCGCCGTCGCACTTGGCGCCGAAAACGCAGCGGCCCGAGCGCGCGTCGCACGAGTAACCGACGGCGCAGTCGGCATCGACCGCGCATCCGCGCTTGCAGCTCGTCGCGGCGCAGACGAACGGCTCGCACTTGCCGGTGACGGGCGCGTTGCACTTGCCAGCGCCGTCGCAGGTGGAGGCCGACGACTCGACCCCGTCCTTGCAGCTCGCGGCCCCGCACGAGGTCGCTGATCCAGGAAACACCGTGCAGCTCTTGGCGTCGACGCCACCGCAGAGTCCGGCGCAGACCCCGTCTCCAGGGCACTTCGGGTGGCTGGCGTGCGGAGCGTCACCAGGAGCGAGCGTGGTGCAGCTCCCTTTGCTCGTGGCGACGTCGCACGCCTCGCAGACGCCGTCGCAGGCGCGGTCGCAGCAGAGGCCATCGACGCAGAGGCCGCTCCCGCACTCGTCGCCCTTGGCGCAGACGCCGCCGTTCGCCTTCTTGCACTGACCCGGCGTCGCCGGCCCGCCGCACGTCTCGCCGGTCGCGCAGCCCATCGAAGCGCAGCAGACGCCGTCGACGCAGTGCCCGCTCACGCACTCGCCCGGCTCGACGCAGAGCTTGCCGGGTGCGAGCGGCGTGAAGACCTCGACCCTTCGCATCTCGGCGCCGTTGTAGCCACCGGCCGCGAGCACGATTCCGTTGGTCGAATCGATCTCGACCATGGCGAAGGACGAACGAGCGTCGTGCATCGCTCCGGCGGGTGTGAAGCCGGTCACCGCCTTGTCGAGGAAGAGCGTGCTCGTCAGCAAGACCGAGGCCGCGTCTCCCCCCGCGACGAGGAGACGCCCGTCGCCGAGCAGCGCAGTCGAGTGGAAGTAGCGCGCGCCCGGCAAGTCCGGTCCGGCGCTCCACTTGCCGGTCGTCGGATCGAAGAGCTCGGTCGAGCGGAGCAGCGTCGCGCTCGCGCTCGCGTCGTAGCCACCGACGACGAGGACGCGTCCGTCGATCAGTCGATTGACGGAGAAGCCCTGCCGCGCGACCGAGAGCGAGCCGGCGGTCGTGAAACTGCCGGTGGATGGGTCGAAAATCTCCGCCGAGGCGATCACCTCTCCGGTCGCGAAAGAAGTGCCGCCGACGAGGAGTGCGCGGCCGTCGGCGAGCGTGACGGTCGGCGAGCGTCGTGGCTCGAGGGACGCGCCGGCGGTCTTGGTCCAGGTGTTGGCGTCGGCGTCGTACACCGATGCGCCGGGACCACCGACGACGAGGAACTTGGCGCCCCCGAGCGCGGTCAACGTCGGCGTGACGTACCCGCTCGGTGCGACGACCGTGGTCTTCCAGGCGCCCTTGGCTGGGTCGAAGAGATCACCCGCCGGCGGCGACTCGGTCGTGTCACCGGCCGCCATGAAGATGCGACCGTCGGCGAGCTGCGCGACGGGACCCAATCGTGGGTGGAGCATCGCCGGGCCGGTGGTCCAGCTCGCGGTCGCGACGTCGTAGATCTCGGTCGTGCCTCCGGTCGCGGTCCGCCCTCCGACGATCATCCACTTCTTGCCGCCCGGAAGCGGGAAGAGCTTTCCGTTGCTGCGTGAAAAGGCCAACGCCGCAGTCGTGGTCCACGCCGGATCGATGGCAATCGGAGCGACCAGATCGGCTGTTGCCGCACGCCACGTGAGGGTCGTGCCGACGAGCTGGGGGAGGAGCGCCCGCCGCGTGCCCCGCGCGTCGACGGCGAAGGCGGGCTCGGTGCGCAGGCGCGCGACCCCGTCGTGATCGAGCACCTCGACGAGCCCGTCCACCACGCGCACCGATGCGAGCCCGGCGCCGAGGCTCACGCGATAGGCGAGCTCGATCTGCGAGGTCGCGTGCGGAACGAGGCGCAGCTCTTCGTACCGATGACGCGTCGCCAGCTGCACGACGTCGACGTCGCCGAGGGCGAACGTGCGCGCCTCGCCGAGATTCGTCGAGGCGACGTCGGCGGCGTCGGCCAGGTCGAGCGCGGCCACGGTGACGGAGACGCCCGGTTCACCGGGGCGCGCGAGCCGGACGGCGCTCCCGTGGTAGTCCACCGAGAGCTCGCCCGTGGGCTCGGGGAGGGTGACGGAGGCGAGCTGCGCGCGAAGGGCCGTGACGTCGACTCGAGGCCGCGGAGCGGCGGCGACGTTCGGCGAGGTCGGGCCCGCGGAGACTCCGGCGGCGATGACGAGGAGCAGAGGCAGCACAGGGACGGAGAGAGCCTTGCGCAGCATGCAAGACAGATATCCGAAGCCGATCGCCTTTGGGGAGCTCGAAATCGAGCGCTTCGATCAGCGCTTCCCGCGTAACGCCCTCGCCACTTCCTCCAACGCCTTCTGCAACCGCCCGATCTCTTCACTCATTTTCTCGCGCTCGGACTTCGGCAGCTCGCCACGCATGGTGTCGACGTGGGCGAGGAAGCCGGCGCCCTCGAGCTCGCTTCGCCACTTCGTCACGCGCGTGGCCAGCTGGGCGCCGGTGATGCGGCGCTGTCGCGACTTCCCCGACTTGCCGAGCTGCGCGGTGACGTAGTCGCGCGTCTTCGCCTGCGTGAGGTTCCACTTGGAGACGTGCTGCGCGCCGGCGCGGAGACGGTCGGGCGTGGCGAGCGGGAGGAGGAGCTCCTTGCGCCCGTAGTCGAGCCGACGCCACGACTGATCGCCGATTTGTTTGTCGAAGGCCGCGAGCGAGAGCGCGACGTAGAGCACACGTCGACTGACGGTCAGCGTCGGACCGCCGGCGCGACGCACCAGCTCGCTCCAGACCTTGTTCTTCGTCTTCCGATCGAGCGCATCCTTGCTCACGCCTTCGAAGACGTTGCCGAGCAGCCAACGCCCGAACGACATCACCGCCGTCTGCACCGTCTCGTCGAGCTTCTCGCCTTCGCTCAGCGCCGACTCCAGCACCTTGCGCTGGCTCGCATCGAGCTTGAGCGCGCGACTCCCTCGCTGCGCGCGCGAGAGAGCGGCGGGCTTGGCGGGGGCGGGGGCGGCGTCGGCGGCGGTCTTGGCCATCCCGGCAAGGTATCGAAGGAGGTGAATTTGTCGAGGTTTTGCACCCCTGCGGGTGAGCAGGCCGCCGAGGCCGCACGGGAAGGGCCGTTTTTGTCGTGTGCGAGAAAATTATGGCGCCATAATTTTGCGCGAGCCTTGTTTTCAAGGTGCCTTCGCGATTTTGGGCCCTCGATTTCGGGCCGGTGACGCGCCCAGAGACGAGGAGACGAGGAAAGACGGACGGCATTCCGAGACGTGCAGAGCGGCTTGCGCAAGGTTGATCGCCATGGAATGATGACAATCATACAATGCGCTACGCCGACGGTCACAAAGAAGCGGTGCGGGCCGGCATCTTGGTGGAGGCGGCGCGCGCGCTTCGTCGCGATGGGCTCTCGGGCGTGAGCATCCCGGCGCTGATGAAGGCGGCCGGCCTCACGCACGGCGGCTTCTATGCGCACTTCGCCAGTCGCGACGAGCTGGTCGCCGAGGCGGTGATGGTCGCCGCGCACGAGACCGGCGCGAGCGTCCTCTCCAAGGACGTCGGCGACCTCGACGCCACGCTCGCGCGCTACCTCTCGATGGAGCACGTCGAGCATCCGGAGCACGGCTGCGTGCTTGCTTCGCTCGGTACCGAGGGGCGTCATCAACGCGGGAAGGTTCGTCGCGCCTTCGGCGAGGCGGCGCGAGGCTTCCTTCGATTGCTCGAGGAGAAGATGCACGACGGCGAGGGGAAGACGCGCAAGGCACGCGATTCGCGTGAGAGCGCCGCCGATCGCCTGCACGACGACACCATGCTCCGCGCCGCGCAGATGATCGGCGCCGTCGTCCTCGCCCGACTGGTCGACGATCCGAAGCTCGCTTCGCGCATCCTCGCGGTCGCCCGCGACACCACGCACTGAGGCTTGCGAGCGGCGCCCATGCTGGGCGTCGTCTTCCCGTGCGCAATGGAATGATGAGCATCATATAATGGCCGACACCGACCCTGCCCCCGCGCTCTCGAGCTCGCCCCCGAAGAAACTTGCGCCGACTCCGCACGCGACGGCGCTCGATCGCCATCCGACCGCGGTGGCGTTGCGCCGGAGATCGCCGAAGACGCCCGTCTCGCTCACGCTCGACGACGTGCGACGCATCGCGCTCGAGGCCGGCGCCGACGACGTCGGGGCGGTCTCGCTCGCCCATCCCGACCTCGCCGAAGAGGTGCCCCACGTGCGCGCGGCCTTGCCGACGGCACGCACGCTCGTCTCGATCGTCCTCCGCACCCACGCCGACGACATTCGCAGCCCGGCGCGGAGCGTCTCGAATCAGGAGTTTCATCGCACAGGACACGAGGTGGACGAGGTCGCGCATCGCGTCGCGCTTGCCCTCGCCGCGCGCGGACACCGCACCATCAACCCGTCGATGGCCTTCCCGATGGAGATGGACGCCTTCCCCGGACGGACCTGGGTCGTCTCGCAGAAAAAGGTCGCCGTCGCCGCGCAGCTCGGGCGCATGGGGATTCATCGCAGCGTCATCCATCCGCGCTTCGGCTCGTTCATCCTCCTCGGCACCGTCGTCACCGAGGCCGAGATCGCCGGCGAGATGCCGCCGCTCGACTTCGATCCCTGCGTCAGCTGCAAGCTCTGCGTCGCCGCCTGCCCCGTCGGGGCGATCGAGCCCGACGGCACCTTTCGCTTCTCCGCCTGCTACGACCACAACTACCGCGAGTTCATGACCGGCTTCACCGACTTCATCGAGGAGGTCGCCGACAGCAAGAGCCGCGAAGAC
Organism: Deltaproteobacteria bacterium; assembly: GCA_025363655.1. Classification (GTDB taxonomy): domain Bacteria; phylum Myxococcota_A; class Polyangia; order Polyangiales; family JADJMO01; genus JANYDK01. The sequence continues at coordinate 258,914 of JANYDK010000071.1, read as the reverse complement.
TTCCGCTCGCGCGTCACGCCCAGCGAGAGCGCCTCGATGTGGCAATCGCTCGCCTACCAGCCCAACTACAAGGCGGCCTACTGCATCGCCGTCTGCCCTGCGGGCGAGGACGTGATGGGTCCCTTCCTCGCCGATCGCCGCGCCTTCGTCGCCGACGTGATGAAGCCGCTGACCGAGAAGGTCGAGACGGTCTACGCGGTCGCGGGCTCCGACGCCGCCGCGCACGTGCAGAAGCGATTCCCCAACAAGCGATTGAAGGTCATCTCATCGAGCTTGGCGCCGGCGAACATCGAGTCGCTCTTCCGATCACTTCCGCTCACGTTTCAGCGAGGTCCCGCCAAGGGCTGGCGTGGCACCTTCCATTTCGACCTCGCAGTGCGCGGTCCCGAAGGCGCGTCGGAGAAGCACACTCTCCGCGCGACCGTGCGCATCGACGACGGCACGCTCGAGGTCGAAGACGGCTTGGTCGGCATGCCCGACGTGACCGTGCGTTGCAGCGGAGATCTCTGGCTCGACATCGTCGCCAAACGTCGGAGCCCGGTGTGGGCGGTGGTGAGGCGCAAGTTGAAGATCGTGGGGGAGAGATCGCTGCTCGATCGCTTTGCGGCGTGCTTTCCCCGGTGAGGTGCGCGCAGCAGCATGCCCGTGAGGGGCTTCCCCATGCACGCCGCGCATCTCGGCCGTGCATCTTGCGAATTGTTCTCGGGCACGCTTCGGCAGTACCGTCTCCCGCATGAGCAAGATCGCCGTTTTGGGTTCGGGCACGGTCGGGCAGACGCTGGCCGATGGTTTCTTGAAGAAGGGACACGACGTGATGCGTGCCAGTCGCGATCCGGGAAAGCTCGCCGACTGGAAGGCCGGCGCGGGCCCGCACGCGCAGACGGGCACCTTCGCCGACGCGGCGAAGTGGGGAGAGATCGTCGTCCTCGCCGTGAAGGGCGGCGCTGCCGAAGCTGCCGTCGAGCAAGCCGGCATCGCCAACCTCGCGGGCAAGACCGTCATCGACACCACCAACCCGATCGCCGACGCGCCCCCGCAGCAGGGCGTGCTCCGATACTTCACCACGCACGACGAAGCGTTGATGGAGCGTCTGCAGAAGAAGGCCCCGGACGCGCACTTCGTGAAGGCGTTCTCGTGCGTCGGAAACGCCTACATGGTCGATCCGCAGCTTCCGGGCGGACCGCCGACGATGTTCATCTGCGGTGACAACGCGAAGGCCAAGGTCGAGGTCACGAAGATCCTCGATGCGTTCGGCTGGGAGACTGCCGACATGGGCAGCGTCGAAGCGGCGCGCGCCATCGAGCCGCTGTGCATTCTTTGGTGCCTCCCGGGACTGCGTGGTGGCCCGTGGACGCACGCGTTCAAGCTGCTGCGTGGGTGAGGCGGGCGCGACGATGTCGCCAAGAGGCGCCACGATGAGCTCATCCATCGCAGTCATGGCCCGGCGTCGCAGTGCGGCCGTCGTCTGCGCATCGATCTGCGCCTGTCACTCGACCTCGGGTCGTCCGTTGCCTGCGCCTGCCGAGAAAATCCCGACCTCTGCGCCCACCGCCTCGACCGCGACCGCCTCGAGCAACGAGGTTTGCGAGGTCCCGACGCAGCACGCGGACACCAAGTGGGTGAACGGTCAGCTGGCGATCGGGACTATCCAGGGAATCGAGTTGTCGTGGATTCCATTCGCCCAGCTCGAGACGATGCGAGTGGGAACCGCGCTGCACATCGCCGTGCGGGTCTACGCCTTTTCCGAACGACTCCGTGCGCCCTCTTTGGTGTCTGCGCGCTGGTGCCGGCTCATCGAGAGCCCGAAGGAGAGCGTGACCGTCGCCATCTGGGGCGCAGGGGCGAGCGCGAAGCTGTCCGTCGCTTCCAACGTGCGCAAGGCGCTCGTACGGTGCCTTTCGAATCCCGACCTCGTCGTCGCGGACAGCGCCACCCTCGGCGTCGCGCCGACTCGGCTCTTCGTCGCGATCAACTTCGCTCCGGGCGACGCGCTCCTCGCGCCGGTCAAAGAGCTGGCTGCAACACCCTCGTCCTTCGGACCCGTCGCGGAGGGCGACCCGCTGTATGAAACGATCGGCTCGTTGACGTGCTCGAACAGCGAGCGTGTTCGGGTGTTTCAGTTGGAGGGAGTGTTTCCGTGAAGGGCTGCCAGTGGCCGCGCCCGCGCCTGCGCCCGCGCGAAATTCCCTAGATTTCCTGACGTTCCGTCGTACCGAGGCGAGAGCGATCGCGAATCGCGCCTAATTTCTCGCGCGGCAGATAATTATGGCGCCATAATTTTCCGCGAAGCTTGGTTTTGCGTCGATTTCGACTCCGGACGACCCCTCACGGACGGGGTGGCGGGGTTCCTTCAGGAGCTCCCTTCCTCCTCCGCAAGACCACCGCCGCGAGCGGTGGCAAAACCCCCAACGTCACCCCGGTCGAAATCACCAACCCGCCAATCACCGCGATCGAGAGCGGCCGTTGCAACTCCGCCCCCGCGCCGATCCCCAGCGCCAGGGGCAGCAGTCCCGCCAGCGTCGCCACCGTCGTCATCACCACCGGCCGCAGTCGACGATCCCCCGCGCGAAGCACCGCCTCACGCGCATCGACACCTTCGTCGAAGAGCTTCTCCGCCTCCTCGAGCAGCAGCACGCCGTTCTTCACCACCAGACCCACGAGCAGCACGCAGCCCATCAGTGAGCTGGCGTTGAGGGGGACGTTCATCGCGAGGAGCGAGAGCAGCGCGCCGATGACCGCGACCGGGACGGTGACGAGGACGAGGAAGGCGAGGCGCAGCTTGCGGAATTGGCCCGCCAGCACCGTGAGGACGAGGAGGACGGCGAGGGCGCCGACGATGCCGAGTTGGCGGAGCGTCTGGCGTTGGGCCTCGACTTGGCCGCCGAGGACGACGCGGTAGCCGGGAGGGAGCGCGAGCTCGTGGACGTGGCGTTCGACGTCGTCGGCGATGGCGCCGAGGTCGCGGCTTTCGTGATCGGCGGTGATGTCGACGACCGGCTGCAAAGCTTCGTGGAGGAGGAGCGACGAGCTGGCGGTGTCTTCATGGCTGACGACGGCGCGGAAGGTGGTGGTCTTTTCGACGGCGACGAACGGCAAATCGAGGACGTGCGCGGGGTCGAAGCGCACTGGGTTCGGGTAGCGCGTGCGGACGCCGATCAAGCGATCGAGGCGGCGGATGCTGCCGACGACCGAGCCGCGGAGGGCGGTCTCGAGCTGGGCGTTGACCTCGAGGGGAGACGTTCCGAAGCGGGCGATTTCGTCGCGGCGCATCGAGAAGAGAAGCGCTGGCGCGTCGCGTTCGTGGCCGTCGTAGAGATCGACGAGGCCGCTGACGTGCTCGAGCTTGGCCGCGAGGGCGTCGCCGATTTCCAGGAGCTTGCCGTAGTCGGGGCCGAAGAGCTTGACCTCGACCGGCCGTGGGTTGCCCGAGAGATCGTTGAGCACGTCTTGCAGCACCTGCACGAACTCGATGCGGATCTCGGGGAGCTTCTCTTCGAGGCGCGCGCGGATGTCGGCGATGACCTCGTCAGAGGTGCGTCGGCGAAGCGCGCGCGGAACGAGGCTGACCATGATGTCGCCGCGATTGAGCTGCGTCGCTGCCGCGGGTCCGAGCTCGGCGCCGGTGCGACGGGTGTACGTGCGCACCTCGGGCGTTGCCTTCAGCTCGCTCTCCAGACGTTGCGCGAACTCCTCGGTGGTGGCGAGCGAGGTGCCGGCGGGGAGGAAGTAGTCGAGGACGAACGCGCCCTCGTCCATCGCAGGGAGGAAGCCGCGACCGACGTGCGGGGCGGCGACGACGCCGGCGACGAAGATGCCGAAAAGGAGCAGCGCTGCGATCGACGGGAAGCGGACGAAGCGCGACATCGCCGCGTGGTAGACGCGTTCGAGGAGCCGCGCCTTCGCCCCGCTCCCGCTTCCCCCGCGCACCCGAGCGCTCATGCCGAAGCGGGAAGAGAGAGGGATGAGCACGAGGGCGACGACGAGCGAGACGAGCACCGCGGTGGTGATCGTGAAGGCCAGCGCGCGGAAGAAATCGCCGACGATTCCTTGGAGAAACGCCAGCGGGACGAAGACGACGACGGTCGTGAGGGTGGTGCCGATGACCGCGGGGGCGAGCTCGACGGTGCCGCGGACGGCGGCAGTGGCGACGTCCTCGCCGGCGTCGCGATGGTGGGCGATCGCCTCGACCATCACGATCGCGTCGTCGACCACGAGACCGATGGCGACCGCCATCCCGCCGAGCGACATGAGGTTGAGCGTCTGGCCGGCGAGCCGCATGAAGATGAAGGTGATCGCGAGGGTCACCGGCACGCTCAGCGCTGCGAGCAGACCGGCGCGCACGTCGCGGAGGAAGATGGAGATGACGACCGCGCAGAGGACGATGCCGAGGAGGATGGCATCGCGCACGCTGGTCATCGACTCGTTCACCAAGAGCGCCTGATCGTAGACGGGCTCGAGCGTGACGCCGGCGGGGAGCGAGGGGCCGAGCGTCTTGGCGGCGGCGAGGAGCGCGGCGACGACCTCGGGCGTGCTCGCACCCGGGAGACGCGCGACGCTGATGCCGACGGTCTCGCCGTGCGGTCCACCGATGCGCACCGTGCGATCTTCGGCGCCCTCGAACACCTCGGCGATCGCCGAGAGTGGAATCACCGAGCCCTGCGGGGTGCGCGCGACCGGCATCGCGGCGATGTCGGCGAGGGTCTTCGGCTGCGCATCGCCGAGCACGGTGACGAGCTGCCGATCGCGATCGACGCGGCCGACGGCGACGAGCCCCATCGCGTTGCGCAGCTGATCGGCGACGCCATCGGGGGTGAGCCGGAGCGCCGCGGTCTGCTCGGGATCGAGCACCACCTCGACCTCACGGACGTCGCCCCCGAGCACCTCGATGCGTCCGACGCCGCTGACGTTGCCGAAGGCGGGGCGCACGACGTACTGCGCGAGCTCGCGGAGCTGACGGGGATCGACCGCGCCGGAGAGGTTGAAGGTGACGACCGGAAACGAGCCGGTGGTGATGCGCTCGACCTCGATCTCGGTGTCCCCGGGAAGACCGCTGCGCGACTCGTTGATGCGCGACTCGACCAACTGGAGCGCCCGCCACATGTCGCTGCCTGGCGCGAACTGCAAGGAAATTTCCGTGGCGCCGCGGATCGTCTTGGAGCGGATGCGCTGCACGCCGAGCACGGTGGTGAGCGCTTGTTCGAGCGGACGGGTGATGGTCGTGAGGAAGACGTCGGGCGGCGCTCCTCCTTCGCGCGCGACCACGACGATGCGTGGGAACTCGACCTCCGGATAGATGCCACTCGGCATAGACCACGCCGAGGCGACGCCGAGCGCGACCAAAACCAGCGTCGCCAGCCAGACCACCGCCGCCTGGCGCTGGAGCATGCGAAGGAGGCTCACTTCTTCGGTCCCGTGTCCGCGTCGCTCGAGGTGCCGGCGTCGGGCTCGGGCTCCTTCTCGGTCTTCTCGGTCTTCTCGGTCTTCTCGGGGCTCACGACGATGACGGTGTCGTTCTCCAAGCCGAGCACGTGATCGAGCGCGATCAGCTCGGTTTCTCCGAGTCCCGAGAGCACCTCGGTGAAGCGCTCGTCGCGATGACCGACGGTGATGGTGCGAATCTCGGCCTTGCCGTCCTTGCAGATCGCGACCTCGGCGCCGTCGGAGACCGAGCCGCGGATCGCCTCGGAGGGCACGACGAGGACGCCGACGCGCGTGCCGGTGTGGACGACGAAGCGACCATAAGCGCCGACGACGGCGTCACCGCTGCTGGTGAGCGCGATGCGGACAAAGCCGAGCCCACTCGCCGCGTCGATCGACGCCGAACGCGCGTGGACCACGCCGGCGAGCGTCTTCTGATCGCTCCCTCCGAGCACGCCGTCCGACGCTTGTCCGACGGCGATGGTCGCGAGCTCGCGCTCGGTGGCGTCGGCGAGAAACTCGAGGGCGCCGACGGCCGCGACCTGCACGATCGGTGTCGCTGCGGTGCCATCGACGAGCGCGCCGGGACCCCGCCAGAGCTTGGTGACGACGCCATCGAAGCTGGTGCGCACGGCGACCCGACCGAGCGTCCGTCGCGCGAGATCGGCGCCAGCCGAGGCGGCATCGTAGGCGGCGTGGGCCGCGTCGGTGCGGGCGATGGCGTCGTCGAGCTCTTGCTTCGGCGCGATGCCCTTGGCGACGAGGCTCTTCGTGCGCTCGAGCGAGATCTCGGCGTTGGCGACCGAAGCCTTGGCAGCGACCACCGCGGCATCGGCTTGCCGGAGCGCATCGCGGGATGCGAGATCGTCGACGGTGGCGATGACGGTGCCCTTGGTCAGCGTCTGCCCTTCGACGACCGACACGCCGACCACGCGACCCGGCACCTGCGAGGCGATCGGAAGATCGCCGCCCGGCGGAGGCGCGACGCGGCCGCGGAGAGCGACGGTCTCCTCGATCGTCTCCCGCGTCGGCGGATGACAGCGCACGGTGACCGGCGGGAGGGATTCGTTTTCCTCGGTGGCGCGATGACAGCCGAGGAGAAGCGTGACGCTGGCGAGGAGTGTGCGCGCTGCGAGCAGGGACACTTCGAGGTCGAGGGTCCCCCTCACGGCACAATCCGTTCGACGTCGATCCACGCATCGGCGCGCGCCGCTCGAGCCTCGATCAGCGACACGCGCGCCTCGAGCCTGGCGCGTTCGGCGTCGAGGACGGCGACGAGCGGGGCACGTCCGAGCGCGTACGATTCGCGCGTGGCATCGGCGGCGAGCTCGGCGGCGGGCACGACGCCCTTCAGCAAGGTGTCGGTGCGCGCGCTCGCGGCGGAGAACGAGAAGAACGCGGCGCTCAGATCCGCGGTCAGTCGCGCCGCCTCCACGCTCGCGCGCGCCTTGGCCGCGGTGGCGAGCGCCACCTCGCGATCGATCAAGGGCCCACGAAAGTTGAAGAGCGGAATCTCGACGCCGAGCACCGCGCGGTAGTTGGTCCCCTCGACGTTCGGATCGTGCGTGTCGAACCCGAGGTCGAGCACCAGGAGCGGGCGAACGAAGGCCTTTTCTCGCTTCTCGCGCGCTTCGGCGGCGGCCACGTCGGCGCGCTCGCGGCGCACGATCGGGTTTTCGTCGACGCGCGCGAGCAAGGTGCCGAGCGTCGGTGGCGCGAGCGGCACCTTCGGCTCTCCGACGGTAGAGAGCCCGACGCCGGTCGGTGCACCGATCCATCGACCGAGCCCTGCGCGGGCCACGGCGACCGCAGCCGCGGCGTCGAGCGCATCGGCCTCGGCCCGCAATCGTTCGGCGTTCGAGCGCAACGCTTCGTTGTCGGGCGAGACGCCCGCTTGCACGCGCCCCTTCACCGCTTCGTCGACGCGCGCCGTGAGGAGCGACGCCAGGGCGCGCGCCTCGGCGATCTGCTCGGCCCGCCAGAGGCCGACGAACGCGTGCGCGGCGGCAGTCCGCACCTCCAGCCAGACCATCTCCGACTCGACGGTCACGGTCTTGTACTCGGCCGCGGCCGCGTCCTTGCTCGCCCCGAGCTGCCCGAGGACGAGCAGCGGCATCGACAGCGTACCGCTGTATTTCGCGGCCTTCGTGCTGGTTCCGAACGAGACCGAGGGGTTCGGATAGATGCCGGCGATCCCGATCGCCGTCTTCGCCGTGACCTCGTTCGCACTCGCGACCTTCAAGTCGGGCGCGGCGGTGTGGGCGAGAGCGATCGCTTGATCGAAGGTCAGTGGTTTGTCGGGGGTGCCCTCGGCCTCGGCGGCGGGAGTGACCGAGAGGGAGAACGCGAAGACCGCGGCGCCGAGGGCGATCGCTGGCAGAACGGGTCGGCGCATGGCCGCACGCTATCGCGGGGATCCGAACGGCGTCTTAACAGGCCCGCGCCTGCGCTCACGCCCGGGGCTCTTCGACATGCCACCCAACCAAGGGGCCGACCGTGAACGCGACGATCAACCCACGCCCTCCCTCCCCGCACTCCGCTCTCACCTCGCCCGCGTGTCGCTGTGCCACCGCGGCCACCAGCGCGAGCCCGAGCCCGCTCCCTCCGCGATCGCTGACGCCGCGCCAGTGACGATCGAACATCCGCGTGCGATCGGCCACCGGCAAGCCAGGACCATCGTCCTCGACGGCGACCCGCACGCGCGCGTCATCCTGGGAGCCCTCACGCGAGATCGTCAATCTCACCGCGGCGTGTCCCGAGTACTTGCGCGCGTTGTCGAGGAGGTTCTCCAGCGCCATCCGCACCAGCTCGGCGTCTCCTTCGACCAGCGCCTCGTCGGGCGCATCGACCTTCGTCGCGGACTCGGCGAGCTCGCGCGCGACGTCGGCGACGTTGACGACGACCGAGCCCGCCTGATCGCCCTCCGGTCGAGAGAGCACGAGGACGGCGTCGATCACGCGTGAGAGGCGCGCCACGTCTTGGCGAATGCGCGGCACCGCGGCGTCGCTCTCCGGCGAGGCGGGGATGTTCTCGAGCTCGGCGATGATCGTGGTCAGCGGCGTGCGGAGCTCGTGCGCGATGTGCGCCGCCGTCGAGCGCTCCCGATCGAGCGCGTCGAGGAGCCGTCGGACGAGCGTGGCGAACGACGCCGACAGTCGCTGCAGCTCCTCGGTCTCGGCGAGCGGTGGCGGTGGCATCGGCGCGCGCTCGGCGACGCTCTCGGCCCAGCCGACCAGCGCCGCGAGCGAACGAAGCGGCCGGCGAAGCGCGAAGTGCACCGCGAGGACGAGGAGCGCGAGCGTGACCACGACGAGCGCGAGGGTGACCCGCCCGAGATCGCTCGCCAGGGTCGCGTGCCTCTCGACGTCGAAGCCGGCGATCACCGTGACGTCGCCGAGGTGCTCGGCGCACACGCGAAAGAGGGAGCCCCGTGCGTCACGTCCGCTCGCGCAGGTGCCGGGTGCGACGTGGAGCAATCCGTCGGGAAAGCGCACCGCGCCGCGATGCACGGGTCCGGCGTCGTCGACGATGGCCACCGCGGCCCCTTCGAGATCGGTCTCCTCGAGCACCTCTTTCAGCGCCAGCGGGTATGGATCCCCCTCGGCGCGCTCCATCGCCAGCGTGCGCAAGACGTGGTTCACCTGTTCACGCGCGGCGTCGGTGTCGGCGCGTTCGAGCGCGCGAATGGTGACGCCGAGCGAGGTGCCGAGCGCGAGGGCGAGCGCCAGGCCGGCGATCGCGAGCACGCGAACGGTCAGCGTGCCTTGGAGCGTCCGAGAGCCCATGCGTATCCCGTCCCGCGAATCGTGCGGATGACGCCGTTTTCGACGGCCTCGCCGCGCTCGCCGCGCTCGCCGTGCTCCCCGTGCTCGCGGGCGGGGCCGAGCTTGCGCCGAATGCGCGCGATCAGCACGTCGAGGCTGGCCGCCGCGCGCTCGGTCGCCTCGCCCCACACCACCTCGAGCAGCTCTTCACGTGGAAAAACCCGACCCTCGCGAAAGGCGATGAGTGCGGTGATCTCGAGCTCACGTGGCGTCAGCGGCACCGCCTTGCCGTCGCGTCGCACCTGCCGCCGCTCACGGTCGATTTCGAGCGAGCCGTAGGTGCGCAGCGACTCGGTGAATCGTGGCCCGCGCCGCAAGAGCGCCCGCGCGCGCGCCCGCAGCTCGTCGCCCGAGAACGGCTTGCCGAGATAGTCGTCGGCCCCGGCGTCGAGCCCGCGCACGCGCTCACGCACTTCGTTCTGCGCCGTGAGCAGCAGAATCGGCAGATCGAGCCCCGTCTCGCGCGCGAGCCGACAGAGGTCGAGCCCCGACCCATCGGGCAGCCCGACGTCGATGACCGCGAGCGCGAAGGCGCTGTCCTCGAGCGCGCGTTTGCCGCTGGCGAAATCGGGCGCCGCCGTCACCTCCGCGCCCACGTCCTTGAGCGTGCGCCCGACGTACGCCGCTACCCGCGGACTGTCTTCGACGACGAGGACGCGCACCCCGCGAGCCTACCGGTTAAGCGTCCGTCGCGCTCTGCCGCACCCGCAGCGTCACCAGCACCACCCACGTGAGGAAGGCGAAGAACGCGAGCTTCTGAATCGCCGGCAGACACTGCACCAAAATCTTCGTCTGCCAAACCAGCCAATTGACGAACGCGAGCCCGAGCGTCAGCCAAGAAAACGTCGACAGCCCCTTCCCCGCGCGCGACCCCAGCGAGCTGACGGTGAGCACGAACGCCGTCGCCGAGAAGAGCCCCGCGACGTTGATCGCCAGATCATGCAACGTGCGGGTCGCGATCAGCGGCGTGACGAGGCCCCCGATGCATCCGACGAGCCGCACGAGGTGCCCCCGCACCTTCGCCAGCGGCGACAGCGTCGGCGCCACGCACCAGAGCACCGAGAGGCCCGCGCAGAGCACCACCATCGCCGTGAGCGCGACGATTCGAGCAGGATTTTCCAGGCCACCGTAGGTGTGGGTGTCGAGGAGATCGCACCAATAGTTCTCGAGGACGGAGAAGCCGACGCGGTGCGGATCGGCGCGCGTGCCGCCGGGGAAACGGGCGGCCGCGACGACGTAGAGGACGACGAAGACGCCGGCAGCGCCGAGGATGAAGGTGGTGGCGTGACGGCGGAGGATGGAGGGAGCTTAGCCCAGCACGAACGCGTCCGGCGTCGTCCCCAGCGCAAAGCGCACCGACTGGTGACGTGTTGCTCGAAGAGCTTCCGCATCCTCCTGCGACGGCAGCGGCGCAGAGACCAAGGAAGAGGTACATACGTGAGCGGACGTCGGTGATGTTCACCGGCGAGTCATGCGCCCCGCGGGATGTCTTCGCAATCGCCTGACCTCTAGGGAGTTTGCGAATCCAATTTGCAAAGATGCGAATGACGATGGTCGTCTTCTTCCGTGATCCGACCGATGAGCCCTACGGGTGTCTGCACCCCTCCGTGAAGTACCGCGGCGCGTTTCGCCACGAGGGGACGTACTGGTCGACGGTGACGCAGTATTGCCTCGCGCAGCAGCTCGTCCTGGCGAACGATCGAGAATTCGTGCGCTATCGCGTGCGGGACGTCGCCGAGGCCGAAGCGGCGGCGGTGGCGATGGCGCGCCGGCCGGACGCCGACGAGCGCGCGTACGACGTGCTGCTCTTCGCGCTCCAGCGATCCTTCGAGACCAACCTCGGCCTTCGGGCGGTGCTCGTCGGGACGGGCGACGAAGCCATCGAGGCGCGGCTCGACGATCCGAAGTGGGGCACCGGCAGCGATGGTCATGGAGAGAATCTCCTCGGGCGCGCGCTCATGGAGGTCCGGGCGATCGTCGCGGCGCGGGCCAACGACGCGACCGCGATTCAATGTCGGCACCAAGAGGGAGAGCGCATCTCCGAGATCTGCCTGCACCGACTCGATGGGGTGGCGAACATGCCGCCGGTGCGTCGACGCTTCACGGGCATCGGTCGGGAGTACCAACTGCTCTGCGCGGCCTGTGTCGACGCGTTGCCTACGGCGCCGGTGCTTCGCCGCATCTGTGGCGAGTGTCTCGACGAATACGCCGCCGGCGCGCGCGGTGACGACGTCGGATCACCTGCATTTCTAGAACGATCGTCGTCGCTGACGTTCGCGCATCGGCCGGCGCGTCTGGTGGGCGAGCCGGCGATGCTCCTCGCGCTCACGCCGATCTCGCGTCGCGCGCATGCATGGTGGGCGCTCGATCGTTCCGGTCGACTGCTTGCGGTCGACACCGAACACGACCTCGCCGTGCCGCACGCCCTCGTCGACACCGCCGAGCTCGACTTCACGGGGCCACTCAATCTCCACGTCGCGCCGCAGGGAGAGTTGGTCGCGATCGCCGAGGCCAAAGGGCGACGGGCGATCGTCCTCGACCCGAGATCGGGAGAAATCACCCATCGAATCGTTCGCGACGACTATCACGAAGAGCACTGTCGGTTTCCGCTCGGCTTCTTCGAGCAGGCCTCTCGTCTCTTGCTCGTGCACGCGACGGCGTGGAATCGGCTCGACGTCTCCGATCCGCGCACCGGTGAGCTGCTCACCGCTCGCACCTCACCGAGGTACGAGTCGAGCGAGACGAAGCCGCCGCACTATCTCGATTACTTCCACGCCGGTCTCGTGGTCTCGCCCGGCGGCACGCGGGTGCTCGACAACGGTTGGATTTGGAGCCCCTACGGCGAAGTTCGCGTCTTCAGTCTCACGCGCTGGATCACCGAGAATCCGTGGGAATCGGAGGACGGGCCGTCGCTCCACCAGCTCAACGGCCGCGGCTACTACTGGGATGGTCCGGTCGCGTGGCTCGACGACAAGACGGTGGCGGTCTGGGGCGAAGGCGACGACGACGAGCTCCTGACGCCGGCGGTGACGATTTGGGACGCCGAGACCGGCGGGCTGCTTCGTCGCTTCGACGGCCCCGCGCAAGGGCTCGCGACCGTGGGCCTGCACCTTCTCTCGTTCGACGCTCACGGCACCTCGGTGTGGGACGTGACGACCGGCGAGCGGCTCTTGCACGATCCATCGTTCGAGCCCTTCGCGGTGCACCCGACGTCGGGCGAGATGATCTCGCGTGTGCGCGGGCCGAACGAGGACGGCTTTCGCATCGGCGCGCTCGTCGGTCGAGCGGATGAATCGACAAAAAGCGAAACGCCGAGATGCGCGGGCACCTCGGCGTTTCGTGGCGTTTCTCGCCCGTGAGACGACTTACTTCTTCGCCTCGGCCGCCAGGTGCTCCTTGTACTTCTTGATCATCTCTTCCTGCTCCTGGCGCGGGACGACGGCGTACTTGGAGAACTCCATCGTGAAGGTGCCCTTGCCCTGCGTCGCCGAGCGGAGATCGGTCGAGTAACCGAACATCGCGTTGAGCGGTACTTCGCAGGTGACCGTCACCGTGTCGCCGGCGATGGTGTCCATGATGACGCCGCGGCGCTGGTTGACCTGACCGACGACCGAGCCCTGGAACTCGGAGGGGACGTCGATTTCGACCTTCATGATCGGCTCGAGGATGGTCGCGCCCGCTTTGGCGTACGCCTCGCGGAAGCCCATCATCGCCGCCGTTTTGAAGGCCATTTCCGACGAGTCGACCGCGTGGGCCGCGCCGTCGTTGACCGCGCAACGGATGCCGACGATGGGGAAGCCGATGAGCGTGCCCTTGCGAACGGCGTCCTTGAAGCCCTTGTCGCAGGAGCTGATGAACTCGCGGGGAATCGAGCCGCCGCTGACGTCGTCGACGAACTCGTAGCTCTCGACCGCGTCGGCCGGGAGCGGCTCGATGTAGCCCATGACCTTGGCGTACTGGCCCGAGCCGCCGGTCTGCTTCTTGTGCGTGTAGTTGATCTCGGCCTTCTTGGTGACCGACTCACGGTAGGCGACCTGCGGCTTGCCCGAGACCACTTCGCAGCCGTATTCGCGACGGATGCGCTCGATGTAGATGTCGAGGTGGAGCTCGCCCATGCCGCTGATGATCGTCTGCTGCGACTCTTCGTCCTGGTGGACGCGGAAGGTCGGGTCTTCCTTCGTGAAGCGGTTGAGCGCCTTCGAGAAGTTGGTCTCACCGGCGCGGTCCTTGGGGGCGACCGCGAGCGAGATGACGGCTGCGGGGACGTGCATCGAGGTGAGGGTCAGGTTGACCTTGCCGTCGGTGAACGTTTCGCCGGAGCTCGCCTCGACGCCGTAGAAGGCGACGATGTCACCGGCCTCGGCCGACTCGATCTCTTCGCGATCGTCCGAGTGCATGCGGAACATGCGGGGGACGCGCACTTTGCGCATCTCGTTGCTGGTGTTGTAGATGGTGTCGCCGGCGGTGACCGAGCCCTGGTAGACGCGGAAGTAGGTCAGCTGACCGTACTTGTCCTGCTGGAGCTTGAAGGCGAGCCCGACGAACGGCTTGGTCGAGTCGGACTGGACGATGACCTTCTCTTCGCCCTTGGCCTGGTCGTGCGCCTCGTTGACGACTTCCGTCGGGTTGGGCAGGTAGTGGATGACGGCGTCGAGGAGGAGCTGCACGCCCTTGTTCTTGATCGCCGAGCCACACATGACCGGGGTCATCTTGAGGGCGAGCGTCGCGCGACGAATCGCGGCGCGGAGCTCGTCGACCGAGACCGGCTCTTCGTTGATGAACTTCTCGGCCAGCACGTCGTCGACGTCGGCGACGTCTTGGATGATCTGGTGGCGCGCGTCGGCGGCCGCCTTCTTGTACTCCTCGGGGATCTCGACCTCTTTGATGATCTCGCCGTCGGCGCCTTCGAAGAAGAACGCCTTGCCGATGATCGGGTCGATGAGGCCCTTGAACGCCGACTCGGCGCCCATCGGGACCTGGAGCTTCACCGGGTGGTGATTGAGCTTCTCTTTGAGCATGTCGGAGACGCGCTCGTAGTTGGCACCCGGGTTGTCCATCTTGTTGACGAAGGCGATGCGCGGAACGCGGTAGCGCTTCATCTGCTTGTCGACGGTGATCGACTGGCTCTGCACGCCCTTGCCCGAGTCGAGCACGAGGATGGCGCCGTCGAGGACGCGGAGCGCGCGCTCGACCTCGATGGTGAAGTCGACGTGCCCCGGCGTGTCGATGATGTTGATGTTCTGCGGCGCGATCTGGTTCTGGGAACCGACCCACACGCAGTAGGTGGCCGCGGACTGGATCGTGATGCCCTTCTCACGCTCGAGATCCATCGAGTCCATCTTGGCGCCGACGCCGTCTTTGCCGCGCACTTCGTGGATCTTGTGGATGCGACCCGTGTAGAAGAGGATGCGCTCGGTGAGCGTCGTCTTGCCGGAGTCGATGTGCGCCGAGATGCCGATGTTGCGGATGCGGTCGATGGGGATGCGAGCGGCCAAGGGATTCTCTCTCTGCGGGGGAGGACGACGCCTCGTGGGTACGATTGGGCCGGCGTGCCATTAGCACGGCGCCCGGCCCGGGGGCGAGGGACCTCGGAGCGCGAGCAGAAACGTTGCTCGGGGCGAGGTCGGGATAAACGGGAGTGTCGGGCTGCGCGAGGACGTCTCGCGGGGTCCCGAAAATAAATTCGATCCGATCGCGCTCGTCGCGAAACCGTGATCGATCGCCGGCGTATCGAGGGGCGCGGGTACGTGAGAGGCGGCGGTTCGTCGCTCTCGGCGTTGCCTCGATGACTGCACAGATTCGGGCTCGCGCCCGATCGACGAGGAACCATGAAGACGAAGATCACTTCGGCGTTGGGGATTGCTTTGTTCGCGTCGTTGCCGCTCTACGGATGCGCCGGAGAAGCTGGCGCGGCGGGTGAGCCGGGAGCTGCAGGAGAGGCAGGAGCTCCGGGTTCGCCGGGCGCTCCGGGAGACGCAGGAGCCCCGGGAGCCGCGGGAGAAGCAGGACCTCAGGGCACGCCGGGAACGCCGGGAGCGGCGGGCGAGGCAGGACCGGCGGGTGATGCCGGTGCACCCGGTGAAGTGGGCGCTGCGGGTGAAGCGGGACCGCCCGGCCCGGCCTTCGCGCCGCCAGCGGTGTACACCACCTCGAACGATCCGGCCGGCAACCAGATCGTCTCCTTCCGTCGCGCGAGCAACGGGAATCTGACGCCGAATGGCTTCTTCGCGACCGGTGGCACTGGCCTCGGTGCCGGCCTCGGCTCGCAGGACGCGCTGGTCTTCGACGCGAAGAAGAACCGATTCTTCGCGGTCAATGCCGGTGACGATTCGATCTCGATGATGGCGCTGCGTCCGGACGGCAGCCTGACGATGGTGGCGAAGGTCGCCTCGGCCGGCGTGCGTCCGGTGGCCGTCGCCGTGTCTGGTGACGTCGTCTATGTCGCGAACACCGGCGATGCGACGCACGCGGCGAACATCAGCGGCTTCCGGGCGACCGAGACTGCGCTGACCGCGATCGCTGGCTCGACGAAGACGCTCAGCGCTTCTCTCCCGCACCCCGCCGACCTCGCGTTCGTGCCTGGAAAAGACCTGCTCGTGGTCACCGAACGCGACGGCAACAAGATCGACACCTTCGCGCTGACCGCGGGCGTCGCGGCCGATGGGAAGTTCACCAACTCGAGCGGGCAGGGTCCGTTCGGCTTCGCCTTCAGCGCGGGCGGGCAGCTCCTCGTCTCCGAGGCGCAAGGCGGTCGCGTCGGCGAGACGTCCGACAGCTCGTACGCCATCGACCCCACCACCGCTGCGGTGACCGTCGTCACCGGCTCGCTGCTTTCCGGGCAAACGGCGGCGTGCTGGCTCGTCGTCGCCGGCAACACGGCCTATGCGACGAACGCGGCCAGCGGCAACGTCACCGGCATGCGCGTCTCGGCGACGGGCGCACTCTCGCTCCTCGACGCGAGCGGCATCACCGGCACGGTCGGGGGCGGCGCCACCGACACCGCGGTCACCCCCGACGATGGCTATCTCTATGTGCTCGTCGGCTCGACGCACGCGCTCGCGATCTTTGCGATCAACGCCGATGGCAGCCTGACGAAATCACCGAGCCTCACCGGCCTGCCGAACTTCGCAGCCGGTCTCGTCGCGCGCTGACCGATCGCAGGTTGCCCGGCAGAATCGAGAGCAGAGAAGTCGAGCCGTGACGAGTGGCGTCGATCCGCTGGATCCGACGCCAGTCGTCATTTTGTCCGCCCCGTGTCGTGGTAGCGCCCGAGCCCCGACGGGCGATAGGCTCCTTCCGGGGGGAATCTTGCGGGTTCTGCGCTTCACGCTCACGCTCGTCGCAGCTGCGGCGGTCGTTTGCCTCGAGCGTGGGAGCTCCGCCGAAGAGGTCGCCGTCCCCGTCGCCGTCGAGGCCGATCTGACGGTGAAGGTCGCTGCCTACGACAAGAACTTCCGCGATCGCGCCGGTAAAATCGCCCACGTCCTCATCGTCTATCGGGCGGGCGACGTCGGTTCGGAAAAGATCGCCGGGCAGATGCAGAAGGCGCTCGGCGGCTTCGATTCGATCGCGGGGCTGCCGCACGACGAAGAGATGATGGCCTACGTCGACTCCGGGAAGCTCGCGCAGGCGGCGAAGACCAAGCACGCCTCGATCCTCTACCTCGCGCCTGGATTCTCCGACGGAGATCTCGACTCCATCGCCAAATCGATGACCGGCGCCGACGTGCTGACGGTGGCTTCGATGGCGCGCTACGTCCCGCGGGGCGTCGTCTTCGGGTTCGATCTGGTGTCGGGAAAACCGAAGCTCCTCGTGCACCTCACGCAGGCGCGAAGGCAGAACGTCGTCTTCCGGTCCGAGGTCCTCAAGCTGATGAAGGTGTACGAGTGAACGCGCAGCAGCTGGCAAGAGGCAGGTTCTCGCACGGGATTGCGCTCGCGCTCGCGATCGCGCTCGGGGCGCTCGCGTGGTCACCGCGCGCCAAGGCCGACGACACGCTCGATCTCGAAGGCGTCCTCGACGAGCCGGTGGTCTCGACCGCGTCGAAGTCGGCCGAGACCGCCACCGCCGCGCCCGCCACCTCGACGACGATCACCGCGGAGGACATGCGTCGCTACGGCATCCACTCGCTCGACGAGGCGATCGACTTCCTCTCGCTCGGGATGGTCACCTCCAATCCGCTCCACTCGGTCGACGTCGGCGCGCGTGGCGTGCTCCTGACGTCGGACTTCGGCAACCACGTGCTCCTCTTGGTCAACGGCCACACGCTCAACGAAGCGTGGGACGGCACCGCGTACTTCGAGCGCGGGGCGGCGATTCCCTTCGAGCTCATCGATCACATCGAGGTCATCCTCGGGCCGGGCTCGGTGCTCTACGGCTCGAACGCGATGCTCGGCGTCATCAACATCATCACCAAGAAAGCGAAGGACTACTCCGGCGTGCACCTCGTCACCGAAGGAGAATTCTCGTCTCCGGTGAGCCGCGAAGCGAAGCTCCGCCCGATTGGGAATCCCCACTACCTCCGCGACAGTGGGCGCTCGCTCCGTATCGCCGCCGGCCTCGGCTACGAGTTCATGATCGGCAAGACGCCGTCGGAGCTCACCTTCCAGCTCGAGTACTTCACGCAAGCTGGGCCGACCTTCGCCTTCGGACCGCAGGTGACCGATGGGGTCACCTGGGGCGGCACCCCCGCGAGCAACACCTATTGGACGCGTATCCCCACGGGGTATCTCCGCTTCGTCAGCGGCTCCTTCGAAGTGAACCTCCGCGCCGCCAGCTATTCGCGCGCCACGCCTTATCTCAACAAATTCAACCAGGCCTCCGGCGACTACGACGACAGCTACAACCACGAGCTCGACCGCTGGATCGACGTCGACGTACGCCACCAAATCCAGGTCTCGACCAAGACCTCTTTCAGCCAACGCTTCTACGCCGATGCCTACGACTTCCAGCAATTTCTCCACACCAGCGACCCCGCCGGGTGTGCACCGGGAATCGTCAATGGTTGCTATCGACACATCGTCGGCGCCTCGCGCTGGCTCGGCAGCGAGATGCAGCTCTCGACCGATTGGAACAACGACTCACGCTTCGTCACCTTGCTCGGCTTCGACGGTCGCGTCCGGCACGTCGGTCAGCTCATCGACGACGTCGACCAGCTGACGGGCAACAATCCCGGGAGCGTCAACCACTACTCCCGCGACGAGAGCCTCCTCGCAATTTACCTCCAGCAGACGCTCTCGCCGCTCCGGTGGCTCAACTTGAGCGCGGGTGTGCGTGGTGACTTCGATCAGCGCTTCGGCCGTCGCCTCTCGCCGCGCGTGTCCGCCGCCGCCACCACCTGGAAGGGCGGGACGTTCAAGGTCATCTATGCCGAGGCCTTCCGCACGCCGACGATTTACGAGCTCTTCTACTCCGAGCCGGTCGCGCAGATCACCTCACCGAACTTGCGCCCCGAGACCGTGCGCTCGATCGAAGCGTCGATCGAGCACAAGTTCGGCGTCCAGCGCGTCCTCTTCGGCGTCTTCCGCTCGTGGTGGCGCGACCTCATCGACTTGCAGACGGCGCCCCTCGAGGCGGTCGAGGCCGCGAAGCGTAGCGGCGCGCTCAACGCCGACGCCGACCCGAACCTCGTCTCGCAATACCACAACGTCTCGACCATCGACAATTTCGGCCTCAACGCCGCCTACGAAGGCGCCATCGGCATCGACGCTCTGCGATATGCCGTGCAAGTCACGAGCGCCTACGCGCGGAGAAACTTCGGCGAGAGCCGCCCCTCGACTCCCCTCACGGTGGCACCGCAATTCTTCGGCAACGCGCGCGTGTCCTACCAGCTCGGCGACGGCCTCCCGACCCTCGCCCTCGCCGCGCGCTTCATGGGCTCACGCCCCGTCGATCGCGGCTACGACAACCCCGCGATTCATGTGCCCTATGCGACGCCGCAAGTCGAATTGCGCGCGACCGTGAGCGGGCCTTTCCCAGGAGTGACGGGGCTGCTCTATCGGTTCACTGCCAATTACGCGTTCGCGACGCATGGCGCGTACGTCGCGGGGATCAACCAAGTAGCGACGCCGGAGCAGCCGCGGCTGGAAACGGCTCCGGTCGATCGATTCCGCGTGGGGCTCGGGTTGGAGTATGCGCTGCCGCTGTGAGGGGCTAGCGGGTGAGGTTCACCCTTCGCATCGTATTCTCGTCGTGATGGTCGAAGATCTCCGCGCGTCCCTTGATCTTCAAGTAGGTGTGCTCTTCATACGAGAATGAGTCCTCGTCGAGGATGCGCACCGCCGAGGTGTAGCGAACGGTCTTGAACTCGGCGTCGAGGAAGGGGCTCGAGCAGATGCCGAAGGTCTCGCTGCCGGCCTTGGCTTCGAGGATGAATTCGCGATCGGTCGCCTTCGCCACGCCGCCGGCCAAGACCGCCATTCCACGCGGCGGCATGAAGCTGCGAAGGAGCACGCCCGACGCCGGATCCCACATCCAGTAGCCGACCTCTTCGTGGAAGCCGTCTTCGCAGCCGATGCGCCACGCCTTCTTCGAGTAGCGCAGGCCGTAGATGGACTGTTCGTGATTGTCGACGCGGCCGGTCGGTTCGAAGATCATGCGCTCGCGATATTTGCTCGTCGCGAGCTGCCGGTTGGTGGCGTCGGCTTTGTCGGAAGGGGCGAGATCGGTGCCTTTTTCGCCCTCCCAGGTGCCGAGGAGCGTCGCGAGCGGGCCGAGGTGTGGATCGATGGGCATTGCGGGGCAGTAGTGTAGACGGGGACGCCGGCGGTTGGCGAGGTACACTCTCTCTCGTGCGCCACGTGATGCTGACGATGCTGCTCGTCTGCAGCTGCTCGCCCAGCTCGACCGATCCGAGTCGACCCGACACGAGCACTTCCGAGCCGACGGACGCGAGCGACACCGCTACGCCAGCTGCTTTCGACGCCGAGCATACGCACGTCGCATCGTTGATCGGGACCGACGACTTTCGCATTTCGCGCGTCTACCGCACTGGGTTCGAGGACCCTGGCGACTTCTTCGGCAGCTTCGTCGTGCCCTCGCCTTACCTCGGAACCAGCTACGGCGAGCTCTCCGAGGCGCGCGTGCTCTCGGGGAAGCGCGCCCATCATGGCTGGATGAAGGGCGTGAACGAGGTCGTCGCCGGGACCAACACCAATCATCGCGCGTATCCGACGTTTCAATTTCAACGCACACCGCTCGGCGCCTTTCAGGGCCGCGTCCTCGTCGAGCTCAGCGTCTGGCTCGATGCGACTCCGCAGCTCGGCACCGATCGCGACTGGTTCAGCTTCGCCACGCTCTGTTCGTACGGCGACGACGTCTGGGGCCGCGTCTACAACTTGAACGTCGACGCCGACGGGCACGTGTATCTCATGCACGTCCCGAAGCAGGGGCAGTCGGTGCACGACATCTTCCAAACGAAGACGCTCGTATTTCCGCAGAAAACATGGGTGAGGCTGAGCCTCTTCGTCGACTACTCGAGCGACAACGCGCACGAGAGTCCTTACGTGCAGGCCTTTCAGGATGGCGTGCTGGTCTCCGCGGCGACGTTCGATCCGCGCCTCGATCCCACCGCGGTCGACAAGAGCCTTTGGCCGCCCTGCTTGTCGGGTTGGGACGGCGCGAAGATCGAAGACGCCGAGAAGCTATGTGGGTTGAAATGGGTCGGTGGGCTGACGCAGGCACACTTCGGACTCTACGCGCCGCCGCTGATGGATCACGGCGAGGCCTACAACGATGACCTGGTCGTTTACGAGCTGTCGCACTGAAGAGCGTTCTTCGCGCGCGCAACGAGCGAGAATTACAGCGCTTTCGCGCATCGAACGATCGCTTCGAGGGAAGCGAGTGGCGAGATGGGCGCTTCGTCACCATCTTTTGCGGATGCTGCTCAACACCCTCGAGAAGGCCCTCATGAACAACCCCGTCCGCGCCGCTCTGCAGCGGAATTACGAGGCGGGGCGGCTTCTTCGAATGGGTGGCGCGATGAACGGCGGGCGCGCGCTCGAGGTCGGATGTGGTCGTGGCATCGGCGCCGGAATCATCCTCGATCGCTTCGGCGCCGAGCGCGTCGACGCCTTCGATCTCGATCCCGACATGGTCCGCCGCGCGCGAGAGCGTCTCGAATCACGCGGGGCGAAGGCGCGAATCTGGATCGGCGATGCCACGCACATCGACGCCGCTGACGGCACGTACGACGCAGTCTTCGATTTCGCGATCATCCATCACATCTCCGATTGGCGCGCAGCGCTGCGTGAAGTGCATCGCGTCTTGCGACCCGGGGGGCGCTTCTACGCGGAAGAGGTACTGGCGAGCTTCATCCATCACCCGCTGTGGAGCCGGCTTCTGGAGCATCCGATGGAAGATCGATTCGATCGGCCGATGTTCGCGCGAGGGCTGGAGGAGGCGGGGCTCGTCGTGGAGACGAGTGAGGAGTTGGTGGGGCAGTTTGCGTGGTTCGTGGCGCGGAAGGCGGCGTAGCCACACCCGCACCTGCGCCCTCATGTCACTATCCCCGGCGATGCCCCCGTCTCCCCTCGAGCTCCCCCCCGAAACCATGCGCCTCATGATCTCGGCCGCCATGGACCGCATCATCCCGCACCTCGAATCCCTCCCCACCCAACCCATGCGCGGCACCCGCGGCAGTCGCCGGCTCGCCCGCTCCCTCCGCGAGCCGATGCCCGAGCAAGGCACCGACTTCGAAAAGCTCCTCTCCCTCCTCTTCCACCGCGTCATCCCCGCCAGCCTCAACACCGCATCACCTGGATATCTCGCCTACATCCCTGGGGGTGGAATCTTCCACGCCGCCGTCGCCGACTTGATCGCGGACGCGACGAATCGATATGTCGGTGTGTGGATGGCGGCGCCGGGGCTGGTGGCGCTCGAGGCCAATGTCATCGCGTGGTTTTGCGCGATGTTGGGGCTCCCGGAAGGATCGGGCGGGGTGCTCACCAGCGGCGGCTCGCTGGCGAATCTGATCGCGGTGGTGACGGCGCGTCGGGAGCGCTTGCCGCCGGCGTTCCTCGAGGGGGTCATCTACACGTCGTCGGAGGCGCATCACTCGGTGGCCAAGGCGGCGCTCATCGCCGGTTTTCCGGAAGAGCGTGTGCGGGCGATTCGGGCCGATGCGCGCTTTCGTCTACCTCCGGAGATCCTGGCGGCGGCGATCGAGGAAGACCGCGCGCGGGGGCTGGAGCCGTTTCTCGTCGTGGCCAGCGCGGGGACGACGGGGACGGGGGCAGTCGACGATCTCGAAGCGATCGCCGAGGTCGCCCGCGTGGCGCGGGTTTGGTTTCACGTCGACGCAGCGTATGGAGGATTCTTCGCGCTGACCGATCGCGGAAGGGCGGCGTTGAAGGGCATCGAGCACGCCGACTCGGTGACCCTCGATCCACACAAGAGCCTATTTCTACCGTATGGAACGGGATGTCTGGTGGTGCGCGATCAGGGGGCGTTACGTCGCACGCACGCGGTCAGCGCTTCGTACATGCCGACCATGCAGACCGACGACGACCTCGTCGACTTCTGCGATCTCTCACCCGAGCTCTCGCGCGACGTTCGCGGATTGCGGGTCTGGCTCCCTTTGAAGATGCACGGCGCGGGCGTCTTTCGGGAGGCGCTCGACGAGAAGCTCGATCTCGCGCGCACGCTCGCCGACGCGTTACGGGCCATTCCGCACATCGAAATCGTCGCCGAGCCAGAGCTCTCCTTGCTCGCCTTTCGTGCGCGTCCGCCGGGGCTCGAAGGTGAGGCGCTCGATGTCTTCAATCGCAAGCTGGTGAAGGCGATCGGCGGCAAGCAACGGGTGTTGCTGACCGGCGTGAAGGTCCGCCGCGCGACCGATGCGGCGCCGATGTTTCTCTTGCGCGCGTGCGTGCTCTCGTTCCGAACGCATCGTGATCGCATCGACGTTTGCGTGGAAGACGTGCGGACGAGCCTCGAGGAGCTGCTTCGAGAGTACGCGCGGTGACGAGTCGGCGATTCGTGCTCGTGCTCGCGACCCTCGTGGCGGCATGCTCGAAAGGTGAACGCGACAGTGGGCCGTCACCGGCGAGCTCGGCTTCGACTTCGATCTCTGCTTCCAGTTCTTCCGCAGCGGCCGCGATTTCGGCACCGATTCCTTCTGCGTCGACCGCGCCGTCGCCGAGTGTTCCCGACGTCGACACGATTCCGTGGGAGACCGGTGACGGCATCGGCGTCGGCATCGCGCGCAAGGACACCGAGAATCCCCGTGGGGAGAACGTCCTCGTGGCGTGGGCCGGTTGGAAAGTGTCGCTCGAGTCGGCGGAAATCTGGGCGACAGCCCTCTATCGCGCGTCGCTCGAGAAGCGCGGGGTCCGTTGGATCTGGGCAGTGCAAGGACCGAAGCACCCTCTCTATCGCGACAAGGAGCTGGGCACCGAGAAGCTCGCGGCGGCGATCGTGCCCATCGTCTCGGCGAAGACCAAGTTCATCGTCGGGGTCGCGCATTCGAGTGGTGCGCTCGTCGCTAGCGAGCTCTTCGCTCGTCTCGCGAACGGCGGAGACCCTTTGGAGACCACGCTCGGACGAATCGTCTATTTCGATCTCGACGGCGAAGAGGGCAGCCTCGGCATGGCGATCGTCGGTCGGCTTCGTCGTGCCTATTTCGTCGGCGCGTACGACGGCGCGATCGCGACCGCTTCGCACGAGGACGAGAAGATGCGCCGCGCGGGGCTGAAATACGCGAAGGCCGGCGGATATTTTCGACAGCTGGTGAGCGACTCCGGCTGCGAGCGCGGCGCGGGATGGTGCATGCACATGACGTTGGTGACGACCAAGCCCCACGATCCGCGCAAGGCGCAGGAGGTCGACTTCAGCGATTTCGTCGGACGTGACGTCGCGAATGCGTATCTCGAAGAGAAGGCGGCAGAGGCGGGGCTCGATGGCGATTGACGCGAGTCGTCGCGCGTTTCTCGCCAGCGCTGCCGTGCTCGCGATCGGTTGTCGGAGACGGCGGTCGAAGATGCGTGCGCGCGTTCCGGGCATGGCCGTCGCCATCTTGCGCGGCCCATCCACGTCGTTCGAGTCGCGCGGCGAGCTCGGGCGCGACACACTCGTCGAAGTCGCGTCGCTCGGAAAGCCGGTCTTCGCGCGCGCCGTCGTCCGCGCAGCAAGTGCAGGCGTCCTCGATCTCGATGCGCCCATGCCGTCGATCGCGCCGCCGCCCTATCGACACGATCGGCTCGACGGAGTGGTCGATGCCTTCGACGACGCGCGCCTCGCCAAACTGACGCCGAGGCTCATTTTATCGCACCGTTCCGGTCTCCCCAACTGGTCGCACCGCGCGCCGCTGTCGTTCGTCGGCGAGCCGGGAGCTTCGTTCGGCTATTCGGGTGAGGCCTATCGACTCTTGCAACGCGCCCTCGAATCGCGACTCGGTCGCTCGCTCGACGACTTCGTGCGCGACGAGATTTTCGCGGTCGCGCCGATGAACACGTCGACGTTCGATCCCACGCGCGCGCATCGGTCCGGGCACGACGTGCTCGGTCGCGAGCTGCCTTCGTCGGTCGCCTCGCCGAACGCCGCGACGTCGCTCCTCTCGACGGCCAGCGACTACGCGAGCTTCGTTCGACTCTTCCTCGACGGAGGCGCAGGCGATCCGGTGACGCGCGCGATGCTCCAATCGGCGACGCCGGTCGACGAAGGGCGACGTCTCTCGTTCGGGCTCGGCATGGCGCTGGCGGAACCCGAGTGGTTCTTCCATTGGGGCGCGAACCCGGGCGTGCGCAGCTTGGTGGTCGGCTCGATTGCGCGTCGTGAGGCGGTCGTCGTGCTCACCGACGGCGATGGCGGAATGGAGCGCGCGGCCGACGTCGTGCGATCGGTCTTCGGCGAGTTGCCGCTGCTCGGCTGGCCGAGGTTGTATCCGAAGGATTGAGACCGCGAGCCACGCACTCGACGATGTTCGACGTGGATCAACAGCACTCTCAATCCCACCAAAACGTCCAGTTCGTCAGTCCCACCAGCTCTTCGGCATAAGCATCGATCGAGCCTATGCCCTGATCGATGTTGTCGGGACACGCTGCGTAATGCTCTGCCGCGATGGCCATCGCTTCCTCGACGGTCGTCGGTGGCCTTTGCACGGCGATCGTCAGGGTGTCGAAGCCGATGCCGACGAGGTACGCGCCGAAGCGATCTTCCCACGAGCGCAAGAGGGCCGAGAGTCCGCCCATGTCGGCGAAGTGGTTGATGGGCCCCATCCAACCAATGATCGTCGGAACGTCGGCGGGCCTTCGGATGGCGACGAGCCCGAGCTGACCTTCCAACGACTCGGTGGTCTCGCCGAACGCATCGGCGCTCGTCACCTCCGCGACCGCCGCCGCAAGCCCCGGGAAATTGCGGCCGAAGGGCGCGAATCGTTCGAGCGCCTCCGGGCCTTCGTCTTCGGCGGGAACACAGTCGTTCCAGCGTCCTTCGAGGAAGGCGAGCGCATCGTGTCCATCGGGCGAGGTCGACGACGAGGGCTCGAGCTCACCCGCGAGCCAGGGACGATCGCCATCGTCGCGAGAGTCGAGGACCAGCGGCCACAGCCCATGCTCCGCGAACCCGGCGGCGATCTTCTGCCAGAGCCCGCCGACGTCGGGCTCCTTGCGATCGGTGACCCAAATTACCGGCACAGCCTTCGCGGCTCCGGCTTGGACGAAAGGTGATATCGGCAGACCCTTCGGGAGACGAACGCCACTGAGCACCACGTCGTTGGTGGCGGGGAGGGCGCCGGGCTTCTTGGGGAGGACGAGCGACATGAGGGCATTGGACCCGAGGACGTTCGGCGCTGTCGAGCTGTCCTGGCGCAAGGGGGTGCCGGTTCTTCGGACGACGCGGGAAATCACGGGCGAGAACGGTCGCAGGCGAGACCAGGTCGATCGTTTCTGCACCGGAGACGGAACGTCTCGACAATCGCGAATCATGGCTGGAAGTCAGCGCGCGATGGCAGGATTCGAGGAACGACGATCACCCTAAGGGGTGACTTGGCGGCGCCTCCGCAAGCCCGAGCCAGCTTGCATGGATGTCGTGCGCATGGTCAATGCGCCGCTGGCACCCACTCGTCCGAGCGCATCTCGCGCCCGGTCCATCGCCAGATCCGCCCCGGAGACGACAGCTTGACCTCGCGCAATCTCACGTCGAGTGGACCGGCTGACGCACGCAACCGTGGCGGGACTGGTGTCGACAGGCTCTCCATGAAGGCTCGCGTCTCTGGCTTTTTCCTCGCTTCCCTCGCGGGTCTGGCGGGCCTCGTCGTGACCGGCACTGCGTCCGAGGCCGAGGCCGCGACTTGCACCGACACCAATCCGTGCACGGTCGACGCCATCGTTGGCGGTGTTTGCACGCACAAGGCCGCGGCGAGTGGGACGCCGTGCAGCGACAGCAATCCCTGCAACGATGCCGAGACGTGCAACGCGACGGCGACGTGCGTTTCCAACGCTCCCGCCCTCGACGACGGCAATCCATGCACGGTCGACTCCTGTACGACCAGCGGCGGCATCAAGCATACCGCAGTGAAGACGGGGACGTCGTGCGCCGACAGCAACGTCTGCAACGGCACCGAGACGTGCAATTCCTCGGCGAAATGCGTCGCCGGTACCGCGCTGGTGGTGAACGACAACAACGTCTGCACCGCCGACAGCTGCGATCCGGTCACGGGCGTGAAGCACACCGCGGTGGCCACCGGCACGCCCTGTCCGGACGCCAACGCGTGCAATGGCGTCGAGGTCTGCAGCAAGACGGCAACCTGCGTCGCTGGCGCGCCTGCAGTCATCAGTGACCGTTCAAGGAGCACGTCATCGACGGAGCGTGCGTGCTCGAGACGGAGTCGAACCTCGGTGTCGAGGACGTCCCCGACTTGAACAGCCCCCTCTACGGCTTCGATGGCTCGAACGTCGCCACTGCGGCCGCGCCCTACAATTTTCACCGCCGCGTCACCCCCGACGAAGACGCTGCCGGGATCCGCTTCTGCGGTCAGTTGCAGAGGGTCACCTGGTGGGATCAAAGCTGCGCTGCCGTCAGCGGGCTCATGCCGACTGATCCTGCTCTGCCGCTCGATCCGCTCTTTCCGGCGTCGTGGACCGACGGCGTCTACGATTCGTCGACGGGTTTTCAGGCCCACGACTACGTCTTGCCGGTCCTCGGTCCGCGCTGTCAGCTGCGCGAAGCACGCGCGCTGTGGACCGATCTCCGTTGCGGTCACGACGAAGAGTGCGGCGCCTCCGGCTTGTGCGTTCCGCGCGCGACCATCGGTGTGCCGTGCTTGCGCTTCCTCGATCTCGCGCCGACCAGCGCCGAAATTTGCATTACGACCCTGCAGGGTGGCCCCTACAACCGGCTTTGTGTGGACACCGGAAAGGAAGAGCGGCATCACATGCCGTCGGCGGAGGCGATTGAGCTGTCGGGGATCAAGCTGACGTATGGGCGAGCTCCGACGGTGGTACTCACGATCGATGAGCACCGACTCACGGCGAGCTGGGGAAAATCAGACGATGCAGCCGAATATCGCGCAGAGCAGGTCGCGCTCATCAAGGCGGACGCTTCAAGGAAGCGCAGCAGCGAGACATCGACGATCTTCGTAGAGTTGCTGGGAGCAAGTACGATGCCGGTATCGCACAACTATCGGCCTATACGAGCACCGTTGCCGCAATTCAGCTAGGAATGCATTGAATGTCCGCTGGCGCGCTGACACCTCGCGAGATTCGACCGCACGACGGAGTAGGAGAAATCCGGCTCGGAATGCTCGCGTCCGAGTGTGTGGGGCTGTTCGGCCAGCCGAGATTGGAGCGGCCGAGCCGTCCGGGAAAGCGAATCGAGCGAACCCTCTTGTGGTCGGAGCCATCACTTCTCGTGGAAGTCGATCGCGCCGAACGCATCTGCGGTGTGGAAGCTCGAACTGGAGCGATGGTCGTGCTCTATCGAGGCGTAGATGTCTTTGGTCGGCCCGCTCATGAGATTCTCGACCTGGTGTCGGCGGACGACAGTCCCGATCTAGGCGATCCGGAATTTCCTTGCTCCATCGTCTTTCTGGGACTCGAGTTGGCCTTTTGGCGACCGCTGATGAAAGTCAGGCAGTTTCCGACCGCGCCTCTCCTCGCCCCCATCGAATCCGTCTACCTCGATGGCACCGGTCGGCTCCGGGAGGTGGCGGCAAAGCGTGGAGCCTGGCCGAGGAAGCCGGCGTGACCATGAGGCTTCTGCATCCAGCCACTCTCCTCCTCGTTCTCGCCCTCCTCGGATG
The DNA here is from genome assembly GCA_025363655.1 of Deltaproteobacteria bacterium. Taxonomy (GTDB): domain Bacteria; phylum Myxococcota_A; class Polyangia; order Polyangiales; family JADJMO01; genus JANYDK01. Next base: position 230,435 of record JANYDK010000071.1, on the reverse strand, counting down.
TCGTGAGCAACCGTCGGCGACTACCAGCGCTCCAGCGCAGTCTTCGAAAAAGCCTCCCGCCGTGACATCCCAAAGCGTCGTCGCCCCCAGTCCTCCCCTCTCCGCGCCGCGCTTTCTCTTCTCCCAAGGACGCGTCGGGTTGATGGCCCTCAGCGGCCGATACCTCTACTGGACTCGTGACCTCGGGATGGGCCTGGAGGTGGCGTCGATCGACGACGACGGGCCGCCGAGCCAACTCGAACCGCCGAGCGACCTCCACGTGATGATCGCCGCACGCGACGACGGCGTCGCCTACACGCTGTCGTCGCGCACCGGACCGGGCAAAGTATGGATGCGCACGTACGGCGCCGATGCGGTGACCGTCGCCGACGCGCAGCCGATGCCCGGACTGCCTGTGGTCGCGGGAGATCGCATCTTCTGGGTCACCGAGGTCGACAAGACCGCAATCTTCGGCGCGATGGAGGACGAGGACATCTACCGCCCTCGCATTCACTGGCGTCGTGTCGGCGGTGGTCCCATCGCCACACTGCCTTCAGTGACAGGTTTCCGCGATTTTACCGTCAGCGGAGACTTCGTCTTCTCGGTCGGCTTCGGCGGCGTCGATCTGTCTGCGACTCCTCTCGCGGGCGGTCCCAGCAAGTACGTTCTCTTGGCAGGAAACATGGGCGAGCTCTTGGCGGGTCCTGACGGCACGGCGTTCGTGGCGAGCAGCGACTCCATCCCGATTCCCGAACAGATGAAGCTCGCGCTCGAGGACTACATCGACTTCGGAGCGCCGCGCCGGCACATTTATCAGGTCGACGGCGCGGGCACGACGAAAGACCTCGTCCGGACCGACAGCGACATCGTGCTGCTCGCATGGAGCGGGCGAGCGCTCGTTTGGGTCGACAAGGCTGGAGATCTGAGGCGGATGGTGCCGAATGGCGACCCGCAGGTGCTACGGCACGTGGGCAAGGTCGCCGCATTGGCAGCCAGCGAGGATGCCATCGCTTGGGCAGATGGGCAGAGAGATGATGTGGCAGTGATCGCAGTTCTACGGGGGCCGTTCGCCACGCCGTAGGGGCCGGACGGCCGACGATTCCTCAGCCTCATCTCGTTCCTCACCTCACGCAATCATCGTCGAACCCCGGCGGCGCCACCTCGCACCCGGCTTCGCACCTCTCACTCACCACCGCATCGGCATCCGCCACGCACTTGTACAAAACGTTCGGATCCCCAGGAATCTTGTCGTTCCCGCAATAGAGCCCCGGCGGTTTGCACTTGCCGGGAATGACGACGCTGGTGTCGCCGTCACCATCGGTGCGCGCATCTCTCGCATCGGAGGTGTCGCCCGCGTCACGCAGTTCACTGGTGTCGGCCGCATCACCGGAGGCCCCTTCCGCCTCGTGCGTCGGATACGCGAGCTCGCATCCGGCGAAGCCGACGAGGGCGATGAGGGGGCCGAGGACCACGACGAGCGCACGCATGCCGAACGAGGGTATCGCGGACGCATGCTAGAATCACGGTGTGGGATCGAAGCCGCACGACGAGCTCTCGACCGAAGTTCGTTCGAGCGTCGACCTCGGCACCACGACGGCGCCTGTTTTCCAGGTGATCGTCACCGAAGGGCCCGACATCGGCGCACGCTTCGCGCTCGATGGCTCGGGTCCGGCGCGCGTGCTGCTCGGGCAGAGCCCGGCGTGTGGACTGCGTCTCACCGATCGCACGGTGTCGCGTCGTCACGCGGCGTTTCATCATGGCGGCGAGCCCGAGGTGCAGCTCCACGATCTCGGCTCGCGCAACGGCACTTACGTCAATGGCGTGCGGGTGGTCGAGGCGTTCCTCCGCGCGGGTGACGTCGTCCGCGTCGGTGCCAGCGCGCTCCGGCTCGATCTCCTCGAAGCCGCACGAAAGGTCTCGATTTCCACCGCCACGCGCTTCGGTCGCCTCGTGGGTTCGAGCACCGAAATGCGCCGTCTCTATCCGATCCTCGAACGCGTGGCGGCGTCGCACGTGCCGCTGGTGATCGAAGGCGAGACGGGCACCGGCAAAGAGCTCTTGGCCGAGTCGCTGCACGAAGCGGGGCCGCGCGCGGGCAAGCCCTTCGTCGTCTTCGACTGCACCACCGTCGCGCCCAGCCTCATCGAGTCCGAACTCTTCGGTCACGAGCGCGGCGCCTTCACCGGCGCGGTCGCCACGCGCAAAGGCGTCTTCGAGCTCGCCCACGGTGGCACGCTCTTCATCGACGAAATCGGCGATTTGCCGCTCTCGTTGCAGCCCAAGCTCTTGCGTGCGCTCGAGCGCTCGGAGATTCGACGCGTCGGCGGCGACAAGTGGATCCCGGTCGACGTGCGCGTCGTCTCGGCGACCCGTCGCGATCTCGACGCCGAGGTGCAGGCCGATCGTTTCCGCGACGATCTCTTCTTCCGCCTCGCGGTCACGCGGGTCGAGCTGCCGCCGTTGCGCGCACGCGTGGGGGACGTGGCCGCGCTCGCCCATCACTTCTGGCGCGAGCTCGGCGGCGGCGATCGCCCGGTGCCCTACGACGTGCTCCAGCGCTGCGAGGCCTATTCCTGGCCTGGAAACGTGCGCGAGCTGCACAACGAAATCGCCCGGCGCATCGCGCTCGGTGAGCTCGAGAGTGCCGGACGGGCCGAGGCGATCTTCACGCCGCCGTCCCCGGGTGACTCCATCGATGCCGTGCTCGCGCTCGATTTGCCGCTGGCCCGTGCTCGCGAAAAGCTGCTCGAAGAGTTCCACGCGCGCTACGTCGAGCGCGTGGTCGCGCAACACGGTGGCAACGTCACGCGCGCCGCAGCAGCCTCGGGCGTGGCGCACCGCTACTTTCAGATTCTTCGCGCGCGCACGGCAAGTAGCACCAAGTAGCCTGAAAATAGGGTCAAAAACTCACTTTGAGCTCGCTGAAGCCGCCCTGGGTCGAGGGCGTGAGCGCGAGCCCGACCGACGCCTTGTCGTTGCTCGGGCGCACCAGCCAAATGACGGTCGCGGCGACGAGCGCCGATGCGCCGATCGCGAGGCCGATGTCGGCGACGCGGAACTGAGTGTCGACCTTGCTCTTGTCGCTGGCGTTGCAACCCTGATCGCAGCCGTAGTGGTGGTAGTCCGAGAGACCGCGGGCACCGAAGACGCCGAAGACGCTGAGCCCGACGACGCCGACGCCGGCGAAGATCCAACTCTCCGTCGGAATCCGCGAGGAGGGCACATCCGTGAACGTCGCGATGATCACGCGGTTTTTCTCGCCCGCGCGCACCACCAAGGACTGCTCCACGGGCGCCGAGCCCTCGCGATCGAACCTCACGAGGTGCGCGCCAGGATCGAGCGGAACGGGCTTCCCTGCGGCGGTACCGGTGGTGGCCATGCTGTCGACCGAGACGTGGACGTCGAGCAAATCGTTTCCGTCGGCGTCGCGCGCGCCGAAGACGACCGTGGGGAGCGTCACGTCGAGCTCGCTCAGCCAACGCGTGCAGTCCTTCTGCACTTCTTCCGGGCACGTGCTCTTGGCGCAGGCGATGAACTGTTCGCGCGCCGCGAGGAGCTGTCCCGCGTCGCGCAGCTTTTGCCCATCGACGGCGGCCTCGAAGCACGCTTCGGGCGTCGCGCGCGCCGAGAGCGTGCAGAGCTGCACCAGCGAGAAGGCGGCGAGAGGTAGAATCAGCGGCAGCGGAAGGCGAATTCGCATCACGGCTTCTTCGAACAGTCGTTGACGTAGTGTTTCACACCCGCGGCATCGACGTACGATTTCACCGTGCACGGCGCCGTCGCGGTCGCCGTGGCCGTCGCCTTCGGGATCGTCGTTGCGTGGATGGTCGTTGCGTGGACGGTCTTCGGGGGTGGCATCGAGGGACGAGGCGCGACGGACGCGAGGATGGTGGTCGTCACGCTCGCCGACGCGCTCGTCGTCGTGCTCGCGCTCGCGCTCGTCGTGGTGTCGATCGTCGGCGAGGCCGAGGTCGTCGCGGCGTGGGTGGTGGTGCCGGAAGCGCCCGACGTCGAACGATCGGAGACGTCGTTCCTCCCGAGCGCGCGCACGCCGAGCACCGCCAGACCCGCGACCGCGAGCCCGGCCACGAAGGCGAGGGCGACCCACGATTTCCTGGATGATCGTGGCTCGGCGTGGCTCGGCATCGCCTCGATGGTCGTGTCGGCCTCGGCGGCAGGTGCCGCAGCGACGATCGGCGCCGTCGTCGATTCGCTCGCGGTCATCTCGCCGCTCTCGATCGCCGAGACGACGCGCGCGCGTCCTTCGAGCGAATCGAAGGCGATTCGTTCGAGCCACTCGCCGACCTGGCTCGGGCTCGCGCAGGCGATGGCCGACTCGATCGCCCGCGCCATCTGCCGCGCGGTGCCGAAGCGATCGCCCGGATTTTTCGCGAGCGCGCGCATCGTCAGCTCGTCGAGCTCTCGAGGAACGTCGCGTCGACGCTTGCCCGGCGCTTCGATGCGCGTCTCGAGGATCTTGGTGATGAGCCCGCCTTCGCTCTCGGATTCGAAGAGACGCGCGTCGGCGAGGAGCTCCCAAAGGACCACGCCGGCCGCGTAGATGTCGGTGCGACGGTCGACGATGCCATGACGAAGCTGCTCGGGTGCCATGTAGGCGAGCTTGCCCTTGAGGCGTCCATCGCGCGTCGTGCTCACGCGTCCGACCGCCTTGGCGATGCCGAAATCGAGGACCCGCACCGCGCCATCGACGCCGACCAAGACGTTCTGTGGCGAGACGTCGCGGTGCACCAAATCGAGCGGTTCGCCGCGTTCGTTGGTCGCCTCGTGGGCCGCGTGCAAGCCGTGGAGCGCGCCGGCGACGATGGCGGCGGCGATCGGAAATGGAATCGTCGTCCCGTCGTCGTGCGCGGCTCGCACGAGTCTCGAGAGGGACTCGCCCGGCACGTACTCCATCACGAGGAAGAGCTCTCCCTCGGTCGAGACGACGTCGAGCGTCGGCACCACGTTCGGATGGCGAATGCGCGCCGCGAGCCGCGCCTCGTCGAGGAACATCGAGACGAACTCGGGATCCTTCGCCAGATGCGCGTGCAGCCGCTTCACCGCCACGGTGCGGGAAAATCCGGCCGGTCCGAGGAGACGGCCGAAGTGAACGGTCGCCATCCCACCCGAGGCGATCTCGCCATGAAGTGCGTAGCGTCCGACCATGCGTGGCGAACGATCGGCGTCGGGCGCCATTCACTCCCAGGATATCACGCCATCAAGGGTGAGCGCCCCGTGAGCGCCGGTGTGCGCACGCTTCAGCGCCGTACGATCGCGGAGATCGTGATGCGACACCGACAACGATCCGGGAGATCGTGCCACGCCGAACGCGAGCGTCTTCTCGATGACGAAAGGTCGAGAATTCATGGTGGTTCGTGTGACCCGCGGGTTCGGCACGACCTCTGCTGAGGGGAAGGCATGCCCACCCAACTCCGCACCTCCTCCTCCAGTTTTGCTCTCGTGCTCGCTCTCTCTCTCGGCTCTTTCGGGACCGGTCTCGGCTGCGTCGGCTCGGTCGAAGGTCCGCAAGAGACCGATCAGGTGAAGGACGATCTCACCGACGAGCACCCGAAGGACGATCAGCTCGCCGACGACTTCGACGACGGTCTCGTGGCGGTGCTCGCGGACGAAGAGGTGGTCCCCTACGAGTCGACGCTCGACGACGGCGCGCAGCTCCTCGCCGATGGTCTCGCCCCCGACGATCGCGGCGCCGAGAGCCTCAGCCTCGTTCCGCACTGCAGCGGCAGCGCGAAGGTCGGCGCTTACTGTGGCGGTGACAAGGTGACGAACGGTTCGTCGAGCCGCCTCTATCGATGCACCGGACCGAGCACTGCCGCGAAGTTGGCGAGCGTCTGCGCCTACGGTTGCAAGGTCGCCGCGGCCGGCAGCGACGACTACTGCAACCCCAAGCCGCCGCCGACCTGCGAATCGTCGGCAAAAAGCGGTGACTACTGTGGTGGTGACAAGGTCGGTTACGGCAGCCCGAACACGCTCTATCGCTGCAGCGGGCCGGGTCACGCGTCGGTGGTCAGCGTCTGCGGCTCTGGCTGCGTCGTCGCCGCGGCCGGCAGCGACGATCACTGCAAGTCGGCTCCCACGCCCGAACCGACCTCGGCCTGCCCGCACGTCGCGTCGGTGTTGAAGTGGGGCCTCCACCCGATCGCGTCCGACCGTCTTCGCTGCGCCGGCATCTCCTCTGCGCGCATCATGCAGACCATCGGCTCGGCCGCGGCCTCGGCGGGAACGCATGCGCAGGACGGCGTCTACGACGGTCACGCCTATTCAGCCGCCACCGACATCAGCGTCAGAGGCTTGAACGAGTCGCAGGTGCGCGCGCTCCTGGCACGGCTCGACAAGCTGGGATTTGCCGCCTTCTATCGCAACCCCGGCTCCAACGGCTGGCCCTCGTCGGAGATCCGCCACATGCACGTCGTCTTCGCCGGCGCGCGCATGAAGTCGATTCTCCGCTCGCAGATCTGGGACTTCCTCGGCGGTCGCAACGGCCTCGCCTCGCACAGCGCGTACACGTTCTACCAGCCGCCGGCGTCGGTGAAGTCGTACGTCGAGAAGATCTTCCTCGCGGCGAACTGACTACTTCTTCGTCCTTCGTTTCTCGTTCGTCTCCTTCGTGACCTCGATCTCCTTCAATTTCCGATACAGCGTCGCCTGCCCGATCCCGAGCAGCTCCGCCGCCTTGGCTTTGTTTCCGCCCGCGCCGCCGAGCACCGCGACGATGTACTCACGCTCCATGTCTTCGAGCGTCCGTATCTCTCCCGTCGCATAGGTGCTCGGCGGCGCGACGCCGATCTCTTCCGGCAGGTCCTCGACGTCGAGCCAGGTCCCCGCCGAGAGCGCCACCGCGCGCTCCATCGCGTTCTCCAATTCACGTACATTTCCCGGCCATCCGTAGCGCACGAGCTGCTGGGCGGCGCGCGGCGTGAGGCCGGAGATCTTCCGCCCGGCGCGCCTTGCCGACTCGTTCATGAAGGTGCGCGCGAGGAGCAAGATGTCGTCGCGCCGCTCTCGCAACGGAGGCACGCGCAGCTCGACGACGCGGAGGCGATAGTACAAGTCCTGCCGAAACCGCGCCGCGTTCACCTCCGCGAGGAGATCGCGGTTGGTCGCCGCGAGCACGCGTACGTCGACGTGGCGGTTCTTGTTCTCGCCGACGCGCCGCACCTCGCGCTCTTGCAGCGTCCGCAGCAACTTCACCTGCATCGGCGGCGGCACCTCGCCGATTTCATCGAGAAAAAGCGTGCCTCCGTTGGCCGCTTCGAAGAGCCCGGGGCGATCTTGCGAGGCGCCGGTGAAGGCGCCCTTGGCGTGCCCGAAGAGCTCCGACTCGAGGAGACCCTCGGGGACCGCGCCGCAGTTGATGGCGATGAACGGTCCCGCCGAGCGCGTCGACTCGACGTGGATGAGGTGCGCGACGCGCTCTTTGCCGGCGCCGCTCTCGCCGGTGATGAGAACGGTCGAATCGACCTTGGCGACGCGTCGCGAGAGTTGGAGCACGCGCTGCATGCCGGCGCTCTGGGCGATGATCCCGAGCGCCTCTGCCTCGCGATCGGGCGCGCGCTTGGCTGACCTCTGGGCACGCAGCTTCTGCTCGACGCGCTTCAGCTCGGCGGTCAGCTCGCTCAGCGCCGCGTCGAGACAGTGCGTTTGGTAGAAGGGCAAGTGCCCGTCGATGGCCGCGCCCCACTCTTCGCGTGGACGACCGACGACGTGACAAACGGCGTCGCCCTTTCCTCGACAGCGATCTTCCACGCAGTAAATCTCGCGTCCGTTGCAGAACGAGAGATAGCCGCTGGCGAAGCCGGTCAGCGTCCAGCACACCGGCTCGCTCGCTTGGCCGAGGTGGAGCAAGTGCTGCTCGGCCTCGTAGGACTCGTGCCAATTGCCTTCGGCGAAGGGTCCATCGCTCGCTGCCTTCGCCTCCGGCACCTCGGCGACCACCAGCCCCGCGAGCGAGTGGAGCTTGGCACCGGCGCGCTTCCACTCGCCCTCGTCGTCCCAGGGAAATGCGTCGCGCATCGTCTCGGCCGTGCGTCGTCCGTGTACGTAACCGAAGCGCGTGAGCACCCCGCGCGCCGCCGAGACGCCGAGCGTGGCGATCAACTCCTTGCGTAGAATGCCGAGCGCGACGGCGTCGAAGAGGAGGGTGCGCTGCCCGCCGAAGGTCATCACGCCGCCCTTCGGCTCGAACTGCAGCAGCTCTCTCAGATCGAGATCGGCGACGCGCATCAGGCTCCTCTCAAAATGAGAATCGACTCTATCATATTGATAGGGCGCCTCGGCCGGCCATGCCGTAAGTCATGGAAACTACAGGACGAGCCTCGCTGGCCCGGCCGATGCTCTAGGGGAAGGCATCGCCCGGTCGACGGGCCTTCTCGAAGGAGCTCATCCCATGTCCAACATTTCCAACGCCGTACGCTACGAGATCGACTCCAGCCACTCCGGCATCCACTTCTCGGTTCGTCACCTCGTCATCTCCAAAGTGCGCGGGCAGTTCGCGCGTTGGAGCGGCACGGTGCTCGCGCCCGACGGTGACTTCTCGCGCGCCTCGGTCGACGTCGTCATCGACGCCTCGAGCATCCAGACCGGCGTCGCCGATCGCGACACGCACCTCAAGTCGGCCGATTTCTTCGACGTCGCTACCTATCCCGAGCTCACCTTCAAGGCGAAGAGCGTCGAGTCGCTCGGCGGTGAGCGCTCGCGCGTCCTCGGAGACCTCACCATCCGCGGCATCACCCGCGAAGTGGCGCTCGAGGTCGAAGAGACGGGCCGCGCCAAGGATCCGTGGGGCAACGAGCGCGTCGGTTTCACCGCCAAGACCAAGATCGAACGCAAAGACTTCGGTCTCACCTGGAACCAAGTGCTCGAAGCCGGAGGCGTGATGGTCGGTGATCGCATCGACATCGAAATCGAGATCGAAGCCGTGAAGCAAGTCGGTAGCAAGGCGGCGTGAACCGTCGAGGCGCTGTGGAAGCGACGCGTTCAGCGGGCGCGTCGCTTCGTCGCCGCCGTCTTCGAGGGCTTCGTGGTCTTCGTGATCTTCGTGATCTTCGTGGTCTTCGTGGCCTTCGTGGCCTTGCTCACGAGCTTCGCCGCGAGGGGCTTCTTCTTCGTCACGCCTGCCTCTTCGGCGTCTCGATGATCGCACCAGGCGACGACGAGACGCTCGAGGTCGCGCTTCGCCGATTCGGCTTCACCGAGGCTCCCGATCTTCACCACGCGGCTGGAATCGCCGCCTCCGACGAGGATCGGGTGCTTGCCGGGGATGACCGCGCCGGTGTGGAACATCAGGCTCGCGTGTCGCTTGCTCTTGGGAAAGAAGGTGGCGAGGTTGCCGCGATAGGTGAAGGTCGGCGCTTGCCACTTGATGCATTCGCCGACGCGACGATCGGCGCCGAGGACGATGTCGCGCATGCGCAGCACCACGTCTTTGAGCGGGTTTTCGTAGCGACCAAACCAGGCCTCCACTTCTTTGTTTCGTCGCATGTTCGTTGCCCTCTCGGCACTCACGGCGCCGACCAGCCCGCGCTCATCAAGGGAAAGAGATAGGTGGCGATGTCTGCGGCGGTGCCGGGAACGGCGTGGCCATTTTCGATGGCGCCTGCATCGTCCCAGTGTCCGCCGTCGACCTCGATGCGTTTGAGAGGGAATCCGGCGGCGATGACCGCGTCGGTCTCTTTGCGCACGCCAGCGATGCCGTAGGTCGTGTCCTGCAAGTGCGCGAGGTGGACGACGTTGAACTTCCACGACGCGGCGGCGAGGGAAGCTGCTTGCGACGAGCCGGTGTCGCGGAACGGCGACGTGTTTTCGACCAGCGCACCGGCGAAGAGTCCAGCGTTGTAGAAGGCTATTTTGTAGGTCAAATCACCGCCCGACGAATAGCCGCCGAGGATGACGCCCTTGGGCTTGATGTTGAAGTGCGTCTTGAGATCGGCGAGCGCGGTGAGGACGCGTGCCGGATCTTTGCTCATGTCCCAGCAGCCACCTTCGGCGCCGCCGGGGGCGAGCGTGATCCACGTCTGCTTGCTGCCGCCGGGCGACACCGTCCAGACGTCGCCCGAGCTGTAGCCACCGCAGCCATGGAGCCAGACCCAGAGGGTGATAGGCGTCTTGTGCGTGCTGTCGTACGCGGCAGGCACGTAGACGTAGTTGGTGGTGCCACTCTCGAGCGTGAACGGTTTGTCCTTGGTGAAGGTGATGGGCTTGGTCGGGACCGTCGAGGCCGTCACCGTCACGGTCGCGTTCGCGCTGACGGTGCCGCCGGCGTTGGTGGCGCTCAACGTGTACTTCGTCGTCGCCGTCGGCTTCACCACCGTGCTCGTGCCGGTGACGGGCGATCCATCGAGGGTCAACGTCGCGCCAGCGCTGGCGGCGCTCAAGGTCCACGAGAGCGTGCTCGATTCGCCGGGCGCGAGGCTCGACGGTGTGGCGATGAAGCTGCTGATGACGGGCGGCGCGGTGGCTCCGTCGCCGACCTCGCCGACGTCGCCGGTGACGATCGAGTCGGATTTTCCAGTGTCTCGCGCGTCGGAGCTGGAGCCGGTGTCGCTCGATCCGCCCGTGTCGCCGGAGCCGCCGCTGTCGATCGAATCGGAGCTGTCGAGCTGGCCGCCGTCGTCGCCCGGGCCCGCGCCGGCGTCGCTCGAGTCCCCACATGCCGCCAGACCGGTGAGGCCTGTGACGCCCGCGAGGCCCGCGAGACTCGCGAAACACGAGATCCATGCGAGCGCGCGTCGACTGCCGTGGCGCATGGTCGTCATCACCAGAGCAAAGCTCGAAACGTCCTCTCGAGCAAGGCGCCGCAGAACCCCGAACCCCTTCGTCGGTTCAGTGGGTCGGGCTCGCCGAGGTCTCACGCGCCCGCGATCGCCACGCGCTCGGCGAGTCTCCGAGCGCGCGTCGAAAGGCCGTCGCGAAGTGCTGAACAGACGAGAAACCAAGCTCCGCGGCGATCCACGTGAGGTTGCGATCGCTCGTCTTCAGGAGCTCGATCGCCCGTCGCATGCGCGCCGCCGCCACCTCGAGTCGAAACGACGTCCCCGCTTGACGCAGCACGCGCTGAAAGGTCCGTCGCGAGGTGCCGAGGCGGGCCACCGCTCGATCGAGCGAGAGTGACGGCGACTCGGCGAAGGCGTCGCGCAGCTGCCGAATCATCGGATCGGCGCCGCTCGTTCGTTCGCGGATCGTCGTCAGCTCGGCGAGGAGCGCGTTGCCCTCGTCGCGGTCGATCCCGAGCCATCCGATGGCTTCTTCGACGTCCCCGAAGACCCGCTCCGGATAGGGCAGCCGCGCGATGTGCGAAAAGCCGGAAATGATCGCCCCGACGAGCCCTTCCGGCCGCAATTGCGCCTGCCGGACGACGTTCTTCTTCAACGCCTCACGATGTCGCCAGGTGTACTCGACGAACATCGTGAAGGTGCTGGGGTCCACGAGCTCGAGCCCGCGCAGGTCGACGAGGAAGCGATGGGGAACGGCGTTGCGTCCGACGCCGAGCTCACAGAGTCGGAGCAGCTCGCGCACGTCGTCGACGTCGGGGCGACCCCACGAGGCGAAGCCGATCAGCTCCTTCGTCTGGGCGAAGAAGACCCATCGCCGACCGACGACGTAGCGACCCCACGGCGCTTCGAGGAAGTCGGGCACGCTCGCGGCGGGAAGCACCCGCCCATTCTATCAGGGAGCGCTGGTGCCCCAGGTACCACCGCCGGCGCCGCAGGCACCTTGCAGTGCGCTCGCCTGTGCCGGGTCGTAGGTGCAGGTACCCAATCCGGAGATGAGGCAGCATCCCTGCAGGGAATCGGCCGGGCAGTGATCGACGACGGTGCCGCCGCCCGAGGTGCACGACGCCTTCACCGAGTCGGCGCCGGCCGACGTGCTCTCGCCCTTGATGTCGCACTTCTTGGAGGTCGCCTTGTAGCAATTGATCTTGATGAGACCGGAGAGGCCGCCGGTGTCGGTGCCGGCGCCGCCGTCGGTGGGGCTCGAGGTGCCGCTGCTGCTCGAGGAGCAACCCGCCACGCAGGCGAACGAGAGACCGACGAGAGTGAGGCCGAGGAGTCGGAAATTCATGCGTCGAACGTATGCGAGTCGATCGAGTGTGCGCGACGTCGTCGAACGAGTTGGCGCCTCGGCGAACCACTTTGGCGCACGCGTGGCGAGGACGGATACACTCGCGGGCGGATGTCGGCGCTCTCACCCTCGCTCGACACGTTTCTCACTCGATTCCTCGACGCCTCGCCGCGTGATCTGCGGCAGATGGCGCCATATTTACGCCCAGTTCGCTACGACGCCGGCCAGGTGATTTTCCCGGAGGGCGAAGCGCGTCGCGACGTCGTCGTGATGATGGAAGGGCTGGTGCGCGTCTTCTATCTCCACGAGGCGCGCGAGGTGAATCTGCGTCTCTTGTGTGCGCCGGCGGCGGTGGTGGCGATGAGCAGCTTCATCACCAAGACGCCTTCGCAAGAGACGATCGAAGCCGTTTCGCCGGTGATCGGCACGCTCGCGCGCATCGGGGATTACGAAGACGCGCATCCAGGGCTCCTCGCCGAGCGCCTGCGCAGGGTGCTCGCCGAGCAGCACTATCTGGCGATGGAGCGGCGGTTGCGCACGCTGCAGTGGAAGACCGCGCGCGAACGCTACGAGTACTTCTTGCAGCGCATGGAGAAGCCGATCGTCGAGTCGATGCCGGGCTATCACATCGCGTCCTATCTCGGCGTGACGCCGGAGTCGCTCAGCCGTGTGCGCGCGCGTCGTCGGAAGCCCGCGCGCGGTCGATCTTGACGATCGTCAAGGCGGCGGAGGAGCGAGAGAGGCACGCTTCGCTCGCATGACCAGCTTTCTCTACGGAATCGACTATTCGCCGTGGACCGAGCGCGCGCGCTGGGCGCTCGATCACCATCGCGTGCCGTACCGATTTCGCGCGCACGTGCCGATGGTCGGTGAGCCGCTCCTGCGTCTGCGCGTCGGTTCGAACGGCGGCAAACGCGTCACCGTGCCGTTCTTCGTCACCGAGAACGAGAAGCTGGCCGACTCGCTCGACATCATTCTCCATGCCGATCGCGTGGGGACGCGCCCGAAGTTGGTGCGGGACTTGGAAGAGACTCGCCGTTGGCGTGATCGCATCGAGGTCGGACTTTCCTCGGTGCGCGCGCGGGTCACGGCCGCCGTCCTCGCCGACCCGGAGGCCCTGCGAGAGAGCGCGATGGCCGTCTCGCCGGCGTTCCTCGCGGGGGCGATGCGTCCGATGGCGGCGATGGGTGCTCGCTTCATCGTCCGTAAATATGGCGCTGCGCTCGACGATCCGAAGAAGCACGACGACGCCATGCGCTCGGTGGCAGAAGAAATTCGCGCGGCGTTGAAGACGCGTGACGTGATCGGTGGGGAGCAATTGTCCGCGGTCGATCTTCTCGCCGCGACCTTCCTCCAGGGCCTTCGCGCGCCCGATGCACCGCACCTTCACCTCGGTCCCGCGGTCGCCAAGGCTTGGGGTCACGAGCAGCTGGCGCGCGAATACGCCGATTTGGTCGGGTGGCGCGACAGGCTGTATGCCTCTCGTTTCGAGCGCGCACGCGACCGCGACTGAGAGCCGATGGCGCCGCCCCTTCCTCCTGGATACGTGTCGCCGCCTGCGCCTTCTCTGCGCGACGTCGTTTGCACGCTCCGGACGATGGGCCGCGATCTCGTGCCGATGCTCGCGCGGCTCTCGCTTCACCGTGTTTTACCGATCGAATCGACGACCAGCGTCGACGGCCTGGCGTTCACGGGGGCCTCGTTCGGGAAGGCGCTACGTCATTTCGGCGTCGAGCTGACAGTGCTTCGCGCCGACGTCGTGCCGCGCGAAGGTGGCCTCGTCCTGATGTGGAACCAGGAGTCGCACCTCGATCACTTGGTGCTCGCGTCGGCGATGCCGCGTCCTTTTTTCTCGCTCTACAACAACGCCATCGCGCGCTTCCCCTTCTACGGCGAGCACATGCGAACGACGGGGCACGTGCACGTCGATCGCAACGACGAGAGGCAATGGCGTCCCGCGGTCGAGGCCTCGGCGCGTCGCGTGCGCGAGGGTGAGTGCGTGCTCGTGAGCCCCGAAGGAACGCGGAGCTGGGACTCGCGACTCCTGCCGATGAAGCGCGGCGCGATGTCGATGGCCACCGAAGCACAAAGGCCCACCGTGTGCGTCACCGTCATCGGCCGACACGCGCGCTTGCCCCGCGGCTCTCCCATCGTCCGCAGCGGCCCGATGCGCGTGGTCTTCTCCGATCCGATCGAGCCGATGGGCGATGCCGACGCGCTCGCCGTCCGCGTCGCCGAAACCTTCACCCGCCTCAAAGATCGGTTCGCACTCGGGTAAGCTCGGGGGATGTGCTCGACGTTTCGCCCTGTCTTCGGGGTTCTCGCCGCGTCACTCGGTCTCGTCGCCTGTGGTGGCGGCGATGATGCCGGAGACGTCGACGGTGGCACGCTCGGCGACACGTCGGGGGATGCGCTGGGGAGCGATACGAGCGCGACCGACTCGACGGCGAGCGATGGAGGCCGTGAGACGAGCGACGTGTCGACGGACGTGAGCAGCGACGTCTCCACCGACACGATCGGCACCGACACCACGCCCATCGGTGAGCCGCCGCAGGTGACGACGACGTTCACCACCTCGACGACTTCCTTCCTCGGCCCCGAGCGCGGCTGGATGCAAGGCGACGGCATCGCGCTTCTTCCCGGCGACGATTACACGTCGTTTCGCGCCGCGGGATACACGCTCGCCTACGCCAAGGTGCGCCTCGACGCGTACCGCACGACGGCGACGTTGCCCGCGAAATTCCTCACCGATTTCGACGCCGGCTTCGCCAAAGTGCGCGCGGCGAAAATCAAAGTGGTGCTTCGTTTCGTCTACAACGAGCCGGGCGAGGGGAGCACGGCGGACGCGGCGGTCGACCTCGTCGTCGGGCACGTCGGTCAGCTCGCGGCCACGGTGGCGAAGAATCGCGACGTCATCGCGACGTGGCAGGCCGGTCTCATCGGTCAGTGGGGCGAGTGGCACGACTCGTCGAGCGGCCTCGATACGGCGGTGAATCGCAAGAAGATCATCGACGCGCTGGTCGCCGCGTTGCCTGAAGGTCGCACGCTGCAGGTGCGGACGCCGATGTTCAAGGCCGCTTGGTATCCGACCGCGCTCACCGATGCGCAAGGGTTCGATGGAAGCGCGCAGGCGCGCATCGGTCATCACAACGATTGTTTCCTCGCCGACGCCAGCGACATGGGCACCTACGACACGCCCGTCGACACCTGGAAATCGTACGTCGCCGCCGATGCGCGCTTCACGCCGCTGGGCGGCGAGTCGTGCGCCCTCTTTCCCGCTCGCACCGATTGCACGCCAGCGCTGGCCGAGGCGAGCAAGCTCCACTGGTCGTTCATGAACAACCACTGGAGCGACAAGGTCGTCGCCGCGTGGAAGACGCAAGGTTGTTACGACAGCATCGGCATGCACCTCGGGTATCGACTCTCGATGACCGAAGCGCGCGTCACCGGGCACGTTCGTCCGGGTGGCATCCTCGCGCTCCATCTCGCGATCAAGAACGACGGATGGGCGTCGCTCTACAACCCGCGACCGGCGCACGCGATCTTGACGGCGGCCGACGGGAAGACGCTCGACGCCACGCTCTCGATCGATCCGCGTCGTTGGTCGGCCGAGGTGACCTCGACGTTCGACGTGCGACTACGCATTCCAGCTGGCCTCGCCGAGGGGACGTACACGCTCTCGTTGGCGCTCCCCGACGCCGCGGCATCGCTGGCGACGATCCCGGAATACGCCGTCCAATTCGCCAACGACGGCGTTTGGAACGCGACCGCCGGCACGAATCGAATCACCAGCGCGGTCGTGGTCGACGCGAGCACGATCGGGAGCGTCGACGCGTCGGCGACGAAGTTCGTCGAGCTGAAGTGATACCGTGAGCAGAGCTCGGGCGCGCTCGGGCGGCGGAGGTGATCGTGGCCACCAAGAAACTCTCTCTGAGGTACGTCGAGACCGAAGGCGGTGCGTTCGTCCTCTTGCCGCTGGAGCTGAAGAAGCACTGGCACGGCATCGGCGACGAGGACGAAGGCGTGGTGAACGACTACGCGCGCACCGATTCGATCGGCACCGGCGTCGGACTGCTCGACGTCAAAGGTGGCCACGTGCTCATCCTCGGCAGCCCCGAAGTGACGGCATTTTGGCCGCTCTCCGACGGAGGCCTCTTCGTGCAGCGAATCATGGGCGACGAAGACGCCGAGGTGATCGCGGTGTTCGAGAACGCGCTCGCCGACGCGCGTTGGAAGAAGACGAACCTCACCTTCGACGCCGGCAACGGCAAGCTCGCCCTCTTCGACTCGGCCTACGCCTACGAAGACGCCGATGACGACGAGCTCCTCAAAGTTGCGCTCGCACCTGGGAAATACAAGGTCGAAATGCACACCGCCAAGGCCGCCGCCGTCGAAATCGAGTTGGTACGTCTGCGCAAAGCGACCTGATTCACCCTCTCGATTGCCAACCGACTTCGTCCGTCAACCGAAGTGCACCGCGCTCGCGCGGATGCTCATGATGTCGCAGCGGAAGGGGACGGCGCCGGCGTCGTCTCCTGCGGCTCCGGCGACGACGTGGAGCGGGAGTAGATGCTCTTCGCGCGGATGACAGAGGAGCGCGGCCGGTGCCGACTTCCAATCGCGCAAACGCGCTTCACGCTCCGCGCGCGGCAAGGTCACCGAGGCCTCGAGCCACTCGTCGAACTGCAGGCTCGGCGCCGTCGAGGCGGCTTTTCCGAAGCCGCGCATGTTGTGGTAGCTGTTTCCGCTGCCGACGATGAGCACGCCCTCGTCGCGAAGCGGCGCGAGCGCTCGACCGATCGCGAGGTGCGCCTCCGGATCGAGGCTGTGCAAGAGCGAGAGCTGCAGCACGGGGATGTCGGCCTTCGGCACCGCCAGCATGAGCGGGATGAAGGTGCCGTGATCGTATCCACGTTGGGCGTTTTCGAGCACGGTGATGCCGGCGCCTTCGAGGAGCCCACGCACGCGCCGCGCGAGGTCGGTCGCCCCCGGCGCCGGCCACTGCAGCTCGTACGAAGCCTCGGGAAATCCCGAGTAATCGTAGAGCATCGGCGGACGCGCGCTGGTCATCAAGGTGGCCGTGGGCTCTTCCCAATGCGCCGAGATCACCAGCAACGCACGCGGCTTTTCGGGGAGCCCGGCCACGAGCGCGCGCAAGTACGCCTCGAGCGGCGCCCACTCTTCCTTCGTCGCGAAGCTGGTCTCGACGAACGGCCAAGGTCCGCCGCCATGAGGGATGTAGAGCGTGGGGAATCGCATCCCTCGATGCTATCCGTTGCCGCCGCTGATCGCCCACTGCACGCCGTGCGCGTCGGTGAAATTTCCGTAGTGATCGCCCCAAAACTGCTTCTTGAAGGGAACGGCGACGCGCCCGCCGGCCGACAGCGCTTCGAAGAGCTTGGAAGCCGCATCGGGCGTCTCCAACTCGAGGTAGAGCGCGCACCCTTTCATCGGCTCGGAGTCGGAGCCATCGGACGCGTAGAGGCGCAGGTGCGGTCCTTCGAAGAGCGAGTGCAGAACCTTCTCCCGCCACGCGCCCCCATCCCGCGACTCCATCGGCGTCCCTGCATATCGCCGTAGCTCGACCACTTTCCCGAGCCCGCACGCGGCGTAGAACTGCAACGCAGCTTCGCAATTCCCCTTGAAATACAGATACGGCGTCGTCTTCATCCCCCTTCGTAGCAAAAAGAAGCGAGGCCCGCTCGACGCTGTGTCGGCGCGAGCGGGCCAGTCGTGGGGCGTGGGAGGGCCGCGCGTTGCGGGCTCAGGCTTCTCGATACCCCATCACGGCCTTCACCTCGAGGAACTCCTGAATGCCGAATTCGCCGCCCCACTCGCGGCCGTTGCCCGATTGGCGATAGCCGCCGAAGGGTGCGTTGAAGTCGACGCCGGCGCCGTTGAGGTGGACCATGCCGGTGCGCAACTTGGCGGCGACCTCGCGTGCGTGCTCGATCGTCCCCGATTGCACGTATCCCGAGAGTCCGTACGGCGTGTCGTTGGCCATGCGGATGGCGTCGGCTTCGGTGTCGTAGGGGATCATCACCAGCACCGGTCCGAAGATCTCTTCGCGGGCGATGGTCATGTCGTTGCTGACGCTGGAGAAGACGGTCGGCCGCACGAAGAAGCCGCGCGTCTGACC
The DNA here is from genome assembly GCA_025363655.1 of Deltaproteobacteria bacterium. Lineage (GTDB taxonomy): Bacteria > Myxococcota_A > Polyangia > Polyangiales > JADJMO01 > JANYDK01. The sequence continues at coordinate 212,236 of JANYDK010000071.1, read as the reverse complement.
TTCGGCGCGTCCGAGCCCGCCGACGACGAGCTTCGCGCCCTCGTCGATGCCCTTCTGGATCAGGCCTTGAATCTTGGTGAATTGCGTTTGGCTGACGACGGGGCCGAGGCTCCCGGGAGAGCCGTCGCCGACCTTCGTCTGTTCGACGACGCCTTTGGCGATGGTCGCGGCCTGCGCGAGCTTGGCGCGGGGGACGAACATGCGCGACGGCGCGTTGCACGACTGTCCCGAGTTGAGGAACAAGTTCTGGAGACCTTCGGTGACCGCCTTCGTCAGATCGGCGTCGTCCAAGACGAGGTTCGCCGATTTGCCGCCGAGCTCTTGCGCGACGCGTTTGACCGAGTCGGCGGAGGCCTTGGCGACCGCGATGCCGGCGCGCGTCGAGCCGGTGAACGACATCATGTCGATGCCCGGGTGCTCGGCCATCGCCTGACCGACGTCTGGTCCTTCGCCGTTGACGAGGTTGAAGACGCCCTTCGGCACGCCCGCCTCGTGGAGGATCTCTGCGAAGAGCATCGCGGAGAGCGGCGCGATCTCGGACGGCTTGAGCACCATCGTGCAACCCGCGGCGAGCGCCGGCGCGACCTTGCAGGCGATCTGGTTGATCGGCCAATTCCAGGGCGTGATCAGCCCGCAGACGCCGACTGCCTCGTAGAGGAGGTGACTCTTGCCACGCGGCTTCTCGAACTCGAAGGCCTCGAGCGCCTGCAGCGTGGTCCCGAAATGGGCCATTCCGAGTGGTGCCTGCGCGGCCTTCACCAGCCACATCGGCGCGCCCATCTCGTCGTGAATCGCTTGTCCGACGTCGGCGATGCGCTTCTCGTAGGTGCCGAGGATCGCCTTCAGCAGCTCGACGCGCTCCTTCTTCGTCGTCCGCGAGAAGCTCTCGAACGCGCGGCGCGCAGCGGTGACCGCCTTGTCGACATCGGCTTTGCCGCCGAGCGAGATGCGCGCGAAGGCCTCCTCGGTCGCCGGATTGACGACGTCGAGCGTCTTCTTCGCGACCGGGTCGACCCACGCGCCGTCGATGTAGAACTGGAGCTTGTCGATCATGATCATTTCCTCCCCAGAGTCTCGAACCGTGTCTCCCGCGAAGACGAGCCCACTCGCCGGCGGGCCGACCAGGAGATCACGTCGCGACATCGGTGCATAGGGCAGGATCGCGCATGGGCATCAGCGCCCGGATGACCAGCTCGACGACGGCGTCGCGCGCGGACTTCGCGTCGATCGATTTCGGCCGGTAAAATGCGGCTGCATGCGCTGCGCCCTCGAGCGCGCGTTCGAGCACGAAGAGGGCGGCGGCGCGATCGGGAAACGGACGCAGCTCTTTCTGGCGCCCCGCGAGGAAGGCCGCGAAGAGATCGCCGGCGCGCGTCCGCAAGTGATCGACGACGGCGCGACGACGCGTCACCTCGATGTGCTCGACCAGCTCGCGATGCACCGCAGGGGACATGCCGGGCGTGTCGACGAGCGCCTCGACCAACGCGCGCAGGGCAACCTCCAGAGGTGAGCTTGCATGCGCCTCGAGCGCGGCCTGGACGGCTTCATGGGTGCGCTCCGCCGAACGCTCGATGAGCGCGCCGACGATCGCCTCTTTGCCGGCGAAATATCGGTAAATGAGTGCGACGTTGACCCCGGCGCGCTTGGCAATCCGGTTGGTGGTCGCGCGCGCGAAGCCGTCGCTCTCCAAGATCGACTCGGCCGCAGTCAAGATCGCCTCGACGCTCGCGCGAGCACGTTCTTGCCGTGGTGGAAGACGCGCCTTCGTTCGATCGCGCGGGGGCATGGACCTCCACGCTAACCCGAACGCGCGAAACTAAGTCATCGCCGACGAAGGCGCGTACGCGCTGCTGCCGCCGCTGTTTCGTGACGCGTCGGACCTGAGTGGTTCCACGCGCCACGACTGCCAATCTGTGCGTCATGAAACGATTGCCGATAGTGAACACGCGTGTCGCCCTCGTCACCGGGGCCTCGTCCGGCTTCGGCCTCGTCACCGCGGAGAAGCTCGCCGAGGTCGGCTTCACCGTCTTCGGTACTTCCCGCAGCGGAGCCGGCGGGCCGGTGAGCGTCGAGATGCTGGCCCTCGACGTCGATGACGACGAATCGGTTTCACGCTGTATTTCTCGACTGATCGCCCGCTTCGGCCGGCTCGACGTCCTCGTCAACAATGCCGGCCGCGCGATGGTCGGCGCCTGCGAAGAGACCAGCGCCGCCGAAGCACGGGCGCTCTTCGAGACCAACGTCTTCGGCGTGATGCGCGTCACCTCGGCGGTCTTGCCGACGATGCGCGCGCAGGGCTCGGGCCGCATCGTCAACGTCGGCTCCATCTCCGGCATCACCGGCGTCCCCTTTCACGGGGTCTACGCCGCGAGCAAACACGCGCTCGCAGGCTACTCGGAGGCGCTCCGCCACGAGGTCGCGCCCTTCGGCATCAGCGTCTCCCTCGTCGAGCCCGAAGCGCATCGCACCGGCATCGCGATGTCACGTCCGGCTCGGCAGTTGGCGCTCTACGACGAAGGTCGCGACGGCGTCGAAGCGATCATTCGAGGGCAAATCGAGCGCGGAAATAGCCCAATTCACGTCGCGGAGACGATCGCTCGCATCGCGTCCACTGCCCGTCCGAAGTTTCGTCATGGCGTCGGCAAGAAAGCGACGCTCCTCTACTTCGCGCGTCGCGTCTTGCCGCCGAGGCTGTTCGAGAGCCTCGTCCGTCGGGAGCTCCGTCTATCGCCGCCGAACTTCGATGGAGACGAGAGGGTCGGTGACCCTCTTCCTCACTGACAAGCAGGATTGCTCTTCACGATCTCCTGCAGGTCCAAACAGCCCTTGTTCTGGGCGCTCGCCGACTTTTCTTTGACGCCGTCGAGGTAGGAGGTCTGCATCGTCTTGGCGCGGCCGATGAGGTCTTTCCCCTTCTCGCCGCCCTTGCTGATCGCGCACGCCTTCAGCCACTCGACGTTCTCTTTGCAGTGCTCGGGGAGATCTTCCGAGACCTCGAAATCGCCTTCGATGGTCTTCTTCTTCGCCGGCTTCTCGTCCTCGGCGTCGTCATCGTCGTCGGACTTCTTGGCGGTCGCGTCCTTTTCCAACGTGCACTTCTTGATCGAAATGTAGGGCACGTCGGTCTTGAGCGGGTCGGCGTTGAAGGTGCCTTTGACGAGCACCTTGTCGCCGACTTTCCACTTCAAGACCTTCTTCGCCGAGCTCATCGTGCACGCGGCCCACGGCGCGTCGGCGCCCGGAACGGCGCTGATCGACATCCAGGGCTCGGGCGCTTGGTCGTGGAGCTCTTGCACGAGCCCGGTGAACTTCACGTCCTTGCCCTTGTACTTCTTGGCGAGCGCCTTCGGATCGTCGGTCACGCCGGAGAGGAGCTTGGTCAGCTTCACCTCCTCGTAGCCGTCGTCGACTGCGTCTTCCTTCTTGTCCTTGTCGCTGCCCTTGTCCTTGTCGGACTTGGAGCATGCCGGCGCCGAAGCGCTCAGGAACAAAAACAAGCCCCACCCCACCATCGCCTTCTTGTTCATCGATTTCCCCCCTCATGCCGACGACGTTGCGTCAGCTCGGCGCGCACCGTGCGATGCGCGCCGTGCAAGGGTACACGATCAGGCCTTCCGTCGTGCAATCTCCGCGGCCAGCCGCTCCTCCTGCGCGCGCAGCTCAGGCGTGAATTCCGCCCCAAAATCCGCGGCATCGAAGATTTGGCGGAGCTCGATGGTGCTCTCCTCGCCGGGCATCGGATCGGGGCAGCGGCGCACCCACTCGGTCGCCTCGTCCATCGATCGCACCTGCCAGATCCAGAAGCCAGCGATGAGCTCCTTCGCCTCGGTGAACGGCCCGTCGACGACGGTGCGCTTGCCGCCCGCGAGGTGGATGCGCCGTCCCTTCGCGCTCGGATGGAGACCTTCTCCCGCGAGCATCACGCCTGCCTTCACCAGCTCTTCGTTGAACTGCCCCATCTCGCGGAGCATCTGCTCGTTCGGCATCACGCCCGCTTCGGAGTTCTTCGTCGCCTTGATGATGACCATGACCTTCATGTGCTCGTTCCCTTCCGCGGCCCGTTGGCCGACTTCACGATGCCTGCTTCATGGGGGCGTCGAACGACCATCGACGAGATCGACACGAGATCGAGAAAAGAATCGCAGTCACGCAAAAACACCGAAGGTTCAGGTCAAAATTCTCCCGGCGCATCCTTTCGCCCTCTCCGATCGTCCTCTCGGGGAGAGGTTCACGAGAGGAGAATCGACATGAAGACACTGGAAGGACAGAGCGCGATCGTCACGGGTGGCAGCCGCGGGCTCGGGCTCGGCATCGTCGAGGCGCTGGTGGCGGAGAAGGCGCGCGTCACGGTGGTGGCGCGTGATCCCGAGCGTCTGGCGGCGGTCTCGCAGCGACTCGGCGTCGAAGTCGTTCGCGGCGACGTCACCGACGAGGGCCTCGCGCGTCGTCTCTTGGGCGAGCTGCGCCCGACCGTGCTGGTGCTCAACGCCGGAGCCACGCCGGCGATGGCTCCGCTGCACCAGCTCACCTGGGAAGACTTCAACCGCGCCTGGGACGTCGACGTCAAAGCCGGTTTTCACTGGGTGCAAGCAGCGCTTCGTCTTCCGCTGCCGCGCGGCAGTCGCGTCATCCTCGGATCGAGCGGCGCGGCGGTGAACGGCTCACCCCTTTCTGGCAGCTACGCCGGCGCCAAACGAATGCTCTGGCTGATGGCGAGCTACGCCAACGACGTCGCCAAGGAGCTCGATCTCGACGTCCGCTTTCAGGCCGTCTTGCCGCAGCAGATCATCGGTGACACCGAGCTCGGTCGGCATGCCGCCGAGACCTACGCGCGAAAGAAGGGCGTCAGCGTCGAGGCCTTTCTCGCGGCCTTCGGTGACCCGCTGCCGCCGCGAATGGTGGGCGAACACGTGGTGAAGATTCTCACCGACCCGCGCTACGAGAATGGGGTCGCGTTTGGGCTGAAAGGGAAGAGTGGGATTGGCTCGCTCGATGGTTGAGTGACGGGCGCGAATGAATGTCATTCGCGCCTGCGCCCTACCGAATCGCCTCTCGCCTGCCCATGTTGCGTCCCGTCGGTCACTTGGCCGACGGAAAGAGTTCGCGCCGATCGTCGCCCCCCCGCCGCCGAGACGCTGCAAGGGACGTAGGGTGGCTCGAGAGCGCGCGCACGGTCTCGATTCGCTTTTCGTTCTACTGCGTGCAGATCATCGCGATGATTGCGATTCTGGCGCTCGGCGTGCGATTTTCCTGATCTATCCTTCTGCCAATGCCTCCCGTCCAAGTCGATCCCGCCCGAGTGCACGCCTTCGAGGACGAGCGGGCCTTCGAGAAGTGGCTGAAGAAGAACTGGAACAAAGAGCCAGAGGTGTGGATCAAACTTTACAAGCTCCGCTCCGGATTGCCGTCGATCACTCCGACGCAAGCCATCGACGTGGCGCTCTGTTGGGGTTGGATCGACGCCATTCGCAAGTCGTTCGACGAGCAGAGCTTTCTCCAGCGCTACACCCCGCGGGGTAAGAAGAGCGTGTGGAGCCAGGTCAACGTCGCCAATGTCGCGCGGCTCGCCGAGGCGGGTCGAATGCAGCCCTCCGGCCTGGCACAGGTCGACGCCGCCAAGGCCGATGGACGCTGGGCGAAGGCTTATCGCATGACGAAGACCGAAGCCCCGCCGGAGCTCTTGGCGGCCATTCGCGCCGTGCCGAAGGCGCAGGCGACGTACGAGACTCTGTCGTCGCAAAATCGATTTTCGCTGACGTTTCGCACGCTCGCGCTCAAGACCGACGCCGGACGAAAGAAGCGAATCGCCGCCTTCGTCGAGATGCTCGCCGAAGGGAAGACCATTCACCCGAACAGCGCCAAGGGCTCATCGCCGACGAAGGCGTGATTCTTCCAGTCTTCGTTCACACGCCGTTCGTTCGGCGCGACTGCGGGCGACGGCGATGGCGCGCTCGTAGCACCGCGTGGCCTCGTCGAAGTCTTCCGCGCGCCGCGCGACATCGGCGAGTGCTGCCCAATAGAAGGGATACGTGTCCAGGCGACGATCGCCTTCGAGCGCGTCGAGCGCGTCGCGACCGGCCTTCGGGCCATGAATTTCGGCGACCGCGAGCGCTCGATTGAGCGCCACCACCGGTCCGGGGACGATCGTCAGGAGCGCGTCGTAGAGGCCGAGAATTCTCGTCCAATTCGTGGTCTCGACGGACGTGGCGATCGCATGCTCACAGGCGATGCCCGCTTCGAGGTGCCAGCGCGACAAGTGCACGCCGCTCGCCGACTCGGCCAGATGGACGACACCTCGCTCGATGAGCTCGCGGCTCCATCGACTTCGATCTTGTTCGGAGAGGGGCACGAAGACCCCGTCGGCGTCGGTGCGCGTGGAGAGGCGCGCGGCGCTCGAGCAAAAGAGGGCCGCGAGCGCGTGCACCTCGGGCGTCGTCGTCACCTCCGAGCCGAGCAGGAGATCGACGAGTCGCAACGCCTCCGAGCACATCGACGCTCGCAGTGGATTGTCGTCGTCGCTCCCGTGATAGCCCTCGTTGAAGAGGAGATAGAGCGCGCGTAGCACCGAGGGGAGACGCGCCTGCGCCTCCTTCGGTGCGTGCACGTCGTGGAGACGTCCGAGCGACTCGAGCCGTTTGCGGCCGCGATGAATCCGCCGATCGATGGTGTCGGTGTCGACGAGGTAAGCGCGGGCGATCTCCCGCGGCCCGAGACCGCAGAGGAAGCGTAAAATCAGGGTCACGCGCGTGTCATCGGAGAGCTCGTCGTGACAACACGAGAACATCATCGCCAGCTGGTTGTCCTCGTCGTTCGCGTCGGAGAACGCGTCGGAGAGGGCGTCCGAAAGCGAATCGGAGAGCGCCTCGTCGACGGACTCGCTCGGCAACGCCACGAGCCGGCGGCTCTTGCGAATGGCATCGATGGCGCGATTCTTCGCGGTGGTGAGAATCCACCCCCGGGGGTCATCGGGCAGGCCGAATCGCCAGGCGTGGAGCGCCGTCACGAGGGCGTCTTGGACGACGTCCTCCGCCAACGCGAGCTGCGCCGGCCCGAGCAGACGGGTGAGCGCGGCGACCAGGCGCGCCGATTCTCGACGGAAGAGATCTTCCGCGATCGCGGCCGGGCGCACCGAGTCGTCCGCGTCACCAGCGGGCATCCGCTTCAGCTCGTTCGCTCGAGGATCGGCCGTACCTCGACGGAGCCGTCGTACTCCAAGACCGGGCAGCCTTCCGCGAGCCGCGCTGCTTCTTCGAGCGACGCCGCCTCCACGACCAGATTGCCAATCACCAGATCTTTCGATTCGGCGTACGGCCCGTCGGTCATGGTGCGTTCACGGCCGCGCAACGTCTTGCCCGCGCTGTCGACGGGATACCCCCCGGGGACATGTTTCCCCGCTTTCGTCAGCTCGGTCACCCAATCGGTCCACTTCTTCAGGTGCGCTTGCAGCTCGGTCGGCGAGAGCCCGGGAGTCACCCGGGCACCACCGCGAAACACGTAGAGGAATTTGGGCATGTGGGTTCTCCGACGCGCTTCACTCGGTCGCCGGACTCACGCGGCGACGGTCGATTTCGGCGCCGCCTCGCCCAGCACCTTGGCGATGGCCGGGCGACTGGCAAGCCGTGCATGATACGCGGCGATGCGAGGGTAGCTCGTGAGCGCACCGACGCGCGCGCCCCAATCGAGGGTGACGACGAGCGCGAGGTCGGCCAGGCTCAGCTTGTCGCCGACGAGGAACTCGTGGCCATCGAGCGCCGCCTCGAGAAACCCCGTCAATTTGGCGAAAATCGCCTCGCTCGCTCGCGCCGCTTCTTCCGCGCCCTCTTTGCCCTTGAAGAAGACTTTGTTGGCGAAGACGCCCCCCAGCGCCGGATCGATCTCGGTCACCGTGTGGAAGAGCCACTGATAAACCCGCGCGCGTTCGAGCGAATTGCGCGGAAGGAGCTTCCCCTCGACGTCGTGCTTCTCCGCGAGGTGAAGCAGAATCGCGCCCGACTCGGAGATCGCGAGCCGCTCGCCCTGGCGATCGTCTTCGACGAGGAAGGGCACTTTCCCGCGCGGGTGCACCTTCTGGAAGGCGCTCGTGTCGCCGAGGAGGTGCACCATCGCGGTCTCGTAAGGCACGCCGAGCTCTTCGAGCATGCAGCGCACGCGGGCGTCACGGGTGAACGGAAACTGACTGCGGTAGATGAGGATCGTCATGTCTAGACGACGATCGACCGAGGGCAGATCCGGACACCTTAGATGACGATTTTTTTCGGGCGTGCGATTTTTAGCCCGCCGGCTGCTCGCTGGTGTCCACGGTGCGGACGTCGATCTCCAGCGTTCCACCGAGAATCTCCGCATAGCGCCGGCACATCGCGATGGCCTCGTCCATGCCTCCGGCGAGCTCCATCACCGTGAAGCCGCCGATCAGCTCCTTCGACTCGGCGAACGGTCCGTCGAGCACGCGTAGATCGTCTTGGTGAACCGGCTCCCGCGCGGTTGAAGGAGTGGTCGGCGATGGCGCGCCGAAGTGGAGTTGGGCGGCGGGCACGGCGGAGTTGCACACCGGAGAGCAGGTGCCGGCGCGCTGAGCGCCTACGAGAGGCGCGCACGGGGAATCGGTGAATTGGCCGGCCCTCTCGCACGTTTCACGCCCATGGCTTTCGTCGGGCAACTCACCCTCTCGCGGGCCGCGTTTCTCGCGTGCCTGGCGGCCTGTCGCACGCAGACCGACGCGCCACGGCCCGAACCGTCGACCTCGAGCACGTCGAGTTCGGCATCATCATCAGCAACCACAGCACTTCCGGCAGCGACATCAGCGACGCCATCAGCGACTTCGGCAGTAACGGCATCGGCCACCGCGTCGGCAGGCATCGTGACGACCGTGTTCGCGAAGGCTCTTCGCGTGCGCGTCGATGCTGGCGACGTGGTCGCCGAGTTTGCCTCCGGAGAGGCGCGTGTGACTCGCCTCGGTGATGTGCTCGTCGCCGTGCTCTCGCCCGATCGCCTGCAAATAGCCTTCATTCGTCGTCGGTCCGCGAGCGCGTGCGCCCTCCCGTACGACGAGGGTGGCGGTCAATGCGACGACCTCTGGTACCTCGCGTCGGGCAGCGCGCCGCGTCTGTTGCAGGCGAGTGAATCCCCGACCGTGCACGACGGCAACTTCGCCAACGTGTCTGGCCCTGACTTCACGCTCGACGCAGCGGCGGTGATCTATCGAACCAACCCCTCTCCGGCCGCCCCGCATGGCGACGACACGCACATCCGAGAGCTCGCGAGCGGCAAGGACGTGATGCTTCCGGGGTCCGGAGAGGAGATCGCGAGTGGCCCCTATCGTGGGCAATTCCTCCTCCACTACACAGCCATCGACTGGGACAAGGCGACCGGAAAGAGCAATGGGCGGAAGGAGTATTTTCGCCTCTGTTCACGCGCGGGGGTGCTCGGAGCCTTCGTGCCCAACGACGAGGCGAAGCGAAAGTCGTTTTTGAAGCTTTGAGCGCGACGGGCGGTACTTGCGCTGGCCCAAACGAGTGTCCGTGCGACGTTGCGCGGGGTCTTTCCCCACGGGATACAGCCGGGAACCGGACGTGCGTGGCACGCTGCGGGTTGGCGCTCGTCGGCGCTGGAAAGGCTCGCATGCATCTCGCCCGCATCCCGCTCGGTCTCGCCGTTCTGCTCGCAGGCTGTGGCTCGTCTGACCCTTCCACGAATGCTCTTCCGGCAAGTGACGCGAGTGACGTCGGTCTCCCGCCGTCGGACGCTGGCGCGGATGGTCGTGACGACTCCAGCACGCTCGACACCGCTCCGCCGATTCCCTTTCCGGCCCTGACGCCCGATCTCCCTCGGCTGGTGAAGCGCGCGTCGGTGGTGCTGCCGTCGCCGACCTTCGTCACGGTCACCTATTCCGACAACACCAACGTCGATCGGCTGGAGGCGTTCGCCGATCAGCTCGGAGACAGCGCCTATTGGCGAGAGACGACGAGCGAGTATGGGATTTCGCCGGCGAAGAGCGGCCCCGCGAACCATGTGCGACTGACCGACGAGCCGCCCGCCCGAATCGGCCTTCGCGGAGAGGCCGACGACGAGACGGTGCTCATGACCGCACTCGTCCACTCCGGCAAATTGCCCACCCCGGAGGGTGCGGTCTACGTCATATATGTTTCGCCGAAGACGAAGAACGTGTCGGCGATAGGGCTCCCTCATCACGCCAGCGCCAACATCGACGGCAAGAGCATCCGCTACGCGATCATCCCGGCGGGCTCGGCCGATCGCACGCAGGACGTCGCCCACGAGCTCGTCGAGGTCGCCACCGATCCCGATCTCGGTCACGGTTATGCCTATCTCGATAGAACTCTGATGGCATGGAACACGCTCTTTGGCGGGGCGACCGAGGCCGCCGATCTCTGCCAGTGGGAGCCGACAGCCGAATATCAAGACAAGGAACCGGGCTTCGAGTTCTACGTGCAGCGCTCGTGGTCGAACGCGGCGGCCGATGCCAACCACTACCCCTGCGTGCCGGCTCCCGCGACGCCCTTCTTCAACGTAACCGTGCCCGACAGCGTGAAGGGAATCACCATCGCGGCAGGCGAGAGCCAGGTCGTCGAGCTGTACGGATACAGCTTCGCGGCCAGGACCGACTGGAACCTGCATGTCGTCGAGGGCAACGCGATGATCGACGGTCTCTGGACCGACGTCGGTCACCTACACCTCGATCTCGACGTCGACCAACTGAACAACGGCGTCGTCGCGCACCTCACCATCGGCGTGAAGGCGGCGGGGAACTACCACACCGAGCTCGTCACCGTCGTTTCGAGCACGGCCGAGGAGAAGCATTTCTATCCGATTTTGGTGCTGACCCCGTGAGGCACGTCGCGACCTAAGCGAACAGCCCTGCGGGGGCCCCGCGAGCGCGCCGACACCCACCACGAACACCCACGGCGACACTGCCCCCGGCTCCCCCCACGCGCAACCGCCGCTCTGATCCCCTCGATCCTCGATCCTCAATACTTCACGCTCGACCACGCTCCATCACTCACCATCGTCGTCAGCCACGCTTCCACCGCCTTCGTCATCGTCGCGTCGTCGAAGTGATTCTCGACCACGTGCTGCGGCTTGCTCTTCGCGTTCTGGACGACGAAGCTCTGGAAGTTGGCGTCGCCTTTCATGTCGGTCAGCAGCTTCTCGAGCGCTGTCGGGTAATCGGCAATCGCGAGGCCATATCCGTTGGCGACGACGACGTCGTATTGAAAGCCGATGTAGGCGAATCGGCTCTCGGGGTGCGTCGCGCGAATGTCCAGCATCACCTCTTCGAGCGTGCGACAGGAGCTGCAGCTCGACGCGAGTTGCGTCCCCCAGAGCGCGAGAGTGGTCCCGTCGGTGACGATGCCGAGCGGAGGGCCCGAGTCGTCGATGACGTCGGTGCGCACGCCGAACGCGCTCTGCACCTTGTGGTAGTCGAGCACCGTCGCGACGGCTCCTGCGCTCCCTCCCGCGAGCCACACGTGATCGGCGTCGGGCACCGTCGCCTGCAGCCGTGCGAGGAAGAGATCGAGATCGCGTCCACCCCAGAAATACGTGTCTCGCGGCGATCCGCCGGGCACGTCGAGCGTCTTCATCTTGGTGCCGCTGTGATAGTCGCCTGTGCAGTACGGGACGAAGACGAGGTTGGCGTCGATGAACGGGCTCCCCGACGACGCGTCACGCCCCATCATCGGCCTGTTCTTCACCGCCGACTCTTTCGCGAACTCGGCCGCGCCATACCCCGAGGTGTATCCCTGCGGATTGGGCGTCACCCAACAGGTCTGTCCATCGGTGCACGAGCCGCCACCTTCGAGATAGACGAGGAGCTTCTTGCTCCCGGGATGCAGATTCACCCCGATTCCGGTCGTCGTCCCCGACGCACACTTGCTGTCGGGGAAGTCGATCCAAGTCCAGGTGTCGGCCGGTGCGGTGATCGGCGCGGCGTCCGACGTCACCGCGTCGCCAGTCGAGTCGCCCGCGTCGCTCGTCGGCGTTCCCGTGTCGATCGCAGAATCGACTGAATTTCCCGCGTCGTCGTCGGTCCCGAGGGAGGGCGAGGACGCGCTGCTGCAACCGACCAGCGCGTCCAAGACCAGCACGACGAGCACGACACGGAGATGCAGATTCATCTCCCGACTATCACTCTCGCGATCGGTGTTGGCCAGTGAGCCGAGAGGCTCTCCCGATGTTTCCGTATGCGAGAAGAATACACAGGAGTCGATTCAAACCGTCTCGGCTTGCTCGCTGGTGTCGACGGTGCGGACGTCGATCTCCAGCGTTCCACCGAGAATCTCCGCATAGCGTCGGCACATCGAGATCGCCTCGTCCATACCTCCGGCGAGCTCCATCACCGTGAAGCCGCCGATCAGCTCCTTCGACTCGGCGAACGGTCCGTCGAGCACGCGCAGATCGTTCTTGGTGAAGACGAGGCGCTTGGCCTTGGCGCTCGGTTGCAGGTGCAACGTGCTCACGAGCACGCCGGCCTTCGTCATCTCGGTGCGCAGACGGGTGAGCTCGCCCTTCGTCTTCGACGAGCGTCCGCCGCCCTCGGTCGCCTCGTCGGCCTTTTCGATGAGGAGAATCTGCAGGGGCGGGTTCTCCGGCATCGGCATCACGCCGAGGTCCCAGGGCTCGGTGATCTTGCCGAGCTCGAGCTCGCAGTCGCCGAGAATTTTCCCGTAGCGCTCGGCCCAGCCGATGGCCTCGTCGCGCGTGCGAACCTTGAGGAGCAGTGTGGAGGCCGGCAGCTCGTGCTCACCGTGATAGGGGCCGTGCTTCACCGAGCTGCGCCCGTCGCGGAAGATCATCCGCGTGCGGGTCTTGCTGGCACCGAGCCCGGCGCCGTCGAGGAACCGACCGTCCTTCAAGTACTCGCCGATGAACGCGCCCATCTCTTGAATGAGCTTCGCCGGCGGCATCACGCCAGCTTCGGTGTTGGCGTCGTGCTTGTGCATGATCATGAAGCGCATGTTTCGAGTCTCCTCTGTGTGTGACGTGCGTAAACGAATGAATCGCGCAGTGCGATGAGGGCGATGAGTGCGATGCGCCTCAGCCCTCCTTGGCGAGGAGGGCGCGCAGCTTCGGGCTCCGCAGGGTGTAGGCAATCCAGAGGAGCACGCCCATCACGACGGGGAACCAGAACGGCGTACCGATGCGCACGTGCGTAGCCGTCGCGCCGCCGAGGTACGCGGTCAAGAGCACCGCGCCGACGAGCTGCGTCCGCGGAATCAGGTGGAGCAACGTCGAGAGCGCGAGCACGACGCCGAGGGGCCGAATGACCTCGTAGGCGATGCCTACTTTCCGCGAGCCTTCGACGACCGGCGCAATCGGAATCAACTTTCCGATCGCGTCGAACATCAAGAACGCGACGATCAGACCGGTGAGGACGCGACCGGACCAAAGGGGCGCGCGCATGACGAGCTCGGGGGTGGTGGGAGCAGGAGCGATCACGTTCTCGGTCACGTTCTCGATCACGTTCTCGATGGCATTCATGACGGGTCTCCAAGTCGTTCGAGCGTGGGGTCCGGCGGGCACCAGCCTGCGCCTTCATGGACACGTCGAGCGGCCGACGAGGAGTTCGACAGGCTTCGTGAACTTTTCTCAAGCCATGAAAATCATTCGATAATTTCTGCGCGGCACGAACCTGACGCTCGAGCCCCTCGTGGTACGCTCGCCTCTTCATGTTGGAAGCGCCCATTCCTTCCGACGAGGTGACGCGGCTCTCGCTCTTGCAGGCGTGTCACATCATGTACACGCCCGCGGAGGAGGCGTTCGACGACGTCGCGCAGCTCGCGGCCGACCTCTGCGGCACCGAGATCGCGCTCATCACCTTGGTCGACAGCGACGTGCAGTGGTTCAAGGCGCGCGTCGGCGTCGAGCAGACCGAGACCGCGCGCGATCTCTCCTTCTGCGGACACTGCATCAACACCCATCATCCCATGGTCATCGAGGACACGCTCCTCGACGCGCGCTTCGCCGACAACCCGCTCGTGACGGGCGATCCGCATTTGCGCTTCTACGCCGGCGTGCCGCTGCTCGTCGACGAAGGCTCGTCGGTCGGCGCGCTCTCGGTCGCCGGTCGCACGCCGCGCACCATCACGCCGCAACAACTCGAGAGCCTGAAGCGTCTCGCCGCGCAGGTGTCGCGCGAGCTGCGACTACGCCGTGACTTGCATCGAGCGAAGTCGGTGCACCCCCCGTGGGAGCTCGCGGTCGAGCCAGGGACGCTGATCGGCGATCGTTGGCAGGTTCGTCGCGAGCTCGGGCGCGGCGGTGTCGGCGCGGTGTTCGAGGCAGAAGACGCCAAAGGTCAGCGCGTCGCCCTGAAGGTGCTCTTGCCCGAGTGGCGCACCGAAGAGGACGTCCTCGAACGCTTCGCCCGGGAAGCGCGCGTGCTCATGCGGCTCACCTCACCGCACGTCGGCAAGCTCCTCGACGTCGGAAATCTCGACAAATCACTGGGAGACTTGCCCTATCTCGTCCTCGAGTACCTCGAAGGTCAGGACCTCCACGCGGTGATCGGCGAGCGCGGACGAATCCCCTACCGACAAGCCTTCGACTGGTGCGCCGATGCTTGCGAAGGCGTCGCCGAGGCCCACGATCTCGGCGTCGTGCACCGCGATCTCAAGCCCTCGAACGTCTTCCTCGCGCGCGCGGCGGAAGGCGCGCCGGTGGTCAAGGTCCTCGATTTTGGAATCGCCGCCGGTGAGCCCTCGTCGAGCCGTCCCGCCGGTCTCACGCGCGTCGGCATCACCGTCGGCACGCCCGCGTACATGTCTCCCGAGCAGATGCTCGCTGCCCAAGCCGTCGATCCTCGCAGCGACGTCTGGTCGATGGGCGTCGTGCTCTATCAATTGATCGCCGGCGGCCTGCCTTTTCCGGGCAACAACGATCTCCAGCAGTTCTCAGCGGCGATGACCCGTCCGCCGCTGCCGATGCGCGCACACTCGAAGGAGGCGGTGCCGCACGAGGTGGAACAGGTGGTCCTCAACTGCCTCCGCAAAGATCGCGATCACCGCTATCCCTCGATGCGCGCGCTTTCGGCCGCGCTCCGGTCGGCCTCCTAGAATCCCAAGTACGAAGGGTGAGCTGAGCGTGGAACCGACCGAACGGCGCGTGCATGGCCTCCTCGGCTTCCTCGTCCTCTTCGACCTCACGCTCGTCGTCTGGTCGTTCGGCTTTCCCCAGCTCTGGTTCACCGTCTTCCACGGCACCGCGTACGACGATCCGGAGGGCCTGCTCCGTCGTTGTGGCGCGAATTGGGCTGCATTTCTCGCCTGTCAGGCGATCGCCTTCGTCCGCTGGAAGCGCGACGCAGTGTGGCTGGCGGTCATCGCAGGCGTGCGCCTCAGCGACATCTTCACCGACGTCACCTACACGTTCGTGGCGAGGGACACGACTTGGTTCGCCAAGCTGACGTTGCCTCCGATGTCGCTCTGCAATCTCCTCTTCGGGCTCTTTCTCTTACGTGCCTATCGATGGCGAATGGCCTCGAAGGTCTGACGCGCCGTGCCGCTGCCGATCCCCGTCACCGTCGTCACTGGCTTCCTCGGCGCCGGCAAGACCACCCTCGTGAACGGCTGGCTCGCGGGCATTTTGCGCGGAGAAATCGCGGTGATCGTCAACGAGCATGGCGACGTCGGCATCGACGGAGAGCTGCTCGCGGCGCGGGCGCGTGACCTCGTCGAGATCACCGGCGGCTGCGTCTGTTGCGCGACGCAGGCCGAGCTGGTGCGCGCGCTCGACGACTTCGCGAACGCTGCCTTGCCGCCGAAGCGCATCCTCGTCGAGACGTCCGGCGCAGCTTCCCCCGCGGGGGTGGTGACGGCGATCGCTCGCGGCGGCAAGACGGGTGCGTTCGAGCTCGATGGCATTCTCACCGTCGTCGACGCCGCGCGCATCGACGGTCTCGCGGCGCACGATCTCGCGTTCGAGCAGCTCGGCTATGCCGACATCGTGGTGCTCTCGCGGGCAGATGTCTGCACGCTCGAAGAGCTGGTTCACGCCCGCGAGGTCGTCGTCGCGCGGAATCCAGCGGCGCTCTTGGTGGAGGCCGCGCGCGGGGAAATCAGCTCGATTCCCTCACTGCAACGGCTCCTCGACGAGCGGCGCGCCGACTTCGTTCATCGTCGTCGTCCCGGCCACGCACGTTCTTCGCACGCACAGTCTTCGCACGCGCAGTCTTCGCACGCGGCATCCCACGTCTACGAATCGATCTCGCTCACGCTCGAAGGCGACGTCGACGGCGAGCGCTTCGCCGACTTCGTCGAAGCGCAATTGGGCGCGATTTCAGGGCGAATTTTTCGCACCAAGGGCATCCTCGCGGTGGCAGGCGTGCAAGAGCGAATGATCGTGCAAGGCGTCGCCGACTCCCTCGAGGTCACCTTCGGCGAACCTTGGGGCGAGGCGCCGCGCACCAGTCGTCTGGTGCTCGTGGGGTTCGCGCTCGAACGCGACTCGATCGAGCGCGGATTCGCTGCGTGCGCGGTCTCGGGTACGCTCCTGCTCACCGATGGGTGATCCCGATTGGAGTGACCTGAAAATCATCCTCGCGCTCTCCCGCGCAGGCTCGGTCGCGGGTGCGGCGCGGGCGCTGGGCGTCGATCAATCGACGGTCAGTCGACGGCTCACCGCGCTCGAAGAGAGCGTCGGCGCGCGGCTGATCGTCCGCGGCGGTCGCGAGTTCGCGCTCACCGCCGAGGGACGCGCGATGTGCACGGCTGCAGAAGCGGTCGAGACGGCGATCGGCGAGGCTTCACGCACCGTCCGGGTGGCGAAGCTCGAGGTGGCAGGAACGGTGCGCGTCTCGTGTCCACCGGCGTACGTCCCCCACCTCATCGCCGCGCTCGCCGCCGTTCGTGAGAAATATCCGGGCCTGGTCGGGGAAATCAGCGGCGCCTATCGCACGGTCGATCTCGCCAAAGGGGAGGCCGACGTGGCGATGCGCGCGTTTCGTCCGACGGAGCCCGACCTCGTCGCGCGCAAGATGTCCGACATGGCGTGGGGAGTCTTCGCCTCGCGCAGCTACCAAGACGCCCACGGATTGCCGAAGAAAATAGACGAATTGCCGAAGCACGCGCTCGTCGTCTATGCGCCGCCGATGCACACCGTCGTCGGCCTTCGTTGGATGGACGATCATCGCGGCGACTCGACTCGACTGACGCGCGTCGACAACCTCGAGATCGCCGCCGAGGTGATCGGCGCCGGCGCTGGGCTCGGATGTCTTCCCTATTTCATCGCCGCCAAGCGCGCCGATCTCGTGCGCGTGTTCGACGAGCCGATTTGGATGAACGCGCTCTACTGCGTATTTCACGAGTCGGTACGCGACACGGCGCGCGTGCGTGCGGCCGCCGAAGCGTTCGCCTCCTACTTCGAAGCGAACGCCGAACTCTTCGTCGGGCCCAAGCCGTCTCGATCTACTTGATGGCGACGACCATCGAGTCGGGGCCGACCAGCGCTTCCACCCGAGTCACCTTGAAGCCCGCCTCGCGCATCCACGCCGAACAGTCGGCGCCTGTGTAGTCGAAGCCGCCGGGCGTCTCGATCAACATGTTGAGGCTCATCATGAGGCCGAAGGCGTTCTGGCTGCGCGCGTCGTCGATGATCGCTTCGTAGACCACCAGCGCACCGCCGGCCGGGAGCGCGTCGTAGGCCTTTTCGATCAACATCTTCTTGGTCGGCAAATCCCAGTCGTGGAGGATGTGACCCATCAGCACGACGTCGGCCTTCGGCAACGGTTCCTCGAGAAAGCTTCCGCCCGTGAACTTCACGCGTTCGGCGACGCCGGTGACGGCCGCGTACTCCTCGAACGTCGAGGCGACCTCCGGAAGATCGAAGCCGACGCCGCGCAGGTGCGGGTGTGCGGTCGCGATCTGCACCGCGAGATCGCCCTGCGCGGTCCCCACGTCGACGAAGGTCTTGTAGTCGCGGAAGGGAAATTTACGGGCGATGGTCAGGTTGGCGCCGTGCGAGAGCCCAGTCATCGAGGCGAGGAATTGTTTGAGGCGTGCCGGATCGGCATAGAGCGCTTCGAAGAAGCTCCGGCCTCCGCCTTTGGCCTCGTTCTGCAGCTGGCCAGTGCGCAGCGCTTCGGTGAGATGGCCCCAGAAGCCATAGAGGCGATGATTGGCCATCTCGAGAATGCCGCCGATGTACGACGGCTTCTTCCGATCGAGGAACAGATCGCACTCGCGCGAGTTGGCGTAGACGTCGCCAGTGCGCTGGAGAAATCCGAGCGCGGTCAGCGTATCGAAGAAGTCGTGGGCGCTGCGCGCGTGAAGCCCGAGACGTCCGCGCAGCTCTTCGTAGCCCTTCGGCCCCGTCGCCAGCTCGGTGAAGAGGCCCATCTCGACGGCCGAGAGCAGCGTCTTGCTCGCCCAGAAGGCGAGGCCGGTCTCGAGAATCTTCGCGGGCGTCGGGTGGTCGTGGGTTTCGCTCATGGGTCCCCTCCTGGTCTCGGTTGCGATCACGGAAGATCGTGTCGTCGAGGGGGAGAGTGCGCGCCGGCGAGGTCGCGCGCGATGGGAAGAGCTGCAAGTCGCCCATGCAAGAATGCCGACGCCAAAAGTGCCTGAATTTGGCCACTTCGCGCCGGCGCGCCCGGATCACTCCTCCACGAACCGCCAGAGCCCGGAGCTCCACATCGAGCCGACGTAGATCGTGTGCGTCCCATCGCTGGTCGTCGCCACGCTGTTGGGGCCCCAATTCAGTCCATTGGCGACCTTCGCGGCGCTCGCCCAGGTGGTGCCTGGTTGCGGAGACGACATGTCTTGCACGTCGATGCCATCCCACTTGCAGTTGGCACAAGCCCAGCTCCACATCGCGTAGACGTTCTTGGTCGAGCCGAAGACGACGCCGGCGCCACGATCGGAGACGCGTGCCCAGGTGGCCCCGAGATCGGTGCTCTTGTAGACGCCGTCACCGACGCTGGTGCCCTCGCTGTGCGTGCCGCCGACGAAGAGAGTTTTGCCGAGTTGAAAGATGCCGGCATTGCCGTGGGGATGGTTGAGGCCGCCGATGCCGGTGGGGATCGTCCAGTGTGCGCCGGAGTCTTCGGTGGTGACGAGCGAGCCGCCGTTTTGCGCGATCGCGAGCCACTTTCCGCGTGTGCCAGCCGCCTCGCCGGTGTCGAGGAAGAAGGGGAACCAAGAGATGCCGCCCTTCGGCCAACCGGTCATTCCGACGAACTTCCACGTCTCGCCACCGTCCATCGACTCGGCGAGGCCGTCGGTCTCGTGGAAGCCGGAGACGAGATGTTTCGAGTCGTAAGGATCGACCACAATCGAATAGAGCTGTCCATCGCCGCCCGTGAGAGTGCCAGTCAGCGTATAGGTCAGTCCGGCGTCTTTCGAGCGATAGACCTTCTTTTCGCCGAAGGGGTTGGCGATCCACAGCTGCGCCGTCTTGCCGTCGTCGTCGGCGATCGCGAGCACGTGTCCGAGCGGACCACTCGGCACTTCGGGCGTGCCCTTCACTTGCGTCCAGTGAAGGCCATAGTCGATCGACTTCCAGACCGACCCGTAGCCTCCGACGTACATGTCCGTAGGGCGCGCGGGATCTTGGACGACGTTGCCCGCGCCGAAGCCGTCGCTGAACATCTTCGTCGGCATCTCGGGTGCGGTCACGTTCTCCCAGATGCCGACCTTTCCCACTGCCGGCGGCGCATCGAAGGGCGCACGGGTATCGGGCGCGCTCGTCGTGTCGCGCGCGGCATCGGTGCCGCCGCCGGTGTCGCCGCCGGTGCCCGTATCGGAAGTGCCAGGTGATGTGTCGTCGGCGTCTGCGGGCCCCGCGCCGCCGTCACTCGAACCGCACGACGAGAGCAACACCGCGACGCCGAGATGAATGAGAGAAGACCCAATCCGCATGAGCCGATCCACAGCAACATGCGGGCCTCGGCGAATCGGCCTGAACTCGAGCTCGGTTCGAGCGTCATCGTGGTGCCCAGCCCTCCAGCACGCGGGGGCGAAGGCCCCCGATGGATGACCGAACGCTGACGAGCACACTTCCGTGGAGAGGCTAGCTCTCACACTCGATGTCCATCGCCGTCTTGGTCAACATGCACGCGCGTCACGGGTCAGAGGCAGTGGGCGATCGCATTCGCCGCATTCTTCCGCAGGCGCGCGTCGCCGTGACCCAATCGATCGACGAGGCGAGAACGTGGATTCGAGATGAAATTGCCCACGATCGGCCGCGCGTGCTGCTCTCGGGCGGAGGCGATGGCACTGCCGTCTCGCTCCTCAACGAGCTGCGCGCACAACATCTCACCGTGCCCGCATTTGGCTTGTTCCCGCTCGGCACCGGCAACGGCTGGGCGCGAGCGACCGGCGTCTCGGGGACCAAGGCCGCGTTCCGCGAGCTCGCGCAGCTCGGCAATGGCGTCACGCCGCCGCTTCGTTCCTTCGGCATGGTGCTCACCGAAGGTCGCGTGACGCCGTTCGCCGGCACCGGCTGGGACGCCGAGATCCTCTCCGACTATCGCAAGATGATCGAGGCGATTCCTCCCGAAGATCGCGTCGCGAGCGGCGGCACCAAGGGTTACTTCCGTAGCCTCTTCACCCGCACCATCCCGCGTCATCTCCGCGCCAAAGATCGCCCGCGGGTTCGCGTCATCAACCTCGGCACGCCGGCGCTGATGATCGATCCCGAAGGACGGCCCGTGCTGATGCCGAACGGTGGCCACGGCGCCGTGCTCTACGACGGACCGATCAGCGTCGGCGGTGCTGCCACCACCGAGCAGCTCGGCCTCGGGTTTCGCGCGTTTCGATTTGCCCATCTCGTGCCGGGTCGAATGGCCGTTCGGGTCTACGCCGCGTCGACCTTGCACGCGACGCTGCGTCTGCCCTGGCTCTGGCGCGGCGCACATCCGTTGCCGCACGATCACAATTGGCTATTGACGCGTTGCCGATGGGAGTTCGATCGCCCCGTTCCTTTCGAGATCGGCGGCGATCTGGTCGGCGAGCGCACCGAGGTGGAGATGTCGCTCGCCGACGAGACGGTGCCGTTGGTGGATTGGGGCCGGATGCGTCGCGAAAAGTGAAGAGACGATTTACAAACAGGCCATCGGGTTCGACACCGTCCCTCCAGGGTTGTTGACGCCGCGGCAGAGGCCGACGCCGATTTGCGCCCAGTCGTTGAAGGCACCGTAGGTGAGGTCGACGATACCGTCGGCGAGCGGTTGGAACATCGGCAACGTCTTGGCGCTGGTGCTGCTCAAGACGAGCGCGGCGCGGAGGTTCGTGTCCTTGCCCTTCTCGAACATGAGGTCGACGCCCCAACCCATCGTCCACTCGTTGTCGAACATCGAATCGACGGCGAATCCAGGTGTTTTCGGCGTTGCGCTGGGCGCTTGCATGCCGCTCTGGCGGAGTCGCAGCATGCCCGTCGTCGCATCGACGTAGACGACGTAAAGCGTGCCCTTCGAAGGATCGAGCGTGCTCGGGATATAGGCGAGGCCCGGCCTCTCGGCCGTTTGGGCTGTCACGAACGGCGTCGTCATCCATAGCCCACCGGTGTCCAACTTGAGGAGACTCGCCTTCGGGGTGCCGTCGATGTCGTGGCTGACGTGCATGTAGATCGCGTCGGCAGTGTCGCCTGGCATCCGACCGCTGACGAGGCCTTGCCCAGAGAGCGCGTGGAACGAGAGCCCGCTCGCCGCGCGCGAATTCGTCGTCGAGAGCCATCCGCTGTCGGCGAGGAAGCGCGCTTCGCGGGCGATGCCGTCGAGGCCTTTGAAGACGAGCAACGCTCGGGTCGGTGTCTCCGCCACCATCGCGGGCTCGCCGTCGAGCTGGTCGGGGAAACGCAGCGCGGCGTCGAACGTGGTGACCGGCGCGCCCGAGGCGCTCAGCTTGACGGTTCCGCTGTGCAGCTTGCCGTTCACGTCCGTGAAGGTGAAGACGACGACTTCTCCGGTCGACGACTGCAAATTGACGGCGTCGACGGCCTCGATCGTGCCGGAGGTCAACGTCACCGGTGGCGCGAAGGTGCCGCATGCGGTCGTGCCGCCCGTCGTGCAGGTCTTGTACGTATCGTTGCCGATGCGCAGCTGGAGCCCGGCGGCGGTGGCGCTGAAGACGAGGATTTTGCCCTGGCTGCGAACGAGCGCGGGTGAGTGAGTGCTGCCGGCACCATCGCCCATGATCAGGCGGTGCTCGCGCGTTCCTTCGCATTCGCCATCGGGTCGGTTGTTGGCAAATGCGCGCACCGTCACCCCGGCGGGTGCGAACTCGCCGTTGCGATCGAAGTCCACGCTCCAGGTGCTTCGATCGACGCGGTAGCCGAAGAGGGTCTCGTAGAAATTGGCGTAGCGGTCGCGATCGGGCGCGCTTGCTAGATAACCATGTTCGACCAAGGCCGTGTTGTTGGCGAGGTTCGGAGCGCGTCCATCGTTGAAGTTCGCCTGGTAGCCATAGGCGTAGTTCATCGGGCTGGCGTATTGCGGCTTGCAATTGAGCACGCCCGCGGAATCTGCGCCGTAGTGTTCCAGCCCGGCGGTGTGGCCGAGCTCGTGGGCGACGACACCTCCGCTATGTAGGTTGCCCGTGCTGGCGAACGTCGAGGTCTGACCGCCGCCGCTCGAGGTGCCGAGGAACCAACGGAAGACGCCGCGTCGCGCCGGCGCGAGGTTCGTGCGCCACGCCTCTGGATAAGCCGTGTCCTTGGGAACGACGTTGTAGCCACCCCAATCACCGAAGGTCGTCTTGTCGGTCGGATATGTATTCGCCGCCAAGCCGGTGTCGAGGTGCGTCGCTACACCCGGGAGGCCATCCGGATTGGAGAGGAAGCTGGCGCGGAGCGCGGGAACGCCAGTCGGCAGCGTCTCGATCGTGTCTTGCCAAAACGCCGCTACGAGGCGTGCCTGCTCGGCGGGCATGCGCATGTCGGTGCCGCTGCCATCGGCGAGGAAGTCGACCTCGACGAACATGTCCTTGTGACGCGGATTCGCTCCCCAAAGCGGCAAGAGCTGATGCGGCAACACATCGCGTTTGCCGAGCACCTCCCAAGCATCGGAGAGCCCGTCACCATCGGTGTCCTTCGCCGTCTTCAAGTGACTGCAATCGAAGCCGCCGGCAGTCCCACTGGTGGAAGCGCAGGTCCCGAGCTCCGACTCCAAAGCATCGCCGAGCCCATCGCCGTCGCTGTCGTTTCCGACGTCGTTGACGACGACGCGCATCGGGCCCGCTCCATGGACGATGCACGTTCCGCCGCTCCGTCCCATCGTGAAGCGCACCGAGTCACCGGTGCCGCCACCCGGCAAGATCTGGCCGGAATACGTGCCGTCGACGTTGAGCGGGTAGACCCATTGCGTGGTACTGCCGCCGGGCATCGACACGGTTTCGAAGGCGTCTCCGATGTTGGCGCCGTTGATGACGATCGTCTTTCCACCGACCTTCATCCCGTAGGCGAACGGCGCCCCGTTGCGCCAGATGTCGCAGGTCCCGACTCCGTCGTTCTTCGCGAAAATGAGCAGGTCTCCGAGCTCGGTGGCCGTTGGCGTGTACGTGATCTTGGCGTTGACGCCGCCGCCATGATTGTCGTCATCGGCGAGTCCCACGCGGTTGATCGCCGAGTTGAGCAAGTGGAGAACCGGATCGGCGCCGGCGCTGCAGTTCTTCGTCTCGAAGGTGATCGCGGTGCCCGCCTGGAGCGCGACCGGGAGATCGCTGGTGTCGGTGCCGACGAAATCGAACACGCGCGGCGAGGGCGGAGGCGGGGGCGGAGGCGGCGGGGGGGGTGGCCCCGGCATCACGCACGCTTCGTCTCCATCGCACTTTCCCGTGCCGTTGCAGGTGGTGCCGGCGGGGAGCGGCACCAGGTCCCATTCACCTGCCTTGCAAACGGCTCTGTCGCACGGCCCGTTCTTCGGCTTCGCCCCACACGTGCTGATCGCCGTCGTGTCGGTCGACTCCGTCTCCGTCTCCGTGGTGTTCGGCGTCGCGCTCGCGGCGCAACCGAGCGCGCCGCTCGTCGACATGAGAACGCTCACTGCAACCATCGATCGTTTGCGCCGGAAGAGTTTCGTCATGCGGCGCCCTAGGCACGACTCGCGCCACCCGCGAGATCACGAAGACACGGGAAATGTCGATCGATCCAGCGCAAGTTCGCGCGCCACTGCGACAGCGTCGCGAGCGCATGCAACGCCTCCTCTGTCCCACGCGCGGCTTTGACCGAGCCCGGCGTCCATGTCATCGAGGCGTGATGAGCGTCATCCGACAGGCGCGCGTCGAAGATGCGGCGATCCTCGCCGAGGCCGAGCGCGAGATCGCCAAAATCCCGGGGAGGCTCGCCTCTCGTCCCGAAGAGCTGAAAGACGACGCCTTTCGCGCGACGATCGCCAAGCTCGCCGATCCGGCCCATGGCATCTATCTGGTGATCGAAGACGCCGGTCACCTCGTCGGGCACGCCTTGCTCGAGCGACGCGAGCTGGCGGTGACGCTGCACGTCGTCAACTTGACGATCGCAGTGCACGAGGGCGCGCAGGGGAAGGGGCATGGGAGAAAGCTCCTCCAAGCGCTGATCGAATGGTCGAAGGCCAATCCCGAGATCGAGAAGATCGAGCTCCACGTCCGTTCGATCAACGCGCGGGCGATTGCGCTCTACGAGAGTTGCGGATTTCGCGAGGAAGGCCGTAAAATCAAGCGACTGAAGCTCGGCCCCGATCGCTACGTGGATGACGTCTACATGGCACTGTGGGTCGGCCTGGAGGTTCCATGAAGGTCGTCGATGCCAAGAAGCTGCCCGGTCCGCCCGGCGCCTCCAACGTTCTCGTCGCGCCCCTCGATCCCGACGGCGCTCCGCGCACCGTGGGCCCCTTCGCGCTCGTGGCGCACATCAAGATGCCCCACACCCCTCCGGGTGTATTGCCGGTCGACGCCGACGTTCGGCCCCATCCGCACATCGGGCTGACTGCGATTTCCTTCCTCGTCGAGGGCGCCATCACGCACCGCGATTCCCTCGGCAATCGCCACGAGCTGCGCGCCGGCGGCTTGGGCGCGACGGTTTCGGGGCGTGGCGCCGTGCACAGCGAGCGCTTCGAGCGCAATCGACTCCTCGGCGGCGCGTTCGAGATGTTTCAACTGCTCCTTGCTCACCCGGATGGTCACGAAGACATCGAGCCGAGCTTCTTTCATCGCTCGGAGGAAGAGCAAGAGATCTCGAACCGCGAGGGCGCGAACGTTCGTTGGCTCTTCCCCCATCCGCCCGATGCGCCCACGGGAATGCCGACCAACTCGCCCATTCTCCTCGCCGACGTCGCGCTCGAATCGAACGCGCAATGGTCTTTGCCCGAGGTGCCCGAGCGCGCGATCTTCGTCCGGGAAGGGGAAATCGAGGCCGGCGAATCGCGTGCACGTGCAGGCCAAGTCGTCGTCGTCGGTCCTGGCGAAGCGTCGATTCGCGGAAACGGGCCCACCCGTCTCTTGGCGTTCGGCGGCAGCCCCGTCGGCCCGCGTTATCTCTGGTGGAACTACCTGCACTCGTCGCTCGAACACATCGAGTCGGCGAAAGCCGAATGGCGGGCAGGACGCGTGAAGCTACCCCTCGGGGACACCGAATCGTTCACGCCGTGCCCGCCCGACGACGGCCGCCCACTTTGGCGGCTCAATCGCGGGTGACGAATCGCGCCTGAACGTGCGCCCGAAGCCTCTGGCTTCAGCTCGGCGGGCGCCCGGTGTCTCCGGTCGCGAGCTTCGGCGGCGCCTTCTCCCACGACATGTTGTCGATCAGCGCTGCGGAATCGAGATACCCATCGCCGGTGTCCATGATCATCAATCGCAGGGTGATGACCTCTCCCGGTTCGACCCCGAACGTCGTCGTCAGCCAGCCGCTGCCGCCACCATAGATGTACTTCTTGCCGCTCGTCGGGTCGGTCACCGTGTCGTCGGTCTTGCCGATGCCGGCGCCGTCGAAGTTGGTGCCGGCGAGGGTGCCGAAGATGCTCTTCGTCTTGTCGCCGGCGACGCCGACGCAGTTGACGAGGGCCTCCGGCATGACGATGCCCGAGGGACCCGGCGGCAACGGACAGAGCTGGAAGAAGCCGCTGTTGACGGTGATCGCCGAGCCCTTGGCGTCCTTGGCGACGTTGGTCGTGAACTTCTTCGTCGTCGCGATGGCGAAGAACGCGTCGTTGTACGCGCTGTGCCAATACTGATTGAACTCGGTCGAGAGGAACGAGAAGTCGAACTTCATCGCCTGCGCGTTCGACGGCACTTGAATCGTCAGGCGAAGCTCGGTGTAGTCGGCGACCGGCGTGCCGACTCCCGGCGCCGGCGAAGTGCCGTTGGTGAGTGACTTGCAGTCGGCGGCGTTGAGCGGAATGGCAGTGCAGGCGTCGGCGATTTTCTCGTTGCCGCCGTCCATCCAGCTCGAGGCGCGCGGATCTTTCGAGAGAACCGGGCCCGTCTGGAGGCCGAACATTCCGGCTCCGTTTCGCGGCGGGTTGCTCCCGAACGAGGGAAAGATGCCGACGCCGATGCCGTGCTGATTGCCAGCGGTGATGGTGGTGGTGATCCCGGTGGTCTTGGTCGAGAACCACTCGGCCTTCGTCAACGCGTCGAAGACGGCGCCAGACTTGGTCCGCGTCTTCTGCTTGCACATGTCCATCGAGCGAACGATTTGAATCGCGTCTTTCGAGGTCGCGTCGGCGGCGCAGTTGACGACGGCATCGTCGACGACGCCGTTGCAGTCGTTGTCGACCGTGTCGCCGGCGAAGTCGAACGCCTCCGGGTTGATCGTCCCGTCCAGGTCGTTGCAGTCGCCGTCGCTCTGGGTGTAGCCGTCCTTGTCGCAGTCGCTCGACCCACAAGTGGGTGTGGTCTCCGGAAGGAAGCCGTCGGTGACGAAGCCCCCGTCGTCGACGAGAGAATCTGGATCGAGCGCGGTGTCGCTCCCGATTCCGGAATCGAGCACGCCGTCGGATCCACCCTTGCTGTTTGCCGGGGAACACGCGGTGAAGAGAGCAACCAAAGACAAAGCAGACGTAGAAAGTCGAAGACGCATGAAGACCTCCGGCGCACGGCCAGTTTGGAGCCTCACCGGTGTAGGGAGCAAGCGCCCTTTCACGTGAAGCCGCGACACCGTCTGCAACAGAATACCGACCTACCGACCTACCGCCGCGTCATCGTCTCTCGACAGGCCAAGAGAACCACCTAATCTCGACCTTGCTCGTCGTGTTCATTCTTAGGTTGGTGGAGGCATGCTGATGCGCAGGTCGTTGTTCGCGGGCGTCGCGTTGGCCATCATGCTTGCAGCGCCCCTCGCGAGTGCAGACAAGAAGATCCTCGTCTACGGGTCGGGCGGCACGACCGACACCGCCGATTTCCCCAAGACCCCCGATCCGACCGCGGCCACCATCACCGTCGCCACCGACGCGATGTGGCGATCGATGTCGACGGCTGATTTCAAGTCCTACGACGCGCTCTGGGTCGACGCTGGCAACTGCGGCATCTCTGCCTCGGCGACGACGCCGACGCCTTGGGTCCCTGCCCAGTTTCAGGCGCTCTACGACACGCGCCTGACGTGGTCGGCGGCGCTCACCGGTCACTTCGAAATCATCGGTAGCGACGAAGACTTCCACGAGAGCAACGCCGGCTCGAAGAAGTTCATCAGGAACAGCTACCAGTACGTGACGTCGGGCACCGGCACCGGCCTCTTCATCAGTACGGGCTGCATGTACGCCGGCGCGCCGGCCGACACGCCCGTCCCCTTCCTCGAAGGCATCGGCGTCTTCCACGTCACCGGTGACGGATGCACCGACGGCCAGGTCTTCGAGCTCCCCACGAGCCCGATCGTCGTCGGCGTCACGCCGCCCACGAGCTCACTCATCCTCTCCGACTTGAGCTGGGGCTGCTTCACCCACTCGCACTACAACAAGACGCCTCCTTCGTATTCGCGCATCATCGACATCGGTGGCACCGGTGAAGGCCACGGCGTCGTCATCGCCCACGACGTCGGCGGATGTGCGATCGATCGCGACTGCCCGACGGGCACCTTCTGCAGCGCGCCGGTCTGTTTGCCGACCAAGCCGACGGGCTTCGGCTGCGTCGCGGCGACCGACTGCGCCAAGGGTCTCTGCGTCGACGGCACCTGCTGCGACACGGCATGCACCGGTCAATGCGAAGCGTGCGACGTCGTCGGCTCGAAGGGTACGTGCACTCCGGTCGTCGGCGCTCCCCACGGAAGTCGCGCGGCCTGCGCGGGCGGCGGCGCAGCCTGCTCGGCGATTTGTGACGGAAAATCGAAGACCACCTGCGCCGGTTTCCCCGACACCAAGACGGAGTGTCTCGCTGGAAGCTGCGCGAGCGGCGTCTTCACCGCGCCTTCGCGCTGCGACGGAGCTGGCAAGTGCGTCCCCGGATCGACGACGAAGTGCGATGCGTACGTCTGCGCCGGTCCCGAGTGCGCCGTCGCCTGCGCCAAGCCGGCGGACTGCGCGCCCGGATACGACTGCGTCAAAGGTGCCTGTCTCCCCGTGGCCGATGCCGGTGGCACCGACGGCGGTGGCGGCACCGATGCGAGCGGCAGTGACGCGGGTGGTGACGACGGCGGCACCAGCCCGGACGACGCTTCCTTCGGTGACGGCGGCGGCGGCGGCCTCGATGGTTCGAGCGACGCTGCTGGCGGCGGCGGCACCGGCAGCGGCGATGGCACCAAAGACAACGGCTCTTGCGGTTGCGAAGTGCCGGGCGGCAGTTCGACGAACGCCGGCGGTTACGGAGCCGCGCTCGTCACGCTCGCGGCGCTGATCGGCTCGCGGCGTCGTCGTGGCTGAGTCGACGTGCGGACGATGTTTCGCGTACGAAACCTCTCGTCCGTCTTCGTCACGTTCTTCGTCGTCTCCGTCGTCTCCATCGTCCTCGCCGGTCACGCTCGCGAGGCAGGTGCGAATGGCCGATATCCATCGGCCAATGACGTCGTGATCGGTCCGGGCGCGGCGAGCGACGTCTTGGTCGTTCGGACGACGTTCGGGCTACTCACCAGCGAAGATCGTGGACGCTCCTGGCGGTGGATCTGCGAAGACGCGCTCGATCGGGCCGGAGTCTGGGACGCAGCGGTCGTCCTCGCCGCCGATGGCAATCTCGTCCTCGGCGTGCCGAGCGGAATTCGACGGACCTCGGGGCGCTGCGACATCACCACCCCGGCGGGTGCACCGACCTGTTTCGTGCCTGATTTGGCGGCCGATCCGGCGGGCGAGCGCGTCGTCGCCGCGGTCTCCTGCGTCGGCGCTCCGAATGGTGTCGCCACCTCGAGCGATCGCGGAAAGAGCTTCACCGACGGCGCCGCCATCGGCTCGTTCTTCGTCGAGACCGTCGAGGTCGCGGCGTCGGATCCGAAGAGGCTCTATCTCAGCGGCTACGTCGGCGGGGGCCCGCGACTCTTTCGATCGGACGACGCCGGCGTCTCCTTCGCCGAGGTCACGCGCGAGTTCCTCGGGGGCAACACGGTCTTCGTCTCCGCCGTCGACGCGAAGAATGCCGACGTCGTCTACGTCCGCTCCGACCTCGGCGTCGGCACGATGCTCCTCAAATCGATCGACGGCGGGGCGCACTTCAGCAAGCTCGGCGAGACGAAGGCGAAGATGGTCGGCTTCGCGCTCTCCGACGATGGTCGCACCGTCTGGATGGGCAGCGCCGATCGCGCCGAAGGCATCCTCCGATCGGTCGACGGCGGGCCCTTCACCCGCGTGCTGGCGAACATCACCGTCGGCTGCATGCGCTACCACGCGGGTGCCCTCTACGTGTGCGGCGACGACTTCATCGACGGCTTCGCGCTCGCCTGCTCAGGTGACGGCGGCGATCACCTTCATCCTATTTTTTCCCTGCGAAACGTGCTCGGCCCCGAGGAGTGCCCGAGCGGCTCGCTCGTCGGCGACGTCTGCGCGCCGCTCTGGCCGGCGCTCGCGGCGACCCTCTCGCCACCCGACGCCGGACCGGCGCCCGCGACCGCACCCTGCGAAGATCTCGCGGACGCGGGTGACGCGGGGGTCGATGCCGACGCAGGCGACGCACCGATGCCGGACGTGGCGAGCGTCGATACGTCGACGAGCGACGCCGACGTGCCCCGTGACAGCTCGATTCCGCCCGTCGAGCCCGAGAGCGTGCGCACCGTCGAGGGCAGTGGCTGCGAGCTTCACGGCGCCCCGAGCGCGCGAACCAGTCTGTTTTCAGGCTACTTCGTCGCCGCGCTGGCGATGCTCTCGATGCGTCGATCGCGCGCTCGCTAGATCGACATTGGGTTCGGCGACGCGCGGAGCTCTTCGAGCAGCGCTGGAGGTGTCGCGCCGGCGATGGCGCGAAACTCGGCGATGAGGTGGGCCTGGTCGTAGTAGCCAGCGTCGGCGGCGATGCTCGCCCAGCTCCCGAGCCCGCCGGAGCGAGCGACGCCGAGCGCGCGATGGAAACGCGCCAGCTTGGCGAACGTCTTCGGACCCATGCCGACGGTTTCGCGAAATATGCGACGGAGGTGTCGCTCGCTGACGCCGAGGGCGAAGGCCACCTCGGTGACGTTGGCGCTCGCCAGTCGCTCGGCCGCCTCGAGCACGAGCGGCGAGGGGCCTCGGTGTCCACGCGTGAGATGCGTGAGATGCGTGCGCTCGGAGATCGCGCGTTCGAGCTCCGCGGCGGCGCCGACCGTGTCGCGTGCCTCCGCGAGTCGATCGAGGAGTCGCCGTGCCGCCGCGTCGCCCCACAAATCCTCGAGTGCGACGATGCGTCCCGCGAGGGCCGAGGCTGGCACGCCGAGCACCGCTTCGTGCGCGCCGAGCCGAAGACGCGCCGTCACCGCCCGAAGCCCGCTCGGGATCACCTTCCGATGCGCGCGCGCCCGCCCGCCGAACGCGTGCACGTCGAGACCACCACGCGCCGCCTCTCCGAAGCGGGCGACGATCTGGATCTCGGCGCGCGGGAAAGACACCAGTCGGCGTTCGCGGTCTTGCTCGCTGACGAGGATCGTCGCCACGGCCGACGCGTCCGGCGCCGTGCGAACGTGCGGAACGGCGATCGCGTACATCCGGCGATTCTGCGACCCGCGAGGCCTCCACGCAAGATTCGTCGCCACCGTGTCCGTTTCTTCCAATCGACGAGCGGCGCCGCTGCGTAGGTTCCGACCCATGAAAATCCTCGTCACCGGCGCGACCGGAAAGGTCGGAAGCCGACTCGCCAAGCGACTTGCCCAGCGTGGCCATCACGTCCGCGCGCTGGTGCGCGATCCGACCCGCGCCGTCGACCTGCGTAGTGTCGACATCGAGCTCGCCAAGGGCGACTTGCTCGCGCCCGATTCGCTCGCCACCGCGGTGCGCGACGTCGACGCGGTGGTCCATTGCGCGGCCTTTTTCCGCGGCGCGACGGCCGAACAGGCGCACGAGGTCAACGATCTCGGCACGCAGCACCTCGGCAACGCTGCCCGCGTCGCCGGCGTGAAGCGGTTCGTCTTCACCAGCACCGGCCTCGTCTACGGTCCGCGCGCCCCTGGGCGACGAGGTGAGCCGACCCACGAGGACGAGGCGTGCGAACCCACAGCCGCGTACCCGGTGAGCAAGCTCGCCGCCGAGCGCTTCCTCCTCGGTCTCGACGGTCTCGACGTGCGCGTCGTCCGACTCCCGTTCGTCTACGGCGACGGTGATCCCCACATCGAGGAGGTCGTTCCGATGATGCGCGATTTTCCGCCGACGCAGCGGATGTCGATCGCCCATCACGTCGACGTCGCCCAGGCGATCGCGCGCTTGCTCGACGCGGCGTCTCCCGCGCATCGCATCTACAACCTCACCGACGACGAGGCGCCTGATCTCGCCACGCTCTTCGCGTCGGTCTCCGCGCCGCCACCCGACGGCACCAACCCCGAACGCGCCCGCGCCTTCGAAGCAGTGATGGATGGTCGGAGGATGCGCGAAGATCTCGGCTTTTCGCCGGAATTTCCGCGACTCGTGGCTTCCGTGAGCGTCACGAAGATCGCGGCGGGGACGCACGTAGCGCGATGAACAGCGCCACCAGCGACAACGCGGCGGCGACGAAGAATGGAGCGCCCGGCTGCGTGTGCTCGAACGCGCCGAACACCTGCGACATGAGGATGGGACCGAAGATCGACGACAGGCTCTCGGCCGCGCCAATTGCACCTTGGAGCCGGCCCTGCGCGTCGTCGGGCGCGAGCTTCGACATCCACGCGTTCATCGCCGGCATGGCGATGCCCGAGGGCGAGGCGATGAGGATGACCGCGAACACCATCCAACTTCGCGTCGCGAGGCCGGTGAGGATGAACGACCCTACGGTGAGGAGCAGCCCCACGAGGGCGGTCTTTCGATCGCCCCAGCGCTTGGTGCAGATGCCGGCGAGCACGGCCTGCGTGAAGATGTGCGTCACTCCGTAGGCCGCGAGCGAGAGGCCGATCATGCGCGGGCTCCAGTCGAAGCGCGCGTTCGACCAGAACGACCACACCGCGGGATAGACCGCAGAGCCGAGAAAAACCACCAAAAGCGCGAGGACGAGCGTGCGCACGTCTTTGCCGCCGGGGATGCTGACGATGGCACCGAAGGGATGGAGCTGATGGAGCCGCAGCGGCTGCCGCTTCTCTTTCGGGTGGGTCTCGGGGAGGAAGACGAGCCCGTAGAGGAAGTTCGCGACGGAGAGCGCGGCGGCGACGAAGAACGGAACGCGCGGCCCGAGATCGCCGAGGAGCCCGCCGATGGCAGGACCGACGACGAAGCCGACGCCGAACGCTGCGCCGAGCATGCCGAAGGCCTTTCCGCGTTCGTCGGGCGGGGTGACGTCGGCGATGTAGGCGTTCGCGGTCGTGTACGACGCGCCGAAGATGCCGGCGATGATGCGCCCGACGAAGAGCCAGACGATCGTCGGCGAAAGGGCGGTGAGCGCGTAGTCGACTCCGAGACCGAGCACCGCGAGGAGCAGCACCGGCCGGCGACCGAACGCGTCCGAGAGCCCGCCGATGATCGGCGCGCAGAAGAACTGCATCGCGGCATAGGCGAAGAAGAGCCAGCCTCCATAGATCGACGCGTGCGCAACGTCGGCGCCGGTGAGCTGTCGCAAAATCGCCGGCAAAATAGGCATGATCAGGCCGAGCCCGACCATGTCGAGGAGCACGGTGACCCAAACGAACGCGAAGGCGTGCTTGGTCGAACGCGCCATCAGCGCTCGTCCTTGGAGCCGCGAAGAAGCCCCTTCACGAGCACGCCGAGCCCCCAACGAAAACGCTCGAGCCCTTCGCCGGTGAGCAGATCGGCGTGGAGTCGCGCGAGATTCGGGTGGGTCTTGGCGTCGAGGTTCTCGAGCGCGCGCCGGATGCCTTCGAGGTGGTCTGCGTCTTCGTGGTGATGACCGCCATGCTCGACCGCCGTCGCCGTCACGTACGCGAGCACGAGGTCGACGCCCCACGCCGCATCACGCGCCGTCGCGCCGCCCTGGAGCAAGAGCCCGGCGAGGGTGTCGAAGAGCCGCAGCGCGTTCGGCCCACTCGGCGCCGCGGCCATCGTCAGCCGGGCGATCTCCGGATAGCGCATCAGCACATCGAGGAAAGCTTCGGTCACCTGTTCGAGGTCGCGGCGCCAATGCTTGCCCGGCTTCGGCGCCGGCAGCTCGGCGAGCAACGCATCGAGAATCTGGCCGTGGAGGTCACGCGTGTCCTGCACGTAGACGTAGAGAGAGGCCGGACCGGTATCGAGCGCGGCGGCGATGCTCCGCATCGTCACCTTTTCGAGGCCCTCCTTCTTCAGGATGCGGAGCGCTGCTCCGACCACCGTCTCGCGGCTGAGCGCCGACTTTGCGGGCCGCTCCCGTCGACTCCGCGGCTTCGGCTTCTCCTCCTTCTCCTCCTCCCTCTTCTTCTCCCGCTCTTTCACGAGCCTGATATCCCACTTCCGGCAGAAAAATGCGAACGTGTTCTTGACGATCGTGTTCGTAACGAACATGTTCGTAGTCTCATGCGCATCGCGAATCAGCATTCCCCCATCGCCATCGTCGGCGCCGGATTGAGCGGTCTCACTCTCGCGCGCGTTCTCCACGTTCACGGCATCGCCAGCGCCGTCTACGATCTCGACGCCTCGCCGAACGCGCGACGGCAGGGTGGTCAGCTCGACATCCACGGCGACACCGGTCAGGAAGCGCTGCGCGCAGCGGGTCTTCACGACGCTTTCCTCCGCCTCGTCCACGCCGGCGCCCAGGCCACGCGGGTGCTCGATCGGCGAGGCGCCTTGCTCCACGAATCGATCGACGACGGCACCGGCGATCGTCCCGAGGTCGATCGAGGTCAATTGCGAAAGCTGCTCCTCGACTCGCTGCCCGCAGACGCCATTCGCTGGGGAAAGAAGCTGACCGCCGCGCGTGCGCTCGGAGATGCGCGGCACGTGTTGCACTTCGACGACGGCTCCACCGTGACGACCGATCTCCTCGTCGGCGGAGACGGCGCCTGGTCGCGGATTCGTCCCCTGGTCTCCAGCGCGAAGCCGCTCTCGGCCGGCATCAGCTTCATCGAGCTCTACGTGACGCCCTCGGCACCGAACCACGCAGCTGCCGCGAAGCTCGTCGGCAACGGCGCGCTCTTCGCGCTCGCGCCCGATCATGGCGTCCTCGCGCACAGAGAGAACGACGGCAAGCTCCACATCTACGTCGCGGTCCGCGCGCCCGAGTCGTGGCTCTCGTCGATCGATTTCACCGACCTGCCCGCTGCCAAACGCGCGGTGCTGGCGAAGTTCGAGGGCTGGGCGCCAGAGCTTCGCGCGATCATCGAAGACGCCGAAGCGCCGCTCTTGCCACGTCACATCCACGCTCTGCCCGTCGGCCATCGTTGGGCGCCTCGCCACGGCGTGACGCTCCTCGGAGACGCCGCGCACCTGATGTCGCCGTTCGCCGGCGAGGGCGCGAACCTCGCGATGTTCGACGGCGCCGAGCTCGGGCGCGCCATGGTGAAGCATGGCAAGGACGTCGGGGCCGCGCTGGGCGAATACGAAGCCACGATGTTCACGCGGAGCGAGAAATCAGCGCTCGAATCGGTCGAAGGTCTCGAGAAGTGTTTCGGTGCCGACGCGCCGCACGGCCTCGTGACGATGTTCGCCGGTTGAACCTTCACCCAACACCTTCAGGGGGTTGAAAACCAGCGATCGAGCGCGACGCGTAGCCCGTCCGGTCCCTCAGGTCGCCCAGCCCACGCGATGCACCCATCGGGGCGCACCAACATCGATCGCGCGCCGGAGGCTTTGACGACGCGCACACGCGAACCCGACGATTTCGTCTGCGCAAATGCCTCCCTTGCGCCGTCGTCGTCGTCGCCGTCGACGAGGAGACCTCGTCCGTCGTGCATCAGCGAGTAGAGAGACGTGCCCACTCCGTCGACCGTCAGCTCGTGATTGGCGACGAGGCGTCCGACGAGCGGATCGTCGTCCCCGAGGTCGTAGCGCGTCGTCACGCCGCTGATCATCTCTCCGAAGTGGCGATTGACGTCGGGGCAATGGGTCAGCAAATCGGCGATGATCTGACGCATCGCCGTCGATTGCGGATCGGGACGCATGATCGTGAGCTGCGCGCGCGTGTTCTCGAGCACGCGCGCCGCCACTGGGTGACGCTCGGTCATGTAGCTGTCGAGCAGGTCTTCTCGCGCATCCCCGTGCACCGTCGCCGCGAGCTTCCAGCCGAGGTTGGCGGCGTCGAGCAGGCCGAGGTTCAGCCCCTGACCGCCGAAGGGCGAGTGGACATGCGCGGCATCACCCGCCAAGAGCACGCGACCGCGCCGATAGCTCGAGGCCTGGCGCGCGTTGTCGGTCCAGCGCGTTGCCGACCTCACGGCCGTGACGCGGACGTCGGCTCCGCTGACGCGACGCAGACTCTGCTCGATTTCAGCCGCCGTCACCGGCGCGTCGCGATCCTTCGGCGGTCCCTCGAACTCGATGATCGCCACGCGCCCCGCGGGTGCGAACGGCCAGAAGGACATCATCCCCGTCGCCGTGCGCCGCCAGCCGAGCGGCAAGAGACGCTCGGGGTGATCGAGCTCGACGACGGCTTGGCGGCCCGTGATCGTCGGGTCGCTGCCGGGGAACTCGAAGCCGGCCTGTTTGCGCACCGTGCTCCGACCTCCGTCACAACCGATGAGAAATGCTGCGTCGAGCGTCATTGGACCGGGACCGCGTCCGCCTCCTCCGTTCGGCCCGTGCGTTTCGACGCGAACACGCTCGCCGTCGTCGGCGAACGATTCGACGCTGCATCCGCGCCAGATCTCGACCCCGAGCGCGCGCGCGTGCTCGGCCAAGATGCGTTCGAGCGCATCTTGCGTGATCATGCGCATCCTCCGCGCGGGCTCGTGTTGCAACTCCTGGTCGATGAGCGAGAGCCCCGCGAAGTGACCGCCTGGACGACGTGGACCGCCTTTCGGGGCCTCGGTCACGCCGAGCGATTTTCTCGACCCCTTCATCGCCTCGAGCCCGATCGCCTCTTCCGCGTCGAGCGCCGGGCCGAGACCTCGTCGCGCGAGCACCTCGCACGCCAGCGCGCCGATCGAGCCGGCCTTGGGCGTCGAATCGGGCTCGGCGCGCCTCTCGACGACCACCACACGCACTCCGGCGAGTACGAGCTCGCTCGCCAGCAGCAAGCCCGTGGGCCCTGCTCCCACCACCACGACGTCGACTGGCGAATCCATTTCCATGGAGCATACCAAATATTATACCCAGTACAACTTCAGGTCGGGTATATGATTGGGTGATGGATAAAATCGAGGGGCTGCGAGAGCGAAAGAAGAGGGCGACGCGCCAGCACATCTCCGACATCGCCACCCGGCTCTTCACCGAACGCGGCTTCGAGCAGGTCACCATCGACGACGTCGCGGCCGCGGCCGACGTCTCGAAGATGACGGTCTTCAACTACTTCCCCCGCAAGGAAGATCTCTTCTTCGATCGCACGGACGACGTGCAGCAGCTCCTCGGCGAGGCGCTGCGCCATCGAGAGAGTCACCCTCGCCGCACTCCCGTGGCGACACTGCGAGCGCTCGCGCACGACCTCGCCGAGCAGCGTCATCCGCTCGTGAGGGTGAACGCCCGCGCCGCCGCCTTCTGGAAGACCGTGCGCGAGAGTCCGGCGCTGCGGGCCCGAACGCGCGAGCTGTCGGAGGAGATCGAGCGTGACCTCGCCAAGCTGTTGGTCGCCAGTGTCGACGGCCAAGCTGGCGATCCGACGGCGCGCCTGATCGCCGCGGTGCTCCTCGGCGCCTGGCGCACAGCCTTCCGCGAGGCCGTGCGCCGCCAAAAGTCGTCGCCTTCCGACGCCGTTCGCGAAGCCTTCTTGGAGCTCCTCGATCGCGGCTTCAAGGCAGCCAGCGCTGCGGCGCGCGGTTCGCCTTACGCTTGAGAGAGTGAATCTACCCTTTGCGCGCCGCTTCGATGGTCGCGATGTCGATCTTCTTCATCGGCATCATCGCTGCGAAGGCGCGCTTGGCCTCGGCGCCACCCGCCATCATCGCCTCGGTCAGGGCCCGCGGCGTGATTTGCCACGACAGTCCCCATCGATCCTTGCACCACCCACACTGGCTCTCTTGGCCACCGTTGCCGACGATGGCGTTCCAATAGCGATCGGTTTCTTCCTGATTGTCGGTGGCGACTTGGAACGAGAATGCCTCACTGGGTCTGAATTGCGGGCCGCCGTTGAGGCCGAGGCAAGGGATGCCGAGGACGGTGAACTGCACGGTGAGCACGTCGCCCTCCTTGCCACTGGGAAAGTCACCGGGTGCCTTGTGCACGGCGGTCACCGCGCTGTCGGGGAAGGTCGCGGCGTAGAAGCGCGCGGCCGCTTCGGCGTCCTTGTCGAACCAGAGACAGATCGCGTTCTTGGGGGTCATGTTGGCGCGCTCCTCGTGCTGCAGAAGTTCGAATCGAGACTCGGTCGGGGAAGCGAACTTCATGCCGAGCTCGACGCGCGATCAGAGGCGCAAGCAGTAGAGCGCGATCGCTCGTTCGCGGCTGATCGTTCTCGGCCGCCTGTCGAAGGTCGCGACGGGCCCCTTCTTACAGTGGATTCGGCGCACGATGATGCCGAGCGCATCGGGGTCTTTGGTGCTGCGAAGGATGCACTCGACGATGCCGTCGCCATCGGGACCGAATCCGTCGGCCTCGCAGACCCCGCCGTCGTCGAGCAGCTCGGTGATGGTTTCTTCCTTTGCGACCAGCGCTTCGACGTCGGCAGGAGGATCGCAGAGCTGTGCACGCGCGAGGCTGTCATCGACGCGTTCGAGCGGGAGCCCCTCTGCCACGCACGCCGCGCTACAGGCGCCGATCTTCGTCTCGAGACACTTTCCTTCCGCGTCTTGATCGCCACTCTGCAGGCGAACTTCGCCCTTCACGCAGCGCACGACCTGCGAGGGACACTGCGTGTGCGCTTGTGGCGGCGGATCGTTCGGCGACGGGCGCTCCGTCCCATCCGCGTCGCGGAGGTAGCGGTAGCCGAGGACCCCGGCGATGGCGGCGAGCCCCGCAGGAATGATCCAGACGAAGAGGCCCCGGCTTCGCACGTAAAACCTACGTTCGCGCGGCCCAAGCGAGGCGCCAAGCTCAAAGACAAGAGGCGGGATACGCCACGCAGCGCCCCGCCCCTTAGCCCTTCCTCCCGGTTCTGACCGGCGAGACGTTTCCGTCTCCCCCCTCGATACGGCTCGCCTTTCGGCAGAGTTAAGGGGAGGGCGTCCTTTTTCCCCGTTGGGTCACTCGGCGACTTCGATCGAGACGTCGATCACGGAGGGCACGCCGCGAAGCGTGCGATCGACGTCGCTAGCTTCGGTGGGAGCACACCACGTGACTCCCTCTCGATCGTCGGGTTCTACCGACGAATGCGGCCATTTCTTCGCGTCTGCCGGGCCGACGATGGCGACCACTTGCCCAGCGACGCCCACCTCTCCGACCTGTGCAGCGAATCCGCGCAGCAGCACGCGTACGACTACTTGCGGACGAGTCGCCGACGTCGAGCTCATGTGTCCCAGGCTAGCGGAGCCTGACGAACGGTCACACGGAGAATTTCCGGCGCGCCTGCTTGCCCGCCATGACCGCGAAGCGCTCGAAGAGCCTCGGCGAGGCGCGCTTCACGAGGTAGAACGCCCACGCCTCGGGGGTGACCGGAACGACGCCCTGATCGCGCTCGATCGCACGAACGATCGCCTTCGCCACCTTGTCGGGTCCGAAGCCGCGCTTGCGATAGAACTCGGAGAGCTTCTCGGTGAACGCGCTCCCCGCCGTCGGACCGCGCTGGCGCGTGTTGCGGGTGATCGCGGTGTCGACGATTCCCGGGCAAATCGCGCTCACTCCGATGCGGTGCTGCTTCAGCTCGAGCCGCAGATTCTCCGCCAGCCCGAGCACGCTGAACTTCGTCGTCGAGTACGCGGCCAGCATGTCCGACGCGGTGTAGCCCGCCGCCGACGAGACGATGACCACCTGTCCGCCTCGGCCACGCTCGATCATCGGCGGGAGGAAGTAGTGACAACCGTAGATGACGCCGTAGACGTTGATGCCGAGGATCCAGTCCCAATCCTCGAGAGAGGTGTCCATGAAGCCGCCGCTGAGGGCGACCCCGGCGTTGTTGACGAGGATGTCGACCGCGCCGATCGAGTGATGCACCTCGTCGGCGAAGGCCTTCATCGCCGCGCGATCGCTGACGTCGACCCTGCGCGCGATGACCGAGCGGCCGAGCTCGCGTACCTCTTTCGCGACCGTCGCGAGGTTCTCTTCATGGACGTCGCAGATGACCAACGATGCGCCGGCGCGGGCGAGTGCGAGCGCAGTTTCACGGCCGATTCCGCTGGCAGCACCGGTGACGAGGGCGGTCTTTCCGTGGATGTCGAAGGACATGGCCGAGAGCATCGCCCGGAGTGCCGGCAAAGGAAACCTCCGAGCGTGCTGGCCTACGACCCGTGCGCCGTGACGAGCGCCGAACGCGTGTCGTCGTCGATCGCGCCGGTGACGGGCAGCCCGGCCGACGCTTGGAACGCACGAATCGCCGCCGATCGACGAAGCGCGCTGTCGCCGTTGGGCGGAGGCGGGAGAAATCCGAGGTGCTGCAGCCTCTTGTCGACGCCGGAGATCTCCTCGATTGGATCCATGTCGCCGACCTGCACGGTGTGCACGACGTTGCGCTTGGTGAAGTGCAAGACGAGCTCACGCACGTTCACCGGCACCTTCAACGTCAGCTTGCCGGCTGCGTCGGTCTTCCCCGCGGGTGCATCGATGCCACGCACCTCGTACGGCTCGTCCTTCATCGGCCCGCCTTCGTCGGCGAAGACGAGGTGCACGTCGAGCGTGGGCACCTTGGCGCGATAGCCGTTCTTCTTCGACGGTTCGAAACGAAGCTCTTTTTTCGGCTGATCGGGCACCTGCAAGACGTCGCCCGGATGGAGGAGGTTCGGCTTTCGTTTCTCGCGCAACGCCGCGTTGTTCGGGTCGTTCCACACCTCGTCGGCGTCGAAGCCGAGCTCGTAGGCGAGCTTCGCGAGATGATCACCTTGCCGAATGACGAACGGTTTCATTCGCTCACTCCTCCCGCATCTCTTGCGCGTCCCTCATGGCCACCGCTTCGACGAGAACTTCCCGAGCGTCCCCGCGACGTTGTAGGGCAACCCGGCGGCGATCGTCTTTTTGCAATTGTCGGCTTCGTTGGCCTTGAAATAGGCGCGCACGTTGTCGATGCGGGTGACGAGGCCGGCGAGATCTTGCTCGGAGTGCTTGCCGAGACCGGGCGGATCGGGGAGCCCGGTGTCGTCCATGTCGACCCATCCACAAAACCTTCGCGGCGCCGTCATCCGTTCGGCACCGCCGCAGATGAACGGCGCTTCCGGATAGACGAGCGAACAGTTGGTGCCCGACGTGTCCTCGCTCTTCGGCGGATCGCCCGCCGCGCGCATCAGCACCGCCCACACCAAGTTCGACGTCTGCGCGCCGCGACCGCCCTGTCCACCGTCGGCCATCACCCAACAGTCGTCTTCGTCACCGGGCTCGGGCACGTAGACGATGTGTCCGACGTGCCCTTCGCCGGCCGGCTCGGAGCCTTTGTAGTCGGTCCACACGATGTACGAGTCACCCGGCTTCGGCCGCTCGCTCGGGTGATCTTTCGCCAACTTCCACCCGGGGAATGGCTTCTCTTTCGGGTTGAGGTCGCTTCCCGGGATGGAGAAGCCCCAAATGTGGCCGCCCACCACCACCTTGCCGACCTCTCCGAAGTACGCCGCCATCACCAGTGGTTGATACGAGGTGCAGCTCGTCTGCATGATGCGATCGGGATGCAATTCCCAGAGCTGTTTCTTGTTCGTCTTGCTCTCGGGCTGCGACGCATCGAACTTGGGATTGGGCACCCACAGCCAACCCCACCACGCGTCCGAGCTCTGCCAATTGCCACCTTGATCGTAGAGCGTGCAGAGCTCCGGCGGCTTCATCGAGGGACTGCTCTTCTGCGGGATCATCCGCCCGATCGTGGCGAGCATGAGCTTGCGCCGATCGCTCAGGGGCTTGACCCAGTCGAGAGGCACCTTCGGCTTCGCCACCGTGCACGTCGCATCGGGCGTCGCCGCGATCAACTGCCCGACGATCGGTCCGAGCCGCACGCCGAACCGCGCGACGAAGCTCTCCGCCTTCTTCACGTCGTCGAGCTGGAGCGCGTTGCACTTCTCGTCCTCGAAGGTGACATCGCCGCCGAACGCGCCCGCCTTGGTGTGCCAGTAGTTGCCCCACACGCAGAAGTCGTTCTTCCCGTCGCCCGGGTCCTTCCAGAAGATGTTGACCACGACCTTCAGCTCGGCGAGCTCCCACACCACCCAACCCTCGGGCTCGTCGGTCACCGTGAACTCGATCTGTGACTTCTTCGGGACCAGCAGCGGTGGCGAGGGCGGATTTCCCGGCGTCCCTTCCGCGAAGCCACCCTTGATCACCTGGAAATTGAGGCGTTTTCCATCCTTGTCGTCGAGCGTCGACACCATGTCGTAGTCGGTCTCGTTGACGACGATGCACTTGATGCTCTTGGCCATCGGGTCTCCACGCTCAGCTTACCGCCATCTCATTTCGCCGAAGATTGCTTCGCAACCTCGGCCGCTTCGGTCAATCTCGCTTCGCTCGGTTGCCGAAGCTGATGCGCACCCTTTCCGACATCGGTCGGCTGCTAGCTTCGAAGCATGGGTCGGCAAACCTCTCTCGTGCTCGGCGGCCTCCTCCTCGCGTCCACCATCGCAACGACGACGTTCACCGAAGTAGCGCACGCCGAACCGAAAGACCCGGTGGTCATCGGTTGGTGGAGCTACTTCGATCCTGTTCACTACCCGACCAGCACCAACCCGGCGTTCAAGGTCGCGTCCAACGGCGATCCCAACGACTTCTTCTACGAGCCCTCGGGCGCGCGCGGAATGAAGGACACGACGCTCGATCCGGCGGTCGCCTGGAACACGCTGATCAGCTTCATTTTGAGCAAATCGAGCACCGCCAAGCTGGCTTCGAACTTCACCATCGACGAGGCGAGCACCGTCACCGTCTGCTTCTGCGAGGCGCAGTTCGGCTGGGCGCTCGGCCTCTTGTACGTGCCGAAAGACAAGTACTGCGACGACTATCGACTGCACGTCGGCAACGTCGACGACGGCGTCGAGCTCCTCGTGAACGGGCAAATCGTCGGCTACAAAGCGATCAGCCAGAACGGCGACGCTGCGCACGCGTACTTGCCACTCGTCGACGCCAAGGGAAAATCGATTCTCCGCCCCGGCATCAACGAGGTGGTCGTCATCCACGCCGACGATCAACAAGTGCAACGCTACGTGCACGACGTCTGGATCGAGCACGGCGGCGTGCAAGTGCCCCTCGCGCCGACCGACATCATCTACGGCCGCGTCGTCGACGGGAGCACGCCGCCGAAGCCGGTCTATCCGGCGACGGTCTCGCTTCGTGACGCTGCGGGCGCGGTGAAAGACACCTTCGCCGACGGACCGCTCGGCTTCTACTTCTTCGCCGGCCTCCCCGAGGCGACCTTCAACCTCGGCGCCACGGCGGCGAAGTTCAACGAAGGCAAGGCGCCGGGCACCACGCTCGCGGGCCAAGCGGTGCGCGTCGATTTGAAGATGACGCCTGGTTGCTCGTGCCCCGACGGGACCACCTGCGGCTCGAGCGGCGAGTGCTTGCCGCC
The DNA here is from genome assembly GCA_025363655.1 of Deltaproteobacteria bacterium. Lineage (GTDB taxonomy): Bacteria > Myxococcota_A > Polyangia > Polyangiales > JADJMO01 > JANYDK01. The sequence continues at coordinate 169,112 of JANYDK010000071.1, read as the reverse complement.
ATGCATTCGCGTCGGCGAGTTCGGCAAGGGCTGCACCGATCCGACGATGACGTGCGTCGCCGACGTCTGCGTGAAGAACCCGTGCGACACGCTCACCTGCGCCGCGGGCCTTCACTGTGCCGCGGGCGCCTGCGTCGAGGACGCGTGCACCAACGTCTGCTGCGGTGCTGGCGAGACCTGCAGCAAGGGCCTCTGCGTGAAGAACGATTGCCCCGTCGGAGGATGCGCCGCCGGCACCGTCTGCCTCTTCGGTGCGTGCAAAGACGCGTGCGATCCGACCATCGTCACCTGCGTCGGTAAGCTCACCTGCAAGGCCGGAAAATGCGCCGATCCGTGCGTGGTCGATCCCGCGAGCTGCAAGCCCGACGCGGGCCCCGGCTTCGATGGCGGTCTCGACTTCGACAGCGGCGGCGACTTCGACGCGACGTTGCCGACCGACACCGGCGCCCCAAGCGATGGAGGCGTGACCCTCGGCGATGCCGACGACAACAAGTCGAGCGGCTGCGGGTGCACCGTTCCGGGCAGCGACGAGGTGCCGACGGGCGCGATCGTCGTCGCCGGGCTCGCGCTCAGCGCCGCGGCGATGCGACGACGAAAGAAGGGCGCCGCCGACGCTCGGTGACGAGAGTCGAAACGGCACTCCAAATAGGCGAAACGCGCCCCTCCTCGCGGAGACGCGCGCTTCGAATGGGCCGAGAATCAGCTCTCGATGAAGCTCTTCAGCTGCTTGCTGCGGCTCGGGTGACGAAGCTTGCGGAGCGCCTTGGCCTCGATCTGACGGATGCGCTCGCGGGTGACTTCGAAGTCCTGACCGACTTCCTCGAGCGTGTGATCGCTCTTCTCGCCGATGCCGAAGCGCATGCGAAGGACCTTCTCTTCGCGCGGCGTCAGGCTCTTCAGCACCTTACGGGTCTGCTCGGCGAGGTTCATGTTGATGACCGCCTCGCTCGGGCTGATCACCGACTTGTCCTCGATGAAGTCGCCGAGGTGTGAATCTTCCTCTTCGCCGATCGGCGTTTCGAGGGAGATCGGCTCCTTGGCGATTTTAAGGACCTTGCGGACCTTGTCGAGCGGGAGCTCCATCTTCTCGGCGATCTCCTCCGGCGTCGGCTCGCGGCCGAACTCCTGAACGAGGTAGCGCGAGGTGCGGATGAGCTTGTTGATGGTCTCGATCATGTGCACCGGGATGCGGATGGTGCGCGCCTGATCGGCGATAGCGCGGGTGATCGCCTGGCGAATCCACCACGTCGCGTAGGTGCTGAACTTGTAACCGCGCTTGTACTCGAACTTGTCGACGGCCTTCATGAGGCCGATGTTCCCTTCCTGAATCAGGTCGAGGAACTGCAGACCGCGGTTCGTGTACTTCTTGGCGATCGAGACGACGAGGCGGAGGTTGGCTTCGACGAGCTCGGCCTTGGCGCGCTCGGCGTGACGCTCGCCCTCGCGGATGTCGTGGTAGCAGGCGCGCAGCTCGAGGATGTCGACCTGGAGCTCTTCCTCGACGACCTTGAGGTTCTTCTGCGCGGTGCGGAGCGTGGTGTCGATCTCGGCGAACTCTTCGCCGGTGAGACCGAGCTTCTTCTGGTACTTGCGCTCGATGACGCGGTTGCCCTTCGACTCGCGCACCATGCGCTTGATGTCTTCGATGGACGAGCCGGTGCGCTTCTCGAGCTCGGTGGCGTGGGCGCCCGCGCGCTCGACGCGCTGGATGACGCTCTTCAGCTTGGCGACGACCTTGTCGATGGTCTTCTTGTTGAGACGCATCTCCTGGAGCGTCTCGACCATCTCCGCCTTGGTCTCTTCCATCTCCGGAGCGATTTCGCGCTTCGTGCGATCTCCGGCGGCGACGGTGGCGCGCAGGTCGCTCTGCTTCTTCTCGAGGCGCTTGACCTTCTCGATCGCCTTGATGATGCGGCGATCGGCCTCTTCCTCGTCGAACTGCTGATCGTCTTCCTCGCCGTCGCGGATGATCTCTTTGACGCGGATCTTCCCCTTTTTCAGCTTCTCGCCGAAGTCGATGATCTCGCGCACGGCGATGGGCGAAGAGAGAATGGCGTTGAGGACGCGGTGCTCGCCTTCCTCGATGCGCTTGGCGATTTCGACCTCGCCCTCGCGGGTGAGGAGTGCGACCGAGCCCATCTTCCGCAGGTACATGCGGACGGGATCGTTGCTGCGCGAGTAGATGTCGTCGCCGCCGCTGTTGTCGGCTTCGTCGCGCTCGACGTGGACGAGCGCCTTCTTCTCGACGCTCTCTTCGTCGGCGAGGCGCTTCGGAGCGATCTTCACCTGCGTGGCGGCGTCGACGATTTCGATGTCCTCGTCGCCGAGCATCGACATCACGTCGTCGATTTGATCGGCGCTCACCACGTTGGTGGGCAGCGCGTCGTTGACCTCTTCGTAGGTCAAATAACCCTTGGACTTGCCAAGTTCGATGAGCTGCTGGACGCCGTCTTTACGCTCGGGCTTCTTCATCGGTGAGTATCCTCTATCGGTCGAGATCACGTTTTCTTGACTGCACACGACAAGCACGAATCAGATGACGGGGCCAATTTCACGCGGCCCCGGAAGTCTCTCTCAGCTGGGTAGCTCGCTGCGGGCCTCGATTCCGGCCTTGCGGAGGGAGGTGGCGAGGCGGGTCTTCTCCACGGCGAGGGCGATGGCTTTGTCGAAGTCCCCGCTCGACTCCGCGCGGTCGATTTCCCGTTCGATCTCGCGGTAGCGGGCGACCGCGACCGCCTTCTCGAGCTTCACTCCGGTCTCTCGAATCACGCGGCGAGCAATCACAGGGTCGGGTCTCCCGTCGGCCGACGATGCGAGGGCCGTGAGCTTTTTCGAGTCCTGACCCTTCTCGGACGCGGTGTACGTCGTCTCGAGGACGGGATCGGCCAGTTTTGCGGCGGCAGCTTCTTGGATCGTCTGTGGAAGCTGCGCAAGCACCGCGGCCATGTCGGGATCACTATTTTTCAGGCGCGAATTTCGCATCTCTCGGCGGAGCTCGACGACGGCGAAGGCCCAGTCTCCGGTGACGAGCCCGAGCCAATGGTCGAGCGCCGGATCCTCGACGATTTCGGGGCAGACGAGGAGAACTTCGACGAGCGTCTGGCTGAACCGCTCCTGCTCCGTATCGGGCGTGCGAGGGCGAGACACCCGTTCAGGGGTTCCATCGCTGTCAGCTCGCGCCCAACCCCCGCCACCACCCACGTCATCGTCTACGTCCCCTTGGCCTCCGCGGATAAGGCGCCAGAGCGTCGCCGGCTCGAGACCGAGACGAACGGAGACCCGCTTGGCGAGGTGATCGCGCAGGGTGACCTCCTGCTCTTCGAGGATGGGCCGGATTTTCGCGAGCGCCGCCTGTTTCGCCGCCAAGTTGGCGCCCTCGCCGACCGGATCGCAGAGATCGTCGCAGAGCACCTCGTCGAGCGACCGCGCCGCCTTGAGGACCTCTTTCATCGCCGCGGCGCCGCGTGCCTGGAGGAACTCGTCGGGATCTTTGCCCTCGGCCATGCGGGCGACGCGGACCGACAGCTCTGCCTTCTTGCAGGTCTCGCGCGCGGCCCAGGTCGCCTTGCGGCCCGCCGAGTCGGCGTCGAAGAGGAGCACGAGCGATGGCGCAAAACGTCGCACGAGCCGGGCCTGATCGTCGGTGAACGCCGTCCCCATCGGGGCGACCACGTGCTCGATGCCGCGGGCGTGCATGGCGATGAGGTCGAAGTTGCCTTCGACGATCACGGCCTCCCCGAGCGAACGAACCGCGTTGCGCGCCTGGAAGAGGCCGAAGAGCGTCTGGCCCTTCGAGTAAATCTGAGACTCGCGAGAGTTGACGTACTTGGGAGGCGGACCGTGTCCTTCTTTCCCGCTCGATTCTTCGCGCTTCGGCTCAGGATCGTCGAGGACCCGACCGCTGAAGGCGACGACACGACCTTGGACGTCGATGATGCCGACCATCAGCCGATGGCGGAACGCGTCGTAGTAGCCGCTGCCGTTGGCGCGAGGCGCGAGGAGCCCGAGGGTCTCGGCGTGGGCCGGGGAGACGCCATTCTGGCGGAGGAAGGTGGCGAGCCCTTCCCAACCATGCGGCGCGTAGCCGACCTTGAACGACTCGAGGACGGCCTTCGCTTCCCCATCGTGGGCGAGGCCGCGGCGCGCGAGCTCGTTCGTGGCGTAGCTCGCGAGGGGATGCTCGAGGAGCATGCGCTGGAAGTACCCCGCGGCCATCGCGTTGATCGCGTAGAGGTCGTCCTTCGCCTTGCGCGCGCGCTGATCGGCGGCGCGATCGAAGTCGCTGCGCTCGTCTTCGATGGGCACGCCGGCGCGCTCGGCGAGCTTCTTCAGCGCCTCGTGGAACGAGAGCCCCTCGGTGAGCTCGACCCACTTGAAGCAGTCGCCCGACTGCTTGCAGCCGAAGCAGTGGAAGAAATTCTCGGAGACGGAGAAGCTCGGGCTCTTCTCTTGATGGAACGGACAAATCCCGATGTGCGAGCGCCCTCGGCGCGTCAGCTTCACCGTCTCGCTCGCGAGCGCCAGCAGGTTGATGCGAGCCCGAATGCGGTCGATCGTGTCACGTCCGATCATCCGGGCTCCCTCACGTCGTCCCCCCGCATGATTTTACGGGGGAGAGCGTGGGTATGAGCCTTTGTCGACGTTGTCAAGAGGACAACTCTGACTCGCCCTCCGACCATTGTCCACGCCGATCGCGCGTCGCGTTCAGCGCCCTCGATCCGACGCCCCCGTCCCCGCAAAGGCGTAGCGTTCGAGTGGCGAATGTCGCGAGCGTGGATGATGACGGTGATCCTGATGGTGAGCGGCCATGCGTATGCCGCGCCCGCGCCCGCACCTGCGCCCGCGCCCGCACCTGCGCCCGCACCTGCGCCCGCCCTCGATCCCCTCGACGAAGCCTCCTCCTCTGCCCTTCGCTCCGATCTCGAACGCCTCGTCGAAAGCCAAATGCGTGGCTCCTGGCAAATCGACAAGTACGAGTACGAGAGCATGATGGCCTCGGCGCTGATGAGCGTCTGTCAGGTGCACGTGCACGCACGTTCCGAGTTGCTCGGTGCGATCGACGCGGAAATTCTCGGCATGGGAGGGCCCTTCGAAGTCGCGTGGGCGAAGGAGCCCGATCTCGACGCGCTCGGGCCGCTCCTCTTTCTCACGCGGGTGCGGACGCTGCTCTCGCTCGCCATCGTGAGGGCGCCAGCCGAGTGTCCGCACATTCTCACGCCGCAAAGGCCGTTTCTCGGGCTGCAGAGCGATCGCGACAAGTGGTCGCTCAACGTCGAGACGGGCGGCGTGCTCCAGGTGCGACGCACGGGTGGGCACGTCACCTATGGATTCGGCGGTGGTGGGCGGCTGCTCGTCTCGCGTGGGTTCGGAGAGACCAGCTTTCTCTTCGGTCCCGAGCTGAGCGGTGGCGCGATGTTGCAGCCGGGCGGCACCGAGTTCGTCATCAATTACTTCGGCGCGTTTCCGATGGTGCTGCGGCTTCATCACCGCACGTGGCACTACGATTTCGAGGTCGCGCCGGTGACGCTCTTCCAAGCGTCGGACACGCGCTTCAGCTTCGGCGGGCGGCTCGGCTTCTCCATCGGCGTGCAGGCACGTCGGTCGAGCGGCGTGATTCCTTGGGCCGGACTGCAGATCGCGAGCGAGTACTATTTTCCCGGTGCGCGCGATGCCGCGATGTTCCTCCGCGGAGGGCTGCGAATCGGAATCATCTGGAATTGATCGGCGGCAAGATCGGGACGATCCGCGTGACGGCCTCGTCGGTTGCGATTGCCCTTCGCGCTCGAGTCCTTCACCTTCCAAGGATGCGTCGCGACCTACCCTTCTGGTTTGGCTCGCTCGTCTTCACGCTCACCGCGTCCTGCGGCGCACGCACCGATCTCCTCGGCCCGCCCGATCCGAACGCCGATGCGAGCCTCGACGACGGTGCGCACGACGCGCTTCGTGACGATGGGATTCCAGGGTTCGACATCGGCTTCGACGCTGGACGCGAAGACGTCGTCACCGTCTTCCCCGATGCGCCGCTGCGCGACACCGATCCGCCGCCGCCGACGGTCTGCCCGGGCGCGTTGCCGCGATCGGGTGCTGCCTGCGCGGTGACCGGCGAGTGCCACTTTGCCGGCTGCGATCCGAAGACGCCCGATCGCGCGAGCTGCGTCGGTGGCCTCTGGGTGACGTCGGTGTCCGGCTGCGTGACCGCTTCCGATCGATGTCCCGTGGCGTTGCCGACGTTCGGGAGCGCGTGCGCGGCGCCCTCGGGACTCACCTGTTATTGGGACGATTGCACGATCGCCGGCTCGATCGGCAGTTGCGTCCTCGGCACGTGGCAGGTGAAGCGCGGAGGCATGCCCTCGGGCACGTGTCTGCCGCCGGAGTTCTGGGCCTCCCATTGTCCGGCCACGCTTCCTGCTTCCGGCTCGGCTTGCCCAGCGACCGATCCTGGCACCGGCTTCGGGTGCACGTTCCGCAATGCCTGCGGCCTCCCCGAAGAGGCGTTCTGCGCCAAGAAAAAATGGGACGTCGGCTCCTCGATCGATCCTGGATGCGCCCCCGCGCCCGGATGTCCGAAGGTCGAGCCTGCACCTGGCGCGGTCGTCGCGTCCGGCTCGCCGAAGCGGTGCGCGTATCCCAACTCCTGCGGCGGCGTCGATTTGGCCGAGAGCTTCGGCTCCACGTGGAGCGTGTATCGACCCGCGTGTCCCGACACGGCGTGCCCGCGTACGAGTGAGCTCTCTTCGGCATGCACGCGTGAAGGTCAGGCCTGTCACTACGCCGTCGGCGCCGGATGCTCGCTCGATTGCACGTGCAAAGGCGCGGCGTGGGGATGTTCGCAGACATGCGGCGTCATCGGCGGCGGAGGCGGGAAATAGTGCGTAGCTCTTCGCGTCTCCTCGCCTTCGCGCCGGTGGCCCTGCTCGCATGCGCATCGGCTCCGCCTTCGCCGTCGAGCTCGACGAAGGCGACGACGAACGCCGCGGTGAAGCCTGCACCGTCGGCGGGCCCCATTCGTGTCGCGCTCACCTTCGACGATCTCCCCGCACACGCGCCACTTCCACCCGGCGTCACGCGTCTCGACGTCGTTCGCTCGATTCTCGCGACCCTCGCCGCGCACCACGTCCCGCCGACCTACGGCTTCGTCAACGGCGCCAAGCTGAAGGCGCATCCCGAAGACGCCGAGGTGCTCACCACCTGGGTGCGCGCGGGGCAGCTCCTCGGCAACCACGGCTTCTCGCACATGTCGCTCGGCGAGGGCGCCGACGTCGCGGCCTATGTGCGCGACATCGACTCCAACGAAGAGGTGCTGCGGGCGTACTCGCCGCCAGGTACGCCGGAGAAGAGCTGGAAGGTCTATCGCTATCCCTTCTTGCAAGAAGGCACTTCGAAGGAAGTGTTCGCGCACGTCCGGACGCACCTGCGCGATCACGGCTATCGCATCGCCGAGGTCTCCATCGACTTCGGTGACTGGGCGTGGAACCCCGCCTATGCACGCTGCGCCGAAAAAAAAGACTCCGCCGCGATCGCCGCCCTCGACGAATCGTACGTGCAAGACGCCAAGACGTTCCTTCGTTGGTCCATCGGTGCCGCCAAGGAAGCGACGGGCCACGACGTCCCGCACATTCTCCTCCTCCACCTCGGCGCCTTCGACGCCCGCGCGCTCGACGCCATGCTGCTCGCCTACGAAAAACTCGGCGTCCAATTCGTCGGCCTCGACGAAGCGATGAACGATCCCATCTACGCGACGGAAACCGCCTATTTCGGTAAGTGGGGCGAAGGAATCTTCGAGCAGCTCTCGGATGGTGTGGGGACGGTGAGCCTGCCGATGCCGTTGATGCCGTTGGCGCTGCTCGACGGAATATGCCGCTGAGCTACTTCCCCACCGACTTGTCGTACGTCGAGGGCACTTCGCCGGTGAACTTTTCATACTCCGCGAGGGCATCGCTGACCATGCTGGCGGCGGTGCCCTTCGGCTCTTGGACCACGCTCGGGACGATGAAAATGGCCGATTCGAGCTCGGTCTCGGTCGCGCCCCAGCTGCCGAAGAGCGGACCGAGGATGGGGATGCGCGAGAGGAGCGGGAGGCCGTCGATGGTCTTCGATTCGCTCGAGGCGTGGATGCCCGAGAGAATGAGCGACTGACCGACCTTCATGTGGACGATGGTGTTGAGCTTGGCGGTTTGTCGACCGGGCAGCGGCGTCGATTTGATGCCTGGGACGAGGTCGCTGACGTCGGCGCTGATCTTCAGCTCGAGCTCTTTCGAAGTCGGATCGTAGAGCGGCTGCACGACGATTTGCGTGCCGAAGCTGATTTTCTGGATGGTGCCGGTGAGGCCGCTGGCGACGGGGAAGTTCTGTTCGCCGCCGTTCTCGAAGAGCGCGTCGGTGCCGTTGGCGGTGATGACGGTGGCCTGCTTGATGACCTTGGCCCAGCCGTAGTGCGACGCGATGTCGAGCCCGGGGAGCGGCTGATTCACCACGTTGGCTTGCGCGGTCGTCGTCTTGGCGACGAAGTCGTAGCCGAGGTTGCTGGTGACGAAGGGACCGCCAATTTTCGTCGGGTAGTCGACGCCGATTTGGTAGCTCGAGTTCTTGTCGTATTGGACGAAGAAGAAGTCGATGCGGATGTTGGTGCTTCGTTCGCGCGTGCCGATGGTGACGAGCGACTCGACTTGGCCCGGATAGAGCGCGGCGATTTGATTGACGCGCTTGAGGTCGACCTCGTTGCCGACGGTGCCGTCGAGGAAGATGCGGCCGCCGACGCGCTTGATTTTCACGCCCGGGAAGTTGGTGATGAGCTCGGTGACCTCGCTCTCGACCAGCGCCGGTGACCGGGAAAACACGCTGATGATGTAGTTGATCTCTTGCCCGCTCTTCTTGATGAGCAGGAGCGAGGTGGTGCCCGGCTTGAGCCCGACGACGACGAACTGGGTGGCGTCGGTGGTGAGCTTGATGTCGACGATGCCGGGCGTGCCCTCGGAGTAGTTCTTCACGTCGACGGCGGAGATGGTCTTGTTCTCGCCGACCGAGAGCGCGAGGTCGTTGGCCTTGAGCGGCGTGCCGTCCAGCTTGTCTTTCTCTTTGTCCTTATCCTTATCCTTGTCTTTGTCCTTCGCGTCCTTGTCCTTCGGCGCTTTCTGCGCGAAGGCAGGTGCTGAGAGCGAGCTCGCCGAGAGGACGAACGAAGCGAGAAAACAAGCCTGGCGCAGTCTCATTGGGGAGCTCCGGTGGCGGACGGAAGTTTCACCGGACCCGTCGGGGTCTTGCGCAGATCTTGGACGACCTTGCGTGCTTTCGAATCGGTCAGCGTGCTCGACATCAAGTCGACGAGACCGTCGGTGATGCGCACGTCGTCGGGGTTGCGCAGCGCCACCGAGAGGCGACCCTTCTCCCCGGCGAGCGCGAGGAGCTGCGCTTCTTGGATGTTGACGCTGACGCTGAGGAGGAGGTCGCGCTGATCGCCGGGCGGACGCGGCCCCGCTCCTTCAGCGCCGGTGTCGAGGCCGACGGCGAGGACGAGCACGTTCTGCAGAAGCACGATCGACGTGCGTTGATCTTGCCCGGCTTGCTGCGGAAAGGTGGCGACGACGTCGACGCGATCGCCCGGGCGCATGAGGGCGAAGCTCTTGTCGTCGTACTGCGCACGCACGCTCACCGCGCGCATGCCCGGCTGCACCAGCTGACTGAGGTAGCGCTGATCGTCGGCGGCGATCGCGAGGTCGGTCCACATCAGGCTCTGCTGGGCCTGCACCGGCGTGCTGACGCGAAGGCCGAGGATCTTCGCCTTCTCCGACTCGCGGACGGCGCGCGACTCGACGTAGGCCTGGGGGACGATTTGCGTCGCGAGGAGCTCTTCGGTGAGGACCACGCCCGGATCGAGCTGCTTCTTCGCCACGATCACCCGCACCGGCGCGCCGCCCGACGATTCGAACTCGAAGCGGCGCAAATAGGCGAACAGCAAGAAGCCGCCCAGGACCGCGACGATGAGGGAGACGAACAGCGCCGTCTTGTTCACGGGCCCGAGGATAACAGACTCACGGAAGCGCCACCGCGCGATGGAGGACGGTCATCGCCGCCTCGGCGAGGCTCTCCGCCTCGAGCTTCTTCAGCAGTGAACGCACCCGCACTTCGTACGTATTCGCCTGCACGCCGAGCGTGGCCATCGACGTGGTCGCTGGCGACCGATCCAGCGCAAGTCGTTGCGCGACCCGTGGCGCTGTGCGCACACGTCACACGCCAACCAGCGATCACGACGGGTGGGCTCGAGGGTGACGATCGCCTTGAAAACGGGCGTATTCGCGATTGGCATCACTGTTGAAGAGGGGAGTCTCCCGTAACGCTCGAAAGGAAACCCATCCCATGCCGCACATCTTCCGCGCAGGCGCCCTCGTTCTCGGTTCGCTCCTCGGTTCGCTCGCTTCCGTCTCGCTCGTTCCCTCGGTGGCGCAGGCCAGCGAATTCGCCACCGACACCACCGCGAGCGCGAACGTCGAATCCACTCACGTGCAACCGACGACCGTCGCCATCTCGCCGTACCTCGGCCTCGGCGTCGGCGAAAAAAAAAGCTGGATGACGCTCGGCATCGACGCCGTCGCCTCGTACAAATTCCTCCGCGTCGGCGCGCTCGGCGAGACGTCGGGCGGCGTCTTCGGCAGCGAGCTCTACACCCTCGGCGCCGTCGTCGGCGTCGGCACCTCCGAGCTCGACGACCACCTCGAAGCGAACCTCGGGGTCGAAGGCGGCGCGCATTTCTATCGCCGGCTCGGCGACCATCTCTTCTCGAGCAACGTCTCCGGAGGCTCCGCCGATCTTCCCTTCGCCGGCATTCGCGCGAGCCTCACCTATCGCTTCGGCAAGTCGCGCGTGTTCGGTCTCGGCGTCCTCGGCTTCGTCCGCACCGACCTCGGACACGCCGCCGCCGACGCCACCGTCGACAGCTGGGGCGACGGCAAGTCGACGGAGAAGATCACGGCCGGCGAATCGAGCTACGGCGCCGCGTTGAAGTTGAGCCTCGCGTTCTGAGACCTCCCCGCTCGTTGCGCCACATTGAGACGGCAGCGCGAAATGGCCGGAAGTTTCAGATCGGCATGTCCCCTGCTTATGATCGCGGCATGAGCACTCGCCTCTTTCACACCGTCGTCCTCGTGGGGGTCAGCGTCGGCGTCTCGCTGCTCACGGTCTCGTGCGGTGGAACCGTCGACGCCGAGCAAGCCTGCCAAGACGCCGCGTGTGAGGACGCCAAGAGCGATTCGTTTCCGCACATCGCCGCCGACACCGCTCCGGTCGACACTTGGGACGGGATTCGGACGGACACGACCACGTACGATTCGTGGGGCGGCATTCGTCCTGCCGACACCGGCGTTCGCGACACGTGGGGCGGCATTCGTCCCGCCGACATCGGGGTCGATACGTGGCCGACCATCGCCGCCGACACGTCGAAGCCCGATGCTCCCGGTGATGGTCGCGACGCGAGCGACGCTCACGACGACGACACGTGGCCCGGCATTCTTCCACCGCCCGCCGACACGCGCGGATGACCGATATTTCCGGCCGTTGGGCAGGACGGCTGACGAGTCGTCCGCTCGCCGACGTCGACGAGACGATCGACGCGCTGACGAAAGAAGAGCGCGCGGCATGCGTCGTCGAGTGGCTCGGTCGTGCGGCCGCCGAGCGACGGGCATCGGACGCGTTCCAAGTCATCGAATCGGCGCTCGCCAGCGTCGACGCCGATCCTGTGCTGCGCAGCCTCGGGACACGCGCCATCGACGACGAGCTGCGACACGCCGAGATTTGTCGCCTCGTCGCCGAGCGTTACGCGGGTCATGCGCTGGAGGCGCCGAAGCGCCTTTCGCTGGAGGCCCCGGCCCACGCCGAGGCACCGGCGCGGCTTCGTCCGGCGCTCCACGTCATCGGTCAGTGCGCGATCAACGAGACCACCGCCACCGCGTACCTCGAAGCCTGTCTCGCGAGCGCGCGTGGGCCCCTCGTCCGTGGAGCGCTTCGTGAGCTGCTCAGCGACGACGTCGATCACGCGCGCATCGGCTGGGCATTTCTCGTGTCGCTGACGCCCGAGGCCAAGAGAGCGATCGAGCCTTTCCTGGTGCCGATGGTGCGCGCGCACGTCCGAACCTGGCGCAAGCCCTCGCCTCCACGCCCGAGCGCACGCCTCAGTGAGCATGGCGCGCTCGATCCAAAAGCGATCGACGAGGCGGTCGTCGAGTCGGTGCGCGCGCTGATCGTCCCTGGCCTCGACGCGGTCGGCATCGAGAGCGCCGGCTTGCGTGGTTGGCTCGACGCCGGTGCTTGCAGCTGAGACCTCGTGCAGTTCGCCCGAGGAGCGACGCGCACGCCGGAATGTTCCAATCCGCGCACAACGGCGCTTGCCGATTCCACGTACACGTGGCGAATTCGCGTGCCCCATGCGCCTCCCCGTCTTCGCTGCCGTCTCGACTTGTGCACTCGCGCTCCTCACCGCGTGCGGTTCGACGGGGGGCGGCGGTGATCCGAGCGGCGACGACGGGGCCGTGATCGAGCCCGACGACGCCGGGAGCGAGCTCGATTCGGCGGTAGACGGTGGCGGGTTCGACGCCGTGCACGGCGACACCGCGCCGAGCCCCGACGCTGCGCCCGTCCCCGCCGACACGTCAGGCGTCGACACCGCGCCGCCGAAGACGACCGCTGCCGTCTCGCTGATCATCATCCCCGACGACGGGAAGACGGTGATCACCGACGCGATCAAAGCCGCGACCAAGTCGGTGCACGTCGAGGTCTATCTGCTGACCGACAACATGGTGATCGATGCCCTGATCGCCTCGAAGAAAGCCGGGCGTGAGGTGTCGGTGCTCCTCGAGAAGAGCCCCTATGCGATGACGACGGCCAACCAGCCGGCGCACGACACGCTCCAAGCCGCCGGGGTGAAGGTGTCGTGGACGTCGTCGCTCTACCCGCTCACGCACAGCAAGTTGATGATCGTCGACGGCGCGCGCGCGTTCATCCTCACGCTCAATTTCACGTCCTCGGGCATCGCCTTCAACCGCGAATATGGCCTCGTCGACACCGATCCCGGAGATGTCGCCGAGGCCGAGGCGATCTTCGCCGCCGACGTCGCCGCGGTCGTGAAGCCGACGCTCTCCGGCAACCTCGTGGTCTCGCCGATCAACTCGCGCAACGCGCTGACGTCGCTCATCGACGGCGCCAAGAGCACGCTCGATCTCGAGATGGAAGAGGTCTACGACGCGACCATCGTCACGCATCTGCAAACCGCGGCCGGTCGTGGGGTCGTCGTGCGCGTGATCGCTCCCGGGACGCCCGACGCCTCGACCGCCACCGCGCTCGGCACGCTCAAGGCGAAGGGCGTGCAAGTGCGAACGCTCGCTTCGCCCGACGTGCACGCGAAGATCATCGTCGCCGATGGCGCGCGGCTCTACGTCGGCTCGATCAACCTGACGAAGCAATCGCTCGACTACAATCGCGAGGTCGGCGCCATCACCGACAACGCCAGCGCCGTCACGCGTGCGGTCGGGCGAATCGCCACCGACTTCACGAAGGCGACGCCGTACTGACCAGCCGACCGAGCGGAGGCCGGCCGATGAACTACCGCACCGCGCCCGAAACACCGGCGACCCCGCCGCGTGTCGTGCGCTACAGGCCTTCGAGCCTCCGCGATCTCGCGCCCGTGCTCTTCGGCCTTTGCCTCGCGGGTCTCGTCCTCCTCGGGCTCGCCGCGCGCTTTCTCCGCAGCGTCGACTTGCGCTGCCAGCGCGCCGCCGGCTCGTGCGTCATCGAGGTGCACTGGCTCCTCTTCACCGAAAATCGACGCGTGCCGCTCGTCGCGATCGAGGGCACGGTGATGATGGGCGACAAGAAAAACGGCTTCGACGTCGCGTTCATCACCGTCGATCCGAAGACGCGCGAGTCGACCAACATCGTGCTTCCTCACGGCGGCAACGAGCCCATCGAGGTCCGCACCGAGCAGAAGCTGCAGGTCGACGGCTTCCTCGCCGACCCTTCGAAGCCGTCGCTCGAGCTCGCATATTCGAAGGGCAGCCTCGGGTTCGGCGTCGTGCCGATCCTCTTCTCGCTCGCCATGATCTACGCCGTCGTCTACTTGACGCAGGGCGCTCGCTTCGAGGCCGATGTCGATCACGGCAAGGTGCGTATCGTCCAAGAGCGATGGCCGCTGCCGGCGCGTGTCGTCACGCTGACCCTCGCCGAGGTCGTCTCGGTGGGCGTGTTGGACGTGCCGAACCCGAAGCGACCCGGCTCCTCGTGGAACGTCGAGATCTTCCTCGCCGACGGTACGAAACAGCTGCTCGCATCGGCCGCCGGTACGACCCGAGCGCGCGCCGAGATGGCGGCGCGAGACATCGGCGTGATCTTGAAGGACCGTCCGGCGACCGAGTGAAACGATCGCTCGGCTCGCCCGGCCCGAGCGCGTGATCGACCGAGAAAATAGCGGTGGTTCTCGCGCGAGCCGGCACCGACTCGCCTCGCCGCGCCGGCTGCGGGATACTCGTCTTGCAGACGTTGAGCCTCTTTCCGCCCAAACCATCGCCGCTGGTGCCCGGCTACCGACTCGATCGGTACGAGCTGCTTTGTCCGATCGCGCAAGGCGGCATGGCTTCGGTGTGGGTCGCGAGGCAGCGCGGCAAGCACGGCTTCGAGAAGCTCGTCGCCATCAAGACCATCCTCCCGCAGTACGCGACCGATCCGCGCTTCCACCAGATGTTCCTCGACGAGGCGCACATCGCGGCGGCGATCGAGCACGTCAACGTCGCGCAAATCCTCGATCTCGGTGAAGAGGCTGGCGTCCTTTATCTGGCGATGGAGTTCGTCGACGGCGATGCGCTCTCGAAGCTGCAGCGCGCCTGCGACAAGAAGAAGATGAAGATGCCGCCGGGCATCGTCCTGCGCATCCTCGCCGACGCGTGCGCAGGCTTGCAGGCGGCGCACGAGCTGCGTGATCGCGACGGCAACGAGCTCCACGTCGTCCATCGCGACGTCTCGCCGCAGAACATCATGGTGACGCAGAAGGGCGTCGCCAAGCTCATCGACTTCGGCATCGCCAAGGCGCGCGATCGCATGGCTGGCGACACCGGCGCGGGCCTGCTCAAGGGCAAGGTCCACTACATGCCGCCCGAGCAGGCGATGGGCAAGCACGTCGATGCGCGCGCCGACGTCTGGGCGATCGGCGCCATCGCCTATCATTTGCTCAGCGGTCATCTGCCTTTCGACGGGGAAAATCACCTCGCCACGCTCCATCTCCTGACCTCGGGCAGGCCGCCGTTGCCGCTCATGGAAGCGCATCCGTCGGTCGCCTTCTCCGTTCGGCGCGCCATGACCTTCGAAGTCGACAAGCGCATCGGCAGCTGCGCCGAGCTGCAGCAAGAGCTCGAAGAGGCGATGCACGAAGCCGAGCTCTCGACGACCAGCGAGCAGGTCGGTGCGTTCATGGACGAGCACCTCGGCGATCGACGCGATCAACGTCGTCGGGCGATCAAGGCTGCGCTCCAAGCTGCCGCCGAACGCGGCAAGGCGAGCGGCATGCGTGCGCTGATGGTCGACGGCACCGGGAGCATCAGCGCCAGCGGAGTGATGCCGCTCCCCACCTTCCTCGACGAGCCTCTCCCGCCGGTGCCTTCGGCCGTGACCGTCGTCGGCCAAAGCGGACCCGGCGTCGATCCACTCGCTCGCAGCGGTGAAACTGCGCTCGCTTCGGCGCCCGGCGTGCCTTCGTCGGGGGGCGTCGTGCCATCCGAGGTCTCGAACGCGACGCTCGGCTCTGCGGCGATCGAAGCGTTGCCTGCGTCTCCTGCGCCGACACGCAACCGTGGCACCCTCGCGGTGTCTCTCTTCCTCGGCGCGCTCATCCTCGGCAGCGGCGCATTTCTCCTCCTCGGGAAGAAGAGCGCGCCGCCGACGAGCGCAGGGCCTGGCACCGAAGAGCCGAAGAGCGCGCATGCGAGCGCGACCACGACCGGCGCGACGAGCACCATGGCGGCTGCGACGGCGAGCGCGACGATCGAGCCGAGCGCGACGACTGCGCCTGAACCTTCTGCCGGAACGAGCGCATCGGCCGGGACAGCGCCGACCTCTTCTTTCAAGTTTCCGCCGTTCAAGCCAGGCGCACCGACGAAGCCGTCGACGAGCACCGCGCCCACCAAAAAACCCGACGACGGATTCTAGGCTTCAAAAACCGTCGTTTTGCGTCGTCGTCGCCGGCGCTGCGGTCGTCGCTGCCGGCGCGAAGGTCGGCTTCGGTTTCGGCGTCGGCGTCGGAGTGACCGCGGCCACCGTCGTTGCCGGAGGCTTGGCGGCGATCGTCGTCGGCGTCGGCGCCTTCGCGACCGTCACCGTCGGCGCGGGCTCATCGAGCTTCTTCGAAGTCTCTTCGGTCGCGACGGCCTTGCCGGATGGGTCCTCGGCACTCTTCTCGGTCTTCTTCTCGGTCTTGTCGGGTGCCGTCGACTTCGTCCCCGCCTTGGTCTCGATCGTTTCGCTGCGCTCTTCGCCTTTGGCCTCTGTCACGCCTTTGCCGCGTGAGGCGAAGACGATCGCCACCACCCCGAGGAGGGCGACGCCCGCGAAGCCGATGCCTCCGAAGACGATCGCGCGCTTTCGACGCGTCTGCTGCTGTTGACGAAGGACCGATGGAAGGGCCGAGGTGAGCGCTTCGTCGTCGGCGACGTCTTCCTCGGACGACAAATCGGTGAGCACTGGCGCCACCATCGGACGCGGCGTGAGGAGCGCCAGCGGCGTCGTGGGAATGCCGCTGACGTCGATGGGACCGGAAGGCTCCGCCGGCTCGAGCACCGACGATGGCAAGTGCACGCCGGGGCTCGACCCGATGTCGGGACGCGGCGGCGGCGTGCTCGTGGTGATGCCTCGCATGTCGACGCCGCTCAGCGAATCGTGCGTCGGCGGCCGGAGGAGCTGCTGGACGCGCGCGCGCTCGGCGGCCGCCTTGAGCGCGAGGTCGATCGACTGACGACGACGCGCCTGACGATGCGAGAGGTGCAGCGAGATGAACGCGGCGACGTCGACGTTGGTGGTCGAGAGCTCGCACTCGATCATCGCCGCCTCGATCGCGAGCTGCATCTCGAGCGCGTGGAGGAAACGATTCTGCGGATCGAACGCCATCGCGCGCTGCACCACGCGGACGATTGGCCGAGGAATCGCCGGCGAGAGCGGCATCGGCGGCTTTCTCGAGGTCAAGAGGTGGAGCGTCGCCAGCGGGTTCTCCGCGTCGTACGGCCGTCGCCCCGAGAGCAGGTGATAGAGGATGGCGCCCATCGCCCAGATGTCGGCGCGACGATCGACCGGTTTCCCCAGCGCCTGCTCGGGCGCCATGTATTGGATCTTCCCCTTGAGCATGCCGCTCGCGGTCTCGCCGCCCATGCGATCGCGCGCCTTGGCGATGCCGAAGTCGATGACCTTGGCGCTGCCTTTGTGGCTGACGAGGATGTTCTGTGGCGAGACGTCCCGGTGCACGACCGAGAGCAGGTTGCCCTCCTTGTCGCGCAGCTCGTGGGCCGCGTGGAGCCCTGCGCACGCATCGGCCATCGCCCGGAGCAAGACGCCGTGCGGAATGCGCACGTTCACCCGCTCGGCCGCGCGGTGGAGCTTGCTGATGGCGTCGCCGTCGACGTACTCCATGGCGATGTAGAGCACGTCGTGCTCTTCGCCGAGGTCGAGAATTTGCGCGACGTTGGGGTGCTCGATGCCGGCGGCGATGTGCGCCTCGTCGAGGAACATCTTCTGGAACTGCAGATCGCTGGCGTACTCGGGGAGGATGGTCTTGATGGCGACGAGCTTCTCGAAGCCGTGCTTTCCGTGCTGCCGCCCGACCCAGACCGCGGCCATGCCCCCTTGCGCGATCGGACAGAGGAGCTCGTAGCGATCGAGCCGGTATCCTGGGGCGAGGTTCGAGGTCGGCTTCGGCGGGGCGAGGGTCACTGCGGTACTCCAAAAACGCGCCCGCGCTCAGTTCCAGGTCGGATCAGTCAGCTGCGGGCAGAAGCAGGAATCGGTGCTGTCGACGTACATATGGCCGGCGAGCGTCCCGCTGTAGCACCAGGCGACACAAATGGTATGCGCCGTGTTCTCTTTGAACTGGCAGTTGCTGGTGACCGTCGCCGAGCACGTGCTGCCGAAGGTGGTTCCCGTTGCGGGCCACGCAGCCGCGGCTTCGTTGGCCATCGTCACGGAATAGCCAGCTCCAGTGGCCGGATTGCCCTTGGCCACGCAGTCGTAATACGTCTGACCGACCGGCGACGGGCTGCCGTTGGAGTGCGCCGTCTGGCATGCCGCGCCGCAGCAGCCCGTACCGTCGCATTCGCAGCCATCGTCGGCAGTCGGCGAGACCGGCTTGTTGCAGTTTGCGTGAGGGGTAGACGTCGGCGGAGGACCATTGGCGCAAGCCGAGGTGCAGACGCCGCCTGCACATGTGGTCGAGCCCGAGACGTTGGTCGACGAGCACAGGCGGCCGCACGCGCCGCAGGCGGTCGCTGTCGAAGCGGTGTCGGTCTCGCAGCCGTCGAGATCGGGTGCGGTCGCCCCACAGTTCTTGAAAGCGCCATTGCAAGCGGTGTACGTGCAACTGGTGCCGGCCGCGCAGGCCGCGCCGGTGCTGTGCGTGGTGTCGCAGGCGAGCCCGCAGCCGGTGCAATTGCTGGCGGTGTTGAGCGGCGTTTCACAGCCGGCGAGGTCGGGCGCGGTGGCGGTGCAGTTGCCGAAGCCGGCCTTGCACCCCGAATACGTGCACGTCGTTCCCGTGCTGCACGAGGCGCCAGTGCTGTTCGTGGTGTCGCAGACGCGGCCACAGCCGGTGCACGAGGTCGTCGAGGTGGTGGGCGACTCGCAGCCGTTGGAGTTGATGCCGGTGGTGTCGCAGTCGACGAAGCCCGCCGAGCAGCCCGTGTAGACGCACTTTCCGGCGACGCAGACCGCGCCGGTGCTGGTGCCGGTGTCGCAGTGAATGCCGCATCCGCCGCAGTTGGTCACCGACGAGAGGGTCGACGTCTCGCAGCCGTCGAGATCGGGCACGGTCGTGTTGCAGTTGGCGAAGCCTGGTTTGCAGGACGAATAGCTGCAGACAAGGCCCGTCGCGCACGCCGCGCCGTTGCTCTACAGCGTGTCGCACGCGAGGCCGCACGCCGTGCAGTTGGTGGCGGTGTTGAGAGCGGTTTCGCAGCCGTCGAGATCGGGGCTCGTCTTCGTGCAGTCGCCGAAGCCCGCTTTGCACCCCGTGAAGGTGCAGGTGCTGCCCGGGCTGCTGCCGGAGCACGACGCGCCGGTGCTGTGCGCGGCGTCGCAGGTGCTCGCGCACGACGTGCAGTTCGTCGGCGTGTTGAGCGGCGACTCGCAGCCGTTGGCGTCGGAGCCAGTGGTGTCGCAGTTGCCGAAGCCGGTGGTGCAGCCGGTGTAGACGCACTTGCCGCCGATGCACGCGGCGCCGGCGCTGGTGGCGGTGTCGCACTTCACGCCGCAGGCGCCGCAGTTGGTGATCGTGTTGATCGCCGTCTCGCAGCCGTCGGTGTCGGGGGTGGTGGTGTTGCAGTCGGCGAAGCCGCTCTTGCAGCTCGTGTACGTGCACTTGGTGCCGGCGCTGCAGGCGGCGCCGTTGCTGTTCACCGAGTCGCAGACCTTGCCGCAGCCGCCGCACGAGCTGGCGTCGAACGGGGTCTCGCAGCCGTCGTCGGCGAGGGGCGCGGCCGGAGTCGAGCAGTTGGCGAAGCCCGGTTTGCACGTCGAGGCGCAGACGCCGCTGGCGCCGCACATCGCGGTGAGGACGTTGGTGGTGTCGCACGCGCGCGCGCAGCCGCCGCAGTTGGCCGTGGAGTCGAGCTTGGTCTCGCAGCCCTTGCTGTCGGGAGCGGTCGTATCGCAATTGCCGTAGCCGGCCTTGCACGCGGTGTACGTGCAGCTGGAGCCGGTGCACGACGCGCCGCTGCTCGTCGTCGCGTCACAAGCGGTGCCGCAGGCCGAACAGTTGAGCACCGTGTTCAGCGGCGTCTCGCAGCCGTCGAGATCGGGCGCGGTCTTGGTGCAATCGCCGAAGCCAGTTGCGCACGACGCGTACGTGCAGCCAGTCGCCGAGCAGGTCGCGCCGACGCTGCCGGTGGCGTCGCACTTTTTCCCGCAGCCGTTGCAGTTGTCGGGTGAATCGAGCTTGGTTTCGCAGCCGTTGGTGTTGGGCGCGGCGGTGTCGCAATCACCGAAGCCGGTGTTGCAACCGGTGTACGTGCACGTCGTGCCAGTGCAGGCCGCGCCGGTGCTGCTGGCGGTGTCGCACTTCTTGCCGCAGGCGCCGCAGGAGTCGAGCGCGTCGAGCTTGGTCTCGCAGCCATCGTCGGGCGTAGGCGCTGCCGGCGTCGTGCAGTTGGCGAAGCCCGGGAGACACGTCGAGGTGCAGATGCCGCCGCTGCACGAGACTTTGTCGGTGTTGGTCGTGGAGCAGAGTCGATCGCACGCACCACACGCGACGCCGGCGCCGGTGTCGCCGCAGCCGGAATCGACGGCGGTGTCGTCGACGTTGGTGTCGCTCGTGTCGGTGGTGTCGGGGCGCGTGTCGTCGACGTGGGTGTCGCCGACGTCGAGGGAGGAGTCGACGCTCGCGTCACAACCGGCGCCGACGCACGGCACCTCTTCGAGATCGCCGACGCCGCTGAGCGCGGTGCAACCCGATGCGAGACCCGATGCGACGACGAGGACGCACGCAGCGCCGAGGCGACCCAAGCGAAGATCCATGAAATCCCTCTTGGAGCCTAGTGTCGCGCGTCCCTGGAGAAATGGCCATGTAAGCACTCGAGCAGATGCAAAATGCGTCCGCAGGCTGGCCCACCCGCGCGATGCCTGCGATGATGGCGCGAAGGGGAGAGAAGCCGTGTCGAGTTTTTCTGGTCCTCCGCGTGGCGTGCAACGGGCGGCGGCCTTGGCGATAGCGCTCGTATTTTCCAGTGCGGCGATGACCGCGACCTGGGTCTCTGTCGCGCACGCCGAGCCCAACGCCGCCGACAAAGAGACCGCTCGCGTCCTGATGGCGGACGGTCGTGCAAAGCGTGCTGCCGGCGATCACAAGGCCGCGCTCGAGGCTTTCAAGAAGGCCCACGCGATCATGAACGTGCCGACGACTGGCCTCGAGGTCGCGCGTGAGCAAGAAGCGCTCGGCCTTCTCACCGACGCTCGCGACACCTACCTCGCCGTTTCGCGCATGGATCCGACGCCCGGCGAGGCGAAGGTTTTCGGCGAGGCGCGCAAAGAAGCCGCCAAGCTCGCCGAGGCGATCGCGCCGCGCATCCCCTCGGTGACGCTCACCATCACCGGCGTGCCCGACGCCTACAAGGCCAAGGTCACCATCGACGGCAGCGAGCTCAACACGGCCTCGCTCGGTGTCCCGCGCAAAATCGATCCGGGCAAACACGACATCGTCGTCACCGTCGAGACGCTCGAGAAGAAAGAGAGCGTCGAGCTCGCCGAGGCCGAGTCGAAAGACGTGACCATCGC
Organism: Deltaproteobacteria bacterium; assembly: GCA_025363655.1. Taxonomy (GTDB): domain Bacteria; phylum Myxococcota_A; class Polyangia; order Polyangiales; family JADJMO01; genus JANYDK01. Next base: position 147,614 of record JANYDK010000071.1, on the reverse strand, counting down.
CTTCACCGCCGAAGAGGTCGCCACGCTCGCGCCGCCGAAGGTGCCCGCGAAGTTCGACGAGCCTCCTCCGCCGCCCATCGACACGACGCCCCCGCCGAAGAAGCTGAGTCCGCTCGTCTTCGTCGGCTTCGGGCTCGCCGGCGCCGGGCTCGTCGCCGGCAGCGTCACCGGTCTGATGTCGCTCTCGAAGGCCTCGTCGGCGAAGAGCAGCTGCATCGACAACAAGTGCCCGCCTTCCACGCACGACGACATCTCGTCGTCGAAGTCGCTCGGCACGATCTCCACCATCTCGTTCGCGCTCGCCGGTGTCGGGCTCGGCCTCGGGCTCTATGGCCTTCTGTCGTCGAAGCCGGCAAAGGTCGAAGAGCCCGCCGCCGCGAAGAACGGGCCGACGGTTTCATTCTGGGTCGGCTACGGATCGGCCGGAATGACCGGGGCTTTCTAGCTTCGCGCACGTCAGCCCTGCGCCTTGGGCCCGCGCCCGATTCGCGCTCGCCTGCCACCGCAGTCATGCGTTGCATGCAACCGGGCGAAGACCGCAGGGCGAGGGCGGGCACGCGACGGAGTGCCGAAAATCCGTGCGTGAACGCGGTGCGTGTCCTCGGAACGACGGTTGCAGTCGGTCTCGCCGAAACCCGAGGAAGGCCCACCATGATGCAAGCGAATCCCTACCAAGCTCCCTACGCTCAAAGCTCTGCCGTTGCCGCGATGGCGCCGTCGGGTGGCGGTGAAGTGCCGAGCTCGATCCTCGATACCCTCCGCGCGACCAAGCCGTGGGCGCGCTTCCTCGCGATCCTCGGCTTCATCGGTACTGGGTTCCTCGTCTTGGGCGGCCTCGCGATCGCGTCTGGCAGCCTCAAGGCCCAGGTGAAGCTCCCCGATTGGATCGGCTTCATTTACGTGGTCTTCGCCTTCCTCTACCTCGCGCCGGCGATCTTTCTCAATGGATACGCCAGCGCCATCGACACGCTCTTGCGCGACGGAACGATGCGCTCACTCGACGCCGCGCTCCGTCAGCAGAAGTCGTTCTGGCGCTTCGTCGGTTGGATGGCGCTCCTCACGGTCGTTCTCTATGCCGTGATCTTCGTCGTCGCGATCGTCGCGGCGGCCGCGAATTCGCGTTGATCACGCCCACCCTCGAATCACCAAGGAACTGCGAGCGCGCTCTTGAAGGGCGCGCCCCAGTCCGACGTCGGCGTCAGCTTCATCCCGAGCCCGCAGCCGCCTTTCGAATCGTCGACCAAGAGGTTGGGCGGGCAACGCATGTGGAAGGTGAACGCGAGGTAGGGCACCTCGAGCTTGCGGGCGAGGGTCATGAGCGCGAGGCAATCGGCCACCGTCACCGCCGGATTGCCATCGACGCTCACCGACGAGCCACCGACGTTGACCGGCCCGAACTCGCCGATGATCAGCGGGAGGCTCTTCGCCGGCGTGGTGATGAGCTTGTCGAAGTCGCTCTGGGGATTGTACGGATGCGTCTCGTACGCGATGTTGACGCCGCCGCCGGCGGTGATCGGGTGCTTGACGTAGTAGCTGGTGTCGCGCGCGTAGCCTTGCGTGCCTTGCACGACGACGATGTGCGCCTGGCTCCCCACCTTCTTTTCGGCGTCGCGAATGAGTTGGGTGGTGCCGTTCATCGCCTTCCACACCGCGTCGTCGGAGGCGTCGTGCGGCTCGTTGGTGATGCCGAAGAGGACGTGCGGCTCGTCGGCGAAGGTGGCGGCGAGGAGCTGCCAGACCTTGTTCGACTCGGCCGTCGGCAGCTCGTTGCCGTCGATGCCGCCGTCGATCCAGAGCGACATCAGCACGTAGACGTTCTTGCTCGCGGCGTGGGCGACGACCGCCTTCAGATCCTTGAGGTACGAAGCATCGTTGACGACGTCGTCCTTGACCGCGTCGCTTTCGAGGCCGAGACGGATGAAGTTGGCGCCCCACGAGGCGAGCTCGTCGATGCGTCGATTCTCCTCGTTCGGATCGGGCGTGCCGAGGCAGGCGTCGCACCCGCGCTGATCGGGGATGTTGGCGCCCTTGCCGTGAAAACGGCTGCCATCGGAGTTGAGAATGGCGTTGCCCGACGTCTTGAGCCAACCCGTCGAGGCCGGCTTCGAAGTGTCGATGCCGATGGTGTCGATGCCGATGGTGTCGAGCACGACGGAGGTGTCGTCTGCGCTCACTTCGTCGCCGGAGTCGCCTGGGTCACTCGAACCGCCGTCGCTGCTGCAGCCGACGACCGCGAAGATCGCGAAGGTGGCGGACGAGATGAACACGAGAGCGTGGCGAAGTGCATGATTCATGAAAATTCCCCCGGGCTCCTCTGCGACCTGGAACGCGCGCAGGGTGACGAACGATCTAGTTCGAAAGACGCTACGTTCCTAGCGCTCGGCCCCGTTTGCCGACGATTTTTCGACCTCGCGCAAACGCCATGACCGAGTCGCAATCGCCGCCGCTCCAACTCGAAGACGCGGCCATCCACCGATCGCAACGGCGAACCGGCTGGGTGGTCATTCTCTCGAGCCTCTTCGCGGCCCTCTCGGTCCTTGCCCTTCGTCCCGACGCACGGGTGATCTTCCTCACCCTGTTCGTGAGCGCGACCGTGGGCCTCGTCGGTTGGCTCCACGGGTTCGAGTCGCGTCCGTCGTGGATCGGTCGCGGGGTCGTTCGCGTCGATACGCGCGGAATATCGCTGAAAAATAGACTGATCGTCGCGCATGAAGAGATTCGTGACGCTGCCGTCGTTCCTCTCGACAACGGCGCCGCGCGCGTCGAAATCGAACGTAAGGGTCTCGGGCAAGGTCCGATCGAGGTCGTCACCCAGACGCGCGATCAGGCCCGAGAGGTCCTCCGCGCGGTCGGCTTCGATCCGAAGCGCCACGCCTCCTCGTTCGCGGTTCGAGGCCTCTCGCGGGCGGGCTTCGAGCGGATGGCGTGGCTTCGTCTCGCGGTCGGCGGCGGCGCGGTCGCCCTCTTCCTCGCGATCGGCAATGGCTTCGGTCAGCTCGGTCCGCTGGCGGCGATCCTCCCGGCGCTGGCGCTGGTCGTCGCTTTCGGATGGGCCTCCCGTGGCCGAGTCACCGTCGGCGCCGATGGCGTGCTCGCGCAATCGCGGCTGGGAAAGCGCCAGTTCTACAAGCTCGCGGACATCGAGCGGGTCGCCGTCGTGGGGCGGGGCGCCACGAGCTTCGGCCTCATTCCGACGTACCTCCATCTCCACCTGCGCAATGGCAAGACCGCGCAGTTGCTCATCGGCGTCAGCGGTTCGAAACACGCCGCGATGAACGTCGCCTCTGCAAGGGCCCGTGCCGAGCGGCTCGCCGAACGCATCGAAGAGGCTATCGGCGCGACGCACGAGAGCGTGCCCTTGGAGGGAATCTCGTTGCTCGCACGCTCGGCGCGAAAGACGCGCGCGTGGGTCGACGATCTCCGCGCGCTCGTCGAGACCGCACGCACGTTTCGTCGCGAAGGTGGGCTCGCAATCGCCGATCTCTTCCAGGTCGTCGAAGACGCACGAGCAGACGAAGAGCATCGCGCCGCCGCCGCGGTCGCGCTCGCACCGCACCTCGACGACGAAGGACGCGCCCGCGTGCGAATCGTCGCCGAAGCGACCGCCTTGCCGAAGCTCCGCGTCGCGCTCGAAGCGAGCCTCGCGCGAGACGACGTCGAGCTGCAGGCGGCGCTCGAGGAGCTGGCCAGCGCGAAATCGACTGAGAAAGTCGACTCCGCGTGACTGCGCTACTCCTCGCTACTCCTCGCCTTCGAGCTCCCCCGAGACGATTTTCTCGATGTGCTCGCGCTCGCGGGGGAGAAAATCGCGGACGATGCGATCGAGCCGCTTGTCGGCGATGGCGTGCGCGCTCTCGGTGGCCGTCGGTGAGAAGCCACGGGCGACCTTGTGCTCGCCGCCGGCGCCGGGCTCGAAGGTGGAGAAGCCGCGCGCGATGCACTCGTCGATGGAGTGGTAGTAGCAAACGGCGAAGTGGAGGAAGGGGAACTCGGCTTCGGCGCCCCAATAGCGACCGTAGAGGCGTCCGTTCTTGGCGACGTTGACCGCGCCGCCGATGGCGCGACCGTCCTTCTTCGCCACCACCACCTCGAAAGACGCGCGCTTCGGCTTCCAGGCATCGTCGCGTGGCCCGGCAAAACGCTCGACGGCGAGGCGGAAGAACTTCTCGTTGAGGTAGCGCCGCCCCCAGGTGAATTTGTCGACCGTCGCTAGATAACATTTGTATGCAAATGCCAACGTCTCTTCGTCGACGTCGGCGCCGCGGCGCGTCTCGAGGGTGATGCCTTGCTCGGCGACGAGGCGACGCTCACGACGCAGCTGATGACGACGCTTGCTCGCGAAGCTGCCGAGGAAGTCGTCGTAGGTAGAATAGCCCTTATTTTTCCAGTGAAACTGCAGGCCGAGTCGGCGACCGAAGCCGTGCGCTTCGAACACCGCCGCCTCGTCGCTGCGGGGGAAGAGCATGTGCGCCGAGGAGAGCCCGAGCTGCGCGATCATCGCGCGCGCCGCTTCGGCGACGAGCCCGACGAGCGCCGCGCGATCTTCGCCCGGCGCGGTGAGCACGCGGTCGCCCGTCGCCGGCGTGAAGGGGACCGCGAGGATGAGCTTCGGGTAGTAGTCGATGCCGAGACGATGGGCGACGCCGGCCCATTGGTGATCGAAGACGAACTCGCCCTCGCTGTTGCCCTTCACGTACGCAGGCGCGGCGGCGACGAGACGCCCCCCGTCGTAGACGCCGATGTGCCGTGGAAGCCAACCGCGATCGGGCGCCACGCAACCGGCCTCTTCGAGCGCGTCGAGCCAACCGTGCTCGAGGAAGGGCGAAGCGTCGTCGGGGAGCAGCGCGTCCCAGGTGGCGGCAGGGATCTCGGCGACACGCGCGTGGAGGCGGACCTCGATGGACACGTAGGAAAGGATGTAGCACGCGCACCTACGGATTCGGCGATCGTCGGAATTGGCCAGTGACGGTTTCGCCGAGCTGCTCCCAATCACGCCGCGACGTACGCTACCTTCGCGGTCACGTCAGGGGGTCCCCATGCGCCCGTCTTCCTTCTTCGCCGCCTCCTTTCTCGCTGGTTTCGTGAGCGTTGCGATCGGTTGCGGCGGCAGCTCCTCCGACGCGCCGGCCGAAATGGGTGGCACCGACGCCGGCGACAGCTCCGTTCGCGACTCGAGCGCGACCGACGTCACCACCGACACCAGCGTGCCCGTCGAGGTCGGCGCCGACGTGAAGCCGGGGTGTCCAGGCTTCGAGCCGAGCGAAGGCATGGCTTGCGACGCCCCCGGCGTCAGCTGCGACTCCCCGAACTTCGATTGCGGAGGCACCGTCACGGCGACGTGCACCGACGGCAAGTGGCACGTCGTTCGTCCGAAGTGCCTCTCCGAGTATTGTCCCGAGCGCTCTCCGCCGACCGGCTCATGCTCGACCGAGAACCAAATCTGCCGCTATTGGCCCGATTTCGACGCCGCGGCGACGAGCTGCGCGGAGTTCAAGTGCACGGCCGGCGCGTGGGTCGACACGCACACCACCACCTGCTTCGCGACGAGAGACACCTGCAAGAGCGGCACGCCGTGCACGTCGCCCTCGGGCTGCGCGCTGGGACACTGCAATCTCTACTGCCTCTGCGGCGTCGACGGCGTCTTGCACTGCACCGCGCACGTGTGTTGAGACGGCGACCGAGCGAAGCTCACGGTTTGTAGCCGAGGAGCAGCGCCAACACCGTCCCGCCGAGGTGGAAGGACAGCATCGAGGCGATGGCGAGCGCGAGGCGAGGTGGGGCGCCGCGCTTCGCCCGCTCGCGGAAGTAGAGCGGATAGGCGATCAGCATCAGGCAGAAGAAGCCGAGGGCCCAGCGCGGTCCGCGGATCCTCCAGCGTCCGGCGTCCATCAACAGCAGCACGATGCTGCCGAGGAGGGTCGCCGCCGTCGGGACGAGGTTGAGATCGGCGTGGCCGGTGCCGGCGAGGATGCCGATGCCGAGGCCACCCACCACCGGGAGTCCGAGTAGCAGGTTGCCGAGCACGTCGGCGCCGGGCGCGCGGACGACCGTGTCTTCGAGGAGGGGAGCGCTCGGCGCGGCGTACGGGTTCGGGTCCATGAACGACGACTCGACACCAGCGCAGTCTCGGTTGCGTGCCATCTACGCTCGGTCGCCTCACTCCGCCGCGGCGAGCTTCATCACGATCGGCGCCACCACCAGCAGCATGATGCATCCGAAGAGCAGAAATAGCGGCCCGACCATCGCCACGCCGGCCTTCGCCGCCAACTCTTCCGCGCGCACCGAGCGACGGGCACGGCTGACGCCTGCTTGAATCAAGAGCACGTCGGCCACGGGATTGCCGCGCTCTTCGGCTTGGATGACGGCGTTGACGAACTCGTTGATCGGTTCGGTCTGCACTCGATTGGCGAGCTCGAGGAGCGCCTGTCGACGCGTCCTTCCGAGCTGGATTTCCTGGAGGATTCGCGTCAGCTCTTCGACGAGGGCGTCTTCGCTGTCGCTCGATTTCTCGACCACTTGGCGGATGGCGCCAGGAAAGTCGAGGCCCGCGCTCATCGCCAGCGCCATCAGATCGACGGCGAAGGGTAGGCCGCGGTTGATCTGCTTCTGACGCTTCTGCGCTTCGCCGCTGATCGTCAGGTACGGGAGGATCGCGCCGAGCGCGGTGCCGGCCGCGACGAGGATGCCGCCGAGGCCGGTGAGGACGCCGAAGAGCGCACCGGCGAAGAAACCGCAGACGCCGGAGACGATCGACAAACCGACATATTCTTCCGGGGTCAAACCAAGATAATCGCCGGCGAGCCCGAGTTGGGTGTCGAGCTTCTGGCGAGTCTCGGGCGAGATGACGCCGGAGATGCGGACCCCGAGCCAGCGCACGAGCGGCTCGATTTGCGCCCACGCCGGGTTGTTCTCGATCGCGCGCCGACGCTTGAGACCGCGCATGCCGAGGCGCGAGGCGACCCGGGTCGGGGCCGAGGTGACGGCGAAGGTGATGAAGAAGAGCGCGCCCCCGAAGGCACCAGCGACGGCGTAGCGGAGCGTCTCGACGCTGAAGGTGAGGTTCATGTCGCTCTCATCTCGCGAGGGATGCGCCTCATATGTCCACCGCGAGGATCTTGCGCGCGGCGATGAGCGAGCCGACCCAGAAGAGGATGGCGATCGCGGTCACCATGTAGCCGACCACCGAGGCCGTCAGGGGCTGAAAGTACCCGGGTGAAACCGCGTCGATCATCGCCGCGAGGATGAAGGGGAAGATGGCGAGCACCCAGAGCTGCATCTTCCCTTCGGCGGTCTTGGTGCGAACCACGCCTTCGAGGCGGCGCATCTCGCGGAGAGAGCCGGCGGTGGTCTCGAGAATCTTCGGCAGATTTCCGCCGACCGTGCGACCGATGAGGACTGCCGAGAGCGCGCTGTCGAGCTGCCGTGATCCGACGCGTCCAGCCATCATCAAGAGCGCTTGATCGAGCGTGCTCCCGACGCGCATCTCTTTGACCGCGAGCTCGATCTCTTGCCGCAACGGATCGGGGACGATCACCTGCACCGAGCGGAATGCGTCGCCGAGGCTCGGCGTCGCCTTGAGCGCGTTGGCGAGCGCGAGGATGAAACCGTCGAGCTGTTCTTCGATTTGATCGACGCGCTTTTTGCGCATCTTCTCGATTTGATAACCAGGTAAGATGATGACGCCGGCGGCGAAGAGCCACCACAGCGGGAGGTCGATGAGCACCGCCAGCGCGATGCAGACGCCGACCCCGAGCGCCTGGGCGATGGCGATGGTTTTCGGATCGGTCCAGATGAACATCTGCCGCAATTTGCGGCCGAGAAACGCGAGATAGCGCGCCCAGTAGCGACGCGGGAGCCCTTGCGGATCGGCGACCACCGCCCACGTCGCGCCGAGGAGACCGACGGTGACCATGCCGACGCCGGTCCACTTCACCAGCTCCGCCTCGAAGCCGAGGACCCTCACGGGTCCATCCTGTCATTTCGTCGAATCACAGATACCGCTCTCCCTTGCCGACGAGCCCCATGACGACGAACTGATCGAGGTAGCTGGGGAGGAAGCCGGTGGCGCGGAACTCGCCGATCACCTTGCCGCCCTCGCCGGTGCCGGTGCGGACGAACTCGAAGATCGGACGAAGCTCGATTTGCCCGTCGTCGTCGATGCCGATGACCTCGGTGATCGACGTGATTTTTCGGGTCCCATCGGAGAGACGCGACTGCTGCACCACCAAGTGGATGCTGTTGGCGATTTGCTCGCGGATGGCGCGCGAGGGGAGCTCGACGCCGCCCATCAAGACCAGCGTCTCGATGCGGGCGATCGCCTCACGTGGCGAGTTGGCGTGCGTCGTCGTCAGCGAACCGTCGTGGCCGGTGTTCATCGCCTGCAACATGTCGAGCGCCTCGCCGCCGCGGCACTCGCCGACGACGATGCGATCGGGCCGCATGCGCAGCGCGTTGCGCACGAGATCGCGGATCGTGTACTCGCCGCGCCCCTCCATGTTCGCCGGCCGAGTCTCGAGGGAGACCACGTGCGGCTGTTTCAGCTGGAGCTCGGCGGCGTCTTCGATGGTGACGATGCGCTCATTCGAAGGAATGGCCCCCGAGAGCACGTTCAGCAGCGTCGTCTTTCCGCTGCCGGTGCCGCCGCTGATGATGATGTTCTTCTTCGCGATCACGCTCCGCGTGAGGAAGCGACCGAGCTGCTGGGTGAGGGCGCCGAAGGAGACGAGCTTGTCGAGATCGAGCGGCACTGCCGCGAACTTGCGGATGGTGATGCAGGAGCCACGGAGCGCGAGCGGGCGAATGACGGCGTTGACGCGCGAGCCGTCCTTGAGGCGCGCATCGACCAAGGGCGAGCTCTCGTCGATGCGTCTACCGAGCGGCGTGACGATGCGCTCGATGACCGCGCGCACCCGCTCGTCGTCGGTGAAGCGCGCCTCCGTCTTCTCCAAACGGCCATTTTTCTCGATGTAAATCGTCTTCGGGTCGACGACCATGATCTCGTTGATGGTCGGATCGGCGAGGAAGCGTTCGAGCGGTCCGAGCCCCAGCGCTTCGTCGGCGAGCTCACCGACGAGCATGTCGCGATCGATGCCCGGCGGCAGACGAGCGTCGAGGTTCTTGACGATGCGACGGAGCGCGATGAGCACACGCGGTCGCATCGAAGGATCGTCGAGCTTGGCCGCGTCCATCGTCGCGAGGTCGAGGTTCTCGAGGAGCGAGCGGTGAATCTCGCGCCGCAGCACCACCTCTGGATCGATCGCCGAGACGCCTGCGGTGCGATCGGGGCTGATCGTCGCCGGCGGCGGCGGCACCTTCGTCGCGGCGTTGGCAGCATTCTGGGCGCCTTGCGTCGGACTCGCCGTCGGACTCGCCGTCGGGTGCGGCGTCGGCGGCGGTGGACCGGGAGAAATCGTCCGACGGCCATCGGGAATCGGCGGCGGAATCGGCGGCCCACCCGCGCGACGAACGCGCGCCGCGTTCTCTCCCGACGACGGCGGCGGCGCGCGCGTCGGCGCTTGCTGAATCGCGTTCTGTCCCGTCGCCGGCCCCGAGAAGGGCGACATCATCGGCGCCGGCGTCGGGGTCAGCTGCGGCGCGAGCGGCGCCGGGATCGTCGGATCGGCCAGCCGCGCCGCCTGCTGCTGCGCGACGGTCTCGATCGCCGGATGAATCTGCAGCGTGTAGTTGCCGACGACGAGCGGCGTTCCGAACGGCACCTCGAGCGTCTCGCCACGCCGCAAGATGACCTCACCCGCCATCGTCCAATTGCTCGACGTGTCCTCGACGAGAATCGACTGTTCGCCGAGGTGCACGACCGCGTGCTGTCGCGAGACCTGATCGCCCTCGAGCCGCACGGCAGCCTGCGAGCTTCGCCCGAGCGTCAGCCGCCCGATGGCGCGGAGCCGCTCGACGCGCGTGTCGCCGTCTTCCTTGCGGATGTAGACGTCGAGGATCATCCGGGCCCCGGCATGCAGCGCCAGAGTACACCGGCCCGCCGTGGGTTGCCGCCGCACCACGTCACGAGCAGATCCTCGGCCCATGTCCCGCATTTACCGCTCGCTTCCCCCCGCTGGCACCAAGGTCGGCATCGCCTTCTCCGGTGGGCTCGACACGCGCTGCGCCGTCGCGTGGCTGGCTCGGCAGGGGCTCGTCGTGCACTGCTACACCGCCGACCTCGCGCAGCCCGACGCCGACGACGTCTCGGAGATTCCCGTCGTCGCCAAGGTGCACGGCGCGGCCGACGCCAAGGCCATCGACTGTCGCGACGCGATGGTGCGTGAAGGCATCGTCGCCCTCCAGTGTGGCGCCTTCCATCTCTCGAGCGGCGGCAAGAAATACTTCAACACCACGCCCCTCGGGCGCGCGGTCACCACCACCGCGATCGTGCGCGCGATGCGGGAAGACGGCGTCCACGTCTTCGGCGACGGCTCGACCCACAAGGGCAACGACATCCAGCGCTTCTATCGCTACGGCATCCTCGTCGACCCGCAGCTGAAGATCTACAAGCCGTGGCTCGATCGCGCGTTCGTCGATGCCTTCGGTGGTCGCAGCGAAATGAGCGAGTATTTACGGTCGATCGAGCTGCCGTACACGATGTCGGCGGAGAAGGCGTACAGCACCGACGCCAACGTCCTCGGCGCGACGCACGAAGCGAAAGATCTCGAGCGCCTCGACAGCGGCATGCAAATCGTCGAACCGATCATGGGCGTCGCCCACTGGAAGGACGACGTGAAGATCGCGCGCGAACGCGTCGAGATCGAGTTCCGCGCCGGCGTGCCCGTCTCGGTCGCGGGCAAGACGGGGACCACCTTCGAAGTCTTCCTCGAGGCCAACCGCGTCGGCGGCAGGCACGGCCTCGGGATGAGCGATCAGATCGAGAACCGCGTCATCGAGGCCAAGAGCCGCGGCATCTACGAAGCGCCGGGAATGGCCCTCCTCCACATCGCCTACGAGCGTCTCCTCTCGGCGATTCACAACGAAAACACCTTGGATTTGTACGCGACGCTCGGTCGCCGGCTCGGGCGCATCCTCTACGAGGGCAAGTGGTTCGATCCGGAAGCGCTGATGCTCAAGGACGCGCTCACGCGGTGGATCGCGCCCAGCGTCACCGGCATCGTCGTCCTCGAGCTACGTCGCGGCGACGATTATTCGATCCTCGACACGCGCCCGCAGTACTCGGCCTACGACCCCGACAAGCTCTCGATGGAGAAGGTGGCGAACCCAGCCTTCACGCCGGAAGATCGCATCGGCGCGCTCGAGATGCAGAACCTCAGCGTCGGTGACAACCGCGCGCTCCTGTTGCATCACCTCGAGAGCGTCGGTCAGCTCCCGGCCGGGGGCATCGACTCGCTCTTTTCCGGAAAGTTGCTCGGAAAGTAGGCCTTCGAGGTGGATACGGGCGCGACGATCTCGGAGCGATTTCGTCTCCTCGCCAGCCTCCTCGCCGAAGCACGCGACCTCCTCGACGCTCGTCCGCGCGACGGCACGCCGCCGCTCCCGATCGCCACCCGCGGCTGGGATTCGTTCCTCGGCGCGCTCGACGACGACGTGCTCGAACGGCTGGAGTCGCAGGGGCTCGCGGGCGGGTGGCCAGCGCATACGCCTCCGTCGTTGCTGACGCTGATCGAGCGGGCGCGGGAAGCGACGCGGACGCCGGCGCCTCCTCGACCGGCGTCTTCACTGGACGCTCGTCCGCTCGGTCTGCGCGAGAGCGCTCGCAAGCGTGCGCAGGTCGATGCTTTCACGCATGCGCTCGTCCCGTTGGCGGCGAAGGCGACGAGGGTGGTCGATGTCGGGGCGGGTCATGGGCACCTCACTCGCGCGGTCGCGGTGCGACTCTCGCTGCCGGTGCTCGGCCTCGAACGCGATCAGGCGCTCGCCGATCGCGCGCGTTCTCTCGATGTCGACGGCGCCACCACCTTCACGGTCACCGACGTGCTCCGTGAGGGCCTGCCTTTCCTCGCGGGTGACCTCGTGATCGGTCTCCACGCGTGCGGCGAGCTCGGCGACGCGATGGTCACCGCGGCAGAGCGCGCTTCGGCGTCGATCGGACTCGTGGCCTGCTGCGCGCATCGTCGTCGAGATCTGGTGCGGCTCGCGCTCACCCGCGATCCCGAGCTCGGGGCGGCGCTCGACGTCTCGCGTCCGACGCTCGGCCTCGCCAACCTGATCGCACGCGACGTCGGCGTCGAGGCGTCGCGCGGCGAGAACCTCGCCGCTCGTGAACGACGGCTCGCCCTGCGACGGCTCCTCGAAGCGGGCGGACCACCGCTGCGACCCGGCGCCGAGATCGATGGGCTGAACCGACGCGTGGCGCAGCGCGATCTCCCGTCGCTCGTCGCGCGGGCCTATGCACACCGGGGACTACCGACGCCGACGCCGGGCGCGATCGACGAGGCCGCGCGGTGGGCCCGTGAGCACCAGGCGCGCATTCGACGCATGGCGCTCCCGCGCTCGATGCTGTCACGCGCGCTCGAGCTCTTCGTGACCCTCGATCGAGCCAAATTTCTCGAGGATCGCGGCTATCAGGTGAGCGTCTTCGAACTCTTCCCCGACGCGATCAGCGCCCGCAATTTGGTGCTGATGGGTCGGCCTGTTTAACTACCAGCCGATTTCTTTGGCGGTCTCCGGGCTCACCCAGAGCTCGTCGAGCGACTCGGGAGGCATGTCGACGCCGGTCGGCGAGGGTCGTCCGTGTCCCATCACTTCGGTGAGGATCGCGCCCTTCGGCTTCGGCCCCTGCGAGGCGAACGTGTGCCCGGTCTCGTCGTAGCGATCGACCGCGCCGAGCGTGTGGAGCAGCTCGTGGGCGCTGACGAAGAGCGCGAAGTCGACCATCGATTTGTCGAGCTCGACGTCGGTCATGCCGATGCGGCCGCCTTGCTCGCTCGCCCCTTCGACGAACTGCTGCCCTTGCCCGGCCGGTCGCACCACCAAGTAGACGCGCGAGTCGTAGGCGTCGGCGTCGAGGCCGAGCTCATCGTCGATGGGAGTGCGCCAACGGTGCATTTCCCAAGCTTGTTTCACCTCGGCGGCGATGCCGTCTCCCGGCTGCGGCGCCGGCAGCGCATCGACCGGCCCGAAGACGCTGAGCGCGAAGGGCTTCTCCGGCGTGTCGCGGTAGCGATGGAGCTCACGGGTCAGCACCTCTTCGAGATGCTTCGCGCGCCGCTCGACGCCCACCACCGCCGCATCGTCGACGACGCCGACGCGCACGATCACCAGCGCGACGTTGAGCGTGCGCTTCCACTCGGTGCGCGCGTGACGATTTTGCACGTCGCGGATCGCGAAGACGACGACCCCGGCGAGCATCGCCAAGAGCAGGATGAGCCGCAGGTGAAAGAGCTCCACCGGCGCTTCCCACCAAGCCGCGGCAGGCGAGGCGATCTTTCGGGAGACGGGCGAGTCCGGGGCAGAGCCCTCGGTTTCGTGTTCGTTGATTGCACCCACCCTGCAGTATGACGTGCGCCAGCCACCGCGCATGTGCGCCAGCGCGTCACGCGCTCGTGACTCGTCTCAACTCCTGAAGATGACGATGATTTTCCACGGATCCGCCGCAGGCGGGACGTGGGTATGTGATTTTCCACGGATCCGCCGCAGGCGGGACGTGGGTATGTGAATTTCCACGGATCCGCCGCAGGCGGGACGTGGGTATGTGAATTTTCGCTACTTGCAGCCGCCGGTTCCCGCAGCGGGAGCGACGGGAGGCGTCTTCATCGGCGGAGTGCACGAGGAGAAGTCGAAGAACTCGAGGAGCGCGCTCGAGTTGGCGTCACGCGACGTCAGCGCCGGCAACCCGAACATCGTCTCGATGAAGCGGGTGATGACGGTGTGCTCCTGCGGTACGTGCGAGACGAAGTTCGGCTTCGCCCAAGGCGAGATGACCGCGAAGGGGACGCGCACGCCGAGCTCGAAGTACGGCGTGTCCTTCGGATTGCCGGGCCGCGCGACGCACCAATCGTTGGGCGGCGGAACGTGATCGGCGAACGCGCCGCCTTCGTCGTAGGTCCAGACGATCGCCAGGCGCTCCCACTGCGGGCTCTTGATGGCGTGATCGTAAATCGCCTTCACCCACGCTTCGCCGCGTTGGAGATCGGCGGTCGGGTGATCGTCGGTGGTGCCCTCGGAGGCGTCGACGAAGGCGACGTTGGGGAGCTTTCCCGAATCGAGCAGCGCGAGGAAATCAGTCACGTTGCCGGTGCCGGGATGACTGCGATCCCAGTTGAGGACGCCCTCGAGCGGAGAACCGTCGCTGTACGCGCCCCAGCTGTAGTTGGCGTCGTTGAGTCGATTGAGGATCGAGGGCGTCGCCGGGTCGGGGTAGTCGAGGCCGGTTTGCCTGATGCCGTCGTTGGTGGCGAGGAGCATGAACGCGCGATCGGGCGTGGTGCCCGAGCGAATCGACGCGAAGTGGTGATCGCTGATCGGCCAGGTGGTGTTGAGCCAGTACTCGAAGGGCAGATCGGTCTTGTCGTAGTACGACATCGCGAAGTGACCGTCGGTGCCGGTGGTGTCGGCGGCGTTCTTGACGAAGCCGTCCATCTTCCCGCCGTTGACGGCGTTGTGCATCGAGTTCCACTGGTGAATCGGATCGCTGTGGATGCAGGTGGTCTCGGCGTGGAAGGGCTTGATCGAGACGCCCGCCTTGTCGTCGTTGGCGAAGGTGCCGGGCACCGCTTCGACGTCCGGCCGGTCGTCGTGGAGCTTGCCGAGGAGGTGGTCGAAGGCCCTATTTTCTCGCATCAAAACGATGACGTGGCGAATCGGATAGCTGCCGCCGGAGTCGGCCTGCACGCCGAGCGTGTCGTGCGGCGTGGCACCCGCAGTGAACGTACAGCTCGCGCGCTTGGCGACGTTGGCGTCGACCGGCATCACGATCGGGCAGATGACCGCCGGATCGGCCGGGGTCGGCTTCGGCACCAGCGGCGGCGGTCCGGTGTCGACGTTGGTGTCCTCGTCGCTGCCCGTCTCGACGGCGTCGACCGTGCCGCTGTCGGCGACGACCAACGGATTCGACGTCGAAGAGGAGCTGCACGCAGCGAGCACGAAGAGGGAAGCAAGACCGAACGACTGTGACCGAAGCATGCCGGAATGGTGACGATTTCCCGGAGGGAAGCAAGCCGGGAGAGCCGCGGGCCAGCTACTTGGGCACCACTCCCATCTCCACCATCGATACGCTCGTCATTCCCTGATCGACCTCCGCGAAGACCATCAAATCGACGCCGTTACGCTGAAAAACAAGCGCCTTCGAAGGGTCTTCAGGACGCATCGGTTGCGGCGTCCAGCCCGACTTGGGGGCCTCACGGGTGAAGAACCCGAACACCTCTTGCGGCGTCCGCTTGGTCTCGTAGACGCGAATCGCATACGGCGCGCCCTCGGCGAAGGCCGTCAGCAAACGGCGGGATTCAGGGAGCCGGGTCAGCTCGCTCACGTCGCTGCCCGGCGCGTCGCCTTGCTCGGGGAACATCACGTCGAGCTTGAAGCTGGTGGTCGTCCACACCGCCACGACGTGGGTGCCGCCGTCTTTCGTCGTCTTCGCCGCGAGGTAGCGCACTTGACCGAAGCGCGACAAATCACCGCTCTTGGCGAAGTCGGTGAGGCGACGAACGACGTCGGTCTGCGAGGTGACGCCGCCTTGCGCGAAGCAGACCATCACCCCGCGTTTCCCCTCTTCTTCGCTGCGCATGAGGCCGACGCCGGGAAAGCCGCGATCGAGCGGCGGCGACTCGGGCGAGACGGCGAGCTTCAAGTTGGCGAACGCGGAGTCGAGACCATCGGCGTGCTCTTCACAGGCCTTCTGGAAACGATCGAGGACGGCGTGGAGCGGCAGCGGCGTGGTCGCGCTGGCGACGTTCACCGACTCACCGTTGAGCCGCAATTTGTAGGGTGCGCCGTCGGGGGCGAGGTCGGTGAGCTGGGTCAGATCTTCGCCGAGCTCGATGGCCAGCTTCTTCGCGCGACCGTGCACCGAGCGGACGACGAGGACGAGCCCGATCGCGGCGACGAACGCGAAATAGACGCTCACCCGAGCGATGCGCATCGCCAGGTCGAAGGTCTTTCGCATCGCTCGTCGCGGATCGAAAACCACGGCTCGTTCTCCTACCAGCTGGTGAAGGCGCTGAACGCCGACGAGAGCCAGCCCTTCAAATCGCCGTTGCGCGGCGCCTCGTTGCACATCACGTGGGTCTCGCTCTTCATCTCTTTCGAGAAGCCAGTGAGGAAGACGTCGGACACGACCTTCTGCGACATGTTCGCCTTCGAGGTGCCGTAGTCCTTCTTCGCGGTGTCGCCGCCAGGGCCCTTGCCGGCCTTGTCGAGCGCGCTCGGATCGTAGCCCGGAGGTGCGCCGCCCATCGGAGCGCCCGGCGTCGCCGCGGCCCCCGGATCGCCCGGTTTGCACGAGGTGGTGGCGCCGTCACCGCCGCTCCCGCAGTTGCACATCGCGTAGCTCCACGCGCTCTGCCTCGTGGCGCGCATCACCCGCAGCTTCGTCTCGTACATCTTGCCGACGAAGAGGATGCTCGACGTGAGAATGAGAAAGAACGGAATGGCGACCACGGCCTCGGTCATCGCCGCGCCCCGCTCGCCGCGTCGTCGACGACGAATCGCCTTGGATTTGCGCTTGATCGCGAGCTTCTCCATCAGTGGATGATCCCCCCGCCGCCGATGACGCCGACCGCGTCTTTGAGACTGTCGGGGACGATGTCGCTGGCGCCGCCCATCATCGCCATGATGGTGTCGATCGCCGGACCGCCGACGCCGGCAGGACCCGAGAGCAAGGTGCCGATCGACGTCTTCGGCAAGCGGAAGCGACGGAGGCGCGCGCGCCAACGCATGTTCCACATCGCCTCGTCCTCGTAGTCGGACCAAGTCTTTCCATCGCTCGATTTCGGCTCGTAATAGAACTCGGCCTTGGCGAACTGGAACTTCCCGAAGATCGACGGATCGCCGACCTTGGCCTTGCCCCACCCGGCGATGTCGACGCCCTTGCCGGCGTCCGACTGCTTCTTCAAATCGCCGTAGTCGAAGCCCCACACTGCGAAGTAGTCATCGCCGTTGCGCGCGGGATCGTAGACGCGTTTGCTCTCTTTGCCGGTGGTGCTGCCGACGGTGCCGCTGGTGCCTTTGCCGAGGCTGTCGATCGATCCGCCGACGCTCTTTTCGCACGCCGCTTCGTCGAAGGTGACGCCCTTCTTCTTCGCCTCTTTCGCGCGATCGCCGCAGATTTTCTTGGGGTCGAGCTTCTTGCCGCCCGCGCCCTTGGTGAACTTGCCGGTGTCGACGGCGGGGCCGCCGCCGCAGAAATAGGCGGGGAACGTGGAGACGAGCCCACCGACCGCGCCGCCGGCGTACGAGCTGACGCCGCCGATCAAGTCGCCGATGCCGGGGAGAAAACTGAAGGGGAGAAAGACGAAGCTGACGACGTCGCGACCGGCGTGATCGCAGAGCACCGAGAAGTCGTCGTCTTGCACGGGGAGGCCGAGCCGTTCGCCGCCTCCGCCGGTGGCCTTCTCGAGCGCGCCAGGGATTTGCGAAGTGCTGGTCATGAAGCCGCCGCGCACCGTCGGCGCGTAGGAGTTGGCGACGACCACCGCCTTCACCTCGGCGACCCACGGCATGCCGATGGCGACGCCGTTGGAGACCGCGTGGAGCGCGCGGAGAATCTTGTCGACGGCGGTCTCGACCTTGTCGACGAGCGTGGCGAACGGTTCTTCGGCGGCGGTGGTGAGATCGCACACCGGGTTGAAGATGGCGCCGGCGATGCAGCTCGCGATGTTGGCGATCAGCAGCAAAATCTGGGCGATTTTGAAGGCGACGAGCACCGCCAAGACGGCGGCCATGATCAAGTTGATGAGCGCGAGGATGTTCATTCCGCGCGCGTGATAGACGGCAGCACCGAACGCCGTCGCGTCGGCGCCGTCTTGCATGTACTGGCGATAGACCGCCGCGTCGCCGATGCCGATGATGTACCAGAGCGCGCCGACGAGGAACGCGGCCATGAAGACGGCGATCATCAAGACCGCGCCGCGCTGGTCGTCTTTCAACGACACCCGTGGCTTGGCCTCCTCGGCGGATTGGCAATCATCGCGCATGGGCTAATCCGAATAGTCGTACGTCGCGCCCTGCATCGGCATCGCTGCCTCGGCCTTGAGCGTCTTCGTACCCGTGAGGAAGTTGCACATGAGTTGCCGACCGACGGGGATCTTGCAGTCGTAGAGGAACTCGAGGCGCACGCGCACGGTGTCGTCGTTGGCGAAGAAGACCTTCGAATCGTCGGCGCCCTCGGCGCTGGGGAAGGTGAGCTTGAAGATCGGGAGCACCGCGACCGCGCGCAAAGGGCCTTTGGCAGCCGTCTCGATGTCTTTCTTGCGATCGCCTTCGACGTGATACGCGGGCGTGCGGTCGGAGTAGTACTGGGGGTCGTCGGGGAGGACGACGATCGCCGCGCGCGCCGCCGTCACCGCCGCGTGCTTGGTGACGAGGTTCGCCACCTCGATGAACGCCAACTGCACGAGCGACATGAACATGCAGAAGAGCGGCAAGAAGACGATGAGGAACTCGACGTAGATCGCGCCCTTGCGATCTCGGAGCAGTCCTTTCGTCCGCTGGCCGGAGGTCATCGTTTCAGCTCGTGCAAATGGAAGAGGATTCCGACCAGAGTGCCGACGAAGATCGCCGGCGCGAAGCGGAACCAGGTCATCATCTCCGGAGTCACCTCGCGTCGCTTGGCTTTGGCGCGAAACGGGTTGGCGACGAGCGAGAGAGTGTTGCCGAGCGTCTGCAGCAGCTTTCCGCGCCACGCGAGCCAGGCAGGCGCGAAGATCGCCGCCGCGATGAAGGCGTAGAACTCGGCCTCGAGCCCAAAAGGAAAGGGAAAGATCGCGCCGATCGCGAGGAGGAGCTTCACGTCACCACCTCCGATCGCGTCGACTCGATAGAGCAGGTACGGAACTGCGCCGCAGATGAGGGCGCCTGCGATGGAGAAGCCGGCTGCCGTGAGCCCGGCGACGAAGCCGTGCCCCGCGCGAAATCCCAGAACGAAGTGCCCGACGATCGCCCCACCGAGGGGCCAGAGCGTGAGCCAATTCGGGATCTCGCCGGTCTTCAAATCGAAGGCGGCGGCGAGGAGCGAGATGAGGAGCGCCGCCCCGAGGAGAATCGTGAGCGGAGCCACTCGAGAGCTTCGTCGTTACTTCGCCGCGCCGTTGATGCCGCCGACCGACTCGCTCTGCTCTTGGATCTTTCCCTGCACCTTGTTGCCGAAGATCTTGAAGCCAGCGATGGCGATGAGCGCGATGACGCCGACGAGGATGATGTACTCGACCAGGTTGGCGCCGCGGTTGTCACGAATGAAGCGCTGGGTCTTGGTGAGCGACAGCTTCTTCATCTGCAGATCTCCTTCTTTCTCTTCTCGAACGAATGGGGGGCAAGTCACGGGAGCGGGCTGGTGACGATGGTGCGTGAGCGTTCGTAGTCTTTGACGAGCTTGGGGCCGACGGTGATGAGGGCCACCACCACGGCGAGGCCGATCGTTCCTACGAGGATCACGTATTCGCTCGTCATGGCTCCCCGCGTGTCTGCGAGCAGCGTGCCACGCTCGCGGGAGACCATCACTGGAATATACCACCACGATTGCACGGGTGCGGCTTGCAAGGGTCGCGCAGTGACGAGTACGCCGTCTCGTGTAGGTGACGGTGCGTGGTCATGTCGGGGTGACAGTCTCATCTCGCCGTACGGCCGTCCTGCCGGCGAGGACCCGATACGCACCGAGCACAGCGGTCGCCGCCGTCTCGGTGCGGAGGATCGTCGTGCCCAGCGATCGTGCGGGAAAACCAGCCGATTCGGCGATCGCGACTTCGTCACGAGAGAGACCTCCCTCGGGCCCGATGAAGAAGGCGACGCCCTCGGCGGCTCGTGACGTCATCTCGGAGAGCTCGTCGCCGAGCGGCACCGTCGCCTCCTCCCAGAGCACCGCGCCACGCGCCGCAGCCTTGCGTGCCGTCTCGATCGCGTCGGCCCACGGCATCAGCGCCATCACCGTCGGCGCGCGCGCGCGGCCACATTGGCGTGCGGCTTCGTCGGCGATGAGACCGAGGCGTTCGGCGCGAGAGGCGAGCTTGTCTTCACCGGGCCTCGCCACCGAGCGCGCGCAGAGGGCGGGGATGATCAACGTCGCACCGAGCTCGGTCGCGTCGCGCACGATGTCGCCGAGCTTGTCGCCCTTGGGGTTGCCCTGCACGAGCACCAGCGGCGCCTCGGGCTGGGCCGCGCTCGGGAGCCCGAGCTCGACGCGCACGAGCTCGCGTTCGACGGCGAGCACACGCCCTTGGCTCTTGCGACCGGTGCGCGGTTCGAACGCCTCGAAGACGTCACCGACGCGGAGGCGGAGGACACGCGCGAAATAGCGCGCAGAGGAGGGCGGCAGTTCGCGCGTGCCGGGGGTCAGCTCGTCGAGGGGAAGGCGGTGCATCGAGAGATGGAGATCGATAGCATCGCTCCCGCATGCTGCACCACCTGCAGGGCCGTTGGGGCGTCTACGTCGTCGCCTTCGCCTTCGTGGTCATCGCCGCGCTCGTCAATCGGTTCACGCCGTCGAGCCGCGGGCGCATGCGTCGGGCCGTATTTCTCTTCGGCTTCTGCTTCTTCTGCCTCTTCCTCGCCTCGATTTTCGGCGAGTTTTCCCCGGCGTGGCAGAACCGTTTCGACATCGCCTCCAACGTCTTCGCGGCGTTCACGGTCGTCGATCTCGTCGCCCTCTCGCTCTTCGTCCTCATTCTTCCGGCCGCCAAGGTGCCGGTCGTCGCCATCACCTCCGACATCGCCGTCGGCATCTCGTACATCGTCTCCGCGCTCGCCGTCTTTCGCGCGGCCGGGATGGATCCGTCGTCGGTCTTGGCGACCTCGGCGATCGTCTCCGGCGTCCTCGCGCTCTCGCTGCAGGCGACGCTCGGCAACATCCTCGGCGGCGTCGCCTTGCAACTCGACGGCTCCATCCACCTCGGTGATTGGCTCCAGCTGGAGAACGGAAAACAAGGGAAAGTCACGGCAATTCGTTGGCGTCACACGGTGCTCGAGACGCGCGACTGGGACACCATCGTCGTCCCCAACGCCACGCTCCTGGCGACGCAAATTCAAATCCTCGGCAAGAAGACGGGACAGGCGATCGTCCAGCACCGGATGACGTTCTTCTTCAACGTCGACTTTCGCTATCCGCCGGCGCGCGTCATCGACGTCGTCAACGAAGCGCTCCGCTCGTCACCGCTCGAAGGTTGCGCGAGCGAGCCCTTGCCGCACTGCTTCGTCTACGACCTCGCGAAAGACGGTCGCGACAGCTTCGGGTACTACCTCGCGCGCTATTGGCTGGTCGATCTCGATCGCGACGACCGCGCGCAATCGCTGGTGCGCAGTCGCGTCTACAACGCGCTTCGTCGCGCCGGCATCCCGCTCGCGAGGCCGTCGACCAACATCTTCGTCGCCCAGAGCGACAGCGAAGAGCGACGCGCCGAGTCCTTCCGCATGGAGCGCGAAGAGATCATCGACGCCCTCGAGCTCTTCGCCGGCATCCCCGACGATCAGCGCGCGACGTTGGCGAAGAAGCTCCAGGAAGCGCCCTTTCACGAGGGTGAGGTCATCCTTCATCACGGATCGACGGCGCAGTGGCTCTATCTGCTTCGCGCCGGCACGGTCGAGGTGCGCACGCGTGAAGGTCGGACGGTGGCGACGCTGCGAGCTCCGGCCTTCGTCGGCGAGATGGGCCTCATGACGGGTGAGCCACGCACCGCCGACGTCGTCGCCATCACCCACGTCGAGGGATATCGCCTGGGTAAGAAGGCCTTCGAGGAGATGTTGGCGGTGCGCCCCGAGATCGCCGACGTCATCTCCAAGACCCTCGCCCGCCGTCAGGTCGAGCTCGCCGCCGTCAAAGAAGGCCTCGACTCGGCGACGCAGGCGGAGCGCGAGAAGAAGACGCAGCAGAAGATTTTGGAAGGGATTCAGGCGTTCTTCGGCCTGAAGGGCTAGGGCGCGGGAGCCGCGGGCCTGGCGCAGCGGAAGCCGACGAAGGGCGACTTGACCTCGCTGGCGATGAGGCCGTAGCGAAAGGCTGCGATGCTCGAGCCTTGCGAGTTCACCCAGGTGCCGCCCTTGGACACCGATGCAGGCTGACCCATCGTGGTCACGACGTCACAGCGCGGGTCGGTGCGGATGGCGACGTCGTTCCAGCAGCCCTCGTTGAGGTATTGGAACTGATCGGCGACGAGCTCGCTGAGGTTGCCGACGAGGTCGAGCACGCGCCCGTGATGACGCCCTGGTGGATCGAAGAAGTCGCGCTTTCCCGAGCCCGCAGGGAGCGGCTGATCGACCGCGACGGTGAAGCTCGTCGGCTTCCATTCGGGGCGACAGGCATGGGAGGTGAGTTGGTCGGGCGACGTGCTCCAATCGTGTGCGAGGTTGGCGTCGGCGCAGGTGGGAGGGTCGTCGCCCCAGGGATAGAGGGCGCTGGCCGAGCCGCCGGAGGCGAATTCGAATTGCGACTCGGTCGGGAGCTCTTTTCCCAGCTCCGCACAATATAGGTCCATGGCTCGGTAGGAGACGCAGTTGACGGGGAGGTCTTCGTGGGAACCAGGCTCCGTCGTGTAGTCGCACAAGTCGGCGCCGATCTTGATCGGATCTGCCAACGTCGTATTTCCCGACCAAACGTCCCCCGCGAGCCCCCTCGCACGCAAGGCCGCGACCGTGACCTCGCGATCGTCGAGGTAGTACGGAGAGAGGACGACGAGGCGCCTGGCGGCTGCGAGAGGATCGTCGTTGAGGAAACCGGGGTTGTCGCGGAGGAGATCGCTGCCCTTCCAAAAGGCGCCGCCAGGGATGCACACCTCTCCTGGGCCGGGCGGCTCGGCGCAATCGATCCGTTTCGCCGGTCCCCAAGTCCCCACTCGCGACGGACTCGGTCTCCCGATCAGCGGCTGGGTCGGAGCGGCCAAATCGGAGACCAGACCGACGCGCGACGTCGGGAGAAACAAGGTGCGTTCGAGGACGCCCTCGGGCGCGGGAGTCGGCAACATGACGATCACGTCGATGGTGACGTCGGGGACCGGTTCGTCGGAGGTGACGCTCTTGCGATAGAGCCGCGCGCGCACGAGCGAGCTCTTCTTGGCCGAAGAAGGGAGGACGCCGAACGAGAGGGTGCCATCGGTGAACGCGCTGGAGTCGATCTCGAGATCGCGCGTTTGCGGCGGGCAGAGATCGACGGCGGCGCAGGGATAGACGTCGATGCGCAAACGATCGAACAGCGCAGGCGGGCGCATCGGATCGATCACGCTGCTCGCGGTGCGTGGCGGCTCGGGGACCGGCGCGTCGGTGTCGATGAAGAGGAGCACCTGACCGGTCGGTGGGAGCTCGGTGACGGCGCCGCCACAGCCGAGAGCCGAAGCGAAGACGAACCCGCCGAGGAAGCGGGTCATGCGAAGGCCAATCGAGCTCATTTCGCGACCCCGGGCCTCACGCAACGGAAACCCACCAGCGTCGAGGTGCCGTCGGGCCGGTAGGGTTCGCGTCGTGCGTTCAGGGAGGCGAGGTCATCGGCCCAGCTGATGCCGGCGAACGAGAAGAGCGGCTGTCCGGGATCGTCACAGAACGGCTCGTGCAAGGGCGCGGCGTACCAACAGCCCTGGTAGAGATGGCGATACCGATCGATCAGCCACTCGGCCATTCCGCCGTGCATGTAGTGGAGTCCGCTGACGGACAGATCCTTCGGGGTCGCGAGCACGTTCGCAGGACCAGGCGCTCGGAGGTGGCATTCGTTGTCGTCACCAGCCAAGCGGGCGTAGACCGCTTCGTTGCAGTCCGGCCGCCGGTCACCCCACGGATAGGCGGTGCGAAGCGGTCGATTCGTGATCACCGCCGCTTGGTACCACTGCGCCTCCGTCGGGAGATCGCCGCCATCGAATTGGCAGAACGAGCGCGCCTCGGCCTGCGTCACGCAGTTGAGTGCGTAGAGGCCGCGGCCCAAATCGTCTCGCGACCAGGTGCAGAGGCCCGAATACTCCTGAGACTCCCCTCGCATCGGCGCGACATTGAGCGTCGGGGCTTCGTTTTGGATGGGTCGACGAAGCGGCACGTAGTGGCGATGATCGATCGCGTAGCGATAGCGCGCGACCGTCACCTCCCACGCGTCGATGAGAAACGGCCCGAGCACTGCCGGCACCTCGACGCCGCGTTCGGTGAAGAGACCCTCGGCGTAGGGAACGCCGACGAACGTGAGCGCGCCGGGGATGCAGACCTCTTGGTCGAAGAGCCGCGAGGTGCCGGTCCCCGTTCCCGGACGAGGCTCGACGGTGCACGACGAATCGCCGGGAAACGTGCCGATTTTGCTGTCGGTCGGGATCGTCAAATCGGACTGCGAAGGAAGCTCGCCGGCGGCGACCAGTACGCCGCTGGTGTCGACGCACGTCTGCTCGTGCGCGAGGTCGGCCATCGTTCCGACGCACTCGCCGCGAAGGAGCACTCGGATGAGCCCGCGACGACCCGGAACGACGTGGACGCGGAGGAGACGATCGACGGTGACCAGCGGAATCGGCTCGAAAGGCGGCGTCACGTCGATACCGTCGCGTAGGAGCTTCGGCGAACCATCACCACCGACCGGCAGCGGCTGGTCGGGCCCGAGGAAGTCGGCGGTGCGCGGCTCGTAGCTCTCGCCTCGATACGGACGTCGGCGACCTTCGCGATAGACGCGCATTCGCACCAGCGCCGTGCGTGACGCGTCGGGATCACCCGCGTAAACACTGAAGCTGGCCGGCCACGCGCCCTTACCCTCGCGGAGGAGATCGCGCGACTCGATCCAGCGGCCGTCCTCGTAGACGTCGATGCGGAGTCGTTGCGCGACCTCGGCGGGGAGATCGGTGTCGACGACGAGGATCGCCTCCCCTGCGGGAGGCAATTCGCCGGGCTGACTTCCGCTGCAGGCCGTGATGGTGACGGCTGCGCCGAGCCCGATGTGCGCGAGCCTTCGCGTCAGAGCTGCACGGTCCATCCGAGCCCTCCGCCGTTCGGCGCTGGACGTTGCGGCTCGGGGCTCTTGTGGACGAGAAAATAGGTGCCGACGGTCGCCCCACCGACCACCACCGCCGCCGCCGTCCAGAACCACCATTTCTCGACCAAAGAAGGCTTCTCCGCCTCGAGCTTGGCGGAGAGATCGCTGCGCTCGCCGGCCTGGACGTCGATCTTGGTGTCGTAGGTGACGAAGCCGAGCTTGCGCACGACCACGTGATGGACGCCGGCGGGGCGCGACAAATCGATCGGCGCGACGCCGACGTCGAGATCGTCGATGGCGACGACGGCTCCGTCGACGTTGGCGGTGACGTGCACGGTGGCCGGCAAGCGATCGAGCTCGAGCACCAGCTTGGTGGTCGTCGCCGGGGCGATCGTCTTGGGAATCACCGCATCGGAGTAGCCCTTGCGCGACAGCGTCACGATGTGTGGACCGGGATCGAGACGAATGCGAAAGGACTCGGCGGGGACCTTGGCGCCTGGTCCTGGCGGCAACGTGCCGGCGACGAGGAGCGGCAGCGCAGAGCCGGGAGTGGCCTCGAGCGGCCTGCCGTCGATGGCGATGTTGGCGTCGGTCGGACGAACGACGACGTCGAGCGTGGCGAGGATGCTGCCGTCGATCTCGGCGATCCACCCCTTGATTTCCGTAGCGAGCGACTCGGAGAGCTGCTTCTCGTCGCCTGCCGCGGCGTCTTGCGCGAGGGCGGCGGCGAGCGTCTTGCGCGCGACCGCGTACTGACCGACGGCGCGCTGACAGGCGCCGATGTTGTACGTCGTCACCGCGTGGGGCCGCAGCTTCGCCGAACGTTCGAAGGCCGCCAGCGCCTCGGCCCACTGCGCGTTCTTCGCCAGCGCGGCACCCTTGACGAACTCGGTGCGCGCGCTCTCGAGCGTCGCTTGATCGATCTCGGCAGCTCGCGAAAGCGCGCCGAAGGGATGCGCGACGGCGAGGATGGCGGCGAGCGACGTCACGCTCGCGCGGACGAGGCGACGCGCGCGCTCAGAAGGGCGGGTTTTCGACGATTCCGCCGACGCCCTTGCTCGCGGTGACACTGGGTGCATGAACGGGCTCCGCGGGTTTGCTCGTGACCGTTGCCGTGTACACGACCAAGGGCGGCTTGGACTTGGTTCCGGCGATCGGCGCGACACTAGTCACGTGGGTCGCCGAAGACGAGGCGGAAGCCGACGCGGGGATGATTTGGCTCTTGGAGACGTCGGCGATCATGGGTGAAGGCGCGGGCGGAGACGCGTGATCTTCGACAGGTGACGCTGCGCTCTTCTTCTCTTCGTGCCCGTTCGCGCCCATCCACAACGCGATCGCCGTGGCGCCGACGGAGAGCGCGAGGACGGCCGCGGCGAGACCCCAACGACGTCCCTGGACGCCGACCTCGGTAGCGCGGCTCATCGGCGCCGCGGTGTCGACGGCGAGCTCCGCGCGCGCCACTGCTTCGAGCCCTTTCGGGCGCGTTTCGGCGACGATCAGCTTCGTTCGCGAGGGCGGAGGCAAGGTCATTTCGCGCGCTGCCGCTTGCAGAGCATCACGAAGCTCGCCAGCGTCGGCGTGACGTTCGGTCGGCCTGAGCGCGACGGCGCGCGCGATCACTGCTTCGAAGGCGCCGACGTCGATTCCCAGGCGCGCGGGAGAAGGACGCTCGGGATCGATGCCACGGAGCGACGGGCCATCGTCGAAGGGCGCGCGGCCGGTGACCAGCTCGTAGAAGATCAAACCGATGGCGTGCACGTCGGTCCATGGCCCGGTGCGGAGGCCGGCGAGCTGCTCCGGCGCCGCGTACGCTGGCGTGAATTTTCCAGCCGATTTCGTCATCGTCTGGTTGCCGGCCTGACCGTCTTCGCCTTCGAACACCTTGGCGATGCCGAAGTCGATGATGCGCGGCACCATCGTCCCGTCGTGGTTTCTCGCGAGCATCACGTTGCCCGGCTTGAGGTCGCGATGGACGACGCCTTGCTTGTGGGCGTGCGCCATCCCGTCGGCGATGTCGGCGACGATCGCGTAGGCATCCTCGAGCGGCAAGGGCTTGCCCCGCCGCGCCTCGAGGTGCTGACGAAGGCTCTCGTCGCCGCACCACTCGAGCACCAAGTAGGGCGTCGGATGGCCGCTCTCATCGTGAAAGAGGCCCTGATCGAGCGTACGAACGACGTGATCGTGGCGAAGGCGGGTGACGAGGCGCGCCTCTTCGATGAACGAGTCGAGGACGTCGGCGCGGAGCTCGGCGTCGGCGAGGACGGCGAGGTGGAGCACCTTGATGGCGACCGGCGCCGACAGCGTCAGATGGAAGCCCGAATAGACCGTGGCGAAACCGCCGACCCCGATGGGTTGGTCGACGCGATAGCGCTTGTCGAGGAGCGTCCCGCTGCTGATGCCCACTGCCGCGGCATCTTAGCACGCCGGAGGAGGTGCTTCCGCCCGCGCCGCCGCCAAAATGGCCCTTTCCCGTTCAGTGCTCATCCCCGCTGGGACGCGAATTTTCCTGTTCGAGCGCACGCTCTCGTCGGCGTCCCAACTCGAGAGCATCCACTCCCAGGCATCGTGCGCCGTCTCCCGAAATGGGCGCAGCGTCAGCCCTTCGGCCAGCGCCTTGCGGATGTCGACCGCTGCCGCGCCGAGGTTCTTCGGCAGCCAGAAGGGCATCTCGCTGTAGGGCTTCACGTCGTGGGCGAGGAGCACCTCGTCGGGGACCCAGGCGAACGTGCCGTGACCACCGACGACGTCGCGCACGGTGTCGAGCAAGAGCTCCATCGAGAGCGGCTCGCCGGTGACGTTGAAGGGGCCGGTGAGCTTTCGCGTCGCGCTCGCGAGCATCCACTCGGCCAGATCGCGCACGTCGATGGCCTGCGCGATCGCCGTCTTGTCGCCGGGTGCCAGCACCTCGCCGCCCCGCGCGACGCGATCGAGCCAAAAGCGAAAACGTTCGTCGTAATCGTGCGGTCCGAGGATGAGCCCAGCGCGCACGTGCAAGGCCGGCCGGCCGAGCTCTTCGTCGATGGCGGCTTCGCACGCAGCTTTGAGCGCGCCGTAGTTGGCGAGCGTGAGGATCGCGTTCTCGGCGTCGTCGGTGGTGCGGAGCGGGCCCGATTCGTCGAGGTGCGCGAGCTCTGCGTAGACCGAGATGCTGGAGACGAAGACGTACTGGAGCTCGGGGTGCGCGAGCGTCGCCGCCGCGGAGCGCACGTGGCGGACTTCGAATCCGGTGGTGTCGAAGACCGCGTCGAAGATGCGCCCGGCGAGCGGGGACAAATCGGCCTCGCGATCGCCGATGAGGTGCTCGGCCTGCGGAAATAGGCCTGGATTGGAGCGGCCGCGATGGAAGACGGTGACCGCGTGTCCGCGGGCGAGCGCGCCCTCGACGACGTAGCGACCGACGAAGCCCGTGCCACCGAGGACGAGGACGCGCATCCGGACAAGCTACACCGATCTCGCTGGCGTTCGCGACGCCGCCGCGCTTTCTTCTCCGCAGTGTTCTCGTCGCTCGCGTCGCTCACCTCGGTGACCGCCGACCCGGTCGCCCACGTGGCGCTCGGGCTCGGTGTGCTCCTGCTCGCCGCGCGCGCCGCGGGAGAATTGGCGAGCCGATTCGGTCAACCGCAGGTGCTCGGCGAGCTGCTCGTCGGCATGCTCCTCGGCGCGATCCCCGGGCAATTTTTCCATGGGCTCGGCGCCGACCCGACGCTCGACATGTTCGCGCGACTCGGCGCCATCCTCTTGCTCTTCGAAGTCGGTCTCGAGTCGAACGTCGGCGACGTCTTGCGCGTCGGCGTCGCGGCCGGTCGCGTCGCCGTCCTCGGCAGCGTCGTCACCTTCGCTCTCGGATTCGTCACCGCGCGGCTCTTGCTCCCGAGCGCGCCGACGCTCGCCCACGCCTTCATCGGCTGCGCCATCGCCGCCACCAGCGTCGGCATCGGCGCGCGCGTGCTCAAAGATCTCGGTCTCAGCCGAGGCGTCGAGGCGCGCACCGTGATCGGCGCCGCGGTCATCGACGACATCATCGCCCTCGTCGCCCTCGCCCTCGTCACTGGCGCTGCGACCCGAGCGCCGGGCACGGGCGGCGCATGGCTCCCGACCGTGCTGATGATCGGCAAGGTGGTGCTCTATCTCGTGGTCACCGTCGCCGTCGGCTCATGGGTCACGCCACGCATTTTCCGGCTCGTTTCGCGTCTGCAAACGCGCGGCTCGCTCGTCGTCGCCGGCCTCTCCTTCTGCTTTCTCGTCTCCTGGAGCGCCGAGCTCGTCGGCCTCTCGCCGATCGTCGGCGCATTCCTCGCCGGCCTCGTGCTCACCGAGGTGCACTCGGCTCCCTTCGTCGCCCGCGGCGATCGCGCGCTCGATCAAGAGGTCGAGCCCATCTCCGCGCTGCTCGTGCCGATCTTCTTCGTCCTCCTCGGTCTCCGCACCGACGTGCGCTCGTTCCTTCATGGGCGCACGTTGCTCTTGGCGCTCGGCCTCGGCGTCGCCGCCATCGTAGGCAAGCTCGTCTGCGGGCTCGGCGCCCCACGCGGAAGCAATCGACTCGCCGTCTCCTTCGGGATGATGCCGCGCGGCGAAGTCAGCCTCGTCTTCGCCGGGCTCGGCCTCACCGTCGCCACTGCCAGCGGCACGCTGCTCGATGCCTCGAGCTACTCGGCGCTGGTGATCGTCGTCGTACTCACCACCGTCATCACTCCGATCGCCCTGAAATGGAGCTTTTCGCGCTAGCCGGCGCAGAGCTCGGGGGGCCTGGGCGTGAGCTCGGCGGCGGACCGAGGATGGGCACGCGCAAGGTCACCGTCGTGCCGTGATCGGCAGCGTCGGTCGACGTCTCGAGATGGAGCGCGCCGCCGTGCGCGGTGACGACGTCGCGCACCAAGGTGAGCGCGAGTCCGAGGGCCTGCGGTGAATCGACCGATCGACGAAAGAGGTTCGCGGCAATCTCCTTGGCGATGCCCGGTCCGTCGTCGGAGACCTCGACGCGCAACATGCTCGACGCGCGATCGAAGCCGACCTGGACGACGACGCTCCCTCCGGGAAGGCTGCGTGTCCCGCGCTTGACGTGGCGGAGCGAGTTGCCGATCAGCGAGGAGACGATCCACGCGAGCTTCTCCGGATCGACGACCGCATGCGTCGGTACCCGCGGAGCGACCTCCAGACGAAGGTCGACCTCGAGCGCCGCCGCCTGCCGGCCGAGCGCGCTGAGCGCGTGCTGGAAGAGCACCCGCAGCTCGGTCTCGCGGCGACGCACGGGCACCGATTGCGACATCACCAGCGTCACCCGCGGATGATCGACGGCAGCGGGAATGGCGCGCGTGAGCAGCGGTTCCACGTGACCATGCCCTTCGGCGACGAGCGATCGCGCCGCCGTGCGAAGCGTGCTCGGCGCGGCTGCGAGCGTGTCGAGCCGCTGTCCGATCCACTCGGCGGGTGCGCCGTCGACCCCGTGCACCTCGGCGTCGCTGCCGACCAGGATGAGCCAAGGCGTGTCTTCGTCGTGTTCGCTCGTCACCGATACCTCTCGTGCGGCATCATCTGCGAAGCGAGCCGGCGACTCCACCCTCCACTGCCTGAGGCCTCCATGACTACGCACCCCGTCCGCAAGATGAACAACGGCCGCACCATGCCCGAGGTCGGGCTCGGCGTGTGGCAGTCCCCGCGGGGTGAAGGAACGCAAGGTGCCGTGCGCGCGGCCCTCGAGCTCGGATATCGCCACATCGACACCGCGCGCATCTACGGCAACGAGAAGGACGTCGGTATCGCCGTGCGAGAGAGCGGCGTACCTCGCGAGGAGATCTTCGTCACCACCAAGCTCTGGAACGACGATCAAGGTCACGACAGCGCGCTCCGTGCATGCGACGCCAGCCTCGCGCGGCTCGACCTCGAGTACGTCGATCTCTATCTCTTGCACTGGCCCGTCGCCGGCAAGCGCCTCGAGTCCTGGCGCGCGCTCGAGAAGCTCCAATCCGACGGGAAATGCCGCGCCATCGGCGTCAGCAATTTTCTCACGTCGCACCTCGAAGAGCTGATCGCGCACGCCAAGGTGGTGCCCGCGGTCGATCAGTTCGAGATGACGCCGTTCCTCCAACAACGCGAAGCGCGCGCGACCTGCAAGAAGCACGGCATCGTCGTCCAGGCTTACAGCCCACTCACCCACGGGACCAAGCTCGACCACCCCGTGGTGGTGCAAGTGGCGAAACAGGCGGCGCGAACGCCTGCCCAAGTGCTCCTCCGCTGGGGCATCCAGAGTGAGGCAGTCGTGCTCCCGAAGTCGACGAAGCGCGAACGCATCGCGGAAAACGCTGCCATTTTCGACTTCACGCTCGACGCCGAGGCGATGGGCGCGCTCGATGCGCTCGACGAGGGCTTGGCCACGGGGTGGGACCCGCGAATGCAGCCGTGACGGTCGGCGCGAGATCCTCCGCCGGAAGCGGCGCGTGCGCGTTACATTCGCGAAACGTGATTCGAGGCCGTGCAGGGGGACGAGGAGTGGCCGTGAGCGACTGGAGCAGCGTCCCCGACGAGAAAAAAGTTTGGAGCACCGGCGGCCAACGGGCGCTCGCTTGGTGGATCGCGCGCGGCGCCGGTGACTCCGACGACGGCGAACTGCAGTGGGCCATCCAGGTGTGGGACGTCGCGAGCAAACGCCCCATCGAGACCTTCCATCGCTGGTACGAGGTCGAAGGCGGCCTCGAGGACGGCGAAATTTTGGAAGAGGTCGTCTTCGCCGACGACGGGTCGAACGATTTGATCCTTCGCTATCGCACCGGTCGTACCGAGCGCCAGGCGATGACGCCACGTCGCACCTCGACCCCGCCGCCTCCTGCGCCGCCGATCTTGCTCGAAGCGCTCGAGCGCGCCGAGACCGACTCGCGCTTCCTCTTCGCGTTCCTCTTCGCGGGCCAGTGTCCGCACGCGCGCGCGCAAGACGACGAGCTGGCACAGCCGCAGGTCGCCGCGCTCCTCGATCGCTGCTTCCAGCTCCGCGTCGACACGCTGAGCTCCTCGGGCGCCAAGGTCGCGCACTTCCTCCAACACTCCGGACAGGTCGGTTGCTACGTCCTCTCGCCCGCCGGTCGCGTCGTCGCCCGCCTGCCGAATTTCAAATCGGCCGACGTCATCGCGCGCTCGCTCGAAGCGCTCATCGGGTGATCCGGTGACCCGGTGACCAGGTGATGCACGTCGCCACCTCGGCCTCGGGCGACGTTCCGCTCGAGCTGATCGAGCTCCCCGCGCGGCCCTTGCGACCCCGCGAAGTGCGCGTGCGCGTGCGCGCCATCGGCGTGAATCCGGTCGATTGGAAGATGCGCAGCGGAGGTCCGCTCCGTCTCGCGCATCGGCTGCTCGGTCCCTCGGGGCCTCTCGTCGTCGGCGTCGATTTCGCCGGCGAAATCGTGGAGATCGGCGCGCAATCTGGCGATCTCGCGGTCGGCGCGCGGGTCGTCGGAGGCACCAACTTCGCGCGCGGCCAGAGGGGAAGTTACGCCGACGAAGTGATCGTCCAATCCGATCAATGCGCGATCCTTCCGGCAGAAGTCAGCTTCGACGACGCCGCCTGCCTGCCTGTCCCCTACGTCACCGCCGCGCGCGCCCTCCGCGAAATCGGCCGCATCGGTCACATCGGTCACATCGATCACATCGATCACATCGGTCCCATCGATCCCATCGATCCCGAACGCAACGCCAAGGTCTTGATCCTCGGCGCCTCGGGCGGCGTCGGTCTCGCCGGCATCCAGCTCGCTCGCGCGCTCGGCGCCGAGGTCTTCGGTGTTTGCTCCACCGCCAACGTCGCGCTCGTCGAACGCATGGGCGCGACCGCCATCGACTATCGAAAAGCGGACGCCCTCGACACGGCGCGGGCTCATGCTCCCTTCGACTTCATCCTCCACGCGGTCGGCACCGCGACGTACGCGCTCCCTCGTTGCCGCGCTCTCCTCGCGCCCCGCGGCCGCGTCGGCCTCGTTGTCGTGAGGCCGGCCGACTATCCCTCGCTCCTCTTTCGCCCGAGCGTCCACGCCGTCCTCGGCAAGCCGACGCGCGCGCACTTGGAGCCGCTCGTGGCGATGCTCGCAGCCGGAGAACTCAGCTGCCTCATCGAAGAGCGCTTCCCCCTCGCCGACGCGGAAAAAGCGCATGTTCGTTCGAAGAGCGGCAAAGTCGTGGGCAAGCTCCTGCTCATTCCCTGAGGCGCCCTGACGCGCTCGCGTACGCGTCAGCCGTCTTCCGAGACCTGACTCTCCTGCGTCTGCTCGCCATCGAAAACTGCATCGCCTCTCAATGCATCGAGCGAATCGACGATGGCATCGAGCGCCGAGTGCCCGAGGTGCATCGACCTCTCCGGTGACCACCCGTTCTCTTCGTCGGGCGCGTTGGCGTTGTCTTTGAAGGGCATCTCGACGGTGTACGCGAGACAATCGAAGCGCTCGCCGACCCAGTTGCCGGCAGTTCGTAGATCGCCGCCGCCGGGCTCGTCGCGGTCGTAGCCATACTCGTCTTGGAAATCGGAGTTGTGCTCGAGGAGGCTTTGCTCGAAGAGGTTTTCGAGGAAGCGGAGGCGCTCGCCGTAGCTGGGATTGCCCTCGCAGCCGGCGAGGAAGCAGTAGGGGTTGCGCTCGTCACCGTGGACGTCGAGGAAGAGATCGACGCCGATGCGCTCCATCTCTTCGCGCACGCAGAGGACCTCGGGCGAGGTCTCGGCGGTCGGCTCCAGCCAGGCGCGGTTGAGGTTCATTCCGGCGGCGTTCGCGCGCAGGTTCCCGTGGACGCCACCATCGGGATTCATGCTCGGAACGAGGTAGAAGACGGCGCGCCCGAGGAGCGACTGAAGGAGCGGCTCGTCTTCGTCGAGGAGGCGATCGAGGAGCCCTTCCATGAACCACTCGGCCATGGTCTCGCCGGGATGTTGGCGCGCGATGACCCAGATCGAGAGCTTGTCTTCGCTCTCTTCCCCGACGACGACGAGGCTGATCGGACGGTCTTCGACGCTGCGGCCGAGCTCACGGACCATCGCCCACGGAGCTCGCCGCGCACGCTTCAGCAGCTTCTGGTGCCGCTCGAAGGAGAAGGGCGCGAAGTACGCGTAGGTGACGGTCATCGTGCGCGGGGTGTGCTCGATGACGAGCCGCTCGCCGTCGAAGCTCGTCGGCACCCGGAACCAGCGACGGCCGTCGTACGAGGCGCAGGCGCGGTAGTCCTCGAAGGCGTCGGGGTAGGTCGCCTGGCCGGCGTTGACGATGCTGAGCTTGCACGCCTTCCCGCGAGCGCCCAGGAGCTGGAAGCAGAACCACTGGCGGAAGTCGGGCGCATTGGTGTCGTGACGGAGGGCGAGATCGAGCTCGCCGTTCTCACGGAGCTCGATCACCTCGATGGCCCCACCGTCGAAATTCGAGACGATTTCCACGATTTTCCCTCGTACGCTGGGGAGGACCCGACTCGCCTCGCCGAACTGGGAAGGTACTCGGATTTTTTTTCGCCGCCGTGTCGAATTCGCGGAGGCCAGCCCGTCGTCAGGGGGAAGGCCCGATCGTCGGGTCCACCACAAGGAGTCGCTGCGATGAAATACGCCATCCTCATTCACGAGCCGAAGTCCGTTCCGACCCCCGAAGTGCAGGCCGAGATGCTGAAGGAGTACGGCGCGTATTTCGCGGACATGAAGGCTGCCGGTGCGCACATCGGGGGGCAGCGGTTGCAGACCGAGAACACCGCGGCGCGTGTCACCCTCCGCGGCGGCAAGCGCTCGGTGGTCGACGGTCCGTTCGCCGAGACGAAAGAGGTCCTCGGCGGCTTCTTCCTCATCGAGGCGAAGACGCGCGAAGAGGCCATCGAGTGGGGCGCGAAGTGCCCTGGTGCCAAGACCGGCACCATCGAGGTTCGTCCGATTCACGAGATGTGAACTTGTCGAAATGAGACTGTCGCTCCGATTTCGAACTAGATGATCACATCCCCGGCCGTCGCCGGGGCCCCTGGATGCGGACTTGCGTCCGCTTCGCCAACTGATCAAGCTCGGGCGTGCCGGATTTTGCCGACGCGCCCGTGCTCGAGCTCTTCCGTCGTGAGTCGGCGCGCCTCTGCGCCTCGGTGCAGCGCATCGTCCGAGACCTCGACGTCGCCGAAGAGATCGTCCAAGAGACGCTCCTCGTCGCGCTCCAACACTTCCGCGAGCACGGCGTGCCCGAGAACGTCGGCGCGTGGGCGATGGTGGCGGCGAGAAGGCGCGCGCTCGATCATCTGCGGCATCGCCGCGTCGTTGCTGGCAGCGAGGGAGAGCTCGCGGAGGAGGGCGCGCGCATGGCCCCGTCCCCGGAAGATCTCGCCCGACGAATCCCCGACGATCGACTCCGGCTCGTCTTCACCTGTTGTCATCCGTCGATCCCCTCCGAAGGACGCGTCGCCCTCACGCTGCGCCTCGTCGCCGGGCTCACCACCGGCGAGATCGCTCGCGCGTTTCTCGTGCCCGAGCCGACCGTCGCGCAACGCATCGTCCGCGCGAAGAAGCTCATCGCCGACGAGCGCATTCCGTACGAAGTCCCCGAGGGTCCAGAGCTCTTGCCCCGCGTCGCGTCGGTGCTCGAGGTCGTCTATCTGGTCTTCAACGAGGGCTACACCGCGCATGGCGGCAGCGCGCTCGTCCGTGAATCGCTGTGTGACGAAGCGATTCGTCTCGCTGGCCTCGTCCTCGAGCTGATGCCGGGCGAAGGCGACGTGCTCGGGCTGCTCGCGCTCATGGAGCTGCAGGCCGCGCGCACGCCGGCACGGGTCGACGAGCGCGGGGAGCTGGTGCTGCTTCCCGATCAGAATCGCAGCCTCTGGTCACGCCTTCGCATCGAGCGAGGGCTCGCCGCGCTCGTCCGTGCACGCACCCTTGGTCCATTGGGAAGCTATGCTTTGCAGGCCGAAATCGCCGCTTGTCATGCCGTCGCACCGACCTGGGAGACGACCGACTTCCGCCGCATCGTCAGCGTCTACGACGCGCTGATGGCGGTCGCGCCCTCGCCGGTGGTGGAGCTCAATCGCGCGGTGGCGGTGGCGATGGCCGACGGACCAGAGGCCGGACTCCTCGCGCTCGCCCCGCTCGAACGTGATCCGGCGCTGCGTGGCTATCACCATCTCCCCTCGACGCGCGCCGATTTCCTCCGGCGACTCGGGCGAATGGACGAAGCCGCGGCGGCGTACCGCGAGGCGCTCGATTGCACCCACAACGAAGCCGAGCGCACGTTCCTCGAGCAACGCATCGCGGAGTGCGTGCGCGGGCTGAGTTAGTCCGGCGCCCGAGCGAAACGAGACTAGCGCGGCTTGCTCGTTCTCACTTCACGAGCGTGTCCCAGAAATCGCACTGCTTGCTCCGCAGCGAGACCGCGGTGGCGATGGTCGAGTCGAAGCGAAGGAAGGTGTCCTTCTCGTCCCACTCTGGCCACTTCGTCGCCAAGCTCGGCGTCCCGGTGGCGGCGAAGCTCGACCAATACCCACGCATCGCCGCGCCGATGGCCTTCTCGGCGTCGCTCGGCGCGTAGCCGGCGATCGTCAAATCGTCGAAGAGATAGAGCAGCTCGACGCCGTGCCACGCGCCGTAGATCTTCTGCTTCGGCGCGTTGTCGAGGGGGTGGGCGAATTGGTAGCGATAGACCGGCTCGTCTTGTCCGTCGCGGAGCGCGCCGAGGTTGCGACGCGTCGGGCAGACGAACTTGGCGTCGGTCGTGAGCGCGACGTAGGCGTTCCACGGCGTTGCATAATCCGTCGATGGATACTGCGCGAGGACCTTGTCGGAGAGCGTAGGCCCGACGAGCGCGACGACGGCCTTCTGGTAATCGGCGTCGACGGCGGTGGTCGGCAAGGGAACTGTCTTGCTCGTCTCGTCGGCGTTGGTGCCGAGGATCGTCGGTACGTGGTTGTGCCCGCCGGCGGCGATGACGTCGAGCGGCGCGCCTCCGAGGAAATAGCCGTCGACGACCGCGTCGTACCCAGGCGAGAGGCCGGCGACGTCGACCGGAAGTGGATAGGCCGTGACGACGCCGGCAGCGGGCAGCGCGCGCAGACACGCGAGCACGTCGGCGGCGCCGTCGCACTTGGCGGCGGTCACCACCTTGGCACCGAGCGCTTCGGCGTCGGCTTGCTTCTTCGCCACGCAGCCGCCGCTCTCGAGGATCGCCGCGCTGAAGAGGCCCTTCGCCAGCGGTGATGCGAGGAGCGCGCAGACCGCGACGCCGCCCGCCGACTCGCCGAAGATGGTCACCTTGCTCGGGTCACCGCCGATGGCCGCCGCGTTGCGCTGCACCCACGCGAGCGCCGCCACTTGATCCAGACCGCCGTAATTTCCAGACGATTCATGCGCATCCTCGGCGTCGAGGAGCGGGTGGGCGAGGAAGCCGAGCGGGCCGAGGCGATAGTTGAGGGTGACGACGGCGACGTTGCCCGACTCGGCGATCGACGCGCCGTCGTAGATGCGTACGCCGGCCGTGAGCTCGACCGCCGAGCCGACCTGATGTCCACCGCCATGGATGAAGACCATGATCGGAAGTGGGCCCTTGGCGCCGTCGGGGACCCAGACGTTGAGCTGCAAGCAGTCTTCGGTGCCGGTGACGGGCGCGGTGCCGGCGGCGTCGCTTTGAGGACAGAGAGCTCCCCACGCCGTGCCGTCGCGGGCGCCTTTCCAACACGCGGCCGGCTGCGGCGGCTTCCACCTCAGCGGACCGACGGGTGGCGCGGCGTAGGGGATGTTCTTGTACGACCAGCTCTTGCCGCCGTGCGCGCCGGTGACCGCGCCGCGATCGGTGAGAATAGTGCCGGTCGACGCCGGGACGTCGACGAGGCAGGTGCCGACGTCGCTGCCTACGTCGGCATCGCTGGCGCCTGCAGTGTCGCTTCCCGCGAGCGTGTCCGCGCCGACGTCGGGCGCGTCGGTGCCGAGCGAGTCTCCACAGCCCAACGTACCGAACACGAACAGCGCTCCAGAAAGAGCGCCGAAGAGTGACGAGCGAAGCAAGCGCATCGCCCATTCGTACCCTTCGCGCCGCGCGAGCGCACGCGAGGAGCGGAAAAAACGTATGCGCGGAGAATACGCTCAGCGATCGCGGGCAAAGTGTCGCTCGAGATCGGCCGACCACGCACGATCGAAGGCGTGAATCGCCCGACGAAGGGGCCGCGCGGCGATCGCCAGCAGGTCCTCGGCGAACTCGCTCTGCCGCACGACGCAGGTTCGCTCGTCGATCGGCTCGACCGAGAAGCCGTGGATCATCGACGCGATCGGCGTGCGCAGACCCCACGAGAAGACGCGATCTCGTTCGAAGCCGAGGACGCGTGCGGCGATCGGAATGGGCACGAAACGCGGTACGTAGAGGATCGACGAGCCGACCCGCAAGGGACCGCGCCCGAGCCGACGCGCCGACTGGATGCCGGTGCACCACGACGGCCAACGCTCGACGTCGGCGAGGAGCGCGAAGACTTCGGACGCCGGCGCGGCGACCTCTCGTACGTCACGGACCAGGTGGGTGTGGAGCATGCGACCTCCATCGCACGTGCAGGGCGCGCGAGCTATCGCCGGGCAGACGAGTCACTCCGCGGTAAGCTTCGAGCATGGCGGTTCACCATCGCGCGTGTCACCTCTGCGAGGCCATCTGTGGCGTCGAGATCGAGCACGAAGGCGCGCGCGTGCTCTCGGTGCGCGGCGATCGTGAAGATCCGGTGAGCAAGGGTTACATCTGCCCGAAGGCGGTGGCGCTCGCCGACGTCCACCACGACCCCGATCGTCTGCAGCGACCTCTGAAAAAGGTCGGTGACGAGTTCGTGGAGATCGGTTGGGACGAGGCGTTCGACGAGATCGGCGCCCGGCTGCGCGAGATTCGCGAACGTCACGGCGCCGACGCGATCGCCCACTACGTCGGTAATCCGATCGCCCACAACTACGCCGCGGCGATCTACGCGATGGGAGTCTTCCCCGCGGCGGTCGGCACTCGTGCGCGCTATTCGTCGCAGTCGACCGACAACCTGCCGCGCATGCTCGTCAGCTGGCTCCTCTTCGGCACGCAAGCGGCGCTGCCGATTCCCGACGTCGATCGCACCCGCCATTTCCTCGTCATCGGTGCCAATCCTTTGGTTTCGAACGGGAGCCTGATGAGCGCGCCGGGGATGGGGAGGCGCCTCGCCGAGCTGCGCGCGCGGGGCGGGCGTCTGGTGGTCATCGATCCACGCCGCAGCGAGACGGCCGAGGTCGCCGACGAGCACTGCTTCATCAGGCCGGGCGGCGACGCGTTTTTTCTCCTCGCCTTCCTCCACGTGCTCTTCAGCGAAGGGCTGACGAAGCCGCGACACCTCTCCGCGCGCACCTCCGGCGAAGAGACGCTACGCGCGCTCGCGGCTCGATTCACCCCGGAAAAAGTCGCGCCCGAGACCGGCATCACGCCCGACACCGTTCGTCGCCTCGCGCGTGAATTCGCCGCGGCCGATGCGGCGGTCGCCTACGGGCGCATGGGCGTCTCGGCGCAAGAGTTCGGGGCGCTCGCCACCTGGCTCATCGACGTCGTCAACGTCGTCACCGGCAACCTCGATCGCGTCGGCGGGGCGATGTTCACGACGCCTGCCGCCGATCTGATCGGGCTCGCCGACGTCGCGCGCCTCCGCGGACATCACGGCACCTATCACTCGCGCGTGCGTGGGCTTCCCGAGTGGAGCGACGAGCTCCCCGTCGCCGCGCTCGCCGAAGAGATCGACACCCCCGAGGACGTCGCGCCGAAGAAGCCCGGTGGCGTGCCGAGGATTCGCGCGCTCCTCACTTCGTCGGGAAATCCAGTCCTCTCGACGCCCAATGGCGCGCGCCTCGAACGTGCGTTCGCCAGCCTCGAGCTGATGGTCTCGATCGACATCTACCGCAATGAGACGTCACGACATGCGCACTACATCTTGCCGCCGACGTTCGCGCTCGAACGCGATCACTACGACATCGTGCTCCATGCAGTCGGCCTTCGCAACGCCGCCAAGTGGTCGCCGGCGATGGTGCCGCGCGCTCCGCATCAAAGGCACGACTGGGAGATCTACCGAGAGCTCTCGGTGCGCCTCGCCGGAGGCCCCGTCCCTCGCGCGGTCCTCGGTCCGCTGACGAAGCTCGCGCTCGCCGCCGCGACGCCGGAGCGCATCCTCGCGCTGCTCCTCCGTACGGGACCGTATGGAAAAGAGCTCGGCCTCGACGTCGTCAAACGCGCCAAGCACGGCATCGATCTCGGCCCGCTCGAAGCGGGTCGACTCACGGCCATTCTCCGCACCAAGAGCAAGAAAATCAGGCTCGCGCCGCCTCAGCTGGTCGCCGACGTCGAGCGTCTCGCGGCCAAGCTCGGACGTCACCGAACGCGCGCGCTGACGTTGATCGGCCGCCGCGAGCTTCGAAGCAACAACTCCTGGCTGCACAACAGCGCGCGGCTCGTGAAGGGTCGCGATCGCTGCACGTTGCGCATGCACCCGACCGATGCCGAAGGGCGTGGCCTCGCCAGCGGTGCCGTCGTCCGCGTCACTTCGCGCGTCGGTCGACTCGAGGTGCCGCTCGAGGTCACCGACGAGGTGATGCCCGGCGTCGTCTCCCTTCCGCACGGCTACGGACATCGTCGCGGCGCGGGCGTGAAGCTCGGCGTCGCCGTCGAGCTCGGCGGCGTCAGCGCCAACGATCTCACCGACGAGAAGGCCATCGACACCTTCGCCGGCACCGCCAACCTCAACGGTGTCGAGGTCGACGTCACGTCGATCTGACGCCCAGGCGATTGCACAACTCGCCTGTTCTCCGCGGGTCCACGCTGCTCCGAGCCTGCGCAACCTGCCCATGCGATCGAGCGATTGCGCGGGTTGTGACGGCATTTGCGCGTCGGCCCGCTCTTTGCGGAAGACGACGCGATGGCCGCTCACCTCGCACTTCGATTCGCCGCGCCGCTCGGCTTCCTACTTCTCGGCCCCGGCGCGGCGTGCTCGCCGGCGAACGGTGCGATCGACGACGGTGACGATCAGCTCACCACCGATGGTGGAGGCAAGTACCCCGATGGTGGTGGCGGCGGTGGCGGTGGTCATTCGCCCGAGCCGGGTGCATGCGAAGGCCCTCTCGGCAAGCCGATCGATCCGACGACCCTTCCCTCGTGTTGCCCTGATCATCCCGGAAATTCGCACTGCGTCGTCGGCAGCAAGGTGCCCGATCAACTGCAGTCGATCCTCGACAAATGCAGCGATGGCTCGTCGGTGTGCGTGCCCGACGACTTCATCAAGACCGGCGGCGTCTTCACGCCGAAGAAGTGCACGGCGTTCGGCGGCGACGGTCGCTGCGTCTCGCTCTGCGTGCCGCAGGTGAAGGAGAAGGAAGGGCTGCTCCTACAAGACGTCTGCGGCGACGACGAGAAATGCGTGCCCTGCATCAGTCCGCTCGACAAGAAGCCGACGGGCGTCTGCGAGCTCGCCGGTCACTGCAACGGTGAAGACGCCGGCGTGAGCGACGCGCCCTCCGGCCCCGTCGACACCGGACCTGCACCTTGCCCGCACACTGGCCCGCCGGTGCTCGATCCGACCAAATTGCCGAGCTGTCAGTGCGGCGACAGTCACTGCGTGCCGAAGGGCGCCGTACCTGGAGCCGTGGCCTCGAAGCTCGCAGCGTGCAGCGCCGACGCGACCGGCCTCTGCGTGCCCGACACCTTGATCGCGTCCGGCGGCGACTTCATTCCTGCCAAGTGCGCCTCGGTCGGGAGCGCCGAAGGTCGTTGTCTCTCGACGTGCCTCCCCGACGTCGCCGTGCAGGCCGCGTCGTTGCCGCAAGCCACGTGCGCGCTCACCGAGCGATGCGTCCCGTGCTTCGACCCCTTCACGCTCGCCGAGACCGGCGCCTGTCGTCTGAGCTGCGATAAAGGCCCCACCGAAGCCCCGAAGCCGCTCCCCAAGTGCTGCAAAGATCGTGGAACGTGCGTGCCGGGCGCGTCGGTACCTCCCGCCTCGGCGAGCTCGCTGAAGGAAGACAGCTGCCCGGCCGGCGTCGGCGACTTGTGCGTGCCCGACGTCTTCTTGAGCAAGACCTGGACGCACATCGATTGCACCGCGTCGCTGGCGTTCATTCTGTCGGCGGGTCCCGGCGTCTGCATGCCGGAGTGCATCAACGGGATGAATTCGCTTTTGGGGAAGGGGGCGTGTCCGGATGGGATGAAGTGCGCGCCGTGTAAGGATCCGCTGACGGGGAAGGACACGGGGGCTTGTTCGTTTGCGCCGTGAGGGCGCGGGTGCGGGGCGGGTGCGGGGCGTGGGCGCGGGTGTTGGCCCGCGGTGCCCGCCTCGGCTAGTTGGCAACTGCTGTGGCCTCCCCGTCTTCTCCTCCCCACAACCCTTCCCACAACCCTCCCCACAACCCTCCCCACGAGCTGCCCTCGTGGGTCTCTCTCGTCGCGCTCACTCCAATTCTCCTCGCCATCGTCGGTGGCGCGCCGATGACGAAGGCCAGTGCGCGGGAGTTGGCGCTCGGGCTGACGATGGGGAGCGATCACGCGGGGGGGCCTCCTCTCGCGCAGGTATTGGCGCCGATCTTCACGTTGTTGCCGTTCGGTGATCTCGAGCTGCGGGCGGCGATTGGGCTCTCGATCCCTGGGGCGTTGGCTTCGTTTCTCGTGATGCGTCGGGCGGGGCGGACGCCGTCGGCGAGTGGGCGGGGTGCGGCGACGGCGATTGCGTTGGCGATGGGAGCGCTCGCGGGGGCGATTCTTTCGCGGGCGGCGGTGGCGACGTCGATGACCGTGATCGGAGTCGAGCTCGCGCTCTTCGCGGTCGCGGTGGGGACGAAGCGTCGGCCACTCGCGCTTCCCTCGGCGCTCGCAGCGTTCGCCTTCGCGGCGTGGTGTGCGCCGCTGCTGGCCCCGGCCGGCCTCGGTGCGCTCGCGATGGCGATGGCGATTCTAGCGAAAAAGGAGCTCAAATCGACGCTGTGGGCGGGGGCGTGGCTGTTTCTGCCGACGCTCGTGGTGCTCGTCGCCTTTCTCGCCGTGCGCGATCGTGCGGCTTGGTGCGTCCTTGGGCGAGCCTGGCACGAAGGTCCGTTCGCGACCGCCCGGGGACCGCTGCTCGAGGGTTCGACGATGGTGCGCGCGGCGTGGGCGACGCCGATTCTCGCGGGAGCGGCGCTCTTGGTGGCGGGCAAGCAGCTCGCTGCAGACGATCGTGCGAGCGCGCTCGTCGCTGCGCTCGGTGTCGTGACGACGCTCGTGACGCGCGCCGAAGGCGGACCGGCATTGGTGGTGGTGGTGCTCCTCCCGACGGCGGCGGCGGCGCTCGGTGCGCTGCACATCGCCGTCGATCGCGCGATGGCGCCGCGGGAAAACGAGAACGCGAGCTCACGTGCGGGAGCTGCTCGCGCGCTCGCGTGGATCGTTCCGGCGTTGGCGGTCGGTTGGTCGGCGCGGGCGGTCGAAGAAGAGATTCGAAGCCGTCACGTCAGCGTCGACGTCGGTGCCGCGCGGGCCTTCGCGCCCATCGCCACGCTCGGCGCTGCGCCGGCACGAGTGGTCATCGCGACCGAAGACGACGAGTCCGTGATCGCCTTCACCCGCGCGCGTGCGGGCCTCGGCCTGCGACCCGACGCGCGCCTCCTTCCCTTGGGCAACCTCCTCTTCGGCGGCAGCGCACGGACGACCACGCTCACGATCGCCGCATTTCCTCAGGCGAACGTCCTCTTGCGCGGCTACCTCTCGAACGGCGTCCTCGCCGAAGCCGACGTCTCTCCACTGACGCAGCAAGTGCCCCTGTTCTCGACCTTGCCCGCGGCGCGTCTCCTCGGTCTCGCGCGCCACGTCGATGCCACCGGCGAGGCCCTGCTCGTCGCTCTCGAGCGCATCGATCCGAGCGATCGACGTCTCCACCGCACGGCGATCGAGCGCCGCCTCCGCTTCGTCCTCGCGACCCTCACCGACGCTCCCGACGATCCCATTCGTCGCGCCCTCCGTGCTTCGGCGTTGCGGGAAGCCCGGC
The DNA here is from genome assembly GCA_025363655.1 of Deltaproteobacteria bacterium. Lineage (GTDB taxonomy): Bacteria > Myxococcota_A > Polyangia > Polyangiales > JADJMO01 > JANYDK01. Next base: position 103,621 of record JANYDK010000071.1, on the reverse strand, counting down.
TTCTCTCGGTCGCCTACGATCGCGAGGGCTCCCTCGCGGCACTCGAACGCGCGCGGACGCTCGGCGCGGATCCCGTCGTCATCGACGCCGCCAGCGCACGGGTGAAGGCGAAGGCGGTGTTGGAGAACGAGCTCGACTGAGACCGCCCGCGCCTGCGCATCGACGTCCCGCTCTTGCAGCCACACCCTCCGTGCCATGCGCGCGCTCTGCATCCTCGCCCTCAGCGCCTGCACCTCGACATCCCCACCACCCCCGCATCCCGCACAAAACAAGCCTCCATCGGCCCCCTGCCTCCTCGCCGTCGACGACGCCCTCGCCCGTCTCTCCGCCCCCGACGAAGCCCTCACCCACGCAGACCTCGATCTCGACGGTGACGGTCTCCTCGATCCCATCGTCACCCACCCGTCCTCCTGCGGTTCCGGCGGCTGCACTTGGGAGCTCTATCTCTCGCACGGCACCTGCGCTCGCCACGTCGGAGAGCTCTTCGGCGTGAAGCCGCGTCAACTCCCTCACGTGCACGACGGCCTCGTCGAGATCGCCATCGACCAACGCGACGGGTGCGCGGGCATGGCGCGGGTCGAGGTGCGCGCGTGGTTCGACGGCGCGAGCTACGTTGCTCACGAGATGCGCACCTGCGATTGCCCCGAACGTCCGGATGCGTCCTCGGCGCCCGACGCGAATTGCGAAGAGTGGCATCTGCCTACAGACGCGAAATCGTCTGCGAATTGAGCCAAATCGCCATGAACGACCTCGATCTCGCCCTTCGCCGACCTCCGCTCTTCCTCGTCGGCGACGACGTCGCGCGCGAGGTTCGGCCGGTGAAGAGTCCCTTCGACGATCGCGAAATCGGGCTCGTGCCCGTCGCCACGTCGGCCGACGTCGAGCGCGCCATCGAGGCCGCACATCGCGCGTTCGAGCGTGATCGTCGCGCGCCGCCGCCACGTCATCGCGCCATCGCGGTGTTGGAGAAAGCGGCCGCGCTCGTCGCCGCGCGGGTTCAGCCGCTCGCGCGTCTCATCAGCGACGAGGCGGGCAAGCCGCTCGATCTCGCGCTCGTCGAGGCCGCGCGTTGCGTCGACACCTTGACCGCTGCACGCGACGTCGCGCGCACGGCGGCAGGCGAGGTGCTCGAGCTCTCGGCGTTCGCGGCTGCCGAAGATCGTCTGGCGATCGTGCGACGCGTGGCCTTCGGACCGATCGCGGCGATTACACCCTTCAATTTCCCGCTCAACCTCGTCGCACACAAATTGGCGCCGGCGATCGCTGCCGGATGTCCGGTCGTGCTCAAGCCCGCTCCCCAAGCGCCGCTCAGCGCGTTGGCGCTCGGGAGCATCCTTCGTGAGGCCGGTCTCGCGGGCGATCAGCTCTCGATCGTACCGGCGTCGAACGAGGTCGCGGCGCCGCTCATCGACGATGCACGACTGCGCATGCTCACCTTCACCGGCAGCGACGTCGTCGGTTTTGCTCTCCGCGCGCGCTGTCCCGAGAAGCGATGCACGCTCGAGCTCGGGGGCAACGCTGCGGTGATCGTCCATGACGACGCCGATCTCGAACGCGCGACCGCACGCATCGTCTCCGGCGCCTTCGGGTATGCCGGCCAATCCTGCATCTCCGTTCAGCGCGTCTTCATCCAGCGGCGCATCTACGACGAGCTACGAATGCGGCTTTTCGTCGCAGCCTCGGCGGTCTCTCTCGGCAATCCGTCCCACGCGGGCACGCTCGTCGGTCCGGTCATCGACGATCGTGCGGTGGGCCGCCTTCGCGGGGTGATCGCCGAAGCCCTCGCCGGCGGTGCGCGCGCCTCGACCACGGCTTCTTTCGAGCGACGTGTGCTTGCGCCGTTCTTCCTCGAAGAGGTCCCAGCCGCCGCGGCGGCGATGCGCGACGAGCTCTTCGGCCCCATCGCCGTGCTCGCGCCTTACGACACCTTCGAGGAGGCCCTCGATCGCGCCGACGATGCTCGTTTTGGCTTACAAACAGGCATTTTCACGGGCGATGTCGGCCGGGTGCTTCGTGCTTTCGAGCGGCTCGAGGTGGGGGCCGTCATCCATGACGACGTGCCGACCTTCCGGGCCGACGCCATGCCCTACGGCGGCGTCCGGGGCTCCGGGGTGGGACGTGAGGGGCCTGCCTCGGCATTTCTCGAAATGACCGACCCTCGTTTGCTGCTCCTTCGCAAGTTCTCGAAGACCTGAGATATGCTCACCGCATGTCGCTCTCACGCATGCTGGCCGGCGCGGCCTTGCTGATCGCGGGCGTAGTCGTCATCGCAACTCCGGCGTGCGTCATCCCGCACAAGTTCGAGAACGGCGAGGACTGCATCAAAGATGACGAGTGCGAGAGCAGCATGTGCGTGCAGACCAAATGCATGGCACGCAACGGCGACGCGTGTTGGCGCGACAGCGGTTGCCCGAGTGGCAAGTGCGACAACGGTCACTGCAAGCCGCTCGGCACGATCGTTCCGGTGACCGACAGCGGCGCCGACACGACGCCGGTTCCCGACGGGGCGCCGGTCGACAGCGGCACCGACACGACGCCTGCCGACACGACGCCGGCCACCGACACCGCCGCGTCCGATGCCGACGACGCCGGCTGACGTCGCACCCGCGGGCGGCGTCACTTCGAGCATTCTCCTCACGGTCGCCTACGACGGCGCCGAGCTCTCTGGCTTTGCGCCTCAACCTTCCGTGCGCACCGTTTCGGGCGAGCTCCTGCAGGCGCTTCGCTGTCTCGATCCGAGCGTGCAGACGATTCGGGGCGCGAGTCGTACCGATGCCGGCGTCCACTCGCGCGGTCAGATCGTGGCGTTCGATCCCGAGCGGAACATTCCGACGCGAGGCTGGGTCCTCGGCGTCAACGCCCACCTTCCCCGGGACGTCGCGGTGCGTCGAGCGCGGGTGGTGCCCCGTGGATACGAGCCACGAGCGTCCCGACTGGGAAAGCGCTACCGATATTTGGTGATCCGAGACCCGGTGCGCGATCCGCTCCTCGAGCACGTCGCGTGGCGTGTCGGTGGGCGCTTCGATCTCGACCTCGCCCGCACCGAAGCCAGCGCCTTGCTCGGCACGCACGATTTTGCGGCCTTCCGCACCGCGAGCGATCCGCGCCTCGAGACGCACCGTACGCTCACGCGCGCCGAGCTCGTCGAGGGCGTGCGGGGCGATGCGCGTCTCGTCGAGCTGGTCATCGAAGGCAACGCCTTCCTCCACAACATGGTGCGCATCATCACCGGCACCTTGGTCGACGTCGCGCAGGGTCGGCTCGCTCCGGGTGCCGTCGCGCGCGCCATCGAATCGCTCGATCGCAAAGACCTCGGCATCACCGCGCCTGCGCATGGTCTCGTCCTCGACGAGGTCTTCGTCGAACCCACGGCCGAGTGGGGAGAGTCGTGGCCGTAAAGGCACTGGGCTCGTGGGTGCGCGCGGTCGACGCGCGTGACGCAGGGGCCCTCCTGCGCCTCCACCGCGAGTTGTGGATCGACCACGATTTGCGCGGTGGAATGCCTGCCGCGCGCGAAGACACGGTGTGGACCGCGTACGGCGGCGTCCTCGAACGTCAGCTCTCGCACCGCGACGGCCGCCGCGCACCGACCGGCCCCTTCGAGGGCAAGCTCGGTCACCTCGTCGCCGAGCTCGAAGGTCGCGTCGTCGGACAGGTCGAGGTCTACCTCGATCGCTTCGGCTTCCACGCGCGCACGCCGCACATCGCCGAGCTCCGTTCACTCATCGTCACGCAAGACGCGCGCGGACACGGCCTCGGTGGCGCGCTCGTCCGTGAGGCAGCGGCCAGCTCTCGCGCACGGGCCGGCGACGTCACGCTCGTGTCCGCCGAAGTGCTCGCCCGCAACGAAGCGCTCGCCTTCTACGATCGACTCGGCTTCCGCACCCTCGAGCGCCTCTCCGCCCTCTCCGCTCCCGTCGCCCGAACGCCGGGAATCAGCGTGCGAACGGCGCGTCCGGGTGACGCCGGCGAGCTGACGATGATCGATCACCGCACCCGTCAGCGGCGCTGGTCGTGGGGCGATCCCCGCTTCGATCCGCCGAGCACCTCCGTCGGTGCCGATCTCGTGCGCCTCATCGCCGACGGCATCGCGCTCGACGACGCCCAACGCGGCTCCGAGCCCGGTCGCGCGCGCGAAGAGATCATCGCCCGTGACGCCACCGGCAGGCTCGTCGCATCGGCTTATTTCGTCACCTCGCCGCTCGGTGCGCCCTTCGCGCCGGTGATTCGTGCCGAGGTCGCGCGGCTCGCCGCCGATCCCGACGACGAAGCGAGCGTGGCCGGCGCCTTTGCGGTCGTCGGAGAAGCCTTCGAGCGGGCCTCGGCGTTTGGCGCCCGTGAGCTCCTCGTGCGCACGCCCTTCCTCGATCCGATCGGCGCGAACCTCGCCGAGCTCCCCGGCGCCCGACATTTCTCGTGGATCCTCGCCGCGCCGGCAGGGACGATTCTCCGGCGGAGCACGAAACCGTAGTCGCCCTCGTGTCGAGGGGCGGCGTGCCCAACGTCCTCGATCACCTCTTCGATCACGTCTGCGTTCGTTTCCTCGAGCTCCTCTCGCCGCCTCGTTGCGCAGCGTGCGACGGCCGGCTCCATCGCGATGCGGTCTTCTGCGCGTCGTGTGTCGGCTCGCTGTCCCCGCCCGAACTTCTCCCGCTCGGCGTCACCGCCTCGTTCGGCTACGGCGGCGCGCTCGCCGACGCGATTCGCCGCTTCAAATACGGGCAGAGGCCCGATCTCTCGCGCCCCCTCGGCCGGCTCGTGCGCGAAGGTCTCCCCGACCGCGCGCTCGTCGATTTGGTCGTCCCCGTGCCCCTTCATCCGACGCGATTTCGCGCGCGTGGATTCGATCAAGCCGCACTCCTCGCCCGCGCAGTCGCCACCGCGCTGCAAAGACCCTTCTCCGCGACCCTCCTCACGCGCGTCGTCGATACCCCTCAGCTCGCGACGCTCGATGCCGCGTCGCGCGCAACAGCCGTGCGCGGCGCCTTCACGGTCCGCGAACGAACCGTCCCGATGGGGACGCGCGTCCTCCTCGTCGACGACGTCCGCACCACCGGCGCCACGCTGCGCGCCGCGGCTCTCGCCATCGTCGCCGCAGGTTTCGCCGCCCGCACGCACGTCCTCGCGGCGACGCCCGTTCACGGATCGACGTAGGCTTCGTCTCGTGGCCGAGCGCACGCACGATCCCACGGCAAAAAAGCTCCGCGAGGCGCGCGGCAAAGGTGACGTCGCTCGTGCGCCGCTCGTCGCCGGGGCGCTCGGTCTCTTCGCCGCGCTCGCCCTCGTGCCGACCATCCTCCGCGCGCTCCTCGGCCGTCTCGCGCACACACTGAATGATCTTCAGCCTGTTTCCAGCCTCGATCCGTGGTCGCTCGGTCTCTCGGTGGTCGCCCTGGTGGCCCCGCTCGCGGTCACGTTGATCGCCTTCGCCGTCGTCTCCGCGCTCGCCACCGGCAGCCTCACGTTCTCGCCCTCACGGCTCGCGCCCGATCCTTCCCGCCTCGATCCCTTCGCCGGTCTGCGCAACCTCGTCGACAAGAGCCGCATCTGGGGCGCCGCGCGCGGGCTCGTCGTCCTCCTCGCGCTCGTCTGGATGCTCGGCAACGTCGTCTACGAATCGATCCGATGGAGCAACGTCGCCGCGGGCGGTCCCGCGTCGGCCCTCGAGCTGGCGATGCGATTCGCCAGGCGCATCGTCGTCTCGGCCGCGGTCCTCGCTGCCCTCGTCGCCGTCGTCGACGTCCTCGTCGGCCGCCAACTTTGGCTCGGTCGCCTCCGCATGACACGCGACGAAGTGATGCGTGAGCACAAGGAAGGCGAAGGCGACCCGGAGCTCAAACGCCGACGCGAAGAGCTCCACCACGAGCTCGTCGCCGCCGAAGCGGTCTCCGCGGTGCGTGATGCCACGGTCCTCGTCGTCAACCCCACGCACCTCGCCTGCGCCTTGAAATACGCCGGAACGAGCGGCGACGAAGAGGCTCCGCAGCTCACCGCGAAGGGCGACGGCGCGCTCGCCGCCCGCATGATCGAGACCGCGCGCTTCTACGGCATTCCCATCATCCGCGACGTCCCGGTCGCGCGCGCGCTCTTCGAGCTGGAGAACGGCACCGAGATTCCCGAGGCGTTGTACGAGGCGGTGGCCGAGGTGCTGCGAGCGGCTTGGGACGAGTGAGCGCGCGGCGCGAGATCGCCTGCGAAAAAACAGAGAGCTACAGCTCGCCCTTCTTCCCTCGCTCGATCACCTTGCTCGCGACGCGGAGCGCATTCGCCATGATCGTCATCGTGAAGGGCGCGCCGGACGAGGTGGGAAATCCGCTGGAGTCGGCGACGTAGAGGTTCTTGATCTCGTGGCTACGCCCGGTCGCATCGAGGACCGACGTCTTCGGGTCCTTGCCCATCCGCGCGGTGCCTGCCTGCAAGACGGTGTAGATGCGCTCGTCGTAGGTGCCTTGCTCGAGGGCGCCCGCCGCGTCCAGCACCGTGCGTGCCTTCTTTCCCAGCCAATCCGACGCCGCGAGCGAAGCCGGATGCATCGCGATCTCGAGGCGCGCGGCAGCGAGACCGAAGCGATCGCGCACCTTCGGATCGAGCGTCACCGCCGAGCCGCCGTGGGGCAGGAACTCGCCGAACGCCTCCCATTCGACGGTGCGTGTCTCGAGGAAGTAGCGACGCATGCGGGCCTTGAGCGCGGCACCGAAGAGGGGCGCGCCGCCGGTGATCGCCAGCTTTTCGGCCTGAAAGATAGGGTTTTTGTGCGGAAGGAGAAAGAGGATGGTCCCCGCTTTGGCGTGCGGGAGGCCGGCTTCCTTCGGCGCGACGTAGAAGTCGTCGACCGCGCGATCGATGAACGGCATCACCAGCGGGCCCTTGCCGAAGTGCGCGTCGCCGACGGGGAAACGTCCGTAGCCCGACGAGAGGGTGGAGAACATCAGGTTCTTGCCGACGAGCCCGCTCCCGTTGGCGAGCTCGCTGATGAGCAGGAGCCGCGCCGTCTCCACCGCCGAGCAAGCGACGATGACCACGCGCGCACGCGTTCGGTTCTCCTTCGCTTTTCCCTCGCGCGCGTCGATCCAACTCACGCCGTCGACGCGGCCGTCCTTCGCCTTGGTCACGCGCGTCGCCATCGCGAACGGTGACAACGTCAGGTTGCCGGTGGCGAGCGCCTTCTCGACGAAGGTCACCGCGCTCGACGACTTGGCGCCCGCTTCGCAGCCATAGCTGCCGCAGAAGCCGCAGTAATGACAGGGAGCGCGACCGTCGTAGGGCGCGGAGAGAATCGCCCGTGCCATTTGGCGAGCGCGCATGCCCGTATTTTGGCAGGCCTCGTCGATGAGCGCGCCGGCCGGGTGCGTGGCGATCGGGCCGAGCGGGTAGGGCGTGCTCCGTCCCTCCGCGGCGGCGTCACCGGAGACGCCGATGACGCGCTCGACCTCGTCGTAATAGGGCGCGAGCTCGTCGTAGGAAAACGGCCAATCGGCGACGTTGGCGCCGGCGACGTCTCCGAAGCGCGTGCGCAGGGTGAAGTCTTCCGGGCGCATGCGGAAGAAGAAGCCGCTCATGTGCACCGTGCCGCCGCCGACGCAGCAGGAGATCCATCCATCGCTGCTGGTCTTGGGCGCACCGCCATCCCGGACGACGACGTGCGGCTCCTTCATCGGATCGGGCACGAAATAGCTGCGCCGACAGACGGAGAGCTCGTCGTGGAAGAAGTCGGCGTCGCGGTAGTGTGGGCCCTTCTCGAGGAGGGCGACGCGGAGGCCGGCCCGGGTGAGCGCGTAGGCCATCGCGCCACCGCCGGCGCCGCTGCCGACGATGCAGGCGTCGAAGAGCTCGTCGGCCATCACTTCCCTCCGGGCGCGATCGGCACGATCGGAAGGTGATGATGATGATCGTGCGCATCATGCGCATCGGTAGCGCCGGCCGTGCGCAACGTCGGCGTCGGAAACTCGATGTACTTCCAGCCGACCATCGCCTCGTTGCCGCCGTGGATCGGATCGGAGAGAAAACCTTCGAGCGTCAGCGTGTGGAGGAGGCGAAAGGCCTCGCGCTGCGGAAATGCCTGCGCGGTCGGGGAAAATCGCAACGACCCTTCGGCGAGCGCGTGCAACGTCGCGTCTTGATCCGCGAGCGCGCGATCGGCGAACGTCTTCGGACCGGCGGCGTCGAGGAGTCGGGCGAGTCCCATGATCGCGCCGGTGAGGGGCGCGAGCTCGGGCGTCATCAGCTGTCCATCGATGAAGCGGGTCACCTCGGCTTCACGCGCGCCGGGTCCGTCGTCGCTCGGAAGGATGCGCGAGCTCGCCGCTTCGATCGCTCGCCACTCGAGAAACCCCAAGATTTTGCCGCGTCGCAAGGTCGAGCCGGCGTCACTCGCGTGGGTGCTCGCGCTGGTGCTCGCGGATGCCGAGCTGGGCTCGCTCTTCTTGGAACACCCCGCGAGGTACGCCGTCGAGGCGGCCATCAACTTCATCCACGTGCGTCGATCGAGGCGCAGCGGACCGGGTCGCTCGAAGCCGCGCATGCGAGAAGTTTACCGGCGACCGGCGATGGCGCGGCCGAGCGTGACCTGATCGGCGTATTCGAGATCGCTCCCATGCGGGACGCCGCTGGCGATTCGGCTCACCTTCACGCTCGGCTCGGTGAGCGAGCCGAGCTCGCGCGCGAGGAGGAGCGCCGTGGCTTCACCGTCGACCGAAGGCGGCGTCGCGACGATGATTTCGCGGACGCCGTCTTCGCGAATGCGCTCGCGCAGCTGCTCGAGCGGCAAGTCGTCGGGGCCGATGCCCTCGAGCGGAGAGACCAGCTTTCCCAGCACGAAATAGCGTCCGCGCATCGCACCGCTGCGCTCGATGGCGGACAAATCTTGCACGCGAGCGACCACGCAGAGGAGCGCCGGATCACGCCGTGGATCGGCACACACCTCGCACGTCGGTGGCAAAGACTCGTCCTCGACCTCGGCGAGATTTCCGCAGCGCACGCAGGGCTTCACGTGCGCGTGCAACTCGACGAGTGCTTGGCCGAGCGCCTCGCTCAGCGCCGGCGGCTCGCCGAGCAGGTGGAGGACGTAGCGCGCAGCGGTGCGCTCGCCGACGCCGGGGAGCCGCTCGAGCAGTCGAGCGATGGCGCGCGCGTGCCGCGGAAGCATCAGCCCGTGAGGCCGGGGATCTTCAGGCCGCCGGTGGCCGCGGTGACGGCCGCTTCGATGTCTTTTTCGGCGCGCTCGGAGGCCGCGTTGATGGCGGCGGCGATCGAGTCGAGGACGACCTCTTGCTCTTCGGTCTTGAAGAACTCGGGATCGACTTCGATCGACGTCACCTTGCGCTCGCCGGTGACGACCGCGGTGACCTTGTCGCCCGCGACCTTCGACGTCCAGGTCTTCGCCTTCATCTCTTCGTGGATTTGCTGGATGCGGCGCTGCATGCGCGCGGCCTGTCGCATCAGCTCGTTCATGTTCGACATCGCGTCTTTTTTCCTCTCGGCAGGCGACTCAGTGATCTTCGCCGGGGAGTCTTACCCCGCGCACTTCCGCGCTGAAAATGGCGACGGCGTCGAGCACCGCGGCGTTCGCCAGGGCGGCCTTTCGAGCCTGATCGAGCGCGGCGTTCTTCTGTTGAGTCGCGAGGCCGGCCAGCGAGCGACCTTTGGGGGCGGTCTCGCAGACGAGCACCCGCGCGGAGGCGCCGAGCTCTTCCCGCGCAGCCTTGACGAGCGCCTCGCCGAAGCCCCGATCGGTCACCTGCGCCGCGAGGAACGAGCGCTTTTCATAGGCGATTTCGAATCCGCCGGCGTCGCAGCGAACGACCACGCCGTGCTCGATGAGCGAACCCCAGGTGGCGCGCTGTGCACGGAGACGACCGACGACCACGCGGATGCGCTCGGGCGTGCCGCCTTCGAAAATGATCTCAGGCTGCACCACGACCTCGCTGACCGCGACCACGATCTCGCTCCCGTTCGTCGGCTCGGGGCTGACCGCGCGGGCAGTCGCCGTCGCTGTCGCAGTGTTCGTCGGTGGGGCGGCGGAGGCGAACGTCGGAGGGCTCGAGATGCTCGCGCTCGGGCTTCCATGTGAGCTCGCCTGCACAGTCGGCATCGGCGAGCGTGGCGACGGCGTCACGAAGGTCGCTTGCGGCTGCGGCTGCGGCTGGGGATGCGGCTGCGACTGAGGATGCGCTTGCGGTTGCGCTTGCGGCCTCGGTGTCGGCACGTCGGCCTCGGCGCGCATGCCACCACCGCTCGCACCTCCCGGCCTCTGGCCGCCCGCGGCGCTCGGTCGATTGCCACCTCCGCCACCGCCAGCCGTACCACCACCGAGCCTTTTTTCCAGGGCCGCGAGGCGATCGAGGAGCGCGTCGACGGGGACCAGCGGCGGACGACGCGCGAGCCGCACGGTCGCGACTTCGAACGCATGACGCGGCGTTCCGCTCTTGGCGATCTCGTCGAGCCCACGCGACATCCCTTGGAAGAGCCGCGAGAGATCGTCGGCATCGGCGTTCGCCGCGAGCGTCTTGACGTCGGCGAGCTCGGCGTCGGCGAGGTCGAGGAGCGCGTCGGGCTCGGGTACCAGCCGCGCGATCACGAGATCACGAAAGCGACGGAGCAGATCGCGCGCGACGTGCGCCAAGTCGAAACCAGCCGACGCCAGGCGATCGATTTCTCGCAGCGCCTGCGCGGCGTCGGCGGCGACGATCGCGCTCGCGAGCCCGTGCAACGCCTGCCGATCGGCGACGCCGAGGACGCGGGCCACCTCTTCGCCGACGAGCTTGTTGCCACCGAAGGCGATGACCTGATCGAGGATCGAGAGCGCATCGCGCATCGACCCAGCCGCCTCGCGCGCCACCAGCTGCACCGCGGCGTCGTCGGCGGTGATCTTCTCTTCGCCGAGGATGTAGCGCACCCGCTCGGCGATGCGCTGCGCCGAAATCATCTTGAAATCGTAGCGCTGGCAGCGCGACAGGATGGTGATCGGGACTTTGTGCACCTCCGTCGTCGCGAAGATGAACTTCACGTGCGGCGGTGGCTCCTCGAGCGTCTTGAGGAACGCGTTCCAGGCGTTGCCCGAGAGCATGTGCACTTCGTCGACGATGAGGATCTTGTAGCGATCGCGGGCCGGCCGGTACGGCAAGCTCTCTTGGATGCGCCGCACGTCGTCGACGCCGGTGTTGGAGGCGCCGTCGATCTCCTGCACGTCGACGTCGACTCCGGCAGCGATTTCCTTGCACGGCGAGCACACGAGGCACGGCGTCGCCGTCGGCCCCTTCTCGCAGTTGAGCGTCTTCGCGAGGATGCGCGCGCTCGTCGTCTTCCCGACGCCACGAACGCCGGTGAAGAGAAACGCATGCGCCACACGCTCTTGCGCGATGGCGTTGCCGATGGTGCGCGAGACGTGCTCCTGTCCGACGAGATCGTCGAACGACTGCGGACGCCACTTTCGGGCGAGGACGAGGTAGCTCATCGGGCGGTAGAGGAGCTAGACCCGTGGCCGTGGGGGGACCAGGACGCAGTTACTCACAGGTTTCCCATAGCCCTACTTGCTCTTGTTCAGGCCCTCGACGAGCACGTGTTCGACCTCGTCGAAGGCCAGCGCACGCGCGTCCCCGAGAGCGCGCGCCATCGGCAATTGCGCCATTGCGCACGACAAATAGAGGGGTGCGAGCTCGGGAGCCTTCGCGAACAGCGTCTCCAAATGCTTCCCCACCGCGCGCGCATCGCCCCGACGCACGGGGCCGGTGAGCGCGCCCGGCAAGCCGAGGTGTTCGACGTTGTCGGCGACGGAGCGAAGGAGCGGACCGAGCATCGCAGGGATGTCGGACGCGCGCGCGCCGGCCTTGGCGAGGAGCTGGGCACCGGCGGCGGCGAGCGCGGCAGCACCGTTGGCGACGAGGCCGGCGGCGGCGTGATAGGCGACGAGGTCGAGATCGTCGAACGTGCGCGGTGTGAGGCCGATGGCGCGACAGAGCACGCGGGCGCGGCGAACGGCTTCCGAGTCTCCCTGCACGTGCACGTGCCCACCGCGGAGGTTCGGCGGGCGCGAAGGATCGGCGAAGGAGATCATCGGGTGCATCTGCGCGACGCCGGCGCAGGCCCCTCGAAGCTCGGCGAGCGGTTGGGTGTCGAGCGCGCCCGCACAATGGACGACGACCGCGTCGCGCGAGAGGAGACGCTGCGAGAGGATCGCCTTCGCCACCTCGGGGATCGCTCCGTCACGCGCGGCGATGACGACGAGGTCGCCGTGGAGCGGCCGCTTCGACTCTCCCGCAACGAGGGCTTTCGCCGAGACGATCGTCACGCGTGCGCGTGCTTGCCGGAGCGCCGCGGCGAGCCCACGACCGACTTTTCCCACGCCGACGACGTCGACCGCGATTCGCATGCGACGACGCTAGCGGTGATTCGAGATCGCTTCTAGGCCGCCGCGCTCTCGGTCTCGAGCTCGGAGAAGAGCGGTGCCAGCTCTGGTCGCGATCGCAACGGAGCGCAAAAACGAGTCGCCAGCTCGAGGAGATTCTGTTCGAACTCGGTGGCCTTCTTGCCCGACGCGGTGACGCGTTGCTCGATCGCCTGATGCTCCTGCTCGATGGACGCTTCGAACTTCCCGAGCTGCGCGCGTAGCTCTTGGATCTGGAAATCGAGGTCGATGACCTCTTGTTCCTTCGCCTCGGCCCAGGCGGTGGCCTGCTTCTCGAGATCGGCGGCCTGCAGCCAGTGATCGACCAGCTCGGCGGTCTTGCGATAACTCGCCGACAGCTCGGCGTAGGGCGTCTGGAAGCCGGAGCGTCCTTCCCAATGGAGGACCTCGGCGTGAATTTGCCTCGTCATCTGCGCGGCACGTTGCACGGCGGCGGTGTACGGACCGACGCCTTCGCGTGCTTGACGACCGATGTCGCGCGCCTTCGAAGCGTCGACGCCGAGCGCGTCGACGGCGCGACCGTAGCGCTCACGACCTTCGCGAATCCGTCCTTCGAGCGCCTCGAGCATGCGCTGATCGGCGACCGAAGCCGTGCGAATGACGGTGATCTCGTTGACGTACTTCCTCACCGAATCGAGGAGGCCGCGCTGCTCGGGCGGCGAGCCTTGCGGGAAGGCGCGCGTCAGCATGCCCTCGAAGATCATCATCCGGCGCACCCAACGATCGAGCGTGACCGGCGGGAGCGTCGCTGCAGGCGCGCGGTAGGCCGATTTCTCGTCGTGAATCTCCGGCGGCAGCGGGATGCCGAGCTGCGCGCAGATGCCGAGGAGCAAGCTGTGGAGCTTGTGGGCGTCGACCGGGCGCTGCTTCGGGTCCTTCGCCATCAGCGAATCGACCAGGGACTCGAGCTCGGGCGGCACCGAGAAGCCTCGCTCGCTGATCTTCGGCGCCGGCTCCTTCAAGTGCTTCAGGAGGAAGCTCGGCACGTCGGGCGCGTCGAAGGGGAGCTGCCCGGTGATCATCTCGAAGAAGATGACGCCGAGCGCGTAGAGATCTTGCGAGCCGCCGGCGTCGATCGACGTGATGCGCTCGGGGGCCATGTACTGCGGCGTGCCGAAGACCTCGCCGACGCCGGTGAGACGGGAATCTTGCGCCGATCGCGCGATGCCGAAGTCGAGCAACTTCACCAGCGCGCTGCCGTCGTCGCGCGCGGCGATGAAGATGTTCTCCGGCTTGAGGTCGCGATGGATGACCTCGAGATCGTGCGCGCGGGCGATGCCACGGGCGATTTGGATCATGATCGGCAGGGCGATCGGCAGGGGGATCGGGCCCTTGGAGACGAGCTGATCGAGCGGCGCGCCGTCGAGCAGCTCCATCACCATGAACGAGGTGCCGTCGCCGGTGTCGCCCTCGTCGAAGATGTCGATGACGTTGGGGTGGGCGAGCTTCTTCGCGCTCTTCGCCTCGCGCCGGAATCGCTCGCGCACCATTTTGTCGCGGGCGAGCGCGGGGTTGAGGATCTTCACCGCGCAGGGGCGATCGATGAGCGTGTGACGGGCGCGGTAGACCGTCGCCATGCCGCCCTCACCGAGGACGTTCTCGATCAGATAGCGACCCGCCATCGTCGTGCCGATGCGCGGATCTTTGAGCACCTCGAGCGGGGCGCCGTCGACGAAGCAGAACGTGCTTTCGTCCGGGTAGCGCAGGTTGCACTTGGGGCAGCTCTTCATCTCTCGCGTGCTCGAGCGTCGTCGACGCCGGAAGAACCGGCAATCTTGGTCCGTCGAGGTTAGGTGGTGCCCTTGGCCAGGGTCAAACGAAGCCTTGTGAAGGCGGCCGAACCCCCGAATTTCGCGAGAATCTGCGCCTGCCGGGGTGAGGTTCGGCGTCAGCTGGGCTAGCGTGACCCAGCCGATGCCTTCCGGAAATCCCGCCCGCGGCGCTCCGCCAGCCCTGCAGAGCCTCGACGACCTGCGCTTCATCTACATCACGGGCAAGGGTGGCGTGGGAAAGACGACGGTCGCCGCCGCGCTCGCTCGCGCCATGGCCGCACGTGGCAAGCGCGTCCTCGTCTGCATGTGCAACGCCAAGGAGCGCCTCTCGGGAATGCTCGGGAGCAGCGCCATCGGCGACGAGATCACGCACGTCGCGCCCAACATCGACGCCGTCAACATGGTCCCCGAGAAGTGCGTCGAGGAGTACGGCATCCTCATGCTCAAGTCGCGCACGCTCTACAAGGCGCTCTTCGAGAACCGCTACGTCACCACCTTCTTCCGCGCGGTGCCCGGCCTCTACGAGTGGTCGATGCTGGGCAAGGCGTGGTTCCACACCACCGAGCTTCTCTCCGGGAAAGTCACCGACGAGTTCGAACCGCCCTATGGCGATGGTTGGAAGTACGAGACGGTCATCGTCGACGGACCGGCGACCGGGCATGGGCTCGACATGCTCCGCGTTCCCAAGGTGCTGCTCGAGGTCGCTCCCTCGGGCCCGCTCCGCAAAGACGCCGAGCGCGCCTGGCACCTCTTCCGCGATCCGTCGCACTCGGGCGTGGTGATGGTGACCCTCCCCGAGGACATGCCGACCAACGAGACCATCGAGCTCGCGACCGCCATCCGCGGCGAGCTCGATCTGCCGATCGCCCGCCTGGTGGTGAACGCCTGTCACACGCCCATCTTCACGCTCGATCAGCGCGTCCAGGTGCTGGAGAAGGGGCGAATCCCCGAGCTCGCACCTGCCCACGCGCGCGCCGAACGAGAAGCCATTCAAGACGACGCCTTCCAGAAGCTCGCCGCGCTCGGCGTGCCGACGGCGTTTCTTCCGTTCATCCTCACGCAACACGCGAGCGATCCGGCGGCGATTCTCACGCTCGCCAAGTCCCTTTGATTCACGAGCCCATCATGTCGAAGATCATCACCGCAGTCGTCCTCGCCGCCGGCAAGGGGACGCGCATGAAGAGCGCGACCCCCAAGGTCCTCCACGCCATCGCCGGTCGTCCGATGATCCACTACCCCGTTCGCGCAGCCCTCGAAGCGGGCGCCGAGCGCGTGGTCGTCGTCGTCGGTCACGGGCGCGATCGGGTCGAGAGCTATCTGCGACAGACGTTCGCCGAGCGCGTGAAAATCGTCATCCAGGAAGAGCAACGGGGCACCGGTCACGCCGTCTTGATGGCCCTCCCGGCGCTCGGCGTGCCGAGTGGTGCGCGCGTGCTCGTCCTCTCCGGCGACACGCCGCTCCTCCGAGGAGACGATCTGCGCGCGCTCCTCACAGCTGCCGAAGGAGATGCCCGTTCGATGCTGGCGATGCTCACGACGTCGATCCCCGACGCCACCGGATACGGCCGAATTCTTCGAGAAAATGGCCACGTCGTCGCCATTCGCGAGCACAAGGACTGCAGCGAAGCGCAGAAGAAGATTCGCGAGTTCAACCCCGCCGTCTACGCCATCGATCACGCGTTCCTCGCCGCCGAGCTCCCCAAGCTGACGCCGAACAACGCCGCCGGCGAGCTCTACCTCACCGATCTGGTGACCACCGCGGCCCTCTTCGGTGGCGTGGTCGATCGCGTCGCCGATGCCAGCTCGCTCGAGGGCATCAACGATCGCGCGCAGCTCGCCGAGCTCGATCGCCGCATGCTCCTCGCCATCGCCCGCCAGCACCAACTCGCCGGCGTCACCATCCGCGAACCGGCGAGCGTCGAAATTCACGACGGCGTCACGCTCGGACAAGACGCCGTCATCGAGCGCAACGTCGTCCTCCGAGGACGCACCACCATCGGCGAGCACGCGGTCGTCGACGTCGGCTGCGTCCTCACCGACGTCGCCGTCGCCGCCTACGCGCACCTCAAACCGTACTCCATCGGGACCGACGCCAAGATCGGTGAGAAGGCGCAAATCGGGCCGTTTTCGCACCTCCGACCGGCGAGCGACGTCGGCGAGGACGCGCACGTCGGCAACTTCGTCGAGCTGAAGAAGACGCGGCTAGGCAAGGGCTCGAAGGCCAACCACCTCGCGTACCTCGGCGACGGCGAGGTCGGCGAAGGCGTCAACGTCGGCGCCGGCACCATCTTCTGCAACTACGACGGGTTCAAGAAGCACGTCACCATTCTCGAGGACGGCGCCTTCATCGGCAGCGACTCGCAGCTCGTGGCCCCGATTCGCGTCGGCAAGGGAGCCTACGTCGCCACCGGCACCACGCTCACCCGCGACGTCCCCGCTGGCGCGCTCGCCATCAGCCGCACCAAGCAAGAGAACAAAGAAGGCTACGCCGAGCGCCTGAAGACACGTCTCAAGGCCGGCAGCTCCATGGCCGGCTCCAAAGCCGGCGACTCCGGAAAGTCCGGCACGTGAGCCGATGACGAGCGCGTACGTCGCGCTCTGGCAGGTCTTCTTCGCGCTCGCCCTCGTCCTCGAGCTGCCCCTCGTCGCGCTCGCGTCTCCCGCAGGAAAACGTGCCCGATCCGTCATCGGTGCCCTCG
Source organism: Deltaproteobacteria bacterium (assembly GCA_025363655.1). Classification (GTDB taxonomy): domain Bacteria; phylum Myxococcota_A; class Polyangia; order Polyangiales; family JADJMO01; genus JANYDK01. The sequence goes on along the minus strand of JANYDK010000071.1, from coordinate 86,747 downwards.
TCGGCAACGCGCTCACGCACCCGCTGCTCTGGTTCGTCTGGCCGCGCCTTCTCCCTCATTTGCCGGCGCTGCTCCTCGGCGAGGCCTGCGCGGTCGTCGTCGAGGCGGGCGCCATCCACTTCATCGCGAAAGTTCCACCGAGGCAGGCGTTGGTGATCTCCGCGGCGGTCAACCTCTACTCGTGGGCCGTCGGCGAGGCGCTCAGCCGGGTGCTCTTTCCGCGCATGGTCGCGTTCGTCTACGGCGGGTAGGATTCGATCGTCGTGGCGTTCCTCCTCGTCGAACCGCTCGAGCGCTTGCTCAAAGACATCGGCCTCGTCGGTCCGATCGGCGCCGCGTCGGTGCTCGTGGCCGACGTCCTCCTGGCGCGACTCATCAACCGCGATCTGCGACGAGGGCTGAAATTCTCGGTCGGTCTCGCGTGGCTCTACCTCACGCTCTCGACCGTCCGCTGCTTCACCGTCGCTGGCGGCGACATCGACGCCGTCCTCAAGGTCTTCTCCGCCGTCGGCCTGGCGATGGCCGTCGCGCAGACGCTCTTCCTCATCACGGTCGACTTCATCGTCGGTCGCAACGGGAAGAAGCCGCTCCTGCCGCTCGTGCGCTACGGCCTCCTCGGCATCACCTATCTCATCGCCGCGCTCGTCGGCTTGCGCGCCGGCGGGGTCACCACCTTCGGCGTGCTCGCCTCTGGCGCGGTCGTTCTCGGCGGCGTCGGCGCGGCTGTCGCAGAGGTCCTTCGCCAGGTCGGCGCCGGCATCCTCGTGCAATACGCGCGTCCGTTCGAAGTCGGCGACACCATCCAAGTGATGCCGATGAACGTGCGCGGCGCGGTCGTCACCACCAGCTGGCGCACCACCACCTTGCGTACCGTCGAGGGCGTCGATCTGCTCGTCCCCAACAACGACATCGTCACCCACACGGTCATCAACTACGGGCACGGAAATCACCCATTTCGCCGCGAAATCACCTTCGATGCGGCCTACGACGCGCCACCCGACGACGTCCGCGACGCCGTGCTCGGCTCGCTCCGCGACGTCGACGGCATCGAGGCCGAGCCGCCTGTGCAGGTGCACCTCGTCGCGTATCGCGACAGCAGCATCAGCTACGCGGTGCGCTTCTGGACGCGTCAGGTGCTCGACTTCGAAAACGTGGAGGGGAAGATCCGCGCGCGCGTCTATTACGCCTTCGCCCGCGCCGGCCTCTCGTTCCCCAATCCCGTGCGCGAGCTCGTCCTCAGCACGAAAAAGGCGCGGACCGCGGCCGAACGAGCGGAAGCCTGCGCCGACGCCCTCGCCACCACGTCGCTCTTCCAGACGCTCGATCGCGCCGCGCTCCTCGACGTCGCCTCGCTCGGACGCGAGCAGCGTTGGGGCAAGGACGAGCTCGTCCTCGCGGCGGGAGAGATGGGCGGCGAGATGCACGTCCTCCTCGAAGGCGAGGTCGCGGTGCAGTCCCCGAAAGATCGACGCGAGCTCCTCCGGCTCTCCGCGGGCGATTTCTTCGGGGAAATGTCGCTCCTGACGGCCGCACCGCGCGCCGCCACCGTCGTCACCACCGCCCACTCACGCACCTTCGCGATCGACGAGCATCGCCTTCGCACCATCGTCGAACGCCACCCCGAGGTCGCCGATGCCCTCGGTGAAGCCCTCGGCGCACGTCAGGCCAACCTCGCCGAGCTCATCGAAGACCGGCCGACCGACTCGGCGACGAACCGGCGGTTGAAGAGCCTGATCATGGATCGATTGAAGGGGCTCTTCGGGTTTGGGAAAACGTGACGAAGTCGTCAGCGACTGTTCAGCATGAAGAACAAGTAGCTGCCGATCGCGCCGACCACCAAGATGACGACGACGAGCCACGCCCGTCGCTTGTTCCGCGCATTTTGCGGCGTTTGCGCGATGTGATCGTAGCGGACGTAGGTCACCGGCGCGCCGAGCGAGACGAGGATCTGCTGCGCCTGCGCCTCACCCCCGGGATCGACGTTGAGCTGGCCCTGCTTCGTCACCAGCTCGACGGTGAGCGGGAACGCGGCGAGGCTCACGCCCTTCACCTCCATCGCCGGCACCGGAGGACGGAGGTACGCCTGGAGGATGTCGGCGCGCATCGCCAGCGGCGCGTCGTCGGCGAAGAGCCCGCGCTCGTCGACGTGCAACATGACGACGTCGCGCAGCGGCTTCAGCGCGCGTGAGAGGAAGAAGACGTAGCCACCGACGTAGAGCGGCACGAGGAGCCCGGCGATCTTCGGCACCTGCGTGAAGGCGACGACGAGCGGGATCATGAGCACCATTCCGGCGCCGAACACCCGCATCATCATCGGGTTCTGCCGAAGGATCGTCACCGAGCCGCGGAACATGATCTCTAGTTCGCGTCTTCGTCTTCTTCGTCGGGCGGCTTCCCGGGGCCGAGTTGCGCGAGGATGCTGCGCACCTCGAGGCCGACTTCGAATTCGGGGCTGCTGTGGAGGTAGGCCTCGAGCAGCTTGCGGGCGCTCTCTTTGTCGCCGCGTTGCGCGTGGGCCATCCCCAGCGCGTGCCAGATTTCCGGGTCTTGCGGGGCCTGTTGGCGGGCGATTTCAGCCTGCTCGATGGCGCCGCGGACGTCGTGAAGCATGCGGAGCACGTGCGAGAGGTGCACGCGGGCGCCGAGATACTTCGGCGAGATCGCCAGGGCTGCTCGATAGGCATCGCGCGCGGCCTCGAGCTCGCCCGTCTCGAAGAGGGCGACGCCGAGCCAATGAAACGCATACGCGTTGCGCGGGCTCGACTTGAGCACGGCACGCAACGCGACGATCGCTTCGAGCGGACGCTGGTCGTGGAGAATCTCGGCCGCGTCTTCGACTTCTTCCCAGTGCTTCGCGTCGATCGGATCGAGCGGAGCCTCTGGAGTCTCACGAGACGGAGGCTTCATCGACGGGAGTTCAGCGCACCCAGGGAATCGGCTTCGGGTCGAGCGTCACGGTCTTCCCCCCCAACTTCACGAGGCGGCCGGCTTCCGGCCCGTCTGCTTCTTGCCGGCGGCCGAGAGGCGCACCTTGCGCTCGTCGACGCGACGGGCGGCGCGCGCCTTCTTCTTCGCCTGCGCTTCGCGGCGCTTCATCTTCTGGGAGTGACGACGATCGAACTTACCCATGGGGAGACTTCCTTCTTCGGTGCGCCGGACGAGGCGCCGTGACGGAGGGTCGAGCATGCTACCCGTGACGGTGCCAAAATCAAGTCGAACGTGAAATTCGGGTGAATTCGTGCAGCCAGCTCCCCAGGCTCCACGAAATGCGATGCTGGGGGACATGGCACTCGACGCTCTCCCCGCCGTCACCAAGCTCCTCGAGTCGGTCCTGCAGAAGCTCGGGCTCGATCCTGCGGGGGCGATGGTCCGCAAGGACGACACCTCGATCGCGTGGGGCATCATGCGTGGGAGCGCGCAGGTGCTCCTCATCGCCGCCAGCACCGACAAGGGCACGTGGGTGCGCGTCGTCGCGCCGGTCGTGAAGCTACCGCCGGAGGAGCAGCGACTCGCCTTCTTCGCACGCCTCCTCGACCTCAACGCCAAGGCGATGCGCAACGCCGCGTTCGGCGTGCAGGGGGACGTGGTCGTCATCGTCAGCGAGCGGCCGGCGCAAGGGCTCGATGCGAATGAGGTCGACCAGATCCTCAAGCACGTCGGCGCGACGGCGGATCACTACGACGATGCGTTCGAGAAGGAGTACGGGGTGGCGAAGGCGAGTGGGTGAGCCTGGAGCTCGGCTCACACAAATGGGTTGTTCGTGTCGTGGTGGTCGTGGTGGTCGTGGTGGTCGTCGGTGGAGGCGCGGGGAGTGGCGGTGTCGTGTGAAGCGCCTGTCGCGGGCGTGGTCGTCGGTGACGTGATCACGGGCGTGGGATCCGGCTTGCGCTTCGCCTGACCGCCGCCGCGACCCGCATAGAGTGACGGAGCGATGGTGTCGCCGTCGCCTTCGCGTCGGCGGAGATAGAGCACCGCCTCACGCGCTTCGTCGTACGCGTGGAGGAAGAGCGTGTACGCGCGCTGACGATCCTCCGCGACCTTTGCAGTGACCATCGGCGCCTGTTCGCGTGCGCCGATCGCGGTCATCATCTTGTCGGCCAAGTCGCGCGCGCGATCGAGATCGACGATCTCGAGGGCGGTTTTCGAGGTGATGCGCGACCACGCGTTGCGGAGCAGCGCCGAGAGCCCGAGCAGCTCGAAGGCCACGTTGCGATACCCGGTCGCGCCCTTGAACTCGGAGAGCGCGCGCGGGTCGACGAGGTTGCGATGCGCCAGCGCCGTCGCGTCGCTGTGCAGCGTGTCGCGGAGCTTCGTCGCCGCCTCGTTGAGCGCGACGACGTCGTCCGTCGGCGCCGTCGCCGCCGCGTATTCGCCGTGCGCATGCGCCACCGCGAGCACGTACGCCTCGAGCGCGTCGAACTGTTCGAGATCGAGCTTGGGGAGCGCCTTCACGATCTCCGGGCGGAGGGCGACGATTTCGGGGAGGGCTCCGATGGCCGTGGTCACGGCGGTGGGGATGTCGAGGTTGATGGACGCGAGATCGGCCGTGGTGAGCGCCGCGCGGTCGGCGGCGGTGTGATCGAAGGCGGTTTTGAAGCGATCGGTGGCGCCGGTTTGAACGACGTCGTGCGCGTGCGGGTGCGGGTGTTTGGGGGAGGCGGCGGTTTGCGATCGAGCGTGAGATGAGGAATGCGATGACGAAGACGACCGGGCCATGGGTGACTCCTTGCGGTGGACCGCCGACGAAGTGGTCGGCCTGCAAGGTGTCGACGCGAGAGGTGGGGCAGTTGCGTGGCAGTTCCTCGGAAGTGCGCAGGCGAGCGATTTCGGACGGTTAGGGGCTCACCGGAGGTGTTCTGAGTCGCGGCTGGGCGGGTCGATGGCTCCGGTGAGCCAGGACCTCGCCGTCGCGTGCTTGGAGAGGGCTCCGGTGAGCCGTGATGTCGAGGTCGGCAGACGGATGAGAGGCTCCGGTGAGGGGCGGTAGCTGCGCCAGCGGCCGGGCGCGGTCTCACCGGAGGTCTTTGCTCGGGGGTCGTTGCCCGCCGCGAGCCTGCGGTGAGGCGTTCAGCCCTGCGAAAGCGTCGCGAACTGCTCGAAGAGGCCGGCGGGCATCGGCGTCTCCAGCAGCCACGTGATGCCGATCGGGCGATCGCCGCTGTGCGACTGGTAGCGAACCGGGCCGAGAAACGCGTAGGCGTCTTCGGTGGTCTTGCGGACGAAGAGATGGAAGCTCCAGCCGTTGCCCGGACTTTCGAGGTAGCGAAGACCGGAGGGTCTGCTGACGCTCGTGATCGTCTGCGTCTCCCAGTGAAACAGCGTTCGGCTGATGGCGTAGTCGCGATAGCGCGTCGTCGGTGAGAACGAAGCGCCGGACTTGTCGAGCGTGACGAACATCACCTCGCGGCGCTCCTCTTCGAGCATGAGGATGCCAGCCATCGGCGCGCTCCCCTTTCGGCCCGGACGCGCGTAGCCGACCGCTGCCACGATTTCTCGGCGCGTGTAGTGGCGATGCAATGCGAGCGGCCATTCGGCCACGGGATACGACTCAGCGGCGAGGCCGACGCGTGACTCGAGGATTCCCGCCAGCTCGCTCAGTTCCTCGCGGATCGCAGGTCGCTTCGCGAAGTATTCGACGGTCCTCTCCGGCTCGCGAATCACGCCGCGATGGTGCAGCTGGAAGTCGAGCATCGTGAGACGGCGACGTTCGTACGGGGAGAGCGAGCCAGCATCGTCGTCACCTTTCCAGGCTCCCCAGCTGCGCAGTCGCGTCGGTTCGTCGACGTGGAGGAGCGAGCCGAGGCGTGCGCTCAAGGCGGCGGTCTCTGCGTCGGGTGGATCGATCAGCCCTGCTTTTCCGCGGAGCGTGGTCCATCCGCCGACCCCGTCGGAATAGACGTCCGCGAGGTCGCGACCGGTCTCGTCGAGGAAGCGAGCCAAGGTCAGCGGAGTACTCGGCGAGGCGAGATTTTTCGCTTCCTCGACCAATCGGTCGGCGCGCACCGCCTGCTTCAACGATTCGAGGATGCGGTCGCGCGCGACGTGATCGAGCTGGAGCACGCAACCGCTGGGAAGGAACGGAAACCCGTCTTGCACCGCTTGGGAAAGCTTGCCGCGCGGCGTGCCGGTGAGCGCCTCGTAGAGCGCATCGAAGCGGAACTCGGAGCGATGCTGACCGATGAAGTCGAGGACGAGGCACGTCGTCTTGCGAGCATGGAGACGGAGGCCGCGGCCGATCTGCTGCATGAACAGCGTGGCGCTCGACGTCGGGCGAAGGAGCAGAAGAACGTCGACGAAAGGAAGGTCGACGCCTTCGTTGTACAAATCGCAGGTGCAGATGACGTTGATCTCGCGATCGTGAAGACGCCGAGGGGCATCGCTCCGCAGATCGTCAGCCGATCCACCGTGCACGGCGATGGCCGGTACGCCGCGCTCGGTGAGCGACTTGGCCATGAACTCGGCGTGGGCCACCGAGACGCAGAAGGCGATCGCGCGCACCGAGCGAACATCGACGACGCGCCGTCGCATCTGCTCCACGATCAGGTCGACGCGGGCTTCGTTACCCGTATAGACGCCGGCGAGATCGGCGATCGCATAGCCGCTCCTCGACCACGCGACCTTGCGCAGGTCGGTTCCATCGGCGACGCCGTAGTACTCGAACGGAACCAGCAGCTGACGATCGAACGCGTGCCAAAGCCGCAGCTCGGCCGCGACGCAGCCATCGAAATCGGGGAGCAGCGACTTTCCATCGGTGCGCTCCGGCGTCGCCGTGAGGCCGAGGAGAATCTCGGGGCGAAGGTGCGGAATCAGCTTCTGGTACGACCGCGCCGGTGCGTGGTGCGCCTCGTCGACGACGACGTAGCGATAGAAGTCCGGACCCACGCGCGCGAGGAGCCCGTCGTCCGCCGTCTGGATCGTCGCAAACACGTGATCCCAACGCTCGGGGACCAGGCCATCGGTCCACAGCTCGCCGAAGTCCATCTGCCGAACGACCTGCGCGAACGTCGCGCGCGCCTGTTCGAGGATTTCGCGCCGATGGGCGAGAAAGAGGAGGCGCGGCTTGATGCCCGTGCTCTCGACGAAACGTTGGTAGTCGAAGGCGGCGATCACCGTCTTGCCGGTGCCCGTGGCCGCCACGAGCAGGTTGCGCCGGCGACCGTGCAGCACTCGTTCGGCTTGGAGCCGATCGAGGATCTCCTCTTGATAGGGAAACGGGCGAAGGTTGAAGAAGACCGTGGTCTTGTCCGACGACGACCGTTCCGACTTCAGCGCTCCTCGCAACCGCGTGCGATCGTCCTCCGAGCTCGGATCGTAGGACTCGAACTCGGGATCGTTCCAAAGGCTCGCGATCGTTCCTTCGAACTTCTCGATCACGTGCGGGAGGTCCGCGGCGCAGACCTTGACCATCCACTCTTGCCCGGCGCCAAGCGCCGTCGCGGTCAGGTTGGCCGAGCCGACGTAGGCGGTGTGAAGCTCGCTGTTGCGGTGGAAGAGCCATGCTTTCGCGTGCAGACGTGTGCGACGCACGTCATGCGAGACGCGGACTTCGACGCCTGGAAGGCGAGACAGCATGTCGACCGCTTCGACCTCGGTCGTGCCCGTGAAGACCGTCGTCAGCACGCGCATCGTCCCGCCGCGTCGTACGAACGACTCGAGCGCCGAAAGCACCGCGCGCACGCCGCTCACCGTGATGAACGCAGCGACCACCGCGATGTGATCGGCCGAATGAATCTCGCGTTCCAGCTCGTGACCGAGCGACGGCTCGGCGCGGTTGCGGGTGAGCAGCGTGCTCGACGAGAGCGGCGTGCTCGGCCGAGGCGGAGCCTTCCCCCGTTCCGGGTAGATCGCATCGAGGCGCCGCGCAGGCGGAGCGAGGTGTTGATCGGCCAGCGCATCGGCATGCGAAGGCACCAACTCACCGAGGCGACTCAACAGATCGGCGACGATCTCGACCTGGCGCGCTGAACGATCTTCTTTGGGGACCGAGGCGAGCGCGCGTGCGACCTCACGTTCGACGTGACGAGCGAGCGCCAGGTGCGCGTCGGCGATCGGAAGATCGACGACGTCGGCCTTGACCTTCTCCGTCGCGCGAATGCCTTCGTCGAGCGCGCGCGTGAGGACGTTTTCGTACAGTCCCTCAGCGAGCGGTCGCGGCACGCCGAGAAGGATACATGGTCAAGAGCAGCGACCTACGTCCCACAAAACGTCGCCCTCACCCGCTCCTCCACCTTCGGCGCCTCCGCCAACCACTCTTCCCCGACCTGCTCCTCGTACGGCCTCGCAAGCACCCGCACCAGCGCTTCGAACGGCCCAAAATCATCCTTCTCACTCGCCGCCACGATCGCCTCTTCGAGCCGATGATTCCGCGGGATGTACGCCGGATTCACCTTCCGCATGCTCTCCATCCGCGCCGCGTCCACGCCGCCTGCGCATCCTTCGCTCGCGAGCCGCGCATGCCATCGTTCGGCCCACTCGAAGAACGCGCCCTCGTGCTCGAACATCGCCGCGATCGTCTTCGCGTTCGCCTTCTCGCTCTCCGCACCGCCGCACAATCGTCGAAAGAAAATCGTGTAATCGACGCTGCTCCCCGCGAGGCGTGACAGCAGCTCCATCACCAGCGCCAGATCCCCCGCCGCCTCCGTCGCCAGCCCGATCTTCGCGCGCATCACGCCGAGGAACGCTTCGTCGAAGTGCGTCGTGAACGTCTTCAACGTCGCCGTCGCCTGCTCCACCGCTGCCTCTTGGTTCTCGTCGACGAGCGGCAAGAGCGTCTCGGCGAGCCGCGCCAGATTCCATTGCGCGATCTTCGGTTGGTTCATGAACGCATAGCGACCGTTCACGTCGATGGAGCTGAACTTCTTCAGCGGGTGATACTCGTCGAGGAACGCGCAGGGGCCGTAGTCGAGGGTCTCGCCCGAGATCGACGTGTTGTCGGTGTTCATGACGCCGTGGACGAAGCCGACGCCGAGCCAGCGCGCGACGAGGAAAGCCTGCGCGGCGACGACGCATTCGAGGAGCGCGAGCGCGGCGTTGGGCGCGTCGATCACCTGTGGGTAGTGACGTTCGAGGGCGACGCGGGTGAGGGTGTCGATGGCTTCGAAGTCGCTGCGCGCGGCGAAGTATTCGAAGGTGCCGACGCGCAGGTGGCTTCCGGCGATGCGCGTGAGCACCGCGCCTGCCTGAGGTCTCTCTCGATGGACGTGCTCACCGGTGGTTACGGCGGCGAGCGCGCGCGTCGTGGGGATGCCCATCGCGTGCATCGCTTCGCTGACGACGTACTCGCGGAGCACCGGGCCGAGCGCGGCGCGCCCGTCGCCGCGGCGGGAGAACGGCGTCGGTCCAGAGCCCTTCAATTGCACGTCGCGACGTTTGCCGTCGGTGCCGACCAGCTCGCCGAGGAGGATGGCGCGCCCGTCGCCGAGCTGAGGCACGAAGTTGCCGAATTGGTGGCCCGCGTAGGCGAGCGCGATCGGATCGGAGCCCTCGGCGACGGCGTTGCCGGCGAGCACCGCCACGCCTTCGTCGGACTTCAGCCACGCGACGTCGAGGCCGAGGAGCGACGCCAGCGGCTCGTTCACCTTCACCAAGTGCGGCTTCTTCACGGCGGTCGGAGGCGTGCGCGCGTAGAAGTGACCGGGGAGTCTCGCGTAGCTGTTGTCGAACGGGATGACGCGCATGGGCACGGACAGCTTCTCTTTCTTGTTCTTACTTTTGGCCAGCCCAGTGGCGGCAGACCGGTTGCACGCCGCAGCCTTCGCACTTCACCGCATCGCGCTTCGAGGGGCAGCGCCGCGCCATGCCCATGTGGCAGAGGGCGAAATCGAAGCGCACGGGATCGCCCGCGTCGAACACGCGCAATGCGGCGGTGATCTCTTCCGTGGTCTTCCAGCTCGTCGTCACGCGTTCGGTGAGCCCGAGGTTCTTCGCCAGCTTGTGGATGTGCACGTCGACGGGCACGAGGAGACGAGCGGCGTCGACGTGATCGCGCCAGAGACCGAGGTCGACGTCGTCGGGGCCGCGCACCATCCAGCGAAGGAAGAGGAGCAGCCGCTTGCAACCGCTCGCCCCGCGCGGATCGGGCAAGAGGTGCCGTGCGCCGCGCGTGCTCACTTTGTCGAGCCCTCCCTCGCGGCGGACGACGTCGACGAAGTTGGCCAGCGCTTCGCGCAATTCGCCCTTGTTTCGTAGGCCTTTCGCCAAGAGTGCGCCGAGGGAGCCGTGGGCTTTCTGGGCGCGACGGGCGCCGATGATCAGCCGCGCGAGATCGTCGCCGCGATAGACGCGATGCTTCCACGTGCGCAGACGTGCGCGGGTGCGCGCCTCGTCGTCGGCCGCGCGTGCCGGAGAAGGCCCGAGCGCTTCGAGGACGAGCTGGAGCTTCTTGCGGAGCGCGGTGACGTTGCCGAAGGCGACGCAGGCGGCGATCAGCGCGACCAGCTCGACGTCCATCGGATCGCGCTGAAGACGCACGAATTCCACGGGATCGCGCGCGATCGCGGCGGCGGTGTCGGACGTCTCGAGCACGCGTTCGAGCGCGCGGTGGACGTCGCCGTCGCGACCGAGTCGGTCCTTCGTCGTCTTCTTCTTCGTCTGCTTCGTCGGCGCGCGCGACTTCTGGGGCACGCGCGGAAGCCTAATCGAACGCGCTCAGGGCGTGGGACGACGCCGGGCCTCTTCCTCACGCTCTTCCGGCGGATCGCCGAGCCAGCGTTGGATGGTGCGACGATCGATGCCCATGATCGCCGCGGCTTGCTTCTTGTTGCCGCCGGTGCGCTCGAGGACGCGGGCGAGATACGCGCGGCTCAAATCTTCCAGCGTCCACGAACGATCGAGCGCGTGACGGAGGAAGTCGGTGGGAGGCGGCGTCGACACCGTCGGCGGGAGATCTTCGGGGAGGATGACGTCGCCCTGCGAGAGCGCGACGGCGCGTTCGATCGCGTTCTCGAGCTCGCGCACGTTGCCGGGCCAGGCGTGATCCATCAGACGACGCACGGCGGCGCCCGAGAGCGTGCGGCGCGGCCTCGGCGAGTGGGCAGCGGCGCGCATGAGGGCGGCCTCGGCGAGCGGCGGGATGTCGTCCGGCCTCTCGCGAAGGGCAGGGATGTGAAGCTCGACGACGGCGATTCGATAGAAGAGATCTTCGCGGAAGGCCTGTTCACGCAGCTCGGCGCGCAGATCACGGCGCGTGGCGGCGAGGACCCGCACGTCGGAGGCGCTCGTCTGCAACGCACGCAGCAGCTTCGATTGGAAGCCGAGCGGAAGATCGCCGATCTCGTCGAAGAAGATCGTGCCGCTGTGGGCGTCGCGGAGGAGGCCCGGGCGATCGACCTTGGCGTCGGGCGTCTGCCCTTTCTTCACGCCGAAGAGCTCGGCGTCGAGGAGCTCGGGAGGGATCGCCGAGCAGTTGACGGCGACGAAGGGCCCCCCGGCGCGCTCGCTGCGAGCATGGATGGCGCGTGCGAGCACTTCTTTGCCGACGCCCGCGGGTCCGGTGATGAGGACGCTGACGTTCGAGGTCGAGACCTGTTGGACGACGCCCATCACGTCGCGCATGGCTTCGCTTCGCGAGACGATGCCGCCGCTCTCGGCGTGTGCGCGCCGGAGCCGTGCGAGCTCGAGCCGCACAGCACGCTCGTGGAGCGCCTTGTCGACGCTGAGATAGAGCGCATCGGGCTCGAAGGGTTTGGAGAGGTAGTCGAAGGCGCCGGCGCGCACTGCCTTGATCGCCGTCTCGAGCCCGCCGAACGCGGTGATGGCGACGAGGACCACGCGCGGATCGTGCTTCGTCGCCCACTCGATGAGCTCGAGCCCGCCCATCTCGGGCATTCGCAGATCGGTGACCACGACGTCGATGCCTCGCGCCTCGACGCGGGACATCGCCTCGCGCGCGCTGCCGACGGCGACCGCGCGATATCCGCGGCCATTGAGCACGTCGCGGAGCATCTGCGCGTGGTCGAGGTCGTCATCGACGACGAGGACTCGGTTGCCATCGACGGTCCCCGCGATTTTCCGATCCGTGCTCATGCGACGATTCCTTTCACGTTCTTCTCGTTCTCGTTGACGCCGACGCCTTCGACGTCGATGCGCTTTTCACTCGCGACTTCGAGGCGATCGCTGCTGAAATCTCGGCGAGGGATGACGGAGGGGAGGCGGACGCGGAAGCAGGCGCCGCCCGAGACTCCGTCGTCGACTTCGACCACGCCGCCGAGCTCACGGGCGAGCCCGTCGACGATGGCGAGCCCGAGGCCGCTGCCACCTTCGCCCTCCTTGGTGGTGACGAAGGGATCGAAGAGGCGGCCCTTCACCGCGGGGTCGATGCCCGGTCCAGCGTCGAGCACCTGCATCTCGGCGAAGGGACGACCGAGGACTTCGACCATTCCGAGGCGCACCTCGATGCGACCGCCGTTCGGCTGCGCCTGCATCGCGTTGTGACAGAGGTTGAAGAGAATCTGCGTGATTTGGTCGCGGTCGGCGCGCACCCGCGGCTTCTCGCGCGCGTCGAGGATGGTGACGATCTTGCGATTGCGGCACTCGGGCGCGATGAACGAGAGCGTGTCCTCGGCGACCGCGGCGACGTCGACGTCTTCACTGATCGCGCGCGACGGCCGGCTGAGACGAAGGAGACGTTGGACGACGCGCGAGATGCGCTCGGTCTGCGCGCCGATGGTCTCGAGCTCGGCGCGCGACTGCTCGGTGGTGTCGGTGCGCGCCGCCATCATCCGCGTGCGACCGAGGATGACGTTGAGCGGAGAGCCGATTTCGTGGGCGAGCGAGGCAGCGACCTCACCGGCGACCGCGAGCGTCTGCAGGCGACGGATGCGCGTCTCGAGTGCCGCGCGGCGCTCGTGCTCTTCCTCGACCGACGCGCGCGCCTCGCGGAGCTTTCTCGTCATGTCGTTGAAGGAGATGGCGAGGCGACCGAGCTCGTCGGTGGTCTTGGCGGGGACGTCGACCGCGAGGTCGCCCTTGCCGACGCGCGCGACGCCGGACATCACCTCCGCGAGCGGCACGCCGAGGACGCGGTGCACGAGGAAACGCGTGACGAACATCATCACGAGGACGGTGGCCGCGGCGGCGATCGCCAACTTCAAGTTCCACATCCAGAGCGCATCGTCGACGTAGCCGATGTCGCGGATGACGACGACGACGCCATGGGTCGCCGGACCGGCTTGATCGAGGCGAATCGCGTGCTCGAGGATGGTCGTCTTGCCGAGCTCGCGCACGTCGCTGACGTCGCCCTTGTTGGCGAGCGCTTGCGCGGCGAGCCCGTCGGCCACTTCGCGATCGGGAAAATCTTTCGACGCCGCGAGGAAGTGTCCATCGGCCGAATAGAGCGCGACGCCGAGCACCAGCTCGCTGTGCGAGACCGCTTCGATGAGCGGCGCCAGGTCTTCGCGATCGGGCTCGACGACGCCGGAGGCGAGCGCTGCTTGCAACGTCGCTGCGTCGTCACGCACCTCGCGCGCGGCCTCGTGGAAGAGCAGCTGACGACGGAAGGGGCGCGTCGCGCTCAAATAGACGACGATGGCGACGACGAACGGCGCAGTGACGAGGAGCCAGATTTTCTGCGTCAGACTCATGGGCGCGCGCGTTCCTGACGGAAACTCTACCCTCTGAATCGCGACGCGCCCGCTGGACTTTTTGCCGCAGAGTGCGCGATTCGTCGCGTCAACGAATGGGTCGAGAAATTCCGCGCGAAACGAGCGTGAAACCGATCAGTTTGTAGAGCAGGCGCGCACCGACGTTGGCATCCCAATCGTCGTCAGGGCCCGGCGCAACCTCGACGACGTCGAAGCCGACGATGGTGCGACCCGAGCGCACGACCGCTTCCACCACCGCGAGCGCTTCGTCCCACGCGAGCCCTCCCGGCACCGGCGTACCGGTGTGCGGACAGAGCTCGGCGACGAGCCCGTCGATGTCGAACGAGACGTACACCTCGCGCGGCAGCTTCTCGATGATTCGCTCGGCGAGCTCGTCGAAGGTGATGCCCTTGCGACGCTCGCGGCGCAGATCGGCGTCGAAGTGGGTGACCACGCGGCCGTGCGACTCGCGGATGATGGTGAACTCTTCTTCGGAGAAATCGCGGACGCCGACCTGGACGATGCGCGAGACCTGCGGGAGCTCGTGGAGCACGTTGTACATGATCGACGCGTGCGAACGGACGAAGCCTTCGTACGCGGGGCGCAGATCGGCGTGCGCGTCGAAGTGGAGGATGCCGAGGCCGGGATAGCGCTCGGCGTGGGCGCGAAGGGCGCCGAAGGGGACCGCGTGATCGCCCCCGACGATGCCGACGATCTTGCCGTCTTCGAGGAGCTGACGGGTCCGCGCGTAGACGAAGTCGTCGACCTTCTTCGAGATGTCGTTGGCCTCGGCGAGCGAACGCGCGAGCTCGGCGTCGTCACCGATGACGCCTGCGGCGGCGATCACCGGAGCGGCGGCGGCGCGTCCGAGGACGTTCCACTCGCTCACCTCCGGGCACTCCGCGCTCATGTAGATGCCCGCGGCGTAGGGGCGACCGGTCTCGAGATCGAAGAGGTCGACCTGGCGGCTCGCCTCGAGGATCGCCCATGGCCCCTCGGCGGTGCCCTTGCGATAGCTGGTGGTCGCGTCGAAGGGGACGGGAACGAGGACCACTTTGGCGTCGGCTTCGGCGTGCGGAAGCCCGAATACGCCTGATTCGGAGGGAGAGGCGGCGTTGGGATCGAACGACGTCATCGCCGCACGTTGCGCGAAACGTCGAGGCGCGTCGAGCGCTCGGGTATTCTTCTACCCATGAAACACTCGAGCGCTGGACTCCTCGCCGGTCTCGTCGCCGGACTCGTCGTCGTCACCACGAGCGTCTTCACGAGCGGGACCGCACGCGCCGACGTCCCTCCGCCTTCCGACTACGTCGAGACCTGCACCCTCGAGAAGCAATGTACGGGAGGCACGATGTGCGGCGTCTTCCGCGGCGAGACCAACGCCGAGTGCGCAGGCGCCGCCAAGGCGAAATCGATGGTCGAGCGCTGCCAGACTTGGGGCGCGAACACCTCGACGGCCGTCTTCTGCCCGAAAGACGCCCCCGTGCCGCCTCCGGAGACGAAGAAAAAAAGCGGCTGCGCCAGCTGTCAAATCGGCAGCCGTAGCGACGTCGACGGCTCGCTCGCGGCGATCTTCGGCGGGGCGATCGTCGCCTTGGCGCTTGCGCGACGTCGTCAATCTCAATGGATGAGGTGACTGATTCCGGTGTTGACGAGCGCGACCAGCAGCGACGCGATGGCGGCGACGAAGCAGCCGCTGATCTCGACGCCGCGCACGACCTTCGTCGCGAGCATGAAAATGAGCCCGTTGATGATGAAGAAGCCGACGCCCATCGTCACGAAGGTGAAGCCCCAGGTGATGAGCGAGAGGCCGTGCCAGGCGATGGCGTCGAAGATGGCGACGACGACGGCAAACGCAATCGACGCGCCGAAGCCCTTGACCTTGAAGCCGGGCATGACGGCCGCGACGATGAGGACACTGACGGCCGAGAGGACGAACTGAAGCAATAGCTGCGTCGCGTGGGTCACGAGCGCAAACCTGCGCACGCCGAGCCCAGTCCGCAAGAGTAAAGGCCGGCGACCGAGCGAAACGACCGTCTCGCCGCGACTACTTCTCTTCGGTGAAGCCGAACGCGCGATCGTGCGCGTAGACGAGCTTGCAGCGCTCGACGTATTTCGCGTCGTGGATGCGACCGCCGGCGACGTAGCCCGTCTGTCCCGCCGCGAGCACGACCGGCGCGCCGTCGGGGGTGAGCTTGCCGTCTTTGCGGGTGAAGAACTGAAGCACCATCTTCCCCTCGACGACGACCGTCATGTCGTCACCGGGATGCGAGTGCGGCGGCTCGGAGGTGCCCGGCTCCCACTGCTCGAGCATCACCTCGACGCCGTCGGCGTTGGTCGGGAACGTCGTGCGAAGGGTGAAGCCCTCGGGCGTTCCCGGCGCGCGAACGGCGTGCTTCCAGATGGCGGTGGTGGCCGAGTCGTGTCCCATGCGTTGCTCCTATCACACAGTTTTGCCGGTCACACGCGTCACACAGGCTCTTCGTCGGCGGGCCAGATGCCGATGCTGCCGCCGACCCAATCGAGATCACGATTGTGATCGACGCCGATCATCTTGCCGCGCGAGAGACGCACGAGGTTCAGCACCAGCTGCGGCTCGACGTCGTCCGGACCACGGAGAAACATCATCCGCACCTCGGCCTTCACCCCGTTGCCGTCGGGCATGTGCAGCGCAGGCACGTAGGTGATTTTCTCCTGGAGAATCCAGCCTCCGCGCTCACTCTCTGGCACCGCGGCGATGTCCTCGGCGGTGACGTCGACCTTCACGCCGGTGCCGGCGAAGGAGAAGAGCGGCTTCAGCACGTAGTTCGAGAGATCGTCGGGAATCTTCTCGAGCTCACTCAAGTAGCGCGCCCGCGGCACGGCCGGATGATGCACGTGCGGCAGCGTGTATTTCGACCAGATCCAATACCAGTTGGGGTGCGGGCACCAGGTCAGATCGAGCGCTTCGTTCCACTGGAACGGCAGCTTCACGTCGACCTTCGCCAGCTCGTCGAAGACGACGCGGTTGTAGATGCGCTTCACCTGGATGCGCCGCCCGTCCTTGCGACGGAAGAGTTTGTTTCCCTCGCGCTCGAGCTGCTCGGGTCCGATCGGATCGACGCCGCAGAGCCGCTGCGTCGCGATCATGTCGCAGTACGTCTTCTGGTTCGGCGGATCGATGTCGAGGAGCACCACCTCTTCCGGCGCGTGATCGAGCACCAGCGCGTGCTTCAATTTGGCGACGAAGCTCGCCCGATCATGACCACCGTAATAGAGCGAGTACTCGCGATCGAGACCAGGAATTCCCCGCAACTCCTCGCGCAGAGCCTCGGTCTGGAAGACCATCAGCGCGTAGAGCGAGGGGAACCCCTGCAGCTCGACGACCTTCCCGTCGAGCTCCCCGTCCGCGTTCCGACAGATCGCGAAGTCGACCTGGATGCAGCTCGCCGTCGCGTCGATGCCCGGCGCGTCGAGGTGGGCGGGGATCGCGCGCTTCATCTCCTCGATGAGCGAGGGCCGCGAGATCTGCGCCACGATCTCCCGCGCCGACGTTGCGAGGCGCTGTCGCAACGGACGCGGAATGAAGAAGGGCGTCTCGGCGATGCGAAAGGGGATGGAGAGACCGAGAGTGCTCTCGAGGCGCGAGACGTAACGTTGGTAGAGCGCGGGGGTGTAGGCGGCGTTGTAGAGGCGACGAAGCTCTTGATGCACGCGGGGAGACTATCAGGGGTGGACTTGACGATCTGCCGCGACTGACTAGAATGAGATTCCAGTCAGTCATGGACCGCGCGAAGAAAGACTGCATCCTCGTCGAGGCGGCCCGAGCGTTCGCGCGCTTCGGGTTCAAGAAGGCTTCGATCGACGACATCGCCAAAGAGGCGGGGGTCGGCAAGGGCACCATCTATCTCGCCGCCGAGTCGAAGGAAGACCTCTACTACCAGGTCGTTCACCGAGAAATTCGCGAGTGGCAGGCCGAGTGCGCGCAGGCGATCGATCCGCGCGTGCGGGCCGATCAGCTCCTCGGCATCTTGCTCGGTACGGCCATCGAGCACCTCGAGCGCCGGCCGCTCCTGCTCGAGCTGATGCACGGCAACACCCAGGCGCTCTTGCCGGCGTGGGCCGTTCGCTTCGACGAGCTGCGCGCCCTCGGGCGAACGAACTTGGTCGAGGTCCTGAGGCTCGGCATCAAGCAGAAGGTCTTCCGCGAAAACCTCGACGTCGAGACGGTCGCCGGCCTCCTCCAGGACTTCCACATGAGCGCGTGGGATGCGCAACGGCGCCACGCGACGCGGGAAAAGAAGGGCCAAGCGGCCGCCCGCGACGATCTCATCCATCGCGCGCGCGTCGGGCTCGACCTCGTGCTCCACGGTCTCCGCGACCCGCATCACGCGATGCCGGCGCTGCCTGCTCTTCCGGCCTGAGCCGCGAATCTCGGCGCGCTCGGCGTTTTCCTACGTTCATTACTGACCAGAAAACCAGTTTAGTCATTCGCCCCCAAGCCAGGAGTTTCCCATGCACATCGCCATCACCGGAGCATCGTCAGGCATCGGCGCTTCCCTCGCACGTGAGCTCGCCGCGCACGGTCACACGCTCACCCTCGTCGCGCGTCGTGGAGAGCTGCTGCGCGCGCTGGCGAAGGAGCTGAAGACGACGGTGCACGTCGTCGAGCACGACCTCGCCGACGTGGCGCGCGCGACCGATTGGATCTCCGGCGCCGAGAAGCAGCTGGGGCCGATCGACGTCTTGGTGAACAACGCCGGCGTGCAAATCGTCGGGCCGACGGCCTCGTTCGAGCCCGAGCGTGGGGAGAACCTCCTCGCCATCGATTTGCTGGCGCCGCTCCGGCTCACGCGCGCGGTGCTCCCGGCGATGCTCGCGCGCAAGAGCGGGACGGTCGTCGACGTCGCCTCGATGGCCGCGCTCGCGCCGACGCCCGGCATGTTCCACTACAACGCCGCCAAGGCCGGCCTCGCCGCTGCGTCCGAGTCGCTTCGTGGCGAGCTGCGTGGCACCGGCGTGCACGTCGTCACCGTCTATCCCGGAATCATCGCCAGCACCGAGATGGCGCGCGCTGCGCTCGACAAGTTCGAGACCTCGAAGCTCCTCGCGATGGCCCCGCGCGGCACCGAAGAAGAGCTCGCGCGCCTCGTCCGCCTCGCCATCGAGAAGAAGCGCGACCGCGTCATCTACCCGCGATCGGGCGTCTTTTCCCGTTGGTTCCCGGGCACCACGCGCTTTCTGCTCGATCGCTACACGCCGCGTTTCAAATCGCTGCCGGCCGGCGCGGGAGCCTGAGCGATGACCGGCAGTTGGGAGAAGGTCCCCTTCGGCGACACCGGCCTCCGCGTGAGCCGCATCGGTCTCGGGAGCAGCTACGGGCTCTCCGACGTCGAGGTCGAGCGCGCCTATGAGCGTGGCATCAACTTCATGTTCTGGGGGCTCCGTCGTCGCGGCAGCTTCGGACGCGGCATCGCCAAGATCGCCGCGCGCGATCGCGAGGGCGTGGTCATCGCCGTGCAGAGCTACACGCGCGTCGCCTCGCTCATGAGCACCTCGCTCGACTGCGTGCGTCGTTCGCTGAAGGTCGATCACGTCGACGTCCTCGGCCTCGGCTGGTGGGACGACCTTCCGCCGGAGCGTATTCTCGATGCGGCGCGAAAGCTGAAAGAGCAGGGAAAAACCCGCTCGATCGTCATCTCCTGCCACCATCGTCCGTCGTTCGAGAAGATGCTGCAGACCCCAGGGCTCGACGGCATCATGGTGCGCTACAACGCCGCCCATCCCGGTGCCGAGCAAGACGTCTTTCCCTTCTTGCAACCAGGCGCTGCGGTGCTGGGCTTCACGGCGACGCGTTGGGCGACGCTGATGGATCCTCGCTTCACGCCTGAAGGTGACGCGACGCCGCGCGGGAGCGATTGCTATCGATTCGCGCTCTCGAGCCCCCACGTCCACGCGACGCTCGCTGGCCTCCGCAACGGCGAGGAGCTCGACGAGGCGATGATCGCGCTCGATCGCGGACCGATGAGCGAGGACGAGCTGGCCTGGATGAAACGCGTCGGCCGCGCGGTGCGGGACAAGGCCAAGGCCCAGCAGGTGATCGGCGCCTTCGACCGCATCCGCAGCGCCCTCTTCGGCGCCCGTCGCGCGGCGTGATCGGAGCGCAAATCGGGCTATTTGCTGGGTCTGCACCGCACGCGTCACATGCGTGAGACATGTCGATTTCACGATCGAGGACGTGACGGGCGGGGATGAGGGTGTAGACCAACGAAAGGTCCTCATGCCCTCTCTGCTCAAAGCCAGGTGCGTCGTCCTCATCGCCTTCGTCGCCGTCGCCTTCGGTTGCGGCAACGGGACGGTCGATGCGCCCCCGCTCGGGGAAGACGATGGCGGCGGCGGGCTGCGACTCGACGGCGGCCTCGACGACGGCGCGTCCTTCGACGTCGGTGCCACCGACGTCGGCGGGTCGAAAGACGGCGCCACCGATGGCGGCTGCGCGCCCAACCTCACCGGCATCATCCGCGACTTCAAGGACACGCACCCCGACTTCGAGCATTTCCTCGGCTCGGGCGAGAAGGGCATCGTCAAGACGTTGCTCGGCGCCGACGAGAAACCCGTCTACGCGGCGGCCTCCGGCGGCACCTCGTCGACGACTGGAAAGACCGAGTTCGACCAGTGGTACCGCAATGTTGACGGTATCAATATGGCGATCCCCTTCACGCTCGTCCTCACCAAAGGCGCAGGCGGAGTCTCCACGTTCCAGAACGACGCCTTCTTCCCCATCGACGGCGCCGGCTTCGGCAACCAGGGGCGCGATCACAACTTCCACTTCACCTTCGAGCTGCACACCGAGTTCGTCTACAACGGCGGCGAGGTCTTCACCTTCACCGGCGACGACGACTTGTGGACCTTCATCAACGGCCACCTCGCCATCGACCTCGGCGGCGTCCACGAAGCGCAGAGCGCGAACATCGCCCTCGACGACCACGCCACCGAGCTCGGCATCACCAAGGGCAAGACCTACCCGCTGGCGGTCTTCCAGGCCGAGCGGCACACCGTCGAGAGCCACTTCCGCATCGACACCTCGATTGCGTTCACGAACTGCAATCCGATCATTCGGTGAAGCGGGTCAGTTCAGCTTCCGTCGCGATCGGCTCATATTTCCTCACACGCAGCCCGCTGGAAGTTCGCGGTTCTCGGAGGCCGACTTCCTGGCAGAATGATCGCCATGGCGCCTGGTGGTCACAAGCGACTCGGTGAGCTGCTCGTTCGTGAAAACCTCATCTCGCTCCAACAGCTGCGGGCGGCGCAGGCGGAGGCGCAGCGCAGTGGCGCGCCCCTCGCGGCGACGCTCGCCAAGCTCGGGTACACGAGCGAGACCGAGATCACGCAGTTCCTCTCGCAGCAGTACCGCGTCCCGGCGGTCAATCTCGAAGAGTTCGAGATCGATCCCGAGGTCATCAAGCTGGTGCCGAAAGAGGTCTGCGAGAAGAACAAGATCATCCCGCTCTCGCGCGCCGGCTCGCAAATCGTCGTCGCGATGGCCGATCCGACGAACCTCCACGCCATCGACGACATCAAGTTCCTCACCGGCCTCGCGGTCGAGCCCGTCGTCGCCGGCGAAGGCGCCATCGCCGCCGCCATCGAGCGCTCGTACACGCCCGTCGGCCCTTCGTACGACGACGTGATGGCGGGGTTCGACGAGAACGAGATCCAGGTCTCCGAAATCGAAGAAGACCTCGACCTCGGCTCGCTCGAGAAGGCCAGCGAAGACGCGCCGGTCGTGCGGCTCGTGAACATGATTCTCCTCAACGCCATCAAGAAGGGCGCGAGCGACATCCACGTCGAGCCGTACGAGAAGAAGTTCCGCGTGCGTTATCGCGTCGACGGCGTGCTCCAGGAAGAGATGGCGCCGCCCCTGAAATTGAAGGCCGCCATCTCGTCGCGTCTCAAGATCATGAGCTCGCTCGACATCAGCGAGCGCCGCCTCCCGCAAGACGGACGCATCAAGCTCAAGCTCGGCCAAGGCCGCGAGATGGACTTCCGCGTCTCGGTGCTCCCGACGCTGTGGGGCGAGAAGATCGTCCTCCGTCTCCTCGACAAGTCGAACCTCCAGCTCGACATGACGAAGCTCGGCTTCGACGAGGCGCCGCTCAAGGACTTCAAGTGGGCCATCAACCAGCCGTGGGGCATGGTGCTCGTCACCGGCCCCACCGGCTCGGGCAAGACCACCACGCTCTACTCGGCGCTCTCCGAGCTGAACAAGCCGGCGCACAACATCTGCACCGCGGAAGACCCGGTCGAGTTCAACCTCATGGGCATCAACCAAGTGCAGATGCACGACGAAATTGGGCTCAATTTCGCGATGTCGCTGCGCTCGTTCCTCCGCCAAGACCCGGACATCATCATGGTCGGCGAGATTCGAGACTTCGAAACCGGCGAAATCGCGGTCAAGGCCGCGCTCACCGGACACTTGGTGCTCTCGACGCTGCACACCAACGACGCGCCGGCGACCATCTCGCGTCTCCTCAACATGGGCGTCGAGCCCTTCCTCATTTGCGCCTCGGTGAACCTCGTCCTCGCGCAACGTCTGGCGCGAAAGGTCTGCAAGGACTGCACGCAGCCCTTCACGTACGAGCCGAAAATCCTCGAAGATCTCGGCGCCACCGCGGAACAGATCGCGAGCTCGAAGACGACCAAGGGGGCCGGCTGCAAGACCTGCAACGGCACCGGCTACAAGGGCCGCGTCGCGCTCTACGAGGTCATGCGCTTCAGCGATCCACTGAAGGAGCTCGTGCTCCAGGGCTCGTCGAGCGCCGAGCTCAAGGCCGGGGCCATCAAGCACGGAATGATCAGCCTCCGCATGGCAGGCATCAGCAAGGTGATGAACGGGACGACGACGCCGGAAGAGATTCTGCGCGTGACGATGAGCGATTGAAAGCGCTACGGTTTCCGCAGATACATCATCACACCGAGATAGTTGCCGTGGGCGACGTGCCGGATGTGCACCTCGCCGAGGCCCCGCTCGGCGGCGATCGCCACCAGCTCGCCGAGATCGTACTCGTTCATCTGCATCACCGGCGCAAAGGGGGATCTCCCCCCGAACACGTTGCTCAGCTGGCGAAAGGGCGTCCGCGTCAGGCGGATCCGATCGATGGCATTTCTCAGCCGTGAGCCGCGCTCGCGCGTGACGAAGTGGAGCGCGGCGATGCCGCCGGGTGCGAGGCGATCGAGGAGACCCGCGTAGAGCGCGAGCCCGCTCGCGACCGGGATGTGCTGGAAGACGATGTACGAGTGGATGAAGTCGAAGACGCCATCGAGCTTGGTGAGCGCATCGTCGGACGCGACGAAGGTGGTGTTGTCGACGCCGAGGGCGCGCGCGTTCTTGCGCGCCTCCTCGAGCATCGACTCGGCGACGTCGACGCCGGTGACCTCATCGAAGCGTTTGGCGAGCGGAAAGACCAGACGCCCGACGCCGCAGCCGAAGTCGAGAGCGCGCACCGCCTTCGGCAAGGGGCCGAAGAAGCGGTGCGCGTCTTCAAGGACCGAATCCATCCACCAATCACCCGACGCGAAGAACTCGGCACGCGCGGCGCTGGTCATCGCCCCGCGGCGGAACTGTGGAACAGTGAGAACCGCCCAATACGGGTCGGCTACACCGAAGCGCTCCCACGATGTGTCGCGGGACTTCGCTCGGAGCCAAGAGAACTTCATTCGTCGAGCGTTAGGAGAGTTGAAGGGCGGAGTCCATCACCGTGGTCGCCGGTCAGTTGCTGGCTGCCAGGGGCATGCAGTAGTCCGGAACGATGGTCGAGAACGGGTACGAACCGTACGCAAGCCACGACGATTGAAGGAAGCTGCGCGCCACGTGGAAGTGCAGGCCGTCGAACGAGTTGGTTGCCTTGTTGATGTAGGCGTCAGCCTCGAGAGCACCATCTGCATCGAAGATCAACGCCACGTCGGCCTGGCTTCGATTGTCGAAGTCGCCGACGGCGAAATGGGGGAACGTCGGGAAGGTCGCCGGCCCGCGATAATAGGTCACGCTCGATCCAGGAGTGGCACCGCTGAACACGTCCATCTGCACGTACCCCCAGTCGTTCCACACGTGGAGGAGATCGGGCAGGTGGTCGCCATCGAAGTCCGCGGCACGCCATCGCTGTCCGTCGGTGATTGCTCCTAGATTCGTCGCCCAACGCGACTGCGAGAAGCTCGAGCCGGTGTTGGTGTACATGTCGACGGAGCTCTGGTTGTTGTCGTTGAAGACATACGCGAGGTCAGGTCGACGATCGCCGTTGAAGTCTCCCGCGAGCCACGAGTTTCCGAGGTACGCGCCGCCTCCACGCCCCCAGGCGCTGTTGTACAAGTGGTAGTCGCCGTAGTTGCGGTAGACGTTGATCGAAGCACTCCCTCCGTCGTTGAATGGCATGGCGATGTCGAGGCGACCATTTCCGTCGAAGTCGCCAGCGACGAACTCGGAGTCGCTGCCTGGGATGAAGCCACCGTCTTGCGTCACCCACCGCGTCTGGGTGAACGAGCCTCCGGTGTTCAGATACACGTCGATCGACACGTAGCCCCAGTCGTTCCACGCGAAGGCGATGTCGGTCCAGCCGTCGTTGTCGAAGTCTCCGGCGACGAAGGTGCCCGGCGTGAAGCCCTGCGGCTTCGACATCCACCTCGAGGGCGTGAAGTGCCCGTGGCCATCGGAGATGAGGACGTCGATGGTGAACGTGCCGCCCGATCCGGCGAACCCGTGAATCACGGCGACGTCGGTGATGTGGTCATTGTTGAAGTCGCCGGGGACGGTGCGCACGCCGTCGCAGGGCCGCCTCGCGTTGGCGGCCTGTTGTATGGAGGCAGGTTCATCCTTGGTCTCCTCCGGGAATGCAGCACCTACGGCGCAGCCCGAGATCATCGCGGTCATGGCGGTTCCGAGGATGGTCAGGAAAGTTCGTCGGGACATGCAACTACCTCGATGGCGTCGCTCGCGAGCGGTACGGGCTCGCTCGACGCAGCGCCCGCCCGGGTTGCTGGTTCACCGACAGGTGACTGTGACAGATCAATGTTGACGACCCGCTTGTAGTTGCAAACGACTTTCAATATCATCTTCAACACTGAGCACCTGGCTCTCTTTCGCCAAGGCGTTGAAAATGAGAATCAATATCTCGCATCCCGTGTCGTCCTTCATTCGTCCCCTCCTCGCCGTCATGATCGCTGCCTCCACCCTCGCGATTTCCTCGAGTGCCGGAGCCAATCCGCGGCCGCTGCCTTTCACCTATCCGTACGAGACCCTCCCCGAGGACTCGCTCGAGATCGAGCAGTACGTCGACTACACGCCCGTCCGCGTCGACCAGGCGCAGGACGACGGGACGACGAAGCGGGTCTGGGACGGCAACTACCTCCTCCAGACCGAGCTCGAATACGGCATCACCGATCGCCTCGAGCTCGGCACCTATCTCGTCTTCAAGCAAGAGGCCGCCGCCGAGCCGTCGATGAAGTTCGACGGCATCAAAGAGCGTCTCCGCTACCGCATCGGCGACGAAGGCCAGCTCCCCGTCGACATCGCGCTCTATTTCGAGCTCGCGCAGTTTCACGACGAGTTCGAAATCGAAGAGAAGATCATCTTCGCCAAGCGCTTCGGCAACCTCAAGCTGATGGCCAACGCGTGGATCGAACAGAGCTTCGAGCGCGGTAAGAGCGAGGCCGAGCTCATCTACAACCCGACGCTCGGTGCGACGTACCAACTGACGCAGCGCTTCTGGCTCGGCGTCGAGTCGTGGATCAAAGGACGTTTCGAAAAAGAAGACACCGGTGGTGACCCGGTCAAAGAGTTCAACCAACAGACGCACGCCTTCCTCGGTCCGGCGATCTCCCTCCAATTCGGGCGGTTTTGGTGGTCGAACGCGATCTACGCGCGCCTCGATCACACGAAGCGCGCGGGCATGGTCGGCGACGAGGTCGGGAAGATTTGGGTCCGATCGGTCTTGGGGTTCGACATATGAAGCGTGCGCTGCACTTCCTCGCCCTCACCTTCGCGATCACCATGGTCGCGTGTGCTGGTTCGCCTGGTCCTTCGCCGCTCGCGGCGTCGTCGGGTGAGGGACCGAAGAGTGCAGCCTCGGTCTGGAAGGCGAAGTGCGGCGCGTGTCACGTGCCCGTCGAACCTGGCTCACGCGGCAGGCCGCAGCTCGAGACCGCCTTGCAGCGGCATCGCAAGCGCGTCCGGCTGAGCGAAGATCAGTGGGAAAATCTCGTCGATTTCCTCTCGCAGTCGAAGGGCGAGCAGGCGAAGGCACCTTAGGTCGGCCCCAACGTCGGCAGTCTGCGGAGCGTGATGGCCTTCTCGGGACACGCGGTGACGCACTTGCCGCACGCCTGACACGCGGCCGCGTTGGGTGTGTACGCCGTCTTCCGACCGTGCACGCGGCTCTTCAGCTTTTCGAAGAAGCCGAGCGCGGCGAAGTCTTCGTCGGAGATGCGACCGACGGTGAAGACGTCGTAAGGGCAGACCTCGACGCAGTCTTCTTTTCCTTCGCACTTTCCGCGGGCGATGACGGGGACGAAGGTGCCGGCGGGGTGCTTGCAATCAGGGGTGGCGCTCACCGAACGATGGATGTGCGAAGGCTCGCGCGCGTCACACTGCGTGACGTGTTTTGTGCGTGAATTACTGTGGTCTCGTTGCCTAAGGGGTATACGGCAAACACGTCTTCTGGGTCATCCCGGCGTGCAGGCCGCAGTTCTTCCCAGAGGGGCAGTCGCCGTCGACGTCGCAGCTCTTCAGGCAGTAGCCGAACATGCCCTTGGCAGGCAGCGCGGGGAACGCGTTGGTGACCGCGGGATCGCAGGTGAAGCCGGCGCCGCAGCTCGTCTCGCCGAAGCGGCACGCCTTGCTGCAGTAGCCTGCGCCGCCCGCGCCGCTCGAGGGATCGTAGACGCAGAAGCACTTGCCGTCGCCGTTCGTGCACGCGTCGCCGAGCGCGCCGGTGAAGGTCGAGGCCGACTTCGCGCAGACGCCGTCGGCGTGACAGGTGTTGCCCGAGGGGCAGTCGCTGTCGCCGGTACAATTCGGTTGGCAGCTTCCATAGGCGACGACGGCGCCCGCGGCGTCGTGCACGTCGCCGATCCATTGGCAGCCATTTTTACCGAAGCACGGCACGCCGAACGCCGCGCCTTGGAACGTGCACATCGGGAGACAGATGTTGCTCGGATCGCCACCGATGCAGATGCCGTCGTGATCGCAGGTGACGATGGCCGTGTCGGTCCGCGCCCCGCAGGTGCCGCCGAAACAGACCGGCGTCGGCTCGGCGAAGTTGCAGAACTGTCCGGGGAGGGCCTTGCACTCGTCGTCGGAGGAGCACGCATGGCCGCCCGCGGTGAGGGTCGCGGAGTCGCTCGTGTCGCTGCTGCTGCTCGCGTCTTTGGCGTCGCCCGAGTCGGGAGGCGGATGGGTGTCGCTGCCGGGCGAGTCGACGCTGACCGCAGTGTCGGAAGTCGCGTCTGCGGGATCGCCGGCCGGATCGGCGTGGCAGCCGGCGAGCAGTGCCGTGGCGAGGAACACGCGCGAGAGTCTTGGCGAAACGAGACTGTCCGGCATGGCAGCATTGTGACCGTTGCGGCGGGTGGTGACTACTTCACCGCGATCTTCCGCGTCACCCACGACATCCCGCCGCGATCGTCGCGCATCACCGCGATCACGGTCAGCACCTTCCCCCGTGAGCTCTTCCGGGCCACGAACTGACTCGTCGGCTTCGAGACGATTCTCACCGCGTTCTCGAACAGCCCTTCGGTGGCGTAGTACTGGACGACCACTTGCTCCTCGAACGAGGTGCCGAACTCGTCGGTGCCCGTCTCGACCGTGCCGTCGGCGGCGACGGCGGCGATGCCGTGTTTTTCCGCGTCGCAATCATCGAACGTGTTCGTGTCGACGTCGCATGCGGCGACCGTCTTCACCTCGGCCTCGGGCCAGTCGACGTCGTCCCAGGTGACCTTGCCGATGAGCGGGTTGGCGTTGCGATCTTTGCTTCGGACGAAGATTCGCTTCATTCCGGCGATGGCGTCGTGGAGACCGAGGACGTTGCCGGCAGCGTCGATGCACGTGTACGGCGCGTCGGCGGAGGTGCCAGGACGCAGCGTGCCCGGACAGGCGACGACGATGACGCCGAGCTGCGCGTTCTGCTTCTCGGCATCGGAGAGCTGGTCGAGGTAGTTGGCGGGAACGTCGATGGCGTACGTGGCGTCGGTGGTGACGCTGAAAGGAGGCAGCGAGCCGCTCTTCTGCGCGTCGGACTCGAGCTGCGCGATGCAACCTTGCGGGGTCGAGAGCTCGGGGTTCACGCAATACGAGTAGCCGTAGGTGATTTTGCGCGCGGCCGGGTCGTCGGCGAGGACGTCGAGGTGCACGGTTTCGCCGGGGTGCGCGTAGGAGACGTCGGCCTTCACCGCGAGGACGCGCAAGGTGGTGATGCGCGACGAAGGATCGAAATCGCTGCCGCACGCCGTGCCGAGGAGCGCGGCGAAACCGAAGACTCGAGCGAGACCCGGGAGAAGCGAGAGGGATGCGTGTTTCACAACTCACCTCGCACGCCGAGGATCGGCAGGATGGGCAAACCCGAGAGTGGCTTCGATTGTGTGTAATCGTAGTTGTACGTCGTGCCCTCGGCGTTCTTCCGATTGTACGCGTTGTGGAGGTCGAGGTAGGCGCTGAGCTTCCAGCTGGAGAAGACCCACGCCTTCTCGATGCGGATGTCGAGCGTGTGGTACGCGGCGACGCGCGTGCCGTATTTCGGGCCTTGAATCGGATCGTAGGCGCCGGCGTCGTAGTCGACGAGGCCGCCGTGGAAGGCGGTGTCGGGGTTGCCGGTGACGTAGCGGAAGCGCGCGCCCAGCTCCCAACCGCGCCCGAGCTTGTAGCTCCCGAGCGCGGTGAGGATGTGCGTCTGATCGTAGGTGAAGATGTGCCAGTCTTGATTGGGGAAGTCGCGTCGTTCGCTGCGCGAGAGCGTGTACGCGAGCCAACCGAAGAAGCGACCATCGGGCTTCCATCGCAAGAGCGTCTCGCCGCCGTAGATCTTGCCGATGCCTTTGTTGACGTAGTGGACGCCGTTGGCCGACGACGACGAGAACTCTTGCGAGACCAAGTTGGAGAGCGACTTGGTGAAGAGCTCGATCGAGATCTCGACGTTGCGCGTGAGCTCTTGTTCGACGCCGATGCTGTAGTGGATGGCGCGATTGCTCGTGAGGCCTTTGTTGCCGAACGGCTCGAGGCTCTCGTTCGGCTGCGGCGGCTGGTGGAACATGCCTAGACCACCCTTGAGGGTGGTGCGCGGATATCCTGGCGAAAGATCGATGCGCGCGGCGAGGCGAGGGTCGACGGTCCAGCTGGAGGTGTCGCCCGAGTAGTCGGCGCGAAGGCCGGGCAAGAGCTTCACGCCGCGGCCCGGCGAGAGATCGAGCATCAAGTAGGCGCCCGGGCGCACGAGCTTGCCCGAGCCGAAGAGCAAGTTGGCCGGACGCGCGAAGGTGGGCCCGACGATGACGCCGTCTTGCGGGAAGGGCGGGAATTTGTAGCTGACGTCGTAGGGCGTGAAGACGAGGTCGAGGCCGCCGATGAGCGTCGCCTCTTTCGTCAGCTTCGCGCGAAGGTCGGAGCGCGCGGCCCAGGGGCGCAAATCGACGTCGAGGAAGCGATCGCCGAAGTTGAAGAAGATGCCGTCGTGTCCATACGAGAGCGTGTTGAGGATGCGGACGTCGTCCGAGAGTTTGGTGTCGAAGCGCGCCTGCAATCGCCAAAACTTGGTGCGGTTGCCGATGTCGCCGCCGAGCGCCGGATCGAAATCGGCGGGCGACGAGAAGACGATTTTCAGACGATCGTCGTCGCCCATGAAGAGGAGGCGCGCGGTCGTCTTCGAGGTGAGATCGTGCTCGAGGACTGCCTGCCAATCGTAGTAGACGGGCGCGGCGGTGACGTCGGCGCCGGCCTTCTTCAGGACGGCGGGGAGCCATGCGTCGAGCCACGAACGACGTCCGGCGACGAGGAAGCGCGTCGACTTGGTGATGGGCCCTTCGACGAGCGCGCGCATGTCGATCAAGTCGAACTGGACGAGGCCGTGGTACTTCTCGCGATTCGGCGAGCGGATGCCGACGTCGACGATGCCGCCCATCACCCGGCCGTATTCGGGGCCGAAATTACCCGGGTAGAAATCGATGCGCTCGAGCATCTCGCTAGGGATGACCGAGCTGAGGCCGCCGAAGTGGTAGGCGATGGGGATTTCGGTGCCGTCGACGAAGATGAGCGTGTCGGTCGGCGCCGAGCCGCGGACGATGAGGAGGCCCGCGAACGCCGGTGGCCTCGCGACGCCGGGCATGTTCTCGAGCGAGCGGAGGGCGTCGCCGTTGGTGCCGGCGCCTTTGATGATTTCTTCCTGCTCGAGCGTGCGCTTCGTCACCTCGCGGGGAGGGCGATCGCCTTTGACGACGATGTCGATGTCGCTGGCGACGAAGTCGAGTCGATAGACGACGTGAGTGGCCGCATTGTCGTCGACGTCTTCGTCGATTGCATAAGGAGTGAATCCTTCGGCGGAGAGCTCGACGTGGTAGTGACCCTTCGGGAGTCGCGGCGAGGTGAAGGCGCCCTTCTCGTCGGTGGTCAGCGTCGCCACCGGTTGGCCATTCGAGGTGACGACCACCCGCGCGCCGGCGAGCGGCTGATTCACCGAGGTCTGCACTTCGCCTTCGAGGAGGCCGCCCTTCTTGACGGGCAGCGCGTCGTTCTTCTTCTCGGGCGGCGGCGGAGGCGGCGGCGTGTACGCAAACTCGAAACGGAAGGGAATTTTCGCAGGAACGGGCTTGCCGTCCTTGCTCGCGGGCTCGAACACCAGATGCCCCGCGGCCTCGATGGCGGCGGCGTCGAACTCGGGGCTCCCCGACGACTGCGCGACCTCGACCTTGGTCACCTTGCCGGCCGCGTCGAGCGTGAGCGAGAGATGGACGGTGGCGCTCTCGGCCGTCGCCTTCTTCGACTCGGGATAGATCGGCGTCGCGTTCTCGATCACCTTCGGCGGCACCAGCTGTGCGAGGGCGAGCGATGGCGCCGACGCGAGGCCGAAGGCCATCAGCGCGGCCAGTGCGGGGAGAACTGCGCGGGGCCGAAATCGGCGCGGAGAAGAATGCGAGGCCATCGAAAGGGCGCGGAGTATGGCGTCTGTGCTCGCGTTCGGAAAGTGCCGATCGGCGACAAAAAATGTCGCACTTCCCCGAGTCGCCGGAGTGCCGTAGACATTCTCGATGCCCTTCGACGAATTCGGCGACCACGACGCCCTCGGCCTCGCTCAATTGGTGCGTGAAAAGAAGGTGTCGCCGCTCGAGCTGGTCGACGCCTGCATCGCGCGTGTCGATCGCGTGAACGGTCGACTGAACGCGGTGGTGACCCGCATGGACGACGAGGCGCGCGCCGCCGCCAAGGGCCCGCTCCCCGACGGTCCTTTCACCGGCGTACCGTTCTTCGTCAAAGATTTGCTGCAACCGGTGGCAGGTGTGCGCTTCACGCGCGGCTCGCGGTATTGGGCGATGGACGTCCCGAAGTACGACTCCGAGCTCATCCGTCGTCACCGCCGCGCGGGGCTCGTCTTGCTCGGCAAGACCAACACGCCCGAGTTCGGCATCACTCCTTTCACCGAGAGCGAGCTCCTCGCGCCGACGCACAACCCCTGGTCACCGGCGCACAACACCGGCGGTTCGAGCGGGGGGGCCGGCGCGGTGGTCGCTTCCCGCATCGCTCCGATGGCGCACGGCGGTGACGGCGGTGGATCGATTCGCATCCCCGCTTCGTGCTGCGGCGTCTTCGGCCTCAAGCCGACGCGCGGTCGCACGCCCTGCGGTCCCGATCTCACCGAAGCTTGGTTCGGCTTCGCCATCGATCACGCGCTCACGCGCACGGTGCGCGACAGCGCCGCGCTCCTCGATGCCACGCATGGCGGAGAACCGGGCGCCATTTACGCAGCGCCTGCGCCCTCGGGCTCATTCCTCGCCGAGGTCGGCAAGCCCACCGGCAAGCTGCGCATCGGTCTCTGCAAGCGACCGACCCTCCCCGGCGAACCGCACCGCGACGTGCTCGCCGCCGCCGACGACGCGGCCAAGCTCTGCGCGTCGCTCGGTCACGAGGTCGTGGAGATGGATCTCCCGATCGACGCCGACGAGTTCGCGATGGACTTCACCACCATCGTCGCCGTCTCCACCGCGGTCGATCTCGACGATGGTTTTCGACTCACCGGAAAGCCGCTTTCGCGCGCCGATTTCGAAACGAACACTTGGGTCGTGGCGATGCTCGGCCGCACCATCTCGGGCGTTCGCCTCGAAGAGGCCAAGCGCCGTCTCCAGCGCTTCTCCCGCACCGTCGCCACCGCGATGGAGAAGTTCGACGTGCTCCTGTCGCCGACGCTCGGTCTTCCGCCGCCGGTGATCGGCTCTCTCAAGCCGCAAGGTGCCGAGCTCAAAGCGCAAGAGCTGGTCGCCGCCGCGGGCCTCTCGTCGCTCCTTCGCATCCCGCAGCTGGTGCAGGCCATCGCGAAGAAGATTTATGCATTCATTCCTTATACACCTCTCGCGAACGTGACCGGCCAGCCGTCGATGAGCGTGCCCTTGTATTGGAACGCCGAAGGTCTGCCGATCGGATCGATGTTCACCGCCAGGTTCGGCGACGACGCAACGCTCTTTCGTTTGGCCGCGCAGTTGGAAGAAGCGCGTCCGTGGAAGGGCAAGCGCGCGAAGGTCGACGCGGGATGAGCCGAGCGCGCTAGCTCTTGAGCGCGCCGTCGAGGAGCGAGACGAGCGTCTTCCAGTGACGCTCGGCCGCCGCCACGTCGTGCACCGGCGTATCGGAAGGCACCCACCCATGGCGGGCGCCTTCGTAGGTTTCGACGGCGAACGTGACGCCTGCTGCTTGCAGGGAAGCTTCGAGCTTGGCCTTCATTTCGTCGGGAAAACCGGCATCCTCGATGGCCCCGGCGACGTAGACGTGCGCCTTCATTTTGGGCGCCAGCAAGTGCGGACTGTCGGGCGCGTCGGTGGCCAACTGCGAGCCGTGATACGAGGCCGCCGCCGCGATGCGATCGGGAAACTGACCGGCTATCGCGAGCGCGAAGCGCCCACCCATGCAGTACCCGGTGACGCCGACCTTCGGCTGAATCACGTCCGGCTGCTCACCGAGAAACGCGAGAAGCGCCTCGGTATCGCGCATGATCCCGGCGTAGTTGGTCACCCCGCCGATCTTCGCGAACCACGCCTTGCGGATCTCCGGATCGGAGAAGAGCGTCTTCGCATCCGGCGCGGTGTACTTCCCAATTCGATAAAAGAGATCGGGTAGCACCACGTAATACTCGTGCCGCGCGAGCCGCTCTCCCATCTCGAAGAGAGCGGGCCGAATGCCGATGCCGTCCATGAGGAGGATGACGGCAGGCCAAGGGCCGTCGCTTCCCTCGGGGCGGAAGATCGAAACGTCACAACGCCCATCGACGGTGTCGATGCTGGTGAGCTCCTGCGGCATGGAGCTTTTGTATCACGCTCGTACCCGCGCCAGCGCCGGCGCCCGCGCTCAGACGTCGGCGCGCGAAATCGTCACGATTCCACTCTTCTGATGCATCCGACTCGGCTGCGGATGACCAAGCACCTCCATCAGGCGCTTGTACCCAGGAATGGAATCTCCCCAGAAATCGATCTCTCCATAGATGTGCACATTGTTCATGTCACACCCCTTCTTGCTCATCGCGTCGGCGACGGCGTCGGCGGCGGTGACGTCGAAGGCGTCGGGGGTGCCGAAGATCGAGAGGTGAATCGCGAACACCTTGGAGCCGGCGGTCGTCGCGACGACGATGCACGAGGTGATGGCGGTGGTGGTGATCTTGTCGCCGACGGCGTACTCGCGTTCGGCGATCGTTCCGGCGACTTCTTTGATGGATCCATAGGCCATGTGCGCCTCCTCGAATGGGCTGTCACGCGATGACGGGGTGGTGTCGATGAGTCGGGGAGCGTTGCGGTTTGTTCCTGCGTTGGAATTCGTCTAATTTTCCAGTACTTTCCGGGGCTCGGTCACGAATCTCGGCGTCAAGGGTACGTGGAGGTAGCAAATGGCTCGAAAGCTCTTCGGCGTCCTCGCCCTCGCCGCGCTCACCACTTCGTTCGCCTTCGTCATGCCGCGTCGCGCGGAGGCGATGTGCGGTTGCTTCGTGCCGCCGCAGCCGCAGGGCCCCGTGGCAGGAGCGGGCATCGCGTCGAGCACGCAGCTCTACAACGACGCGTCGATGGTGGTGTTGATGCGCGAGGGGCCGCGCACCGTCATCAGCATGTCGAACAACTACAAGGGGCCGGCGGCGGGCTTCGCGCTGGTGGTGCCGGTGCCGGTGGTCCTGAAAAAAGAGGACGTGAAGACGCTCCCGGCGGAGACGTTCAAGCGCCTCGAGACGCTGACGGCGCCGAAGTTGGTCGAGTTCTGGGAGCAGAATCCGTGTCCGATGCCCGGCCCCGGAAACATCGGGCTCGATGGCATGAAGGGTATGGGTGGCGCCACCGCTGCGGCTTCGCCGAAGCCTGCGAAGGTGGAGGGAGGCGAACCGCCGCCGCCGCCGGTGGTGACCGTGGAAGCGAAATTCGCGGTCGGCGAGTACGAGATCGTCGTCCTCGGCGCGAAAGAGAGCGATGGGCTGGAGACGTGGTTGAAGGACAACGGCTACAAGGTGCCGGCTGGAGCTTCAGCGGCGTTCGCGCCGTACATCAAGGCGCAGCAGAAGTTCTTCGTCGCCAAAGTCGACATCACCAAGGTGAAGATGGACGCGCAGGGTGTGGCGGTGCTCTCGCCGCTGCGCTTCAGCTTCGAGAGCCCCGACTTCCGTCTGCCGGTGCGGCTCGGGCTCCTCAACGCCAAGGAAAAGCAGGACCTCGTCATCTTCACGCTCTCGCGCTCGGTGCGCTACGAGGTCTCCAACTATCCGAACGTCTTCGTGCCGACCAACGTCGAGATGGTCGAGGACACCAAGACCAAGTTCGCCGAGACGTACGCCGCGCTCTTCGACGAAGCGGTGACCATCGGTAAGAACAAGGGCATCGTCACCGAGTACGCGTTCGCCAATGCGCCGGTGGCCGCGGGTGACTTGTCGCTGCTCGGTGGTGACGTCATCTTCGGAGACAAGCCGAAGACGCCGATGGTGCTGACGCGTCTGCATGCGCGCTACGACAACACCACGCTCACCGACGATCTCGTCTTCAGCGTCGCCGAAGCGGTCGCTGGCGGGCGCGAGAAGGACATGGGCGGCCCCTTCGAAAAGGGCGCAAAACCAGCGGGAACGAACGCATTTCAAGCGCGCTACGTGATTCGTCATCCGTGGAAGGGCGCGCTCTGTGCGAATCCGATTCGCAACGTGTGGGGCGGACCTCCAGGTGGAGGCATCGGCGGTTGGCAGCCGACGCCGGCGCTCAATCTCGGCAACGTCAAACGCGGCAAGCTGGTCATCGACAAACAAATCAAAGGCACGATGCCGCCGTTCCAGGTGAAGCCGGCCTCGACGATCCTTCCGCCGCTCGAGGCGATTGCGCCGCCCGATGCGGGTGGTGGCGGTGGCAGCAGCGACGACGCTTCTTCGATCGATGCGACGACGCCGACCATTGAAGACGCCAGCTTCGGAACGCCGCCGCCGATGGGCTCGAGCTCGGTCGCGCCCGTCGCGCGCGATCCACGTAGCTGCGGTTGTCACGTGCCGGGTCGTGGAGACGTCGACGACAGCGGCACCGACCTCCTGGTGCTCGGTCTCGCCGGATCGCTCGTGGGGCTTGGTCGCATCTTCGGCCGCACGAAGCGTCACGGAAGGGCTCGCTGAAGGCGTCACATCGGCATGACATCGCGTCATGTCGATCGCCGGAGCGTTCCGCGCTCGCCAGAGGATTCCGCCCTCACTCGTTGATTTGGGCCATATTTCGCGCCCTTCGCGCGGCCCGTCCATTGCTGATTGCGCGGCAAATGTCCAAGTCGTCCTTTGCTTCGGCCCGGCTCGTCCTTGGCCCGCTGGTTCCGCTCGTCATGCTGGCTGGCGGTGTCGGTTGCGCGAGCGAGGAGGTCGGCTCCGACCACGGCACGCGTCCGGAGGATCAGGAGAAGATCTCCCAGACGCACGAGGCGATGACCAAGGACGAGATCATCGCGCGCGCCGAGGCGTACGTGGCGGCGAGCGTCCCCTATTGCGGCGGCGTGCGTGGCGGCACCGACTACATCTGCGGCGGCACGTGCTCGAGGCCGGCGGCGGCGTGGGATGCGTATCGCTCGGACTGCTCGGGCTTCGTCTCGTGGTGTTGGCAGATCGCGAGCGATCCGACGACCAGCGTCTACATGAGCGATCGCAGCGGGACCAACGGTTGGAGCAGCATTCCGCTCGACTCGCTCGAGGCCGGCGACGCGCTCGTCTGCGATGGTCACATCAAGCTCTTCGGCAAGAAGGTGAGCGCGACGTCGTACGAGATTTACGAGGAGTACAACTGCGGGCACGTCGGCCGCAAGGCGACGCAGACCTTCACGCGCACCGGCGACACGCTCAAATTTGCCTATGATTCACGCGTCTATCACGCCATTCGACGCAACGGGCTGACGCCTTCGGTGCCGCCGGTGCAACTCAAAGGCTACCTCGACTCGGCCAACACCTCGCTGACGGGGTGGGCCGTCGACATGAACGCGAAGAGCACGGCGCTCACGATCGATTTTTGGATCGACGGCGATCCGGGCAAGGGCACGCACCTCTCGGCGAAGGCCGACGTCGCGCGTCCCGACGTCGCCACCGCGCTCGGCGTCGATCCGAACCACGGCTTCTCGCTGACCACGCCGCTCTACTTCTGCGATGCCAAGGCGCACGCGATTCATGCGCTCGCCAACCCCGTCGACAAGAGCGGCGGGGTCGCGCTCGGGGGCAGCGTCACGGCGCTGAACTGCCCGATCCCGAAGGCGCTGCCTGGGGTCCTTCGTTGGATCGAGAGCCCGACGGTGCTCGGTGCGTGGAAGTTCGATCCCTTGAAAGAACAGCGCTGGATGACGCCGGACGACGAGACGGCGTACGAAAAGTCGGGGAGCCTGCCGAGCGCGCCGACGCTGCGAAAGACGCCCGATGGTGCGATTTGGGTGATCGACTCCGGCACGCGCAGGCACGTCGTCAGTCCGGCGTCGTTCACCGCGTGGGCGTTCGACGACAAGGCGGTCACCGCGATGACCGACGCCGAGGCTGCGACGGTCGCCGAAGGTCTGCCGCTTCCCGAAGCTCCGGTGCTGGTGCAGGCGACGTCGGGTCCCAAGGTCTACGTGCTCGACGTGAAGCCGGCGTCACTTCCGCCCGGGAGCGACGGAGGGCCCGGCGGCGGTGACGACGGTGGCACGACCGGCGACACCGGCAGCACTCCGCCAGGTGTCGATGCCGGTCCGAACGGGACTCCGCCGACGAATCAGATCGATGGTGGCAACGACATGAAGGGCGGGTGCAGCGTGCCGAACGCGCCCAAGGGTTCGTCGCCTTGGGCCTTCGCGCTCGTCACCGGCGCGATCGCTGCCTGGGCCGCCCGTCGTCGACGATCGGCCTAGTTTTTCTGGCTTCGGCGAGAACGTGCGCCGAGGCCGACGAGCGCCGCGAGCAAGAGCGTCGTCATGCTCGCGCGCGCACCGCTCGTGCCGTTGGTGCTCGTCGAACATCCGCCGTGCAGATCGGCGGCGAGCTCGACGCCTCCGTCTGCGTTCGCGCCGTAGCCGCCGTCACGTGACGCGCCGCCGCCGTCGTTCGGTCCGGCATCGCCGCCATCGCTCGCTCCGCCGTCCCCGAGCGTCGACGGATCTTCACTCGTGCGATCGTCGAGGAGATAAATTCCCGGGCCAGAACCCTTCACCAAGAGCGGGCGAAGGCGCCAGTCCGGAGCCGGCCCGAGCGCGGCGTATTTGTCGGCCGTCCACTTGGTGACCGCCGCGAAATCGAAGCGCCAGGCGTCCATCGAAAGTGGGTTCTGCACGTGACGATGCAGCGATCCGTCGACGAGCTGCACGCCGAGCGTCGCGTCGTCGGTGCTCACCAGGCTCGGCGCGCTCGGCACGTCACGACCGATCGGAAGTGCATCGAGCGCGGCGTCGTCGAGGGTCAGCTGATCGAAGAACGGATCGAATTTCCAAGCGGTCATCACGGCCGGGGAGGGCACGTGACGTCGCACGCCGTCGGGCAACGTCGGGCGCGCGCAGGTGAGGTTCTTCGGGCTCCCGGGGATCTCCGGGTTCGGGCCTTTGCCACCCGAGTCGATGGCGTAGGCGTGGACCACGTGCGGCTTGCCGTCGAAGAGCGAGTAGGGGACGCCGAGCTCGAAGGCGTGGTTGCACGTGCCGAGCGGCTTGCAGAGATCGGGGCGATCGGTGCCGGCGTGGACGACGCGCGCGGTCGAGGTCGCATCGCCGGGCTTCGAATCGAAATAGAGGTGTACGTCGAGCGCGGTGGTCTTGGCGTCGGGATCTTGCGCCCAACCGCGGAGTCGATCGCACGAGACCTCATCGAGCGAGCCCGTCGGAGGCGCGTTGGCATCGACGCCGGCGAACGCTTCGAGATCGGCGAGCGTGCCGTTGAACTTGTCGCCATCGACGCCACCGGGAATGCCGGCGACGGAGGCCTTGTCGGTATATTGGAAAAATTTCCAATCGCTCCACGGGGTCGCCAGATCGGGGCACGTCGGCCCGTAGGCCGGAATCCAGTAGGGATACGCGGAGAAGTCTTTGCTGACGACGTTGTCGTTCCAGAAGTATTTGCCCGAGTAGATGATCGGCCGCTTGCCGGTGCCGGCCTCGACGCGATCCATCCATACGTGCAGCGCCGAGGTGATGCCCGCAGCCGAGACGCTCTGCGTCTCTTCGACGTCGGCGGTGACGGGCAGGTCACCAGGCCCGAGCTTGCCGACGTGGGCGATGACGATGTCGGCTTGGGCCTTCGCGTCTTGCGCCGGACGAAACCATTGGTAGGCGCCGCGGACCATTCCGGCCGCCTTCATGCCGTTCCAGTTGCCGGGAAACGTCGCGTCGATGGTGCCCGTGCCGTAGCTGATGCGCGCGATGCCGAAGGCGCGACCCGAGGCCTTGACCGCCTTCCAATCGATGCTGCTCCCTTGCCAGACGCTGACGTCGACGCCCTCGACGGTCGGTCCTTTCGCGCAGACGACGACGGCCTCTTCGGTGGTGCCGATCGATTGCTGCGACGACTCTTCGGAGACACAACCTACGAGACCGACGAAGACAGTGGCGGCGGGAAGGACCGATGCGAGACGGCGCGTACGGCGGGACTGCATGGCTCTCATTGTACGAAATGAATCGCCCACGTCTCTCATCATGACGAATGGCGCGTCGCGCTATCGTCCCAGTCGATGCCAACTGCTTCGCCCGAGCTGCACTCGGCGGTCGATCTCGTCGACGGAGACGGGCGGCTGCGCACGGACGCCATCGGTTGGTCGCGGAGGCCTCTCCATCGTTGCGCGCTGCGTGGTCATGCGCTGCGCAAGAAGCGTTGGGACTATTGGTGCGTGACGACGCGTGATCACCTACTCGCGGTCACGCTCGCCGACATCGACTACCTCGGGCTCGTCGTCGTCACGTTCCTCGATTACGCGACGCGGACGCCGATCGAACGCGTCGGGGTCGTGCCGGGTGGCTTTCGCAGCCAATTCCCCGACCTTCCGCACGCGGGCGATTTGCACCTCGCCGCGCTCGGCGTGCGCGTGGCGATTCGCGAGTCCGAGGTCGGCACTCGCATCGAGGCTGCGTTCGACCCGGTGCTCGGGCGCGGCGTGCGTCTCCGCGCCGAGCTCCTCGTCGAGAGACCGAAGGAGACGCTCAACGTGGTCGTCCCCTTGGGCGACGAGCACTTCCAGTTCACCTCCAAGCAGGCCGCGCTCGCCGCCACCGGCGAGGTGCGCGTCGACGATCGCGTCTACCTCTTCGACCCCGAGCTCGAGGCGTTCGCTTGCCTCGACTACGGCCGCGGGGTCTGGCCGTACCGCACGACTTGGAACTGGGGCAGTTGTGCTGGACGGGTCTCCGGGCGGGTGGTCGGGCTCAACCTCGGCGGACGGTGGACCGACGGCACCGGCGCGACCGAGAACGGCTTCGTCGTCGACGGCGTCCTCCACAAAATCCACGAGCCCGTGCATTTTTCCTACGATCCGCATCACCTGGAAAAACCGTGGCGCGTGCGCTCGGCGCGGGTCGATTTGACCTTCACGCCCCGCTATTCGCGCGTCGCCCAAGGGAACGTCGGCCTCCTCGGGGCACGGCTACGCTGGTGCCTCGGGAGCTGGACCGGCACCCTCGTCGACGACCGCGGCAGCCAGTTGCAGCTCCGCTCGCTCCTCGGATTCGCAGAAGAAGTACGCGCACGTTGGTGAGACCGAGTGCTACGGTGCCCTCTCGCGTCGAGATTTTCCTCGATGCCTTGGCGGCGAAGGGCTCGGTCTCTCATGGGTGACAAGTCTCCGAAGGCGAAAGACAAGGCGAAGAAGCAAGACACCGCCGACAAGAATCAGAAGAAGGCGAACGCCAACGAGAAGGCGGCCAAGCAGGGCGCTGCCGGCGCGAAGAAGGGCAAGTAGCCACTCGAGCCGAAGCGCGGGCCGATCGCTTCCTCGAGCTCGCGCTCTTCGTCAATTTCTTCGTCCACGCGTGGGCCATCGTCTCGATGGCGCTCATGCTCGCTCCGATGTTGCCGGGCGGGACGCTGGCTTCCGACGTCGAGCGCGTCGCTTCGATCTCCGCGCACTCGCTGCGCTTCCGGCTCGGATGGCTGCCCTGGCAGCTCTGCGCCGTCGCCGATTTGGCGCTGGCAGTGGCGATGGTCCGCGCGCGTTGGCTCCCACGCGCGGGTTCGGTGATCGTCCTCGTCCTCACGTGCTGCGCGGTGCTGCCTGATCAGTACGCGCAGCTCGTCTGGGTGACGCGTGGGGTGACGCTCGCCGGTTCCAACGTCGCGGCCTATTTGGCGCTGGAAAAAAGGCTATTTCCGCTGACGGCGGGGTGGGGCGCGCTCTTCTACACGCTCGGTGCGCTGGGGTGGACGTGGTGCTTCGTGCGGGCCGGCACTTGGTCGCGCGCGCTCACGTGGCTGACGGTGCCGCTCTTCGTGGCGATGGGCTTCGCCGTCGTCTCACCGATTCTCCCGGCGACGATGCGACCGGCCTCGACGGTGATCGCCGCGGCCAATGCGGTCGGCTTCGTCATCCTTCAGGTGTGGCTCCTGCTCGTCACCGAAGAGGTGCTGCGGCGCGCGCGTCCGACGGAGGGCCACGGTCGTTGGGCGCTGTGGCGATATCCGTCGAGCTCGCCGCTCGCGCGCATCCTCGATGCATTGGCCAACAGTCGCTTCTTCGGCGTCCTCCTCGAGCCGATCCCCGAGCTGACGATGCGCAGCGACATCACCGACGTCGTCTACGTGAACTACCTCGTCGACGCCGCGCTGCTGACGCCGTTCGTGCCGTCGGGCCTCGAGCTGCAAACGCTCGGTCCCTCGAAAAAACATGCCCTATTCACGTTTCTCACGTATCGCCACGGGCACTTCGGCTTCGCCTTCCTCGGCCCTCTGCGCCGGCTGATGCCGAGCCCGATTCAAACCAATTGGCGCGTCCACGTGGTCGATCCGAAGACCGGTCATCGCGGCATCACCTTCGTCACCAACGCGGTCACCCACGTGGTGCCGGCGCTCGCTGCGCGCCTCACGACCGAGGGCATGCCGATGCACGTGCTCCATCACGCCGTCGTCGAACACACACGCGATGGCGGGGTCGAGGTCACCCTCGATGCGGGGAGCGGCAGCGCACCCGACGCCGAAGCACGTCTCACGCTCTCCGACGAAGCTCCGCCGATGGAGGGTGCGTGGGGCGAATGCTTCGAGAATTTCCGCGCATTTCTCGCGTATTGCGTGCCGCAAGATCGCGCGATGTCGAGCCAGCCGCTTCGTCTGCGCATCTCGCGCCAAGAGATCGATCTCGGAATTCCGCTCGACGCCTGCATTCCACTCCGCGGGACGGTGACGTCGCGGGCCGCGCGGGCGATCGTCGGCGACGCGGAGCCGATTTGTTTTCGCGTGCCTTCGGTGAAGTTCGAGTTCTCCGAGGAAGCGCACGATCGACGCATCGCGTGATCGCGTGATCGCGTTCGTGCTGAGTCGCATCGTCGTCACTCGTCGTCGGTTTCCGCTGCTTCGCCGGCTGCGACGTGCTTCTCGATGCGCTTGTCGGGGATCACCCACATGAGCGCGACTGCCGCGTAGAGGACGAGCGAGATCCATGCGCGGACGAAGGCGAGGCCGACGGCGGCTGCATAGAGCGCGGTCGAGACACGCTCTTTGAGGGCGTTGCCCATCGCCTGCGCCGGAATCGAATTCGGGCCATTTCGCGCGACGATCGTCCGCGCCAAGATCGCCCACGCGACCGACGCCATCATGAGGACCAGGCCATAGAAGACCACCGGCCACGGCGCGCCGCCGTGCTCGCCGACCCATCCCGTCGTCACCGGCACGAGCGAGATCCAGAACAGCAGATGGAGATTCGCCCACATCACGCCGCCGCTGATCTTCTTGGTGACGTGAATGAGGTGGTGGTGATTGTTCCAGTAGATGCCGACGTAGACGAAGCTCAGCACGTAGCTGCAGAGGAGCGGCAGGAGCGGCTCCAAATCGTGGAGCTCGCCGCCGTGCGGGACCTTGATCTCGAGGACCATGATGGTGATGACGACCGCGAGGACGCCATCACTGAACGCTTCGAGTCGATTCTTCGTCACGCGACGTACATTGCCCGTCTCCCGCAACTTGCGCCACCATGGCGAGATGTCCCCTCGTCCGACGTCCTCTGCGATCGCCTCTTCTTCAGTCCCCGTCACGCTCGTCACGCTCTTTGCGCTCTTCGCGCTGAATGCCTGCACCCCTCCGCGCGTCGGTCACGGGGGCGCCAATCCGCTCGTCGGGGATTGGGCGGGAGCGCCGAGGCCGGGAGGATGCGCGCACGAGATCGAGCTCTTCGCCGACGGGACGATGGAGGCCAACTACCTCAACGACGACAACGTCGCCGCCACTTGCTCGTTCGGGCTCCTCTCGTGGAGCGCCGACGGTGCCAATTTGCGCGTGTGGCCGGCCGGCGCGCAGGCGTCGCAGTCGAAGGCTTATGCTTATCACTTCAACGCCGATCAGCTGACGTTGCAGCC
The DNA here is from genome assembly GCA_025363655.1 of Deltaproteobacteria bacterium. GTDB lineage: Bacteria > Myxococcota_A > Polyangia > Polyangiales > JADJMO01 > JANYDK01. Next base: position 43,961 of record JANYDK010000071.1, on the reverse strand, counting down.
CTTCGAAGCGTCCGACGGCTTTCGTCTCGCCGACACTCTGCGCGCGATCGGTGACGACGATCCGCGCTCGTCGAGCGAGCTCGCGGGCAACTGGGACACCAACGCCTTCTTCGGCGCGCCGGCGCAGCTGCAAATCGCCACCGATGGGCAATTCTCGATGAACGACGCCGGGGGGAAGGTCGCGCTCGGTGGGAAAATCACCGTCCACGACGCGCGCACGCTCGATCAGACGTTCGCGCTCGGAAACGCGCAGCACTGCCTCTATCGCGTCTCGCGCAAGCGGCTCACGCTTCGTTGCAGCGTCGGTGACTACCCCACCACCTTCGTTGGCGGCAGCGGTGAGCCGGCCTTGGTGCTGCGTCGCTCGGGGACCTGAGACGAGGACCGAGCGGAGCGAGATCCTTCGGCTCGGCAAAGGTGCCGTAGGCATCCTTTGCGAAACTGGGAGTGAGTCGCCCGCGCCACACTCGAGCGTTCACACTTTCTCGGGGGATCACGCGCGCAGCTGCAAATGCCTCGTGGCATGCTGCATGCGATGGGCCCGCGCATGTCGAAGTCATTCCTGCTCGCGTGCGCCGTCATCGGCTGCGGTGCGCGAACGAACCTCGAGGCGCCGAACGAGAACGGCTGCACCGAGCCCGCGCCGATCTGCATCGTCGATGGCACCTTCTGCGAGCCGGCGACGACGACCGCGGCGAGCTGCGAGAAGACGACGCACCGATGGAGCTGCCCGGCCGGTGCGCGTCCCTACGCGCGTGCACCGGACACGGGCGAAGCGTGTCTTCCCTTCCAGGACACGCCGGGCCTCGCCGAGCTCGGAAATTGGGGACTTTCTGCGCTGTCGCGGGTTCCCACCGACGATGGACGATGTCTCTGGATCGCCGAAAACGCCAAGCTCGCTTCGGGGGTCGATGCACGCAACGTCGCGTTCGAAGTCGATCGCCATCAGCCGTTCGGCGCTTGCCCGAAGGTGAGCACGACGCCACCGACGCCCGTGGTGACGATGGAAGATGCGGACGACGCGAGCCTCATCGTCCAGATCGATCACGGCTATCGTCTCGGCGGAAAGACGCACGTGCTCTATCGACTCTTCCGGCTCGATGCGGACGCGGTCTTCGGCGTCACCTTGCTCGGCGGCGGCGTCGCGCATTGGGACGCAGCAACGGGGCGCATCGTCATTCCTTCCTCGAAGAAGCCATTTCCCTGGGGAATGGACCTCGATTTGGGCGACGCGGTGCTCGACGCGGGCGATGGTGTGCACGCGTACGTCTGGGGATGCGGTGAGCCGGGTGGCTTCCTCCGTGAGAGCTGTCGCCTCGCGCGCCTCGACGTCGACGATCACGTCGAGATCTTCACCGGGAGCGACACCTTCATGAAGAGCGTGCACGCGGCCGATGGAGCTCCTGCCTTCGAGTCGGGCGCCTGGTCATCGTCGGTCGCGCCGGTGCCGGGCGGGTTTCGACACGTCTTCGTCGGTGACTTCGGGCACGAGCTCCTCTCTCAAGTCGCCGAGTCACCGCTCGGACCTTGGCGCGAAGGGCCGAGCCTCGGCGCATGTGTGATCCCGCACGATGACGACCACGGGATGTGCGCCGGTCCGATCGTGCACGGCGAGATCGCCGATCCGACGCGGCCGGGCGAGCTCCCCATCGTCTACGGCCTCGGCACGACCGGGACGCCGACGGGCCACGCCATCGACTATTGGACGCGTCTCGTGTGGGTGAAGTGATCGAGCCGCGCGCGGGTGAGTGATAGGATCGCCCATCGCTCCTCTCGCTCCCTTCTCTCCTCGACCGAAGCTCTCTCTCGCGCTGCTTCTGGCGACGACCGCGGCCTGCGCTCCTGCATCGCCTTCGCCGAACGCGATCGCCAACGCAAGCAACGCGGGCGGCACGAAGAACGCGAGCAACGACAGCGGAACGAGCACGAATACGAGCGCGGGGAAGGCTCCGGCGAAGTCGCACGAGAAGACGTCCGCCAAGAGCGTCGCCACACTCGACACCCACCCGTGGCCGCCAGCGGCGATCGCCATCGTCCCCAACACCGCCCCGAAGCCGAAGAGCGCGATCCCGGAGACGACGCCCGAGGGCGAGTGGATCGCCTTCGACAGGTCGTGGATGCACGAGATCCCGGGAGCGCCGAAGACCTTCTACACGACGTGGGTTCATCCCGACCCGAAGCGACTCGCCAAGGTGCAAGTGGTCGCCATCGACGCGCGGCAAATCGATCTCGACATGGCCGTCGGCGTCGAAGGTCCGTTCCCGCCGGATGAGAAAACGGCTGGAAAATGGCCTCGAAACAAGGGCATGTTGCCGCGTGAGCCCGAGGTCGCGACCAAGGTGGTGGCCGCGTTCAACGGCGGCTTTCGCTTCGATCAAGGCGCGTGGGGGATGTCGATTCGACGTCGCGAGTTCCTTCCGCCGCTGAAGGACGTGGCGACGATCTTGATGCACGACGACGGTCGTCTCGGCTTCGGCAGCTGGGGTCCGGAGATGAAGACCCCGCCCGACGTGCGCTCGCTCCGGCAGAACCTCGACCCGCTCGTCGACGACGGCGTCATCAACCCGCGCAAGCGTCCGAAGTGGGGCGGCATCCTCGGCGGCGGCAAGTGGGGACAACAGCGCGCCAAGCGCTCGGGCATCTGCCGCACCGCCGCCGGCGACTTCCTCTACCTCTGGGGCAACGATCTCGAGCCGATCGATCTCGCGGAAGCGATGAACCGCGCCGGCTGTGACTACGGCATGCACCTCGACATGAACGTGCTTCACGTCGGCTTCGTCTTCATGTCGTTCGAGGACGAGAAATACAAGAAGGGCGACGCCGAGCCGCTCGCGCCGAACATGGGCGTGACGAAGAAGCGCTACACGAGCCAGCCGAGCCCGAAGGAGTTTTTCTACGCCACCCTCCGCGACCCGCAGCTCGGCAAAGGGCCTGCTTTTTCCGCCGATCAGGGCGTGCAGCCGCCGCCGACGTGGCTCCCGACGGTGCTCGTGGCGACCGAAGAAGGCGTGCGCACCACGTTCATCGATGGCTCGCGTGTACGCCTGTCGGTCGTCGCCGGAGACGCCGAGCCCGCTGCCTCCCTCGACGGCAACGCGCTCGGTGCCGACGCTGCGTCGCGTGTGCTCGCGTCGATCAAGCTCGGCAGCTCCAGTGGCGGCGCGCCGCTCGGCCTCGTCACCGCGGGCGTCGTCCGCATCCCGCTTTCGAAAGACGAAGCCACACTCGTCATCGATCTCACCGGCCGCGCGTCGATCATTGTACCCGGAGAAAATTCAGCGAACGCGCCCTTCGCCTTGCAGGCACCGGCCGTGCTCCTCGAAGGAAAGCCGCAGGCGCTCCCTCCCGATCTCGCGATCGCGGTCGGCGTGACCGCACGTGGCGATCTCGTCGTCGCCGAACGCGCGGCTACCTTCGCCACCCCGGCGCGCATGATCGACGCGCTGATTCGCGCTGGGTGTGCACGTGCCATCGCCGCTCGTTCCAAGGGCGCTGGCTTCCTCGCCCGGGCCGGACGCGACGAGATCCTCAGCGGCGGCGACGCGACCCAACTCTTCGTCCTCGCCGCGCCCGCGAAGAGCGCGACGTATCGCTTCGATCACGATGAGTCAGGTGGCCCCAAGTGGCCGAAAGTAACGACGCCAGTGAAGGCGAAGTAACCTCGACAACCGCGAAAATCAGGGCTTTTTGACGCTCGCCGACGGTTTCGTCGAGGGCGCGGCCGAGCCGCTCGTGGAGCCACTGACCGATGCGCTCGCACTACCGCTGGTCGAACCGCTCGGCGCCGGAGGAGGGGTCTCTTCCGCGGCCATCGAGCTCGCCAGCGCAGCGATCGCCGTCTCGTCGACCTCGACCTTCACGGCAGCCTTCGTCTCCGCGAGCGTCGCTTGCTCACGCTGGTAGCGCTTGTCCTGGAGGATGCGCACGCGGATGGCGCGCTCGACGTCGGCATACGACTGTTCGTGCGCCTCGTTGCGAACGAGCATCTTCAAGACGTGCCAACCGTTGGCATCTTTCAGTGGCGGGCTGACGTCGCCGACGTCTTTCATGGCGAACGCAGCCGCGCGAATTTCCGGCGTGATCTTCAGCGACGAAGGTGGGTGCGTGTCGCTCGGCGCGGTGACGAAGCCGAGGTCGCCCATCAGCTCGGGGGCTTCGAAGTCGCCGGGCTTCTCGTCGGAGTACTTCTTGACGATCACGCCCCACGCGGCCGGCGCGGTAGGACCCGCTGCCTTCGCCTCTTCGCTCACCTTCTTCGCCGTCGCCTCGTCCTTGACGACGACCTGCGCCACGCGACGACGCTCGGGCTCTTTGTACTCGTCGATGTGCGCCGTGTACCAGGCGCGCACCTCCGACTCGGGAATCGCCGCCGGCGCGGGGAGATCCATGAGGAAGTTGCCACGCATCCAGGAGACGAGCACCTGACGAATCTCTTCGTCGACCTTCGGATCTTTGTCGAGCCCCTGCTTCTTCGCTTCTTCGGCGAGGAGGATGACGTCGACCATGGCCTTCAGCAGCTCTTTGCGGCGATCGACGCTCTGGTAGCGAAGACGCTCGTATTCCGGCATGTCGGCGAGCACCTGCGCGAACTCGCCGAGGGTGATGACGTGATCGCCGAACTTGGCGACCGGCTTCTGAGCCTGCTCGGGCGTGAGCCCACCCACCGTGACGCCGGTCTCGGCCTGCTTCTCGACCGCCTTCTTGTTGCACGCCGAGCACGCGACGAGCGGCACCGCGAACGACGCGGCGAGGAGGAGGAACGGGCGGAGAAACCGCATGCGACGCCATCTACCGCGGGGCGCGCGACGGGTCCACCATCCCGCTCATGACGCGTTCATCTGTCCTGCCTTCTCGGGCGTGCTAGACCGGGCGCGATGCTCGTCGAGTTCATCCAGGACCTGCGCGTGCAAGGCCTCAAGGTCGGCCTCACCGAGACGCTGACGCTCGCCAAGGCGCTGACGCTCGGTCTCCACGACTCCTCGCTCGATGGTTTCTACGACGTCGCGCGGGCGCTCTGCGTGCATCGCGAGCAAGACCTCGACGCCTTCGATCGCGCATTTTCCGCTCGTTTTCAAGGTGTCGAGCACGCCTCGCTGAAGCTCCTCGACGAGCTCAACCAGTGGCTTTCGAATCCGTACATGCGCAAGGAGCTGAGCGAAGAAGAGCGGGCGATGCTCAAGTCGCTCGACATGGACGAGCTGCGACGCCTCCTCGAAGAGCGGATGAAAGAGCAGAAAGAGCGCCACGACGGGGGGAACCGGTGGATGGGCACCGGCGGCACCAGCCCCTTCGGCAACAGCGGCACCAACCCGACCGGCGTGCGCATCGGCGGCAGCGGTGGCGGTCGGAGCGCCCTCGCGGTCGCCGGTGAACGTCGGTTTCGCGCCTATCGCAGCGACGTCGTCCTCGACGTCCGTTCGATGGAGGTCGCGCTCCGCAAGCTCAAGGGCATGTCACGCGAGGGCTCCGAGCTGGAGCTCGATCTCGAAGGCACCATCGACGCCACCGCGCGCGCCGCCGGCGAGCTCGAGGTCGTCCTTCGTCCGCCGCGCAAGCCGAACGTCAAAGTGCTCTTGATGATGGACGTCGGCGGCTCGATGGATCCGCACGCACACCTCGTCTCGCGCATGTTCACCGCGAGCAAACGCGCGTCGAACTTCAAGCAGCTCGAGGCCTACTACTTCCACAACGCCATTTACGGCAAGGTGTGGAAGGACGCCGCGATGCGCGATGCGGTGCGCGTCAGCGATTTGATGGTCCAGTGCGATCGCACGTGGAAGCTGGTGATCGTCGGCGACGCGCTCATGCACCCGGGCGAGCTCCTCGGCGGCGCTTGGGACTACGACATGGCCGACCGCGGCTATGGGGATGTCACTGCGGTCGGTTGGTTCAACATGATGGCGCAGCACTTCGAGCGTCAGGCCTGGCTGAATCCTGAGCCGCACAACTATTGGAATGGGACGGCGGAGCTGATTTCCAGGGTGTTTCCCATGTTCGAGCTGACGCTCGATGGGCTCGGGGGTGCGGTGCAGCACCTCTCGCGGCGAGGCGCGGTCTAATCACTCTCCAATCGGCTTCGGTCCGTCGAGCTGGCTCTGCGCTTTGTCCTTGAGCGCCTTGCAGTAGGTGCCGAGGTCGTAGTCGGGCACCTTCACCAGCGCTTCTTTCTCTTTCTTGCGTGCGTCCTCTGCGCCTCTATAGCGCTGTTCGCAGAGTGCCTTTTGCGACTCGACCGCGTCGACGTCGGCGAGCGCCTTGGTCTTGCCTTCGAGCGCGGTGTCACGTTCGGTGCGGAGGCGATCGGCTTCGTCCCGCACCTCGGTGTTGTGCGACTCGCGGATGCGCGCGGTGACGAGGAAGACGACGGCAGCGCCGAGGCCGAGGGTCACTGCGACGCCGATGCCCGCGAGAAACCGACGCGCGCGCGACTCGGCAGAAAGACCGGCCTCGACGAACTCGCCAGCGACGTCGCCGAGGCGCACGACGCCGTGCTTGCGAATCTCTTGGGCGGCGGCGAGACGGCCCTTGCGCCAGAGTAGCGCGCCATCGCGCGTGCGTTCCCAGGCGGAGGCGTCGCGTTCGAGCTCGGCGGCGAGCAGGCGATCTTCACGCGCCTCGGCGACCCAGACGCGCAGCCTCTCCCACTGCGTGAGCAAGGCCTCGTGCGCCAGCGTGTAGCCTTCGGGCTCGCGCGAGAGGAGCCGCGCTTCTTCGAAGGTGCGGATGATCTCTCCGGATTTCGGCCCAACGGCTCGCGTGAGCTCGGTGGGGCTACGCGTCGTGCGCGTGCCTTGCGGCGTCGTCAGTGCGAGGAGGAGGTCGCGCACCGCGACTTCGACGAAGGCGATCGCGGCGAGCTTTTCCAACGTCGACTCGGCGTGCCTCTCGAGCGCCCCGCGAAGCCCACCGATGCGCTCGTAGCCTGCGCGCGTGATGCGCTTCTGCGCGACGTCGCGCTGGGCCCAGAGCTGCGTGAGCGCGAACTGCACGAGGGGCATCGCCGACGCCGTGCTCCGCAAATCGGCCGCAATTGCCGCGCGAAGTGACTCGTCCTCGAATCGGTAGTGATACGCCGCGAGCGCCTGCTCGAGCGCATCGGCCCACGCCGCGTCGCTCATCGGCCCGACGAGCAGCGTGCCGCGCGACATGACGCGACCGAGGGAGTCACTTATCGCAAATACCGGATCGAGCAGATCGCGACGCACGGCGAGGAGCGTGCGCACGCCAGGGACCGCGCGTTCACCGAGCGTGACGAGGAGCTCGACGGCGCGATCGCGGCTCTCTCCCGAGGCCATCGTCGCCAGCTCCTCGAGCTGATCGATCATCAAGAGGATGCCCACCCGATCGTCGTCTTGCGCGCGCTCGTGGAGCATCGCCGCCAGCTCGGCCGGGGTCGCACGCGCGAGCGCTTCGGGCTCTTTTTTCAGGATCGGCGCGATCGCGGTGGCGAGGGTGCCCCACGGATCGGCGCCCGGCGAGACGACCGCGCGGAGCCACTTCTTGACGTATCCACCGAGCGCGCCATCGATCACCGCCGGGACCACGCCTGCGCGCGCGAGGCTGCTCTTGCCACTTCCAGAGGGACCGACGAGCGCGACGAGCCCTCGCGAACGAAGCATCTCGAGCGTCGCCGCGACCTCCGTCGAGCGACCGAAGAAGACGTCGCGATCGCCCTCCTCGAACCGGCCAAGCCCACGAAATGGGCCTATTTCCTCGGGTGGAAGCGCGCGTGCACGACCCTTCAGCTCGGAGCGCACGCGATCGATTTCGTGAGCCACCGCCTCGGCCGAGCGCGGCCTCTTCTTCGGATCGGGATCGAGCAGCGCATCGACGATGGCGCCGAGCGATGGCGGCGTGTTCGGCGCGCGAACGCAGGTCGCGACTGGCTTCGACTCGCCGCGGAGCACGTCGGCCCGCCATTCACCGTCCCCCGCAGCAGGCAGTTTGCCGGTGAGGCACTCGTAGAGCAGCGCACCGAGCCCGTAGAGATCGCTCGCCGGCGTCGCTTGGGCACCTGCGCTCATGCAGGTCGGATCGATGTAGCCGAGCGTGCCGAACGTGCCCGGCGGCTCCTCCACCTCTTCAGTGTCGGTCACGATCGGAATGCCATCGACGATCACCTCGCGCCGCGAAGGACGCGCCCGCGCCGCGTCGGTGGTCGCAGATGCAATGCCGAAATCGATGAGCTTGAAGACGCCCGCCGCGTCGATGACGTTCGCGGGTTTGACGTCGCGATGAACGAGGCCCGCTTGGTGCACCGCGGTCAGCGCCGAGGCGAGCGCGGAGGCGACGGCGATCACCTCGACGGCCGGCAATCCTGCGCCACGTGTGCGCGCGAGCCGCTCGTCGAGCGACGTCCCGGCGACGTGCTCCATCGCCAAACCGACGATGCCGCGCGCGTCGTCGGTGGGGAGCGCATAAAATCGCACCACGTTCGGATGCTCGACCCGACAGAGCGCGCGCGCCTCTTCCAAGATCTGCTCACGACGTTGCGCACCGGGCGTGGTGATCGGCGCCGAGAGCGAGTTGCGTACGCTGTCGTCGAAGCAAAAGAGCTTGATCGCCGCGGTGCGCAGCTTGGTGTCGCCGTAGGACTCTTCCGCCAGCCACACCGGCGCGAAGCCGCCTTTTCCCAGCGGAGAGAGCAGTGTGAACGGACCAAGACGTCGCTCCGGCTCGGGCCGATCGAGGAACGATCGCAGCGCGGGCGCGAGCCGGGTCATGCGCCGTTTATATCGTCATCCTCGGGCGCGTGGGCATGTAGCCTGGGTGCGCCATGTCCGACGGCGTCTTGCGCGCGACCAACGACGAGCTGAGCGATCTCGCCAACGGCTCGCCCGAGCTGGTCGACGCCGACGTCGGCGTGCACACCGGCGTCCGACTCACGCGCAAGCTCGGGGTCGGCGGCATGGCCACCGTCTTCGTCGCCGATCGCGATCTCGGTCACCCCTCGAGCCTCTTCGCGCCCTTCACGCCGCAGCGTTTCGCCGTGAAAATCATGCAGCCGTCGACGGTGCGACAAATCGAGAAGCTCGGCGGCGATCCGCTCAGCACCTTCCGCAAAGAAGTGGTCGCGCTCGGCAAGCTCAGCGAACGAAACCCACCGACGCCGTTCGTCGTCTCGTTCTTCGGCTGCGGCCTCTCCGACGTCGACGTGCGTGGCGCGCTCTATCGGCTCCCCTGGCTCGCGATCGAGTACGTCGACGGTGGCACCGCCGGCACCTCGCTCACCGAACGCGTCGACGTCGCGCGGGGCCTCGATCCCGTCCGGGCGCTGCGGCTCGTCCGCGGCCTCGGCGCCGGCGTGCGCGCGCTCCACGACGCGGGCATCATCCATCGCGATCTCAAGCCCGACAACGTGCTCGTCGCCGGACCGATCGACGACGAGGTGCCGAAGCTCACCGACTGCGGCATCGCGCGCGTCGACGGCATCGCCACCGGTTTGGCCGCAGCGACGCGCGCCTACGCCGGCGGTGAACAGCTCGTCAGCCTCCCCGTCGGCGCGAGCCCACTCATCGGCCCTTGGACCGACGTGCACGCGCTCAGCGCGGTCGTCTGGTACCTCGTCGCCGGCGAGCAGTGGTGCATCGACGGTCGTTGGTTCCACGGCGAGAGACGCTCGCTACGCACGGCGACGCGCATGCATCCCGGCTTCCTCGACGACGCCGACTTGCTCGATCGCCTCGACGCAGTGCTCGCCAAGGGCGCCGCTCCCGGAGTGCCCGAAGGTCCCCTCTCGGCAGCCGGCGCCGAACCGTTCGTGGCGGTGTGCAAGGCAGCGTTTCCTGCGGTGGTCGCCGCGCCGCGACGCTACGCCAGCGTCGATGCGTTCTACCAAGAGCTGCTGCCGGTACTCGAGCAAATCGAAGCGCGTTGGCGAGTGCGCGCCGCACGCGATCACAAGTCCCCGACGGCCTATCGCCCCACCGCCCACGTCGCGCCGCCGGCCGCCGCACGAACGGAAATCGTCCGTGATTTGCCGCCGAAACCGCTGAAACCGTTCGACGCCAAGGCGCCGCGGCTGGAGCTCATCTCGCGACGCGTCTCGTTCCAACCCGACGGCAAGCTCCTCGCGGCGGCGATCGGACGCGTCGTCTTCTTCATCGATGGTCAGCCCTATCTGACGACGTCACCGCCGGGCGTCGCCATCGAGCGTCATCGCCTCGAGCTCGCGCAAATCGATCGCGTGCACTACGTCGGCGACCTCGGCTACGCGCTCGTCGGCGCGCGCACCATTTGGCTCCTCCGCGCCGGACAATGGGTGCCGCTCGCGCCTCCGACGGTGCAAGGCCGCACGGTCGGCGACATCACGGCGTCGATGGCGCATCGCGGTCGACTCGTCGTCGTCACCGCCGAGACCGACGACGGCGACGGCGTCGAGCTCTGGAGCACCGCCGATGGTCAACGTTGGGAAGGGCCGCGCGCGATCCCGCTCGGAGGCGACGCCCACGCGCTCGCCGAAGGTCCGTACGGCGTCCTCCTCGTCGGATCGCAGGGAAAAAGAGGCCGCGCCGCGTTCCTCGCCCCCGACGGCATGGTCAACGTCTACGCGCTCGGAAAGGTCGGACCGATGCGGCTCGCCACCGCCGGCGCCGAACGCGAGTCGTGGGCGATCACCGAGCCGCAACCGCCGCTCGGCACTTCGCAAATCGTCCGCTTCGATCGCAGCGTCGCCGAGGTGGAGATGACGCTCGACGTCGCCGCCATCGCCCTCGCGCTCGATCTCGTCGGCGTCCCTTGGCTCCTCACCCCGACCACCGTCATGCGCCGTGAAATCAGCCAGGGAAAACCGCTGTTCCGCACGCTCGCCGCGCGCACGCCCGATCGCGCGCCCTTCGTCTCCATCGGCTTCACCCCCGAAGGCGCCACGGTGGTCGATGCCGAAGGCGGCTTCACCTACGTCGAGCCGAGCGACGTCGAATCGTGGCGTCGCGGCGGCTGATCCCCGCGCACTCGATTCACCCACTCCGGAATATCGGTGCCGAGCGTCGGTTCGGTCTGCATGGTGCGTGTCGACAACGTCACGAGTCTCGTGGTCACGGTCTTGGCGACGGCCCTCGGGACCAGCGTCCTCTTCGCCTGCGCCGAGAACGTGATGCCGCCTGGCGAGCCACAAAAAGTCTCGAATTCGCCTGTCGAAAGCTCCTCCAACGAAGCGACGGCCGGCGTCGATCCGGTCACCCGCGGCGACGTCACGTTGCGTGACACGAAGGGTCAGCGCGTCGGCTCCATCGATCTCGCCGGCGACGTCTTCGACGGTACGCACACGCTGCTCGGTCACATCGAGGTCGACGGCACGGTGCGCTCGGCGAGCGACCGACTCCTCGGCACCGTGCGCGAAGATGGCACCCTCCTCGCGGCCGACGCGTCCCCGATCGCGCACGTCGACGACGAGGGCAACATCCTCTCGCCAGCCTTTCATCCCATCGGTCGCATCGAGCCCGACGGCACCGTCACCGACGTCACCGCGACCACCGTCGCCAAGGTCGAGGGCTACCGTCTCGAGCTCCGCATCGAGGTGGCGACGTTCATGATGTTCTTCGGCCAAGGCTCGGTCGTTCTCCAGAAGTCGTAGAACCGACGTAGCTCGCAGAAGACGACCGTCACACGCGCGTGACGTTCTTTCTCGCATCGCCTGCGCGCCTGCTCGCGCGCGACGTGCCCACATCTGCACACGAAGGAGCCTTCTTCCTCGTGCGAACGCGGGCTACGCTACAGTCCGCCGGCAACTATCCAATCTCGCTGTCCATGCGCGCACGGTTCGTGCTGTAGCTCGGGCAGCCCGTCGGCTGGCCCGCCATGATGAGGATCCCATGACCCCTCTCCGCTCCCGCATCTTCACGAATCGCTTCCGTCGCTTCGCCGGCGACACGCGGGGCGCCAACTTGGTCGAGTACATCATCCTCGTCGGCGTCATCGCGCTCATCGCCATCGCCGGCTTCAAGATCTTCGGCGCCAAGGTGCGCGGCAAGGTCGACGAACAAGCGGGCAGCGTCGGCGGCATCAACGGCGCCGCGAAATAGTCTCCGTCTCTCTTCAGCTCGGTCCACTCGCTTTTGCCCAGGATGGTGATTCGAATGACGCGTCTGTCGCGCCTGCTCTCGGTCTCTTCGGTCATGGGTCTCGTCGTCGCCGCTTCTCTCGCAGCGTGCAGCAAATCGAGCGACGGAGGCGGCACGGGCGATCCTGGCACCGGCACCGTCATCATCCCGAAGAACGTCGTCGTCATCGAGGGCAAGTCTGCCGACGACGTGCAGGTGTTCGCCGATCACCTCGTTTTCCCGACCGCGACGCACCCCGAGCTGAAGTCGAAGCAAGCAGGCGACGTGCTCGTCGGCGACGCCAGCGCCACCAGCGCCACCAACAAGGACGGCTACCTGCGCAAGGTCGTCTCGGTCAAAGACGACGGCACCAACATCACCATCGTCACCGATCGCGCGTACCTCACCGACGCCGTCAAAGAGGGCACGCTCACCGGCACGCTGCAGGTGCCCACGCTGACCATGACGGGGCCGGCCGCGTACCACGGCTCCACGCCTCCCGCGTCGGTGAAGGGCCCGGGCCCGATCAAGCTCCTCGACTTCTCCGGCAAGAGCATCTTCGCCGACGCGAAGACGGTCGACATCGGCGGCGGCAAGACGCTCGGCTACGACGCGCACGCCACGATCAGCACCGGAACCCTGAATTTCACGCCCAAATTCGACGTCGGCGCCGAGATTCATCCCGACCTCACCGACCTCCTCGGCAGCGTCAAGGAGGCGCACGTCATCGCCACCGGCACGCTCGATGCGGATCTCGAGTTCGACGTCGGCTTCAAGCTCACGAGCACCGCCACCGGTGACGACATCGCCAAGCTGATCGCGACGAAGGTCTTCGGCAAACCGACGACCACGCTCGCCGAGTACCGCGTCGATCTCGACAAGCTCCACATCGGTCCCATCCCCATCCCCGTGCACGCCGACTTCAAGGCCGTGCTCGAGTGCGACCTCCGCTTCGGCCAAGAGGTCGGCGTCAAGGTCGGCGCAAAAGCGTCGGCGAGCGTCACCGCGGGCTTCCGGTACACGAAGGACGGCGGCTTCGATCCTGTCGCGAGTCACACCGAGACGTTCACCCAGGTCGGCCCCGACTTCACCGCGGGCGGCGACGTCTACCTGCGCTGCGCCGTCAAACCGTCGTTCGCGCTCAACCTCTTCGACATGGCATCGGGCGACATCATGGCCGAAGCGCACGCTTCGATCGGAGCCAAGGCCGAGTGCGCGAGCACGCTCACCGGCAAGGTGTCGGGCGCCGCGCAAGCCGGCATCAGCGCCAAGGCCCACGCCAAGGTCAACGTCTTCGGCCTCTTCAAGTGGGAGAAAGAGTGCACGCTCTTCGACGTCGAGTCGCCCACTGCATCGTTCAGCAAGACCTTCTCTCTCGGCACCGGCGCGACCTGCACCGCGGTCGGTGATCCTCCCGTCGACACGCCCGTCTCATCCCCGGCCGCGAGCTGCTTTGGCGGCGGCACCGATCCCGGCAGCGACGCCGGACCGGGCACCGACACGGGCCCTGGCACCGACTCCGGACCGAGCGACGGCGGCGATGGCGGAGCCTGCGTTCCCACTGGCAGCCCGCCCCCGTCGGGTTGGACCTGCGACGCCTCGAAGTACGGCGACTGCGTCTGCGACTGCGCCTGCGGCGGCGCCGACAAGGACTGCAAAGCCGGCGCCTGCGGCGGTTGCACGCACGACTCGTGCACCATCGGCGACGCGCTCGGCAGCACTTGTACGAAGGACACGCAGGCCGGCGCCTGCATCAAGTCGATCTGCGACAACGACAGCTACTGCTGCGAGTTCAACTGGACCGCGAGCTGCGTCGCCCATATAGAGAACGGCGACTTCGCCTGCACCAAGCGCAAGTGCCCCTGAGTCAACCGCCGTCGCTCACGTCACTCGCATCCGAGCTGGCGTCCGCACCTGCGTCACTGCTCGACACGCTGACCACGACGGGCACCTGCTTGCGCGCGATGAGCCTATTTTTCATGTCGAAACAGAGCAGCGTGTAGGTCGTCGACTTCGCCGGTTTGCGGGTCACGGTATTCGTTCCCGGTAGCGACGTCGTGTGCACGTTGCCCGTCGATTCGATCAATTCGCAGGAAGCGATTTGCGGTCGTCCCGTCCAATTGATGGTGACGGTCTCGCCGGCGGCGAGCGCGGCGGGGCGAACTTGGAAGTCGACCACCGCGGCGAGCTGCACTTGCGCGGTCGAGGTGGCGACGCTGCCGGTGCACGTCGCGGTGTAGGTGGTCGGAGTGGTCGGCGTGACGGCGAGCGTTCCGAAGAGCGCCTTGCTGCCGTCGGCACGTAGATACGGAAAGAGCGCGATCGCCCCGAGTGCGCCGATCGTGCACGTCGCCTCGGGCTCGCCGGGGATGTCGAGGACGAGGTTGCTCGTGCCGTCGAAGTCGATGCTCGCTGGCGCAGCACGAAGGGTGACGGAAGGTCGCGGTGCGAGCATGCCGACGGTCGCGAGGGTGAAGCTGCGAACATTTCCTGCGACGCGCCCGCCGGCCAGCGCTTGCCCGCGAACCACGAAATCTCCCGCGTCGTTCATGACGAAGAGGTAGGCACCCTGGAGCCCCGGGTACGCGAGATCGATCGTCGCCGGCTCGGCGAGCGTGATGCCGGCGGGATCGATCTCGTACATGCGGGAGAGCGACACGAAGTCGTCCCCGAGTGCAGGGCAGCTGCTCACCGACGTCACCGTGATCGGCGTGTCCTCCAGCAACGCGCCGACGGGGATGGTGAGCTGCAAATCTTGAAACGAGATCGAGCCTCCCGCGAGGCCGATCGTCTGCGTCGTCGATTCACCCGCTCCAGGTGTGCACGCCGCACCGACCGGAAGTGCATCGACCGAGGCGTCGCTTTCGTTGTTCGACGGGTCGCTGCTCTTCGAGCAACCGAGGCTCATTGCGCCCACGAGGACGGGGCCGCCGAAGACGACGAGGGCGATCGCGCGGCGAGGCGAGGAGCGTCCGTTCACGCGGCGAGTATAGGTCACCTCCTCGCATCTGCTGGTTTTCGCCCGCGCCACGCCGAGCGAGGCTGCGCCGATGAGGACCGACGTCGTCTTCCGCTGCATCCCGTGGGCCGAGCTCTCGCGCGACGATCTCTACCGCGCCTTGCAGCTGCGTCAGATCGTCTTCTGCGTCGAGCAGTCGTGCGTGTATCTCGATCTCGACGGCAAAGACGAGCGTGCGCATCACCTCTTCGCCGAGCGAGCGAGCGACGGAAAGCTCATCGCCTACGCGCGCATTTTTCCGGCGGGCGCAGCGCACGAGCTCTCGGCGATCGGCCGCGTCGTCACCCATCCCGAGGCGCGTCGGGGCGGCTTCGGGAAGGCGCTGATGCACGAAGCGATCGCCCGCGCCTCGCAAATCTCCCCTGGAATCGCCATCCACATCGGCGCGCAGGCGTACCTCGAACGCTTCTACGGCGAGCTCGGCTTCCACCGTTCGTCCGAGAACTACGACGAAGACGGGATCCCGCACCTCGAGATGGTTCGCGACGTGATTTGACCTCGCCGCATCGCAGCACCCATGATCGAACGCCCGCTCCTCGACGCCGCCCACACCACCGACGCCGCCCGCGAGAAAATCGCCGCCTTCCATCCGAAGACCATCGACGAGGTCCGCACCGCCATCGCCGCACACCCCGTCGTCGTCGTCGGCATGGCGCAGAACCCGCACGTGAAAAATGTCCGCCGCGCGCTCAACGCCGCCGGCATCCAGTTCCACTACCTCGAGTACGGCAGCTATTTCTCCCAGTGGAAGCCGCGCCTCGCGATCAAACTGTGGAGCGGCTACCCGACGTTTCCGCAGGTCTTCGTGCGAGGGACATTGATTGGCGGAGAAGACGCGACGGTGGCGGCCATCACCGATGGGAGCTTGGTGCGGCTGAAGGACACGAACTGAGCGACTGGGAGGGTTAGCCTCCTTCGCTTCGCTCGCGCGCCACTTGACGAACGCAAACGGAATGAATATTCACTCCGATACCGGAGGTGCTTCATGCCGATGCGTTCGCGGCTCGACGCCGCTTTCTCGATTTTCTCCCTCATTTCCACCCTTTCTCTCGTCGCCGGTTGCGGCGGCGGGTCGTTCGTCATCGCTCCCGACGACGATCCAGTCGACGCCCTCGTCACCGAAACGGGTGAAGTAGATAGTTTGGGCGTCACCGACGCCCATGGCGTTGCGCCGACCGTCACCGACACCAAACCGTCGACCGAGCTCGATGCCGAGTACCTCGACACCGCCCGAACGGGGAGCTCCACCGGCGCAGACGCGGGCGACTCCGGCGCGTCGCCGGTCGACACGAGCGCCGCGCCCACCGTCTGTTCGCGCGACCTCGACTGCCCGCGCGGGCTCTGCAACTGGAAGCTCTCGCGTTGCGCCGATCCTGGCGCTGCCGGCGCCGCGTGCACGCGCGACGTCGAGTGCGGGGGTGGTCTCTGCAACTGGAAAACAAGCACTTGCGCCGATCGCGGCGGTGTCGGTTCCGGCTGCACACGGGACATCGAGTGCGCCGGTGGGCTGTGCAACTGGAAGGCGAGCGCCTGCGCCGATCCTGGCGCTATCGGTACCAGCTGCACGCGCGACATCGAGTGCGCAGGCGCGCTCTGCAACTGGCGGCTCTCCCGCTGCACCGCGCCTGCTCTCCTCGGCAGCAGCTGCACGCGCGACATCGAGTGCTCGAGCGGCCACTGCAGCGTCACCCTCTCGCTCTGCACTTGACGAGCGCGACAGGAATGAATATTCACTCCACTCGCGTGTCCCGCCTCAGCACCGACAAACCCGACGCCATCCTCGAGGCGGCCCTCGAGCTCTTCGTGGAGCGAGGGTTTCACGGAACGGCGGTCCCCGAGATCGCCGAGCGAGCGAAGGTCGGAGCGGGCACCATCTATCGCTACTTCGAGAGCAAGGAAGCGCTCGTCAACGCGCTCTACCGCAAGTGGAAGACCGTCATCGCGCAGATGGTGCTCCACGAGTTTCCTCACGACCGTCCGCCGCGCGAGCAGTTTCGAGCCATTTTTCACCGCATGGCCGAGTTCGCGCTCGCCCACCAACGTGAGTTCGCCTTCCTCGAGTTCCACCATCACAGCTCGTATCTCGACGCCCAGAGCAAGGCGCTCGAGCACCAACTGCTCGACTTCGCCGACGCGATGATTCGCCAAGCGCAGTCGCTCGGCGTCCTCAAGCCCCTCGAGCCGTCGCTGCTCCTCGCGCTCATGAACGGTGCCTTCCTCGGCGTCGTCCGTGCTGGGTCCGAGGGCCAACTCGTGCTCTCTCCACGCCTCTTCCAAGAAGCCGAACAGTGCTGCTGGGAGGCGATTCGCGCCTGATTCTCGGTCGTTTTCTTCCGCAACGATAGGAATGAACTTTCATTCCGTTAGGAGCCCACCATGTCGAAGGCCCGCGTCATCCTCATCACCGGCGCCACCGCTGGCATCGGCCGCGCAACTGCGCTTCACCTCGCGCGACTCGGACATCACGTCATCGCCACCGGTCGCAACGAGAAGGCGCTCGCGGAAGTGCGGGAAGAGCTCGCGAAAGATGCGCCGGGAATTCTCGAGACCCTGCGCCTCGACGTCACCGACGCTGCATCGATCGCCGACGCCGTCGCGTTCGTCGACGCGCAGACCGATGGCCACGGGCTCGACGTGCTCGTCAACAACGCCGGCTACGGAACGGCCGGACCGACCGAGCTCATCACCGACGCCGACATGCGCGCGCAATACGAGACCAACGTCTTCGGATTGATGGCGATGGTTCGCGCGTTTCTTCCGAAGATGCGCGCGCGAGGTGCGGGCACCCTCGTCAACGTCTCGAGCCTCGGCGGACGACTGACGTTGCCGCTGATGGGCGTCTACAACTCGACGAAGTACGCGGTCGAATCGCTCTCCGATGCGCTCCGCGTCGAGCTGCGTCCGTTCGGCGTGCAGGTCTCGCTCATCGAGCCCGGCGTCATCGCCACCAACTTCACCGACCGTTCGATGAGCGAAGGCGACAAGTATCGTCGTGATTCGTCGTCACCTTACGCCCCGGTGCTCGCTCGCGCCGACGAGCTCCGTGCACTCTCCGATCGCACGGCCGTAGACGCTTCGGTGATCGCGAAGGCGATCGCGAAGGCGGCGACGTCGCGAAGGCCCCGCCCGCGGTACGTCGCGCCGTTCAGCGCCGGGCTGATGATCGGCTTCTTGCGAATGCTGCCGACGCGCTGGAGCGACGCGATCTTGGCGCTCGCGACAGGGTTCACGAAGAAGAGGTTCGGGCTCGGCCTCGGCGCGAAATCGCCTACGAAAACCGCGCAGCTCGTCGCGTGAGGCGCGGAGGACTCAACCCGCGAGCTCGCCGAGCTCGGCGGCCATCCTCCGCCGCAATCGATAGAGCCGGGTCTTCACCATCGACTCCGACAAGCCGTGGGCGCGGCTGAATTCGAGCGGGCCCATCGAGCCGGCGACGCAGCTCTCGAAGATTTGCTGGTCTTCGGTCGATGAACGATCGAGCACGCGGCGGACGCAGGCTTCGACCTCGGCGCCCATCATCTGGCGCTCGGGATCGATGCCGTGAGGATCGCCGACCGGCTCGGAGACGGGGTCGAAGCGGGGGCCGTCGTGGCGGGCGACGCGGCGGATGTACATGCGGCAGCTGTTGATGAGGATGCTGAAGAGCCACGTCGTCGGCGCGGCGCGATCTTCGAAGCGGTGGGCGTTGCGCGCGGCGAGGAGGAGCGTGTCCTGCACACACTCTTCGGCGTCGGCGGCGTTGCCGAGGAAGGAGCGCGCCTTGTCGAAGAGGCGGCGACGGATCACCGGATCGTCGATCGCCTCGAGCACGACCGAGCGCGGGCTCTTCTGCGGCGGCAGCGGAGGAAGGAGATGAATCCTCCGGGCGCGCGCGAGGAGCGGGGCAGGAGCAGGGGACGTCTCGGGGAGCGGAAGGCGGAGAGCTAGGGTCATGGGTTCACTCCGTGCCGGGGGGCACTCCGTGGACGCGGAAACGGGCGGAGGTCCGACCGCATCCCACTCGTCGAGACGCTAATCGAGGCCAATGTCAGCCTCGTGTCAGGTATCCCCGACATCGCAACTGGCTGTTGCGATGTAGAGGTAGCAGCTCCGAGAAGGATTGCAACTATCAGTTGCGATGATTTGATTGCGCCTAGCGTTTCCGCTCGAAACGCTTCATAAAGACGAAGAAAGATGAAGGCGCGCCCGGCGAAGAAGAAGCCGCTCACCCGCGGGGCCCCCGTGGTCGACGGGGTGTTGCGCGCGACCATCGAGGCGCTCGCCGAAGGTGGCTACGGCGCGCTCACCATCGACGAGGTGGCCAGCCGCGCGCAGGTCAACAAGACCACCATCTACCGACGCTGGCCGACGAAGGCCGATCTCGTGCGCGCCGCCCTCAAGCTGATGGCGCAGTCGAAGTTGCAGTTCGAAGAGACGGGCTCCCTTCGCGGCGATCTCCTCGCCCTCGGTCGCCGCATGATCATCGCGGCCAGCTCGCCCATCGGCTGCTCGATGATTCGCATGCTCGTCGGCGATGGCGAGCAGCCCGAGCTCCTCGAAATCATGCTCTCGCTCCGCGCCGATCACGAGCAGGTGCCGCGTCGGCTGATGGAGCAGGCGATCGCGCGCGGCGAGCTGGCGGCAGACATCGACCCGCTCATGCTCCCCGGCACGATGATCGGCACCATTCACCACATGATCTTCATGCGGCGCGAGACCATCGGCGAAGAGTTCCTCGAGAAGCTCGTCGACCTCTTGCTACAAGGCGCACTGCCACGTGCGGCGCCGTCGAAGCCGAAGTCGCCCGCGAGGCAGCCGAAGGCGAAGCCGAAGACGAAGTGAGGCCTCAGAGGCCGACGAGGCGGAGTTGCTTCGCTTCGTGGCCGGGCGCGACGGGGATGGGGTAGTCGCCGGAGAAGCACGCATGGCAGAGGCCGGCGCGCGAGATGTCGGCGGCCTTCTCGCCGCGCACTGCTTCGAGCGTCGCTTCGATCGACATGTAGCCGACCGTGTCGGCGGTGATGTAGCGCGCGATTTCCGCGGTGGAGTGAGACGAGGCGATGAGCTCGCGGCGCGACGGGGTGTCGATGCCGTAGAAGCACGGCCACTGCGTCGGCGGCGACGAGATGCGCATGTGCACCTCTTTGGCGCCGGCGTCGCGGACCATTTTGACGATCTTTCGGGACGTGGTGCCGCGGACGATCGAGTCGTCGACGACGATCACGCGCTTGCCCTTGAGGAGATCGGCGACCGGGTTGAGCTTCAAGCGCACGCCGAAGTGACGGATGCTCTGCTGCGGCTCGATGAAGGTGCGCCCGACGTAGTGCGAGCGGACGAGGCCGAGGTCGAACTGGATGCCGCTCGCCTCCGAGTATCCGACGGCAGCCGGGACGCCGCTGTCGGGCACCGGGATGACGATGTCCCCGTCGATCGGGTGCTCTTTGGCGAGCCGCTTTCCGAGGGCCTTGCGCGTGGTGTAGACGCTGCGACCTTCGATCTTCGAATCGGGGCGCGCGAAGTAGATGTATTCGAAGACGCAGAGGTGTCGTTCCGCCTTGGGGAAGGGCGTGAGCGAGCGGAGACCGTCGCCGTTGATGACGAGCATCTCACCCGGGTCGAGATCGCGCACGTATTCGGCGCCGATGAGATCGAACGCGGTCGGCTCGCTCGCGACCACGTGCGCGCCGTTGATGCGACCGAGGACCAGTGGCCGCACGCCCATCGGATCGCGCACGGCGACGATCATGTCGCGCGTCTGCATCACCAGCGAGTAGGCGCCGCGGACTTGATGGAGAGCGTCGATGAGCTTGTCGACGACGCCGGCCGCGCGGGAGAGCGCGATCAGGTGGACGATGACCTCGGTGTCGGTCGACGAGCCGAAGATCGAGCCGCGCGCTTCGAGCGTGGAGCGGAGCTCTTCGGCGTTGGTGAGGTTGCCGTTGTGCGCGAGGGCGATGGAGCCGTGCGCGGTGTCGACGGCCAGGGGCTGCGCGTTGCGTGCGTGCGAGCCGCCGGCGGTCGAATAGCGGACGTGACCGATGGCCGACTCGCCCGGCAGCTTCTTCAGCGCCTCGGGGGTGAAAACGTCCTGGACGAGCCCCATGGCGCGGTGCGCGAAGAGTTGCTCGCCATCGCTGGTGACGATTCCCGCCGATTCTTGCCCGCGATGCTGCAGTGCGTGGAGGCCGAGATACGTGAGGTTGGCCGCCTCGGCGTGCCGAAAAATACCGAACACGCCGCACTCGTCGTGGAAATGCTCGTCAGAATCGTGCAGGCTTGCGCGCCGTTCGACACCTGCTACCGCTTCCGGGTCCAGAACCTTTAGGTGTCGATGTTTGGACATGAGAACGACCTAGTGCCGGCGGGCGCGGACGTCAGCCACCGCGGTGGCTGACAGGAAAAACGCCGCCGAGCAGCGAGTTGGGGGACGGAACTTCGGGGCACTTCTGTGTGCCTCGGGCCTTCGTGTACCTCGTTCCTCGGTAAATGCGGCGTGGTCGAGCAAATTGGGCGACGGGTTTTGAATGAAGCTCCCCTTCATTCGTCGCTGAACGACCAGGTCGAGCCGAGCGAGCTCACCCGTGACTAGAGGTTCTTCGCTCCAGCTTCACCATTCGTCGCTCACTCCGATGCGACGCGATGGCCCTGGGTTTCTCCGTCTCTGCTCCCACTGCTCCAAGGAGTTGCCATGCTTAAGCGAACGTCGTTCTCCACGCTCGTCGCGCCCTCGTCGGCGCTTCGCCCGATCTTCGTCGGTGTCTCTGCCGGTCTCTTCCTCGCGCTCGCGGTCGGTTGCGGAAGCAGCACCATCGACGCCACCGGCGGTGACGACACCGGCACGCCCGGCGTCGACACCGGGCTCCCGGGTGACGACACCGGCGGCGGCGACACCAGCGGCGGCAAGTGTTCCTCCGATCAGAAGGTGTGCGGCGGCGTCTGCACCAGCGTGAAGTTCGATCCCGCCAACTGCGGCGATTGCGGCACCGCTTGCAAGACGGGCGAAGTCTGCACCGCCGGCAAGTGTGGCTCGGCCTCGGCCTGCACCGCGCCGAACACGCTCTGCGGCACCTCCTGCACCAACACCGACATCGACCCGAACAACTGCGGAACCTGCGGCACCAAATGCGTCGCTGGTGAGGTCTGCGCGGGCGCCAAGGGCTGCGGCATCGCCTGTCCGGGCACGCTCAAGGTCTGCGACAAGGCCTGCATCGACACCCAGAACGACCCGAACAACTGCGGCGATTGCGCCGTGAAGTGCAAGACGGGCGAGGCCTGCAGCGTCGGCAAGTGCACGAGCTCATGCCCGGCGCCGAACACGCTCTGCACGCCCACCGCCGGCGGCTCCAGCGTCTGCACCAACACCGCCTTCGACCCGAACAACTGCGGCGCTTGCAACGTCATCTGCGCGACCGGCACCAGCTGCGTCGGCGGCGGCTGCGGCACGCCCGACAAGACCGACGACGACGGCGACACCATCTCGAACTTCCACGAGGGCAAGGGCGACGGCGTCGACACCGACAAGGACGGCACCGCCGACTACCTCGATCTCGACAGCGACGGCGACGGGCTCACCGACGCCGCCGAAGCGGGCGACACCAGCGTCGTCACGCCGCCGGTCGACAGCGACGGCGACGGCATCCCCGACTTCCGCGACACCGACAGCGACAACGACGGCCTCTCCGACAAGGACGAGTCGACCAAGTACCACACGAGCCCGACCAAGCCTGACACCGACGGCGACGGCTACACCGACGCCGAAGAGGTCGCCGCCGGCACCGACCCGCTGAACCCGGCGAGCAACCCGGGGACGATCTCGGGCTTCTCGTTCGACCTTCCGTACAAGGGTTTGCCGCGTACGCAGGAGCTGACGTTCAAGCCGCAGATCAAGAAGGCGGACGTGGGCTTCGTGACGGATACGACGGGGTCGATGGGTGGAACGATCAGCGGCATCCAGACGTCGCTCAAGTCGATCATCACCAAGCTCACGGCGGCGATTCCCGACGTCGCAGTCGGCGTCGGCGATCACCGTGACCTGCCCATCTCGCCGTACGGCAGCACGGGCGATTTCCCCTTCAAGCTCTGGCAACGCGTCACGACCAACGTCACCGACGCACAGACGGGCGTCGGCAAGTACGTCGCGGGCGGCGGCAACGATGGACCTGAAGCACAGGTTCCCGGCCTCTACCTCGCGGCGACGGGCAACGCCTTCACGGGCCCCGGTGGCGCGGTTTGGACGCCGAAATTCGACCCGACGGTGGGCTTCGATGCCACCAAGGGCCACGGCACGATCGGCGGGATGGGCTTCCGCAAGGACGCGCAGCCGATCTTCGTCATCAGCACCGATGCACCGGAGCACACGCTCGCGGGCGACCCCGACAACCTCTCGCCGGAGGGCGTGACGGACAATTACGCCGTTTCCAGCTTCCCGACGGGGGACAAGCCGCCGACGGTCAAGGCGACCGTCGACGCGATCGTCGCCATCGGCGGCAAGGTGATCGGCGTTGCCGTCAACGAGCCGACCTCGGGTACCTACAACTCGCGTCCGCAGCTCGAGTACTTCGCCCTCAAGACCGGTGCGACCATTCCGCTCCCTGCCGGCGACACGATGTGCGCGACGGGTCTCGCAGGCGCCAAGACCAAGACCCCGGTCGACGACGGCACAGGCAAGAAGGTCTGCCCGCTCGTCTTCAGCACCACGTCGGCCGGTACCGGCATCGACACGGCGATTGTCGACGCAATCACGAAGTTCACGACGTTCGTCACCTTCAAGACCGTGTGGCTCGAGGCTCGTGACAACACGGCCACCACGACCATCGACGAGACCAAGTTCTTCACTCACGGAATCCCGGTTTCGTTCACCGTCGCGACCGGCTCGACCTGCCCCGGAATCGCTACCGCCGACTTGCTGCCCACGGCTGGTCCCGATGGCACGTTCGACTCGTTCACCGGCGTCTGCACTGGCACCAACGTGACGTTCGCGCTCGTCCTCCAGAACACCACCACTCCGGCGACCTGCTCGGATCAGGTGTTCTCGTTCAAGATCGTCGTCATCGGCGACAAGACCGTGGAAACCGACTCGCGCGTGGTCACCGTGCGAGTGCCCGGCGACAAGACGCTCTGCCACTGAGAACGTCTCGTTTTCCGAGATCTGACATCTGAGAGAGGGAGAGTCCGCAAGGGCTCTCCCTTTTTCGTGCGTTCCCCGCGCCGACGGATTGCCGATCTACGGCGCCACCCTCGCGACGAAGCTCTGCTGCGTCGCCGCGTCGGGCAACCCAGGCGCCACTCCCAAATCCAAATGCCCGACGTACGTGCCGGTGATCACCAAGCTCCCGTCCGCGAGGATCACCACGCGTCCGACTTCCTGCTCCTTCGCGTCACCGAACACTCTCTGCTTCGTCAGCACGCCGCCTGCGGTGAATTGGCCGAGCGCGAGATCGTGGTTCCCGCCGAGCGAGGAGAGCGGGCCCTTCCCCTTCTCGAAGCTGAAGGTGCTGGGGCCTGACGTGTAGTACGTGCCGTAGAAGGCGAAGGTGTCGGAGAGGCCGGTGGCGAGGCGGATTTGGTAGCTGAAGCCGTAGCTGACGTCGAAGGTCTTGGTCGAGATGACGCCGCCCTTCGAATCGATGTCGAAGAGGAAGGTGTTGGCTCCGGTGATGCTGCGGCCGCCCATGTCGAAGGACGTCGCGCCGACGATGCCGCCCACGAGAAGGTTGCCGACGCTGTCGACCTTGATGGCGTCGATCCATTGGTCGGTATCGGTGCCAGTGGCCGCGCCGGTGTCCTTGGTCGAGAGGGCCCAGCGTTGCGTGAACGAGGCGTCGAGTCCCATGACGAAGCCGTCGTGACCCGTCGACGCGGTGAGCGTTCCGAGCGTGCCGGTGAAGGCCCCGACGATGACGGGACCCTCGGCGGTGCTCACCATTCCACCGAGTTTTTGTGTGCCGACGGGATCGCCGAGGGTGACCACCTTCTTCGTGGAACCGTCATTGGTGGCGAAGCGTGCGACGACGATGTCCTGGGGAGCGGAGCCGCGCGGAGTGCCGTCCCACGAGATGGCTTCGGTGATGGTGGTGGCGTAGACGAGATCGCCGGCGCCATCGATCGTCAGCGAGGTCCAGAAGTCCCAGACGCCCGGTGAAGTGGCGCGACGTTGCACCCACGAGCGCGCGCCGCTCGCGTCGTAGCGCACCATGTAGAACCCGCCCGCGCCGGTGTTGGCGACGCCTCCTTCGGCGTCGAAGTTGCCGGAGTCTTCGGTGTCCCCGGCGAGGTAGACCGCGCCGGTGGAATCGACCGTGAGGGCAGCCGCGGTGTCGTCCCCGAGGCTGCCGAGCTGCCGTGACCAGATCACGGTTCCATCGGGCGCGTACTTCACGAGCGCGACGTCGTCTCCTCCGTTCGACGTGAGAGGTCGGTCGAGGGTGGTGGTGCCCGCGAAAGGAAGCGCGACGTAGATCGAGCCATCGGGGGCGACGGCGAGGCCCGAGACGTCGAGGTTGGATCCGCCGAAGGGACCGAATGTCTTCGCCCACGTGCCCGCGCTGGGAAATGCGTCGACACCGACCTCGCCGCCATCTCGCGCGTCGGGAATTCCCCCGTCGATCGGGCCTTGGCGGACGAAGCGACAACCGTAGCCATGACAAGCATCGGGGTCGGCGATACGCGCCGAAACGCACTCGCCATTCGAGCACGTTTGATCGAACGGGCACGACTTGCCGAGACAGTTCGAGTCGAGATCGATCGGCAGATCGAGCGAGGAGTGCTCGACGAAGTGCAGCGCGCGACGAGCGACGATGCAGCCGTCGAGGTGTCCGTCGGTGCAGGCGTTCGTGTCGCCGAGGCTGGTGAGGACTTCGATCGCGAACTCTTCGTCGGTGCTGCCGCTCGGGACGACGACGATCGATCCGACGCGCTGATTCAGGCACGTGCGCGTGTCGACGGTCGCCGGGCGAAGGCGGAGGTTGCCGTCCAGTCGACCGATCCGGATCAACGTGTGCGGCGGCTTTGCCGGATCGCACGGAAGGTCGGTGAAGACCTCGGCCGTCACTTGGGTGGGCGCACGACACGCCCCGGCCGACGTCAGGGCCACGACGAGCCCGATCGAGCTCACGGTCGCGAGATGAAATCGGAATCGAATGCGGCGCATGGTCGGCGCATCGATGGTCGACGACCGACGGGGGTCTGGCAATCGAGAGTGTGCGTGTTTCGACGCTCCCCGACGGAATGCATGACGGATTCGCACGGTTGCCCCCATTCACGCTAGGCCCCCGGCAGAAATCTCGACCGCTGCGCTTCGGAGCGCTTCTTGCTCTCTCGGTTCCTCCTATTCTTTGCTGCGCCTACCTGCGCCAAACCCCATGGAGCTCCGCATGCGCTCGCGCATCTCGTCCCTTCGGCCTCTCTTCGGCCTCGCGCTGTTCGCCCTTCCGTTCGCCGTTGGTTGTTCGACGACCGGCCTCGAAGTCGGCGATCTCCCGACCGACGGCAGTGTCGACGGCGACGCGCCCGATGCCGCATGTGCGTCCGGCAAGCTCGCCTGCGGTGATGCGGGGTGCGTCGATCCGTCGTTCGATCCGCACAACTGTGGTGGGTGCGGCGTCGCGTGCGGGACCGGCGAGGTGTGCTCGGCAGGCAAGTGCGCGGCCTCGTGTGGTGCGCCGCTCGTTCAGTGCACGAGCGGCACCGGCAGCGTCTGCGTCGACCCGCTCCACGATCCGACCAACTGCGGCAAGTGCGGCGTCAAGTGCCTCGACGGCGAGGTCTGCGCCAAGGGCGGCTGCGCGATCGAGTGCCCGACCGATCTCGAGAAGTGCAGCACCAAGTGCGTCGACACCAAGATCGATCCGACGAATTGCGGCGGATGCGGCAAGGCCTGCGGCGTCGAGCAAGTGTGCGTGGCCGGCAAGTGCAGCGACACCTGCAGCTCGCCGCTCATCAAGTGCACGAGCTTCTGCGTGAACCCCGGTTACGATCCGAACAACTGCGGAAAATGCGGGGTGAAGTGCCCGGCAGGCACCGCCTGCGTCGAGGGTGCGTGCGGCTCGTCCGACCTCACCGACGACGACAAAGACACGATCTCGAACTACCACGAGGGGAAGTCCGATCGCATCGACACCGACAAGGACGGCACGCCCGACTACCTCGATCTCGACAGCGACGACGATACGATTCCCGACTTCAAGGAAGCGGGCGACGACAACGTGGTGACGCCGCCGGTCGATACCGACTTCGACGGCACGCCCGATTTTCGCGACACCGACTCGGACAACGACGGGCTCTCGGACAAGGACGAGGTCACCAAGTACAAGACCGATCCGAAGAAGCAGGACACGGACGGCGACGGGTATACCGACGCGGAAGAGATCGCCGCCGGCACCGATCCGCTCGATGCGGCGAGCAACCCGGGAACCATCAGCGGCTTCTCCTTCGACCTTCCGTACAAGGCCTTGCCGCGCACGCAGGAGCTGACGTTCCGCCCGCAGATCAAGAAGGCGGACGTCATCTTCGTGGTCGACACCACCGGTTCGATGGGCGGATCGATCAGCGGCATCCAGACGAGCTTGAAGTCGATCGCGGCGAGCCTGGTGACCAAGATCCCGGACACGGCGTTCGGCGTCGGCGATCACAAAGACATGCCGACCGGCGGCTACGGCGACCCCTCGGATTGGCCGTTCAAGCAGCGCCAGCGCGTGACGACCTCGCTCACCGACGCGCAGAACGGCGTCAATTTGCTCTCGGCGAGCGGCGGCAGCGACATCTCCGAAGCGCAAATCGAGGGCCTCTATCAAGCAGCGACGGGCAACGGCTTCCGCGGTCCGACCGGCACGGTTTGGACGCCGAAATTCGATGCCACGGTCGGCTTCGATGCGAGCAAGGGACACGGAAAAATCGGGGGCATGGGCTTCCGCACCGATTCGGCGCCGGTGTTCATTCTCGCGACCGATGCGTCGTTCCACCACGCGCCCGGCGACACCGCAGCGCCCGACGCCAGCGGCGGGACGGCCCAGTACAGCGCGACGTTCTTCGGCACCACGGCTGATCAAACCCCGCACACCGTCTCGCAGACCATCGACGCCATCACCGGCATCGGCGGCAAGTTCATCGGCATCGAGGTCTCGAGCGGCTTCGGCGGCCCCGGCGGCGACAACCCGCGCAAACAAGAAGAATACTTCGCGCTCAAGACGGGCGCAGTGACCAAGAGCGCCGACGGCGCGACCTGTCCGAACGGCATCGGCGGCGCGGCCGTGCCTGCGGTGCCTGACGCGACGGGGACCAAGGTGTGCCCGCTCGTCTTCTCGTCACCGTCGTCGGGCACCGGCATCGACACCGCGATCGTCGACGCCATCGGCAAGCTCGCCACCGCCGTCGACTTCAAGACGGTGTGGCTCGAGGCGCGCGACAACACGACCACGCCGTTGGACGAGACGAAGTTCTTCAAGAAAGGCATCCCCGTCTCGTTCGGGACGCCTCTCCCCGCGGGGTGCTCGGCGCCGTCGATTGGCGACTTGCTCCCGTTGCCGACCGGCGACGGCACCTACGATTCGTTCACCAGCCTCTGCCCGGGAACCATCGTCACCTTCGCCCTCGTCATGCAGAACGTCGACGTGCCCGCGAAGTGCGAAGACCAGGTTTTTTCGTTCAAGATCGTCGTCATCGGCGACAAGACGGTCGAGACCGACGCGCGCGTGGTGACGGTTCGTGTGCCGGGCGTGATCGGGATGTGTCCCGGGCACTGACTGCTCGTGCACGGCTCTTGATGGAGTGATTGCCCTTCGATATGTGTGAAGGCGCAAATGTCGAAATCACTCTTCGCGTGTCTCCCTTTCATCCTCCTGTCGTCGTTCGTCGTGGGCTGTTCCCAAGACGAAGATGTGTCGGAATCACAGGGAGACACGTGCGGCGGTGGAGGGTGTGACGACACGGCGATCGTCGACAGCGATCTGCCCGACACGCGCAAGCCCGACAGTGGCGCCGATACCATCGACAGCACCGTCGCCACCGACACGGCGGACAGCGGCGTCGGCGATACGAGCGATGCCGCCGATGGCGCCGACACCAAGGTTGGGGACGCGGGTGACGCGAGTGATGCGAGTGACGCCGACGGCGTCGTCGCCGACACCACCGACGCTGCGGACACGACGGATACGGCCGACACTACGCCAGCTGTCGACACCACCATCGCGTCGGTCATCACGGTCACCGCGACCGATGCTTCGCTCGCCGATCCTTCCGACACCGGAACCTTCGTCGTCAGTCGTGGCGCTGCCACCACGCCGGCCATCACCGTGTCGCTCGCGGTCGACGCCACCAGCACCGTCACCACCACCACCGGAGGCGCGATCCCCGTCGACTATACGGTGAGCGGCACCGGCGTCACGCAGACGGGGACGTCGATCACGGTGGTGATTCCGGCGGGCGTCAGCTCCGTCACCGTCACCGTCACGCCGAGCGCCAACACGCACGCCGAGTTCGCCGAGAGCTTGGTGGTGAAAGCAGTGGCGGGCACCGGCTACACCGTCGGCGCGCCTTTCACCGCGAATTTGGCCTTCGCGGCGCACGGGCTCGGTTTGCTGTCGTTCACCGACGTCGCTTCGGGCGCGGCGCTCGAGGGCACGTTGCGACAGGCGCTCACCAACGCCAACGTCACCGGCGGCACCATCACCCTCGGCGCGGGCACCATCACCTTGGTGACTTCGCTGCCGCTGATGGACGGCGCGACTCCGGTCGTCGTCAACGGCGCCGGCGCCGCTTCGTCGATCGTGAGCTGCGGGGGTGGCGCCTTCCGCGGGATCGAGACACGCGGAACGATCACCTTCTCCGGCCTCACCATCCAGAGTTGCATCGACGCGGTGATCGGCGGCGCGATCCTCAACCGCGGTCACATCACGTTGAACAACTGCACGCTCAAGAACAACTCGGCCTCGCGCGGTGCGGCGCTCGACAGCTTCGTCGCTACCGGCGTGAACGTCGCGATCATCAGCGGTTGCACCTTCAGCGGCAACACGGGCGGCACCGCGATCGAGAACTCCTTCGGCACGCTGACGGTGGGCGGCACGACGTTCACCGGGAACACCGGCGGCGACGTCTCGGGCGCCTGCACCAACGGTGGCACGGCCAACACGCCGGCGACGAGCTGTCCCTGAAGCGACGTACGCGAAGCCTTACTCGAGCCTTACTAGAAGGCCTACTTCAAGAACCAGCCGAACAGCGCGCGCTTCAACGTCTCGCGTCCCATCATCGAGATCGATTCGGTGAGCGGGATTTCCTTGGGGCAGACCTGCACGCAGTTCTGCGCCTTGCCGCAATCGGAGATGCCGCCGGTGCCCATCAGCGCGTCGAGGCGCTCGCCCGCGTGCATTTTTCCCGAGGGGTGCATGTTGAAGAGGCGCACCTGGCTGATGACCGCAGGGCCCATGAAGGGCGAGCCGTCGTTGACGTTGGGGCAGGCTTCGAGGCAGCAGCCGCAGGTCATGCAGCGCGAGAGGGGATAAGCCTCTTCCTGCACTTCCGGAGCGACGCGCGGGCCAGGGCCTAGGTCGTGCGTGCCGTCGACGTTGATCCACGCCTTGGCGCGCTTCAGGTAGTCGAACATGCGCGTGCGATCGACGATGAGGTCGCGCACGAGCGGGAACTTCGTCATCGGCTCGAGGGTGATGCTCTCGCCGTTGGGCGAGATGCCGTCGACGAGCGCGGTGCACGCCTGACGGACCTTGCCGTTGACGAGCATGGTGCAGGAGCCGCACACCTCTTCGAGGCACGCTTGCTCCCAGACCACCGGGGCGACGTCGCGGCCGTCCTTCGTCGTCGGGTTGCGTTGGATGTGCATGAGCGCGCTGATGACGTTCATCTGCGGCTCCCACGGCACTTCGAACTCGTCCCAGTGGACGGCGCCGCCGACGGACTCGGCGCGCTTGACGCGGAAGGTGATGGGCTTCTTTTCGCTCATGGCTACTTGCTCGCCTCTGTCGTGGCCGCCGGAGTCGTCGCTTCGGGCTTCTTCGCAGGGTCGGCGTCCTTGGCGAACGCGGCCTTTTTCTTCGTGTAGTCGCGCTTGCGGAGCTCCATCAGCGAGACGTCGACCTCGTCGTTGCAGTGCACCGTCTGGCCACCGAGCTGGTAGTCGAAGGCCTTGATGAACTCGACCTTCGACTGCGCGCCGGTGCGACCGCCCCACTTGGCGAGCGTGCTCCGGAGCCAGTTTTTGTCGTCGCGGCCGATCGGGTTCGGCGCGTCCTTCATCTTGTCGTCGAAGTCGGGCTTGTAGTGCGCGCCGCGGCACTCGTCGCGGTTGCGAGCCCCCTCGGCGATGACGCGCGCGAGGATGAGCATGCCCTCGAGGTGACGCATGAAGGGCACCGCTTGGTTCGCCTTCTTGCCTTTGTCGACGCAGGCGATGTTGGTGTAGCGCTCTTCGAATTCGCCGATCTTGGTGATGACCGTGTCGAGCACCTTGTTGTGTCGCTCGATGGTGCAGTCGCGGAGCATCAGCTCGCCGAGCTCTTGGTGGAGCCCGTACGGGTTCTCGTCGCCGTCGGCGCTCGCGAGCTTGTCGTAGCGCTTCTGCTCGCGCTCCTGGGCCTTCTCGAAGAGCGTGCTCGGCAGGTCGTGCGAGCTGCGATCGAGGTTGTCGACGTAGGTCGCCATCGCCGGGCCGGTGACCATGCCGCCGTAGATGGTGGAGAGGAGGCTGTTGGCGCCGAGGCGATTTCCGCCGTGGTACTGGTAGTCGCTCTCGCCGACGTTGTAGAGCCCGGTGATGTTGGTCGAGTGGTTGCGCGGCGAGCCCATTTTCAGGCTTCCGCGCGCGTCGCGCTCGAAGTCGACCCACATGCCGCCCATCGAGTAGTGGACCGCCGGGAAGACCTTCATCGGGTTGTGGTACGGGTCGGTGCCGACGAACTTCTCGTAGATTTCGAGGATGCCGGCGAGCTTCTTCCGCAGCACCGGCTCGGGGATGTGCGTGAGGTCGAGGTAGACCTCGTTGCGCTTCATGATGCCGGCGTTCTCGCGATAACAGATGGCGAAGATTTCGCGGCTGGCGACGTCACGCGGGACCAGGTTCTTGTAGAGCGGGTACTTGTCTTCCAAGAAGAATCGCCGGTCTTTTTCCGGGATTTCGACGGGGTTGCGCTTGTCCATCGGGTCCTTCGGGACCCACACGCGGCCGCCTTCGCCGCGCGCGCTCTCGCTGATGAGCCGCAGCTTGTCGGCGCCGGGGATGGCGGTGGGATGGATTTGGATGAACTCGCCGTTGCCGTAGATGGCGCCCTGCTTGTAGGCGATGGCGTTGGCGATGCCGGTGCAGATGGTGCTCTGCGTCGAGCGCCCGAAGATGATGCCGGGGCCGCCGGTGGCGAGGCAGACCGCGTCGGCCGAGAAGGCGCGGATCTCCATCGATTTCAGGTCTTGCGCGACGAGCCCGCGAACGACTTGGTGGTCGTCGAGGATGAGCTGCACGAAGTCCCAGAACTCGAACTTGCGGACCATCTTCTCGCCGGGGACGACGACGCCTTTGTTGTCTTCGACGTCTTTCGTCTCGAAGCGGCGCACCTGCTCGTCGAGGGCGTAGAGGAGCTGTTGACCGGTGGTCGCGCCGGCGAAGGCGGTGCGGTGATAGAGCGTGCCGCCGAAGCGACGGAAATCGAGGAGGCCTTCGGGCGTGCGGTTGAAGGGGACGCCCATGCGATCGAGGAGGTAGACGATCGACGGCGCCGCTTCGGCCATGCCGAGGCAGGGCGGTTGCTGCGCGAGGAAGTCGCCGCCGAGCACCGTCTCCTCGAAGTGCACGCGCGGGGAGTCGCCTTCGCCCTTGGTGTTGACGCTGGCGTTGATGCCGCCCTGCGCGCACACGCTGTGGCTGCGCTTCACCGGCACGAGGGAGAAGAGGTCGACGGGGACGCCCGCTTCGCACAGCTTGATGACCGTCATCAAACCGGCGAGGCCACCACCGACGACGGCGACGCGCCTCACTTTTCCGCTCTCGCTGACTGCGTTCTTCCCGGCCATCTCAGTCACCTCTCGAAGTTTCGCTGCAGGAGCTCGTAGCGATGCGAATGCCGATGCGAAGGATGCGAAGGATGCGAGAGTGAGGCGAGCTCACGGTCGCAACGGAGGCGCGCCGGTGGAGGCCGCGGGCGGCGCCGACGAAGATTTGGGCTCGGGCGCGCTCGGCACGAGGGACTCTTCGCACATGTCTCGACCGCTCTCGCCGCGGGTGAGCGAGCTCGGCACGAAGGCCTGTCCGCCGGTGGCGAAGAAGAGGACGGTGTTCATGCCGAGAAACCAGAGCGCGAAGCCGAGCCCCGCGGTGGCGAGCGAGGCGATGCGCTGGCTGCGTGCCGACACGGTGACGCCCCACGAGAAGGCGAAAGTGCGGAGGCCGTTGGCGAAGTGGAAGACCGACGCGGTGACGCCGACGGCGTAGAGGAGCGCCCGCGGCGTGCTGCGCGCGAGGTACTCGGAGAGCTTCCCGTAGAACTCGCCGTGCTGCATCTGGCCGAAGAGCTTGGCGATGCGGAAATCTTTGAGGTGCACGATGATGAAGATCAGCGTGAGGATTCCCGTGACGCGCTGGAGGACGAAGAGCCAGTTGCGCGGATAGCCGTAGGCGCCGACGTTGACCTTCGACTCGAACGCGAGCTTGACGCCGTAGAGGGCGTGGAAGGCAAGCGGGAGGAAGATGCCGAAGATTTCGATGGCCGGGAGGAACGGTAGGTGGACGATGTCGTCGACCGCGTTGGCGAAGCACGTCTGTCCCTGAATCGCCTTCGAGTTGGTCCAGAGGTGCTCGGCGAGGAACAAGCCGACCGGGACGATGCCGGTGAGCGAGTGCAGACGCCGCATGAGAAAGTGCCGGCGCTGGGCGCGGGTCTGGGCGTCGAGGTGTGCGGCGTGATCGGTCATCGCGGCTGGGACGTAGGCCCATGGGCCGAAGGGAGCAATACTTGAAGCTCCACGGACGTCGAAGAGGTACATAATCCCGCAATGAACCTGCCCCCGGACAGCGCCGACGTCGGCGAGCCGCGCCGCGCCTTACGGTGGCAGCGGCTGGTGGCTGGCTGCGCTCCGTTGGCGCTTTTGACCACCCTCGCCGTCGCCGGTGTCGACACGGGGTGCAGGCGAACGGTCGACGAGCGTCCGGTCGTCGCCCTCGCCACCTCACCGGCAGCGGAAGCCCGCTTCTCCAGCGTACGTGCGCGTTGGCTCGTCGGTGGTGCTCCCGAGCGCGCGGCGATGCGCCACGAGTTGACCGAGCTCGAGCGCTGGCTCGAAGAGACCGACGACGGCCTCGAGCCGGTCGCGCGTGCGTACTTGGCGATCGCCTGGATGGACGCCAACGTGCCCGCCGCTGCCGAAGCGGTGGCGAGGCCGCTCTACGACGGCGCGCCGGGCGTGAACCACGATCTCGGCGTGCTCGTGCGCGGCGTGGTGTTGCGACGCACCGGACATCCGGCGGAGGCCATCGAAGTGCTGGCGCCGATCGTCGGCAAGCTCATCGATCCATTCGCGAGGCCGATTCTCTACGAAGAGATGACGCACGCGCTGATGGACGAAGGTCACTACGACGAGGCGGTCGCCTTCGCGCAGGCGTGGCTTCGTTCGAGCGATGGCGTCGATCGGAAGGTGCTGCACGCCGACGTGGCGCGGGTCCTCGCGCGTCTGCCGCTCGACGTCGCCAAGCGCACGGTCGACGCACAGCGCGCGAGCAAGGGGACCGCCGGCTATTCGCCCGAGCTCATCCTCATCCTCGCGGCGCGGCTCGGCGGGGGTGAAGACATGCTCTCGATCGATGCCGATGGCGGCCTCGCGCTCGCCGACGCCGAGAGCTACGACGCCGCTTGGCTGACCATCCCCGACGACGCAGCGGCGGCGGTGATGGTGACGACGCCGCTGCCGGTGCGCTTCGATCCGCGAGCGATCGCGCTCCTCGTGCCGACCAGCGTCGTCGCCGAGGGGGCCAACGCGACCGCGGCCATACGCGGTGCGACGTCGATCGTCACCTACCTGATGGGCACCGAGAAGGGCGACGCCGGCCCCGGCAAAGGTCTGATCGACGGATCGGTCGCGGCCCCGAGCGCGGCGAGTCACCACTTGGCGGTCTTCGATACCGGAGGCACTGCCGCGGGCGTCCTCAAGTCGGTCGATGCGGCCGAGCGGGATGGCGCTGCGCTGATCGTCGGAGGCGTCACCGAAGCCGAGTCGAACGCGCTCGCGACGTTGGCGCAACTGCGGAAACTCCCGACGATTCTCTTCCGCCCGCCGAGCGCGCCGCCGGTGCTCGCGAATGGCGAGAGGCGCGTCTACGTCGTCCTCGGCAACTCTCTCGCCGACGAACGCGCGGCGACGATGGCGGCGATCACGAGCAGCACGGCGGGCACCGGCTCTGGAGGCGGTGCGTCGACCGAGATCGCGATCGTCGATCCGTGGCCGGCCGAAGGGAGCACCGAGGCGTATCCGCTCGATCCTTTGCATGCACGGTGCGACGCGACGCCGAAGAGCGCGACCGAGCCGGCGTTCCCCATCGCTGCCTGGCGCGCGCGCAAGGTGACGACCGTGGTGGTGTTCGGGGACGCCCACTGCGCCCGTCACGTCGCCGCCGATTTGCTCGGCGCCACGCCCGCCTATCATCCGCACCTGGTGCTCGGACCGACCGCCCTCGAGCTCGTCCACGAGACGATGGCCCTCATGAGGACCGCCGTCGGTGGCGGCGTGCTCCCCGCCGACGACAACGCGCCGAAGTCACTCCGAACTCTCTGGATCGACCAGAAATCGCCGGTCGGCTGGCTCGGCGCGCTCGGACACGACGGCGCTGCCCTGGCGCTCGCGGCCACGCCGGGCGATCTCCTCGCCACCGCCGAGTCGGGAGAAATCCAAAAAGCGCGGGCGACGACGCTCGATCGGTTGCTCAAGGCTCAGGGCGAGCTCTGGACGACGACCGCCGCTGGACCGAACGCGAGCGGAGTCGTCCCTCGCACCTTGTACCCGCGCACGGCCAACGCTGGGAGCTCGTGGCACCCCGCTTGGTTGGCCGAAACGGGAGGGTCGTTCTACAAGTAGAGCCAAAGTTGCGAAGCAATCTTTGACGGATTGAGAATGTTCTCTTCGTCCCATTTCGGACGAGGCCGGAGTCCTTCGTTTGGCCCAAATTCGCGGGAACTGGTTCCCCAATCTGCGATCGGCGCTCGATCGTCGCGGCGTCCTCGCAGAGGTCGACGAGGCGCTCGCCGTGACCACGCGCAACCTCTTCTGGGGAGCCGATCCTCAGCTCTGGTTCGACGAGGGTCACGCGGTCGCGATCTACGAGCAGGTCGCGCGCCTCAAAGGCGTGGGATTTTGCCGACAAATCGGCCGTGATGCTGCGCGCTATGCGATGGCCGGCACCTGGCACGAGCTGATGGACGCGCTCGCGGCGCACCTCGGCGGCACCCCGCGCATGGCCTTCGAACAGCTCCCCGTGCTCTGGAACGCGACCCATCGAGACGCGGGAGAGATCACCTGTCAGGGCAGCTCACGTGGCGCGACCACCGAGCTGCGCGGCTTCGCCTATGCCTCGAGTGAAGCCTGGGTCGAAGTGTGGATCGGGCATCACGAGGCGCTCCTCCGCCATCTTCGTTTCGCTGGCACCGTCGAGCTCGTCGAGACGAGCGCCGAGAGCGGTCTCGTGAAGGTGAAGGTCTTCTGGGGGAGCCCGCTCAAGGGCATGCCGACGGGCGGATTCGGTACGGAGGGGTGACATGAGCCGTGGTCTCGAGGCCGCGCTGGCGAAGCAACAGCGCATTTCGCTGACGAAGACGCTGCGCACCGAGCGCCTCGTCCTGCGCCCCCTCCGCGTCAGCGATGCCCGCGCTCTTCGCGCCTTCAACAAGGAAAACTCGACCTTCCTCGCGCCGTGGAACCCGAGGGCGCGCAAAGGGAGCGATCCGCTCTCGCTCGTCGACGTCGCCAGCGGCATCGGCGCTGCGCGCAAGAACTGGCGACAAGATCGCGGCTACGCGTTTTTGCTGACGCTCGCCGACGCCGACGCGCTCACCATCGTCGGGCGCGTCACCCTCAACAACATCGTCCGCGGCGTCTTCCAGAGCACCAACCTCGGCTACCTGGTGGGACGGGCGTGGGAAGGACGCGGGCTCGCGCGCGAGGCGGTATCTGCAGTGCTCCGCTTTGCCTTCGACGACGTGCGACTGCATCGCATCGAGGCGGGCATCATGCCGCACAACGAACGCTCGAGACGACTCGTGTTGGCGCTCGGGTTCGAGGAAATCGGCCTCTCGCGCCGCTATCTGCACATCGACGGCGACTGGCGCGATCACGTGCTCTACGCGCTGACACGGGAAGCTCGCGAGACTTCGACGAAGGGCGCCGCGTAAGAGCGTGCGCGCCGCCTGCGCGGAGTTGTGTCGGATCCCGCTGTGAATAGGGTAGGCTCGAGGAGGGTCGAAGAAGGGTACGGTTCGTTACTCTCTTCGGCGCGACCTGACCGAAGTTGCGCAGCAATCTTCGGCGAAATACGAGGGCGAGATCATGAGGCGTGCACTGGGGGTGGTGTCGGGCCTTGCCATGGGAGCCATGGCGCTGGGGCTTTTGGTCGGACCGATGTCGACCGTCGAAGCAGCGGGGCCCGATGCGGGTCCGGCAGGTGCCGACGCGGGCGCTGCGCCGATGAGCCCGTATCTCATCAAGGCCGGCCAAGGCACCGTGCTGCCGCCGTCCGTCGACGACGCGGAGGCGTTCTGCGCGCTCGTCCTCGGGTGCGCCGACATCTCGATGTACCCGCCGGCGCCCGATTTCGGGGGTTGCGTCAACGCGCTGATGAATCAGCTGACGGGCCCCGACGCGCTCACGCAGTCGCTGGCGATTCGCGAGTGCGGCCTCCGCGCGACCTCGTGCAAGGGTCTGCGCGCGTGTGCCCTCAAGGGCGCCGACCCGGGCATCTGCAAAGACGTGGCGATGGACGGGAAAGACTCCGTCGGCAAGTGTGACCTCGATGCTCGCGCGGTGCAGTGCTGGCGCGGCAAGGTCCTCGGCGTACGCAACTGCGGCCTCGCCAACGAAATCTGCGTCGCCAAGGGCGGCAAGGCCGAGTGCGCGCTGATGGGCGCCTGCCCCGACAGCATCAAGGACAAGCCCGACTGGACGTGCGCCGGCTCGCGCATGGTGAAGTGCGACGGCGGCAAGTTCCTCAGCGTCGACTGCAGCATCCTCAACCTCAACTGCGTGCTCGACCCGAAGGGCGTGGCGGCCTGCGCGGCCAGCAGCGGCAAGGCGTGTACGTCGAAGGACATCACCTGCGCCGCCGGTGACGTCGCCACCGGCTGCGTCGCGGGCAAGCAAGTCACCGTTGCCTGCGCCGATCAGGGAATGAAGTGCGCCGATCCGAAGAAGCCGGCGACCGACTCCACCGTCGGCGTCTGCGAAATGCCGCCCGGTGACAAGACCTGCGACTCGAAGACGTTCAAGAGCACCTGCAAGGGCTCCGGCGTCGAGTACTGCTCCCACGGCAGCACGCGCGTGTTCCAGTGCAAGACGATTGGCGCCACGAAGTGCGTGATGGACAAGGCGACGGGGCCTCGCTGTACGGCGTGAATCGAGCTTGATTTCAGCCTGATTCAGGCCGCGTCGTGCAGCGACTCCAAATCGGCGCGCAGCCTCTTCCGCGCGCGTTCTTCCAGCTGCCTGACCCGCTCCTTCGAGATCCCCAGCTTCACGCCCAGTGACTCGAGCGTCGCCGGTTCGTCGACGAGGAGGCGTTCGCGGATGATCATCTGCTCGCGTTCGGGGAGCTTTTCGATCGCTACGTGGACGCGTTCGCGGGCGGAGTCGCGGTATTCGGCGCTGGCGACTTGGTCTTCGGCGCTCGGCTCGTGATCGGGCATGCGCTCGATCGGTGAGCTCTCGCCGTCGTAGCTGCTGTCGAGGGAGAGATCGCGCGCCTTCAGCACCGGGAGGAGGCGCTCGACTTGCGCGAGGGGGAGGCCGCTCGCGTCGGAGAGCTTCTGCGGATCGTCTTCGCCGGTGCGACGGAAGGTGCGAACGGCGCGCCTTTCGCCCTTCGTGGTGCCGATGCGGACGAGGCGATATCCGCGGACCACGTAGTCGCGAATCTCGGCGCGGATCCAGTAGACCGCGTAGGTGATGAGGCGGCACTCGCGCGTGGGATCGAACTTGTGCGCGGCCTTGAGCAGGCCGAGGTTGCCTTGTTGGACCAAGTCTTCGATGGGCACGCCCCACCGGCGATATTCGAGAGCGACCGAGATGACGAAGGGGAGGCTGGCGCGAATGAGCTTCGTACCGGCGGCGGCATCGCCGTCACGGAAGCGTTGGGCGAGCGCGCGCTCTTCGGTGGGGGTGAGGGTGACGGAGCCGTGGAGCGAGGCGCGGTAGCGATCGAAGGAGTCGACGCTTTGGGTCATGGTGACCGGTCGCCTATGCATCGGCGATGCCGTCGGCTTGCTCGGCGCGGGCATGGTCGATTTGTCGATAATCTCGGCAGTTCGGCGCAAATACCCCTCGGACAGGTTGGCAGAGACGAGAGCGTCGGGAGCAGACGCGAAGGAGCTTCCGATGGGCCGGCTGGATGGCGAAAGCTTTGCGCGAAGCGACCTTCGGCGAAAGGTGGGAGACTGACGTGGGCAAAATCCTGGGGTCCGAGGGTGAGGTCGAGGCGATGAGCGATCGCGATTCGGTGCCGAAGACGGCGAAGATGGACGTCGCGGCGCCGGGCGACACGCTCGAGTCGGTGATGGCCTATCAGCCGGACAACGCCACCATCCCGCTCGGTCCGGCGATGAGTCGGACGACGCCGTCGGCGGGAGCGACGCCGATGGCGGGGCGGCTCTCACCCGCGTTCGTCGCCTTGCACGGCAGCATCCTCGAGCACGCGCCGCCGCAGCGCATTCGTGTTCGCTATCCGGTCGACGACGCTTGGAAGAACGTTCAAGGCGCGACCCAGGCTGGTTTCATCGTCGCGATGATGGAAGCGGTCGGCGCGATGTGCGCGTTTGCTCACGATCCTCTCCGTCAGAGCTCGACGCTCGAGCTCTCGACGCGGTTCTTTCGCAGTGTTCGTTCCGGCAACTTGATCGTCGACGGCGCCGTGCTCCGCGCGGGGAAGTCGACCATCACCGTCGAAGCGGTGGCTTGGGACGATGCGAGCGAGCTCTGCGCGAAGATGTCGATGACGAACTTGTACGTGGGGTGAGCGCTGCGCTCGGTCAATCGCCGATGGTTCTCGAGCGCGCGCGAGCGTTCACGAAAAACGGCGCAAAACGAAGCGGAGCATCAGTCGTGGGAAGAACGAACCTTCCGCCAAGGCACCCGCGAGCGCGCGGTGCTGATCGATCCAGCGATTGGCGTAGAGCTGCACGAGGACGACGAGCGTGAGCCCGACGAAGGCCGCAGCACGACGGAGCGGCGGTTCGAAGCGCATCAGCGAGACGCCCCAACCGAGCGTCAGGAGCGACGCGAGCTCGAGCGGCAGGACGCGCAGTGGCCAGCCACGCCCCGGATCGCTCACCGGCGCCGAGAGGTGCACGAGGGTGCCGATGAGGAGCAGGACGCCGAACGCGAAGGCCAACCGCTGACGTTTGGGCGCGTCGTCAGCCCAGCGCACGAGGAAGGCACCGGGGAGGAGCGAGGCGAGCGCAGCGGGCAAGAGAAGGCCCGCGGTGGCCAAGCCGATGCCGCCCGAGCTCGCCGAGGCGTGCTTGCCGAGGAGCGTGCCTTCGATCATGCCGAGCACGAGCGCGACGATCGATGCGCGGGCACACGCCACCCCTACCGATTCGACGGCGCTGAAGCTGTCGGTCTCGCGGGTCTCGTCGCTCACTTGCGGGGAAGGCACGGAAAACCGCCGCGTTCAGGGCTCGCCGCGGACCATCCGGGCGAGCTCGCCACGGCGATCGAGTGCGGCGATTTCGTCGTAGCCGCCGACCGACCGGCCGTCGATGAAGAC
Source organism: Deltaproteobacteria bacterium (assembly GCA_025363655.1). Classification (GTDB taxonomy): domain Bacteria; phylum Myxococcota_A; class Polyangia; order Polyangiales; family JADJMO01; genus JANYDK01. The sequence continues at coordinate 2,968 of JANYDK010000071.1, read as the reverse complement.
CTGCGGCACCGTTCGCCTCTTCGTCTTCTCGACCAGCCACGCGCGCTGCACCGAGTCGTCGCTGACGTCGATTTCGGTGAAGGCGTAGCCCCGCGCCGAGAGCAGGCGCTTGGCGCGGAGGCAGTAGAAACAATAGTTCGTCGTGTAGACGAGGATGGGCTTCTGGGCGGAGACCGAGGCCGGCATGGTGGACATCGCGATGGTAGGCATCGGATGCGGGGGATGCTCGTGGCGTCTCGACGGCGCAGATCGACGGGGAATCGAGGGTGAATGGTGGACGTGAAGAATGCTGCTTGACTCGATTCACAGCGGGTGTAGTGTGCGCGCCCTCTGACTGACGCGCGGTGGAGCAGCGGTAGCTCGTCGGGCTCATAACCCGAAGGTCGGTGGTTCAATTCCACCCCGCGCAACTCTCGCTGGATGACGATACGTCGATTCAGCAAACACGAAGGAGGCCCGGTTCCGAGAGGAGCTGGGCCTTCGTCGTTTTCGGGACGCGCTTCGTCGCGCCGGGCTACCAGGGTAGCGGGCGGGTCGTCGGAGCGCGCGGGCAGTACCGCCCCGTGGCAGAAGAACCGGGTGCGGTGGCTACCGGGCGCGCCGCTTCTGGGGTCGCTCTCCCGCCGGACGCTTCGCTTTCGCGACCGACGGACCGGAGCCCACGCGAGTGTCGTAGGTCTCGACGGCGTTCTTCAACCGCTCCGCGATCACTTGGGCTAGATGTTCGGGCCGTGCCACGGCTGCGTGCTCGCCGAAGCCGAGGATCCACGTCTGGAGTTCTCGGCAGAGGCGCACTTGAAGGGTGACACTTACCCGTCCGCCGTCGAGCTTCGTCGCGCGCTGAGAGGGATGCCAGCGATGCGTCAGGGAAAAGTTCGCCCAGGCACCCGAGAGGATCACTTCGACGTCTTCAACGGCGCCCGTGCCGTACGTATGGATGCCGAACCCCTGGGCCAGGATGCTCTTCGGGTCGTACTCGCCTTTCAGCGGGTACGTGAATTCGTCGTCGAGCTTTGCGACCCGCGCCATTCGGGCGAAGCGGTACGGATAGAAGGCACTGTCCGTATCCCGCTTCGCAAGCACGTAGAACTGGTGGTCGAAGACCACGAGAGATAGCGGCTCGATGGTCAGCGCGTCGGTCTTCCCGTCGTTGTGCGCATAGTCGAAGCGAAGGCGACGGTTCTCGAGCAGCGCGCCGATGACGTCGTCGAGGCTCGGACCCGCCTCCGGGAGCGCGCTTTCGCCTCCGCGGGGAGCCAGTACAAACTTCCGGTCTAGGTCGCCGTACAGCTCCCCGCGCTCACGGAGAACAAAGTCACGCGCGTCCTTCAGGTTGCGCTCCTGCTGACTTCCTTCGAACAGGGCGCCAAGACTCGCTGCCACGCACGCACCCGTCGCTGCCGATCGTGAAGGGAGGCGGCGACCGTCATACGCGATCCATGTTGTCTTGCCCTCGCGGAGGCGCCGCACATTAGGGAGCGATGCTTCCAACTGATCGATCCAACGGTCGGCGGTCGGGAGCGACTTGCCTGTCGCTGCGGCGATCGTTTGTCGGGAGTGTTTGTCGCCGCGGAGCAAGTCGGCGACTACCGAGAGCAGCGTCGGGACCGTGTCTACCTCTGAAGGCTTCTTGATCATCGAACGATAACCTTCTCACTGGATGAGGATAGACCCGCCGCACGTTGCACCGCGTATTTTCCCTGTCATCTTACGCTAGCATGGTCCTCGTGGTGAGCACCCTGCAGCATCGCTGGATGACGGTCACGGGGGTGGCAGCAGAATGGTTCCCAACGCACGGTTCAACGAGCTTCTGACGGACATCGAGCCCAGCGCCACGACAAAGAGCAACGCGTCGTCCGCCCACACCCGGCTGCGCGAACATCTCCGCTCGCACGAGGACTTCAAGACGCGGTGGGTCTCGGAGTTCCTCGCGGGCAGCTATTCGCGCGACACGGCGATCCGACCGCGCATGACCGAGGACGGTCAAGAGCGCCCCGACGTCGACATCATCGTGGAGACCTCGTTCACCACGAACGATCGGCCCGACGACGTGCTTCAGGAGGTCGCAGACGCGCTCGACGACGAATACGACGTTGAGCGAATCAACAAGCGGTCGGTCCGCGTGGCTGCTTGGAACGCCGAGATGGACGTCGTGCCGGTCATCAAGAGCTGGGACTCGTACCTCATCCCGTGTCGGGAGGATGGACGCTGGAAGCCGACGAACCCTCCCGCGCACAACACGTGGAGCACAGAACAGAACGCCGCCTTCGGCGGACGCGCCAAGAAGCTCGTGAAGATGATGAAGTGGTGGCGGCACGAGAACCCCACGACGAGCAGGCGCCCGAAGGGCTTCGTCCTCGAGGTGCTCGTCGCGATGCACGGGCCCCGCGGCGAGACCCACCTCGGGGAGGCGTTCGCGAAGACGCTGGAGAACATCCATGGTGCGTACGCCGCAATGGCGTCGTGCGGCCAGAAGCCGTTCCTCGCCGACCCGGCGATCTCCGGGAACGACATCCTCGCCAAGGTGACGGTTCCCCAATGGAAGGAGTTCATCGAGAAGGTCCGCGTGTACGCCGGCCTCGCTCGGCGCGCACAGCGAGAGGACGATATGGAGGAGGCGACCTGGCTCTGGCAGAAGGTGTTCGGTTCGCGCTTTCGGCGGACAGAGAACCCAGCGAAAGCCGCTTCCGCGAGCACCTTCGCGTCCGCGCTCGCTCCGGCCGGCGGAGCCTTTGTGTTCCCGAACGTCAACGCCTCGCCGACGAAGCCTCGCGGGTTTGCGTGAAGTTCTGGTTCATCACTGACACGCCGCGTCTCGCGAAGGAGCGCGTTGCTGTAGAGCGCGTGGTCACGGAGGCTGGCTGGTTCTCCCTCCAGCGATGGTGCCTCTTCGAGGGAAGGTTTTGCGCCGAGGGCGTGATCCGCGTCCACGGGAACGACTACGCGGTCAGGCTGATCTACCCGGACC
>JANYDK010000057.1 GCA_025363655.1 Deltaproteobacteria bacterium | reverse complement strand
GCCGCGACCTCGCCCCGCTCGCTGCATGCGGCGGCCTCTTTGAGGATTCGCTCCTTGTCGTCGGCGGTGAAGGCGCGACGCTGTCGACGGTCGTTCTGGCGTGCGGGGACCACTTCGGTCTCCTTGGTCTCGGTCTTCGGTTTCGGCACGGCTGGCTCTCCTCCGCCCCACGGGGTTCGGACATTGAATTCCAGTCGGCCGGTGTCTCACCAGTTATTGGCACGGGGGGCTGGGGGCACTTCTCGACGCACATCCAGGCGCGGAACGGCAGTATCGCGCCGCTGCCGACCGTCAAGTCGACGAGGTGGTCAGCCAACTTGCCGGGCTATACCCATCACCGCTCGACGTTGAACGAGCCGTCGTCGACCGAATTGCGCGCGAGCGCCCCTGGACTACGGCAATGGGTGGAAAACTCGGAGACCGAGCCATGGGCTGGAGCGGCTCACTACATCCCATTAACTTCGTCTACTCTGGAATCAACATTCCGCCGATTCGCCTCGGGCGCGACGTTCTCGGCAAGATGGCAGCTCATCCGCCACTCAATCAAATACGAAGTCTTCGCTTCTCCCCAGCGCGAGGAGACGGGGGCATAGGGGACGGGGAGCTTACGATCAATGTCACCTTCCTGTGCGTATCTCCTCTCGCCGCGCTACTGGAACGGATACGAGCCGACGTGGCAATCAACAACGACCTTCTCTCGCAGGTAAACAACGAGATAACGGGGACCGACGGGTTGGCCTCAAGCAGCGCAGCCATCGAGGCGAACCTGTCGCAGGCACTGAGGCAACTCGAGGACGTCACGCGAGTCTCCGGAGATTTTAACGATATAAATGCTGTCAATCAGTCACTAGCGCAGATCAAGGCTGCACTGCGGATACCATGACGGTCGCCACACGCGTGAGCGACGAGCTCCAGGAGCTAGTTGCGGCAGTAGAGCAGTCGAGCGATGCCACTCGGCAATTGAGCGACTCCATCCCGGATATCCTTCACGCTACGACACGCAACAAGCACCTCTCAGCCGCGCTTCAGGCGCAGGTGATGAGCCGAGTGGCCAGTCGCAAACAGCTCCGAATGGCATTGGAGCTTACGACTACTATAGCTACTAGCATATCTCTCCGCCATCTGGACATCGAGTTAAGCGTCGAGCAAAGCCACCTCACCGGCGCGACACTCCGCTTCCTCCAGCGCGCGCTGGGCGCTCGCCAGGGCAGCTTTGGGATACGCCCGGCGTCTGTGACTGTCTCCTTGGCGCCAGCGGACGCGATGAGGCAGCGACCAGCCGCCTCAAATCAATTGGAAGTCTATGCAGACTGCCTCTTTCTTGCACCTGATGACACAGTGATCGGAACGGGCGCACTCTCGCTAGTCCTCGGGATCCACGTGGCGCTAGGCGTAGCAACCGTTTATCTAGCAAGCTCGCTGCAACTAATAGACGCGCCACTGTCGAATCGCGCTGCTAGTGCCATGGAGAGAACTCTAGAGCTAGAGGTACGCAAGGCGTCGAGCTCGATAGAACTGCCTACTCTTCCGCTGAGCCGACTCGCCACTTCGGCCGTCACGCTGACGGGAACCAGGAACTGCAAGGGCGCTTTGACTCTACTCGCCGAGATGGCGCCCCATGATCCCATAACATACGTGCCGCTTCAGCCCAGCGTGAGCCAACCCCCAGACGAGGCGATTGCTATTCGAATCAACATGCACGCACTCGGTGATGCGTTCGAGGAAGTTGCGCGCAAAGCGCTTGACGAGGCGCTTCGTCAGCATCCCGACTTCTCAGTGATTCAGCACTATAGGGCATACGGACCGAGCGCCGATGGATCTCGCGCCGGAGTGTGGTTTTGGTGGCTCTTGCATTCAGGCAAGGACGGCGCCGATATCAATATCCCGATCAACGTCTTGATTGAACTAGACGCCGACGGCAATCCGCTTGTCGCACAGCTGCGACTGTATTACATGACAATAAAGTGGCTCTCCGAGAGGTTTAGTGGAAGCTCGGCACGGCGTGCGCTGGGCGCAGCGTGAGGCCTGAGCAGCAGAGGAAGAGCATCGCGATGAGGCTCGAGGCGCTGTGCAGACCGTAGGAGCGACGGGTGATGGTGCGCGCCTTGCCGTTCAGGCCCTCGGTGCGACCGTTGGACAGGCCAGTAGCGACATAGGCAATGATGCCTTCGAGGTGCGCACGTATCGTTCTCGCGAGCTTGGCGAAGGGCGCGAGTCTCGAGTGGGCGGCCCAGCCAATCCAGTCGTCGAGCATCCGCCGCGCGACATTGGGCTGACGCCGGTCGAGGATCGCCGCGAGCGTCTCCTTGAGGAGATAGGCGCGGTAGATCGGCGCGTTGGTGCGTTGCACGTCGGCGAGCTTGCCGCTCTCGATGGCGGTGAGGTTCCACGGGTTCTTCTGCAGCGCGAAGCGCGTGTTCTTGAGCGCTCGCCGATCCTCTGGGTCCTCGAGCGCACGCACTTCGGCACGACGGACCTGGTCGAGAGCGTCGTGCGCGAGCCGCTGTACGTGGAAACGATCGAAGGTGAGCCTCGCTCGCGGCGCCGCCTCGGTCACCGCGGCGATGTACGCGCCCGACATGTCGATCGTCACCCCCAAGAGCTTCGCGCACCGCTCGGGGCCGAGCTCGGCGAAGAAGCGTCGGAGGGTGTCGGCGTTCTTCCCGGGCGCGGCCCAGACGACCCTGCCCCTCCGGTGATCGATGACGACGGTCACGTACTCGTGATGCTTCCGGTAGGAGAGCTCGTCGATACCGATGAAGGTCAGGCCGTCGAGCAGATCCTCGCCGCGGTGGCGACCGACGACCCGGGCGACGATCGAACCGACGGTCGCCCACGCGATGCGCATCATCTCCGCGACCACGGTCTTGGCGGCCGACTGCGCGAGGTAGGCCACCGTCGTCTCGAAGGCGTCGGTGAACCACGACCCAGGTTGCGCCCACGGCACCATCTCGACGGTCACGCCGCAGCGAGCGCATCGCACGCGTCGAAGGCGGTAACGCAAGTGCCACTTCATGCCGCCCAGGTCGAGATGGCGCCAATAGCGCTCGCGCGCGTCGTGGATCTCGCGTACGCGGCGCCCGCAACACGAGCACCATGCCACTCGCGTCGTGGGCCGGACGTCGATCACCAGCCCGTCTTCGTCGAAGAAGAGACCGACGACTCGTGTCCGCTTGATGCCGAGGAGGTTGTTGAGCAAGGTGGTCGCGCGCACGGTCGATCGGGTCTCCGAGGATGGTGTAGGAACCCCCGAGGTAGCCCTTCGATCGTGCGCGTTCCATCACCATCGTCGTCACCGCTTCCTACGTCGCGATCGCCGCGGTTTCTCGTGCCGCAATGCTCGGCCTACCCCGCTGCGGTTCCATCAAACCTCTCGGAGAGCCCGAATATTTCGGTAACCACTTCGATGTCGAGCCATTCGTCGTGCCGCAGGGGAATGCGGCCCGAGGCGAATACCAACTCCGTACCATCGGGCAGCGATACAACGGGTGTCGTCGTGTAGGCGCGATACTGCTTCTTCGCGGAAGAGTCGTGACGCTCCACGGTGCAGCCTGCTCCCCCACCGGCCACCTGCACATAGCTTCCGTCGGCACTCGTGAGCGAGGCATAAGACGATTCACCATATGCGCAGAGCTTGGCGAGCTCAGTCGCCATACTTCGCGCCGAGGGGTTCACGACTGCTGCGGCGCCCTCCCGTTCGAAGGTGACATCTGGTCTGCGCGCGTGTCTACGCCGCTCTCGAGCCATTGGCTGGCAGCAGAGTATAGGCCGGTCATTCGACCAGCAATGGACGGTTGATCTTGTCACCGCTGTCGCCAAATTTGCGCCGGCTGCAATGCTCTCATCTCCTCAGCCCTCACGCGGCCGGGTCGAAATGGGCGGTGATCACATCAGCAGGAGGAGGCGGCAACAGGAGCTCTGCGAAAAGCTCGAGGCGCCCGCTGTGCACCCAAGGCGCCGGAAGCGTATTGGACCTGCATGGAGGAGGGCTGGGGCGACAAGGCGGGCATGGACGCGGGTACGAATGCGGCGCCCCCGGCGCAGTGCGCACCGAAGTGAAAGGGCCTACCTCGGACAGTGAACCCGACTGGGTCCGGAAGGTCGACGAGTGTCCCGGCAACCGACCCGACGTTACCGGGCAACCGACCGAGCTTACCCGGCACCCGACCCGAGACTACCCGGCAACCGACCGAGCTTACGCGGGAACCGACGCGAGACTTCCCGGCAACCGACCCGAGGTTACCCGCCAATCGACCGAGACTACCCGGCAACCGACCGAGCTTACCCGGCCACCGACTCGCCTATCGCCCCAAGTGACCCGCACTGTCCTTGGAACACGTGCCCCGCGCCCGCCCCGCGCCCGGCCCCGGCCTCGGGCTAGTATCCCGGCCCGATGTCCCTCCTCGCCGACCTGCGCCGTCTCTTCGCCGATGCCGAAGTCTCCCTCGTCGGTGGTCGAGACGAGCGGGTCCTCGCCGAACGCGCCCTCGCCGAAGGAGATTTCTTCCGCGCCCGCTCGGCCGCGCGTCGCCTCCTCGATCTCGCGCCGAATTCCCCCATCGGTCTCGCGCTCCTCGCGGATGCGTGTGAAGGCGCCGGCCTCGACGCCGAGCTCGAACAGACGCTGGCATTCCTCGCCAAAAAAGCAGGCGCATCGCCCGACGTGTGGATTCGGCTCGGGCGGGTGCGGCAGCGGGTAGGGGCCTCGTCGCGCGAGGTTCGTGAGGCGTACACGCGCGCGGTGGCGTGGGACGACGATCCCGACGTCGAGGCTCGTTTTGCAGCCCGCGCAGCGCGACTCGCGCTCGCCGATCTGGAGCTGGCAGAGGGGAGCCCGGCGCGCGCCGATGGATGGCTGGCGCGGCTCGACGATGCTGCACCCGGAGGTGCGCCATTCCAAGACGTGACGCGAAGGCGGCTCGCGAGCGCGCTCCAACGTCGTTCACGCGAGGACGTGACCCGTCTTCTCCCGCTCTTTTCGCCGGAGGTCGGTGACGCCGAAGGGCAGCGGCTCGCGGGGGAAGCGGCGACGTTGATCGGCGACGACGCTGCGGCAGCACGATCCCTCTCGCGCGCTGCGATCCTCGGCGACGAGCGCTCCGTCGATGCGTTGCGCGAGGTCGTCGCCCGTTCGGCGGGGCTCGATCCGGCGACCCTGCGCGCCGTCGAGACCGTGGCACGCGCGCGTGATTTGGAGAATCGTCCCCTCTGGCGTGCGGCGCTCCTCTCAGCACGCGGAGATGCCAAGGCGGCGGCGATCGCTCTCCGCGATGCGCTCGAAAAGGGTGTGAAATTGGAGACGACGGCCGATCGTGCGGCTGCGCGTGGGCTCGCCGTCGCGGCTCGTGACGAGCGACTCCTCGCCCTCTGCCTCGCATCTGTGCGTGAGACGCCTGAACCTGTCGACGTCATGCTGACGTTCGACGGTGCGCTCGCCGACGGCGCCACGGGCGTGCACGCCGAGAGCGTCGCCGAGCTCGAACCGGCGCTCGATGCGCTCCTCGAAGGTGCGAACGCGAGCGTCGATCCGGCGCGGCTCGCGTGGGCCGGCGAGCTCACCCGCGCGCTCGCCGGACGACTCTTGCCCCGCGATGAGCCGGCGAGCTGGGATTTGCTCACCGGAAGACTCGCCTCGCACGCCCGTTCCCTCGGCGATCTCGACGCCATTCGTCGTCTCGAACATCTCGCGAGCGAGCGGGCGCGGCCCCTCCGCGTCGCCATCGTCGGCGAGTTCAACGCTGGAAAATCGACGTTCGTCAACGCGCTCCTCGGCATGGACGTCGCGCCCACCGGCATCCTCCCGACGACCGCGGTCGCGCATACGCTTCGGTTCGGCCCCGATCCGATCGCGCGCGCACGTCTGCTCCGCGGCGGCGCGCGTACGGTACCTCCCGAGAGGCTGAAGGCGCTACTCGGCGAGCTCGGTGAGGGGACCGTCGACGGCGTCGACGTCGAGGTGCCTTTTCCATACTTGCAGCGCGTCGAGCTCGTCGACACGCCCGGCTTCAACGCCCCCGATCCGACGCACGCCAAGGTGGCGATGGACACGCTCATCGAGGGCGCCGGCGTCGATCTCGCGATTTGGCTCTTCGACGCCGGACAGGCCTTGAAAACCAGCGAACGGCGCGTCATCGAGGCCATCGTCAAGCGCGGCATTCCCATTCAGGCGCTCCTCAACAAGGCCGATCGGATGTCGGGCCCCGATCTCGCGAAGGTGATGAGCGTCTTCGCGGAGGACTCGAAGTCGATCGGCCTCTCGTCGTTCCGTCCGCCGCTCGCTTTTTCGGCGCGACGGGCGGTCGAGGCGCGCATCGCCGGCGACGAACAGAAGCTCCTCGAGAGCGGCTTCGTGCCGGTCCGCGCGCTGCTCGAAGACGAGCTGCCGGCGCATGGACCGGTGCTCAAGGAGCGCGCGCTCCGTCGACGTGCGCACGACGTGGCAACGCTCCTCGCCCAAGGCGGACAGCGCGCGCTCGATGCGGCGATGGTGCGTCGCGACGACGATCGCGCCCTTCGTGCTCGCATGCTCGCGCAAGCGACGCTCCTCGAACGCGCGATTTCGCTCGACGTCGATCGTGCGCGGAGCACGCAACTGCCCGCGACCGCCCGCGACGACGCTCGCGCAGACGAGGGTCGCCGGGCCGTGCGTGACGAGCTGCGCGCTGCCATCGACGCCTTTCGCCGCGAGCGCGACGAGCTCCTCGCCAAAGACGAGCCCTCGATGGCGCCGTACCTCGAGCGTCGGCTGGGCGAGCACGTCGAGACGTCCGCCGCGCGCGCGATGGCCAGCGCGCTCTCGGCCACTGGGGCGCCGGCGGGTGATGGATCGCTCCCGCTCGACGAGCTCTGGACCTTCGCCGCCGCGCTCGGTCGCGGTTTCTCTGCCGGCGGCGTCGCGGCGGTCGACGTCCCGCGTGCGGGCGATCTCGAAGGCGGGCTCGTCCGCGCTCTCCTCGGGGTGCTCTCGCAGCGCCTGCGTTCCCGAGCGACGCGGGAAGTGACGGCCGTCGACGGGGCTCCGGCGCGGGCCCGTGAGCTGTCCGCGCTCCTCGCGGCGCTCGCCGGTGAGCAGTGCTAGAACGAAGATGCCGATGCGCGTCCCGCACGTCCTCGTCCCGCTCGTCGCCTTCGCCGGCGCGGCGCTCCTCGCGCTGCCGCTCGGCCGTGGTGATACGCCGGGCGCTCCGACGTCGACCGTCCTCGCGGTGCCCACGTCCATCACCACGGACGTCACGCACACGGCCGCCGGCAGCCCCACTGCGCTCGCCACGACCTCGACGAACGAGCCGAAGAAGAAGGGCATCGACGTCCAACTTCCGCCGCGCGCGCCCGGCAACATCGATCTCTCCGCCGACCTCCTCGAGGTCGACGTCAAAGCGCAGACGGCGACCCTCACCGGCAACGTCGTCCTCGCCAAGGGCACCGACCTGTCGCTGAAGTGCCCTAAAATCGAGGTCCGTTACGATGCGGGCGGTCCGCGGGTCAGCTGGGCGAAGGGCTCGGGCGGCGTCTTCGCCGACGTCAAAGGCGTCCGCGGCGAGGCTCCCGAGTTCGAGCTCGATCTCGTGCGACAGAAGCTCTCCCTCCGAGGCGGCGTACGTCTCTTCCGCGGCGATGGTTGGGTCGTCGCCGACGGCGCCGAGATCGATCTCGACTCCGCGCGCATCACCATGACGAACGTCAAGGCGTCGCTCCCCGTCGGCGGGGCGCTGAAGAAGCCTTAGAGCCAGAGAAATAGAGAGGGCCGCGTTGCTCCGCGCCGAAGGGATCGAGACCCGCCGCCACGGCGCGCCCATCTTGCGGGGCGTCGATCTCGTCGTCGAACGCGCGCGCGTCCTCGCCGTCCTCGGGCCTTCGGGCGCCGGCAAGACGTCGCTCTTCCGCGTCGTCGTCGGCGAAGAGCCACCGCACCGAGGTCGCGTCACCGTCGACGGCGTCGACGTCACCGGCGAACCCCTCTACCGAAGAGCCCGTCGCGGCGTCGGCTACTTACCGCAAGGGCCGAGCGTGCTCTTCGATTTGAGCGTCCGCGACAACCTCGAGACCTACGCCTCGATCGTCGGTCGCCCTGCGCGCGAAGTGCTGGAAATCGGGGCCCGAATGGAGCTCTCGGCGCGTCACCGGGTGCTCGCCGGCGACCTCTCGGGCGGCGAACGACGACGGCTCGAGATCTGTCGCGCGCTCTCGGCCCGTCCGCGCGTGCTCGTCTGTGACGAGCCGTTCTCCGGCGTCGACCCGGCGGGCGCCGAGCGCATCGCCACGCTCCTGCGCGAGCTCGCCGACGAAGACGAGGTCGCGGTCGTTCTCGCCGACCATCACGTCGTCGAGTCGCTCGCCATCGCCGACGAGGTCATGCTCCTGATGGACGGCGTCGTCGAGATGCGCGGCACGCCCGCCGATTTCGCCGAGCACCCCGCCGCCCAAGGACGCTACCTCGGTCATTGGCGCAGCGGCGAGAGCGTTCCGCCCGCGCGCCGTTCACGGAGTTGATGCCGGAGTTGATGCGCGCGAGAGGCTCGGCCCATCGTGGCGCGATGCCCGGCGCCGACCCCAAGCACTGGCTCCATCGTCTCACCGCCGACGAGTGGCTGCGCGCTGGGATGCGTGAGCTCAGCCTCGCCCGCGACAGCATCGGCAGCCGCCTCCAGCGCACTGCGCTCGCCGGTCTACGCCGTGCGGCGGGTATGGGTTGGAACGCGGTGCTCGCGCTCGACGTCGACGCTGAGCCCGACCCGAGCTTCGGTCGCACCTACGTCGATCACCTGCGCTCGCTCGCGGCCGAGGCGAACCCCCGCGATGGGAGCACCATCCCCGCAGAGGTACGCATCGCTGCTCGCGTGCTGATGGACGACCCCGCGGCGCAAAAGACCGAGGTCGTCCAGATCCTCACCCGGACGCGCGACCAGAAATTGCTCGACGCCGCAGAGACGGTGCTCGCCGAGGCCTATGCGCGCCTCGCGCGTGCCAACCACGCGGCCGGCTGAGACCACGCACCTTCCGCCACGAAAACTCCGTCGACCCTACAACCTTCCATCGTGCGCGACGGGCGCCAAAAAAGGCACGCCGACGCTACCGAGGCAGCCCGGTCGCCGCGTATGATGGGCGACCCCATGGCAGTCAGTCCGCCGTTCGACCCCGCGCCCGCGCCGCAAGGCATCGTCACCCTTCGCACCCTCCTCAGCGGGCGGCAGAGCAAGGGTGAACGCTTCAAGCTCGGCGAGGTCGTCGCCATCGTCGTCCCCATCTGCACCGAGCTCGCGCAGCTCCACGCCAAGGGCGAAGCGGTCTTCGTCCACCCCGGGTCGATCGGCGCCGGTCCCGATGGTGTCCCGCGCCTCGTTCCGCAGCTCGCCAAAACGCGTCCGACCGCCGCGCGCGATCTCGCCGCCATCGCCCCCGAGCTGCAAAAGGGCAGCGCGCCCACCACCCGCTCGAGCGTCTTCAGCCTCGGCGCCATCGTCTACGAGATGCTCACCCTCACGCCCATCGGGCCAGGGATGAAGCCGCCGTCGCAGGTGCTCCCCGGCATCCCGCCGATCGTCGACACCATTCTCTCGAAGGCACTCCTCACCGATGCGGCGCAGCGTCCCGACGATCTCGCCGCCTTCGCGCAGGCCATTCACCACTTCGCGCCGGCGAGCATCGCGCCCCCGCCGATGGCCGACGATCACGCCTTCGACGTCGACGTCGACATGCGCGGCTCGATGCTTCCGATGATCCCGATCGAGGTCGACATGGCCCCGGCTGCAGCCGCGCCCGTCTCCCAGCGTTCGGCTGCGTTCGACGATCCGTTCGCCGTCGTCGCCGCGCCGATCTCGCAGCAGCGCACCAGCTCGCCCTCGGGCGCCGGTGGCGGTGGCGGCGCGACCGAAGAGCTCAATGCCCTCAAAGATCGCCTCGAAGCCGATCCGGCGCCGCGTTGGATGATGGTCAAGGACAAGATGGATCACGGCCCCTTCGCCGCCATCGAGCTCCTGCAGATGATCGCCAGCAACCGCTTCACGCCGACCGACATCCTCGTCGACACGCACTCGAACAAGCGCACCGCCCTCAAAGAGCACCCCGAGTTCTCCCGCTTCGCGCACCACGCCGAGCTGAAGCGCGAGAACATCAAAGAGGTGAAGGCGGTCGCGCAGGCCGAGCGCAGCGAAAAAGCCGCCGGCGCCACCAAGGCCACGCTCGGCATCGCGCTCGTCGTGGCGGTCATCGCCGTCATCGGCGTTGTCGTCTGGCGCATCAAGGCGGGCCAGGACGATGAAGAGAAGCGCAAGCGCGACGAAGCGATGAGCCTCGCCGGCGAAGGCTCGATCAAGGCCGCCGAAGCCGCCAAGCAGAAGCCGAAGTGGACCGGCGGCGCGGGTGGCGGCGGTGGTGGCGGCGGCGGCAAGAGCTACGAAGATGCGCTCAAGAACAGCGTCTCCGGCAGCGAGGACGAAGGCATCTCCATCTCCGAGTGCAGCGCCGTCGGTGGCGGCATCGCCGCGGGTTGTGGCCTCAACGGCTCCGCGACCGCGAAATTCATGGTGCAAAAGGGCCGCGTCCAAGGCGTCAGCGTTACCACCAACCCGTCGCAGCCCGGCGTCGAGGCGTGCATGCGCGGCGCCATCTCCGGCGTCAGCTTCCGCAACATGCCGGCCGCCACCGGTTGTATCCGCACGTTCAAGGCGAACTAGCCTCACCCTTCGGGGCTGCGCTCTTTACGCACCGGCGCACTCGTCGGATAGCGAGCCTATGGGGTGGTCTCTGGCGTCCAAGTCGCGTGCGATGATCGTGCTCGCGGCAGCCCTCGTGCTCGCGGGCTGCATGCGCGACGTCGCCGGCGGGCTCGACGAGATGGAGGCCAATCGCGGCGTCGTCGCCCTCGCGCGCGCGGGCATCGAGTCGGAAAAAGCCGCCGATCCCTCGAGTGAAGGGCACTTTCGTCTGATCGTCGCGCGTGACGACGCCACCGCTGCGATCAGCATCCTCGCCGCCGAAGAGCTCCCGAAAGAGCACCCGCCGGCGCCCCAAGAATCGTCGCTCGTGGCGTCTCCAGAGGCCGATCGCGCCGCGCGCATCGCGGGGACGGCGGCGCAGGTCGAACGTGTGCTCGGCTCCATCGATGGCGTGCTCGATGCGCGCGTGCTCCTCGACATCCCCGTCGTCGACGCGCTCTCTGCGGCCCTCGCACCTCCCGGCGATGCTTCGAAAAAGCCGCGCGCCACCGCTTCGGTGTTGATTCGCCACCGCGGCACTTCGCCTCCCGTCCCGCCCGACGACCTCCGTCGCCTCGTCGCCGGCGCCGTCTCCGGGCTCGCCGTCGAAGACGTCGCGGTGGTGCTCATCGCGGTGCCCGCGACCTCGCTCACCGACGGGCAGCGCCTCGCCTACCTCGGCCCCGTCGCCGTCTCCCGAAGCTCGATCGGCACCCTTCGCGCGGTCGCCGTCGGCGTCTTCGTCCTCCTCACGGCGCTCTCCGTCGCGCTCCTCGTCCTCCTCGCCCGCCTGCGCCGCGTGCGTGACGAAGCCGCTGCGCCGCCGGTTCCTGCGCCGGCCCGGAGCGCGTCACGGTGATGCGGTGATAGAGCTCGATCACGTCTCCAAGGCCTACGCGCACCCCGTGTTGCGCGACGTCTCGCTGAACGTGCCGGCTGGCTGTCTCTACGGCCTCATCGGCCCCGGCGCGTCGGGCAAATCGGTGCTCCTCAAATCGATCGTCGGCCTCGTGAAGCCCGATCGCGGACGCATCCTCGTCGAAGGCGAAGACGTCACCAAGCTCGACGACCTCGCGCTCCAGAAGCTGCGCCTGAAGTTCGGGATGCTCTTCCAGAACAACGCGCTCTTCGACTACATGCCAGTCGGCGACAACATCGCCTTTCCCCTGCGTCGTCTCTACGACTTGCCGGAAGCCGAAATCCAATCGCGCGTCGCCGAGCGCCTCGATCGCATGGCGCTCCCCGGCTTCCAGCAGCGCGCCGTCGGTGGCCTCTCGGGCGGTCAGAAGAAACGCATCGGCGTCGCCCGCGCTACCGTCACCCGCGCCCCCATCGTCCTCTACGACGAGCCCGCCGCCGGCCTCGACCCGGTGACCTCGCAAAAAATCTTCAACCTCCTCCGCGACGAGCAGCGCCAGTCGAACGCCACCGTGATCATGGTGTCGAGCGACGTCGATCGTCTCCTCACCGTCACCGACCGCGTCGGCATGCTCCTCAAGGGCCGCCTCATCTTCGACGGGACGACCGAACAGGTGAAATCGAGCACGAATCCTGCGGTGAAGCAGTTCATCTACGGGCTCGACGAAGGGCCGCTGTAGCAGCTTCGGCAACCGAGCGGAGCGAGATTGACCGAAGCGGCCAAAGTTGCGAAGCAATCTTTGGCAAAACGAGAATTTCGCGCGCGAAGTTGAGAAGCTTCGCTCCCGACCCCCTCCGGTCTACGCCCTCCAGATGCCCTCGTACCGCTGGCCGGTCGCAGCCTCTTTCCTCGAGCTCGTCGTCGGCGACGTCACCCAGCAGGACACCGACGCGATTGGCAACGCCGCCAACACGATGTTGCTCGGCGGCGGAGGGGTCGATGGCGCCATTCATCGCGCGGCCGGTCCCGAGCTCCTCGAGGCTTGTCACGCGCTGAAGAAGACGTTGCAGGGCGGCGTTCTCCGCACCGGCGGCGCGGTCATCACCCCGGGATTCCAGCTCCGCGCCAAGCACGTGATTCACTGCGTCGGCCCGATGTATGCGCGCGAAGAGGCCGAGGCTCCCGAGCTCCTCGCCAGCTGCTACCGCGAAGCCCTCGTGCTGGCGCGTGCGCATGGCCTCTCGTCGGTCGCGTTCCCCTCCATCGCCACCGGCGTCTATGGCTATCCCGTCGATGCCGCCGCCGCGATCGCGCTCGACACGGTGATCGCCGAGCTGAAAGAGCACGGCGCCCCGGCGCTGGTCCGATTCGTTCTCTTCGACGAAGACACTCTCGAAGCCTACGCACGCGTCGGACGAGGCCGCCTCGCCTAGGGCTCCACCATGCGACGAGTCCCCACCTTCGTCCTCCTGCTCCTCGGAGCGGCCGTCTGCGTCGGGCTCGACCTCGCCTACGACGCGGCGGTCAGCGCCGATCGTGGGTACAAATTCTGGCTGACCATCGCCGTGATGTGCGCCATCAACGTGGTGGGCGCGACCGCGCTCAACATCGTCAACGGGATGGCCGGGCAGTTCTCCATCGGCCACGCCGGCTTCGTCGGTCTCGGGGCGTACCTCGGCGGATTCGTCGCCGCCCGCGTGGCGCTGTTGATGAAGATCCCCCTCGACGAGCTGCGCGACAACCTCTCGCTCACGCACTCGCTGATCATCTTCCCCGTCGTCGTCCTCTCGGTCGCCGCGGTGTGCGCGCTCGTCGGGCTCGTCGTCGGTCTGCCGAGCCTGCGACTACGCGGCGACTATCTCGCGATCGTCACGCTCGGCTTCTCCGAGATCCTCCGGCTCACCGTCCTCGGCACCAACGCCGACAGCGCGAAGAATCCCATCACCAAGGGCATCGCCGCGCTCGGCGGATCGCTCGGTTATCGCGGGCCGAGCGTGCCAGGCGGTGACCCAGGCGATTTCGTCGGAATTCCCAGCGTCGCCGGCCCTTTCTGGATCTTCGGCCTCGCCGCGCTGATGGTGTTTCTCGCCTATCGTCTCAAGCGTTCGGGCTTCGGTCGCGCGCTTCGTGCCGTGCGCGAGGACGAGATCGCGGCCTCTGCGGTCGGCGTCGATCCCGCCAAATACAAGATCACCGCCTTCGTGCTCGCGGCGGTCGGTGCGGGCATCGCCGGTGCGCTCCTCGTCTTGCGACGCGACGGACCAGGCATCGTCACGCCCGCGAACATGAAGTTCGACAAGTCGTTCGAGGTCATCACCATGGTGATCCTCGGCGGCTCTGGGAGCGTCACCGGCGTCGCCGTCGGCGCGGTGCTCTACACGACGGTCTTCTACGCCGCCGAAGAGGGCCTGTTGCAGCTCTCGCGCAACTACTCCGCCTTCGCCGACATCGACGCGGCTGCGCTGCGGATGACGCTCTTCGCCGCCGCGCTCATCATCGTCATGCTCGTCCGACCCGAAGGTCTCTTCGGCGAGCGTGAGGTCTGGGAGCGCAAGTCGAAGGGTGGGCCGAAGCCGCCGACCTCGACGAAGCCCGCGGTCGCGACAGAGGCCGAAGCATGACCGCCGCGCTCGTCCTCTCGCACGTCGACAAGCGCTTCGGCGGTCTGCGCGCCGTCGGCGACGTCTCGTTCTCCGTCGACGAAGGCTCGATCTTCGGCCTCATCGGCCCCAACGGAGCAGGCAAGACGACCGTCTTCAACCTCGTGACCGGCGTCTACCGCGCCGACGTCGGCGCGATTCGACTTCACGCCAAGGGCAAGGACGTCGAGCTGGTCGGCCTTGCGCCCGCCGCCATCGCCGCCGCAGGGGTCGCCCGCACCTTCCAGAACATCCGCCTCTTCGCCTCGATGACGGTGCTCGACAACGTCCTCGTCGCCGGTGAGCTCCGTCGACGCGCGAACCTCGTCAGCGAGATCGTCGGCACCAAGACGGCGCGCGACGACGAGCAGGCCCTCGAGGCCCGTGCGCGCAAGCTCCTCGGCGAAATGGGCCTGGAAAACCTGGCCGATGCGCCCGCTACATCACTTCCTTATGGATCGCAGAGACGCCTGGAAATTGCCCGCGCGCTGATGCTCGAGCCGAAGCTCCTCCTCCTCGACGAGCCCGCCGCCGGGCTCAACTACGGCGAGGCCGAGTCGCTGAAAGAGCAGATTCGTACGCTCCGCGACGAGTACGAGCTGACCGTCATCCTCGTCGAGCACAACATGCAGGTGGTGATGGGCGTCTGTGAGCGCATCCACGTGCTCGATCACGGCGAGACCATCGCCGAAGGGACGCCCGAAGAAGTGCGCCGCGATCGCAAGGTCATCGCCGCCTACCTCGGCGAAGAAGAGGCCGAAGTGAGCGCCGAGGTCGTCTCGTGAGGACCAAGCACCCGACGCGTCCAGAGCCGCCCGAGTCGTTCGCGAGCGCGGCGACGCCGCTGCTCTCCGTCCACGGAATCGAGGTGCGCTACGGCGGCATTCGCGCGCTCAAGGGCGTGTCGCTCACCGTGCGTCGGGGCGAGGTGGTCGCGCTCATCGGCAGCAACGGGGCAGGCAAGACGACGACGCTGCGTTCGCTCGTGCGGCTCGTACCGTGGAGCGCGGGAACGGCGAGCTTCGCCGGTCAGGAGCTCGGTCCGCTCGGCACCGAAGAGGTCGCCGCGCTCGGCGTCTCGCTGGTCCCCGAAGGGCGCGCCATCTTTCCCAACCTGACGGTGCGCGAGAACCTCGAGCTCGGCGCCTATCTCCACCGCGACGCGCGCATCATCGGCGAGACCATCGACGACGTGGTGAAGCTCTTTCCGCGGCTCGGCGAGCGCATGCGACAAGAGGGCGGCACGCTCAGCGGCGGAGAGCAGCAGATGCTGGCCATCGGTCGGGCAATGATGGCGCGCCCCTCGCTTCTCTTGCTCGACGAGCCTTCGCTCGGCATCGCGCCCAACCTCGCGCGTCAGATTTTCGGCGCCATTCGACAAATCGCCGAGGCCGGCGTGACGGTCTTGGTCGTCGAACAGAACACGCGCCTCGCGCTCGAGGTCGCCGCGCGCGGCTATGTCTTGCGCACCGGCGAGGTGGCGAAAGAGGGCAAGGCGAAGGAGCTCCTCGAAGACCCGATGGTCAAGGAAGCGTACCTCGGCGGCTGAGCTACTCTCTGGCCCATGGGTGCCGAGGCGAAGTGCGTGGCAGTCGTCGATGGAGTCCGCGCCGAGGGCAAGGCGCTCCTCGAGACCGAAGAGCTCGTCTTTCGCAGCGCCGCGCTCAAGGCCAAGGTGCTCTTCCGCGACGTGCGCGCGATCGCCGTCGAAGGTGACGCGCTGGTGCTCGATCGCGCCGCGGGCCCTGCGCGCTTTCTCCTCGGCGCCGCGGTCGCGACGAAATGGGCCGATAAAATCCGCTCGCCGCGCGGCATCCTCGACAAGCTGGGGGTGAAGCCGAAGATGCGCGTGGCCATCGTCGGTGACCTGTCAGATGCCTCCGACGTGTCCGACGTATCAGGCACGTTCGTCGAACAGCTGCGCGCGCGTGACGTCGTCCTCGCCCCGCTGCCGGCAAAGACCGTCGATCTGATCTTCTTCGCCGTCGCCACCGAGAAGGAGCTCGCCTCGTTGACCAAGCTGACGGCCTCGCTCGCACCCGCCGGCGCGATTTGGATCGTCCGTCGAAAAGGCAAGGACGCGCCTGTCCCCGAAGCGGCTTCGCGCGCCGCCGCCAAGAAGGCCGGCCTCGTCGACGTCAAAGTGGCGAAGTTTTCGGAGACGCACACCGCCGAGAAGTTGGTGATCCCCGTGGCTGCGCGATCGGCGAAATAGGTCGAGTTCAGCGCTGGTTCAGCGGCAATCGAGGGGGACGATGTCACGCCACGCGACCCACGACTCGCTCTTCTCGGTGGTGACGCGGAGGTAGTGCGCGCTCACGGGAGAGGCGAAGGGCACCGAGTAGGCGCGCATCGTCGCCATCTGTCCTTCGACGACGTAGGCGACTTTCCAGGTCACGCCGTCGTTCGAGGACTCGATGACGTGCTTGCCTCCGTTGACCGGCGGCGTGCTTTCGGGGACGAGGATGACCCCGGTGAGCGTCTGCGAGGCGCCGAGGTCGACGGCGACGAACTTGGGTGCGTAGCCGCCGCTGTTCCAGGCGGTGCAGGCGCTGCCGTCGAAGGCGTTGGCGCTGGTCGCCGCTTCGCTGCCGGTCGCTTGCACGCCGGGGACGCGATGACAGGTGGCGCCCGCGAGCGACACGAGCGGCGCGACGTCGCACGCGCCCTCGGCGACAGGACCGAGATCGCGCGTCGCGGTCGTTTGCGGGGCGACGGCGCCACCGGGCGGGGGAGGGGCCTGCTCGGGCCAGTACGGCTGCGGATCGCGATGATGCCGACATCCGAAGACCGCGCTCGCAGCGACGATCAGGAAAGCCCCACACCCGATTCGCGCGAACTTGATCATCGTCGTCTCCTCTCGCCGTCTCGCCTGCTCGCCTGCTCGGCCCTGCTCAGCCCTGCTCAGCCCAATGCTTGAATCCGCTGCCAGAGCGCCGGAATCACCATCTCCACAGTAATCCACGAGAAGAAGGCGTGCACGACGAAGGGTACGACGATGCGCCCGGTCAACTTGCGGGTGACGGCGGTGAGGATGCCGACGACGAACGTCGCGAGGATGATCGACGGGTGGAGCGACGCCGCCGACGCCACCACAGCGAGCAGGCTGGCGACGAACGGCGCGCGTTTCGAGCCGAAGCGCGCCTCCAAGCCGTGGGCGACGCCGGCGCGCCAAATCAGCTCTTCGATCATCGCGAAGGTCACGAGAATGATGCCGCGCGTGAGCGTCGAGACGCTGCCCGCCACCTTGATGACGCCAAACAAATCGCGGGCGACCGTCGCCGGCATGACCTTGAGCGCGACGAGCGAGACGCCGTAGACGACGCCGACGCCGATTCCGGCGGCGAGGATCCCCTTCGACATGTCGCCGGCGGCTGGACGATAGAGATCGCCGAGCACCTCTGCCTTGCGCAGGAGCGAGAAGGCGACGACCACGAGCGGCACGTGGGTGACGACGAGCCACACCCAGGCGCTCTGTCCGAGCGCGCCGCGCCAGGCGCACGCATGCGCGATGCCGACGAGGACGACGGCGAAGATGGGGAAGAAGCGAGGGGGCATGTCGAAGTGCGAAAACGCGAATGCGAACGCGAGCGCGAAAACACGAACGAAGCGCGGTTACTCGATCTGTCCGTCGAGCGGCGAGCTGGCGCTGGCATGGAGCTTCTTGCCGATGCGACCGGCGAGGAAGGCTTTGCGACCGGCGCTCACCGCCTCGCGCATCGCCTCTGCCATGAGCACGGGGTTCTTCGCGCCGGCGATGGCGGTGTTCATCAAGACGCCGTCACAGCCGAGCTCCATCGCCACCGCAGCGTCCGACGCGGTGCCGACGCCAGCGTCGACGATGACCGGGATCTTCGCCTGCTCGCGGATGATGAGGATGTTGTGCTTGTTGCGGATGCCGAGCCCGCTCCCGATCGGCGCGGCGAGCGGCATGACCGCGGCGCAACCGACCTCCTCGAGCTTGCGACAGATGATCGGATCGTCGATGCAGTAGGGCAGCACGACGAAGCCTTCTTTCACCAGGAGCCGCGCCGCTTCCAACGTCTGCTCGTTGTCGGGGAAGAGCGTGCGCTGGTCGCCGATGACCTCGAGCTTGACGATGGGCGCCTTGTCTCCCGAGAAGCCGAGCTCGCGCGCGAGCCGACAGGTGCGCACCGCTTCTTCGGCGGTGTAGCAACCAGCGGTGTTGGGGAGCACCGTCCAGCGGCGGCTGCCGAGGAGGCTCATCAGCGTGCCTTCGCCGCGCTGTTTCAGATCGACGCGACGGAGCGCGACGGTGATCACCTCGGCGCCGGAGGCCTCGGTGGCGAGGCGCGTCTCTTCGACGTCTTTGTATTTGCCGCTGCCCACGAACAAGCGCGAGGCAAACGTGTACGGGCCGATGACGAGGGGATCGTTTTCGCCGGACATGATGGGTCGATACGTGCGTGGCCGGCCGCGAGCAAGCGGCGCCGTTCTTCCACTTGCCGCCTGGCCGTCGCCGACGCACGAAGCCGTTCCTCGTGCGCATTCTCCACACCCTCGGCAACGTCGGTATGACCGGCGTGGAGACGTTCCTCCTCTGCCTCGCCGAGGCGCAGCGTCTGCGCGGAGACGAGCCGCACATCGCCTGCGCCTTCACCGGACGCGACGAGCTCCTCCGCACCGCCGCGCGCGTCGGCGTCGACGTCCATCCGCTGCCGGTCTTCGACGATGATCGCGCGGGCCTCTTGCGCAAGCTCGATGGCACGACGCTCCTCGCACGCCGCGTCGCCGCGATGACCAGCCTCGCGCGCCGCGGGTTCGACGTCGTCCACCCGCACGTCGTCGGCGTCGGCGGGCTCGAGTCCCTCCTCGCTGCCAAAGCCGCGGGTGTCCCTGCGCTGGTGACGCATCACGCGACGCTCGAATTTTTCGCGCCCTTCCGCAGCCGTCAGAGCGATCTCGGCTTCGCGCTCGAGAAGCGTTGGGTGCGCGCCTCGGTCACGCCGTACGCCAAGGCACGCGACGAGCTCATCGCCCACGGCGTCACCAGTGGACGTTCGCACGTCGTCCCCTTCTGTGTCGACCTACGCAAATTCGAGCGCGGAGAGGCGGCGGCGTCGGCGCCCGGTGAGCTGCGTCTTCTCATGGCTTCGCGCCTCGTCCCGGGCAAAGGCCACCCCGAGCTCGTCGACGCGATCGCTGCGCTGGCACCGCAGTGGCCCAAGCTGCACCTGACGATCCTCGGTGACGGTCCGGAGCGTGGCGCCATCGAGGCGCGCATCGCGACGCACGGCGTGCAAGGCCACGTCACGCTCGTCGGCCACGTTCGCAACGAAGACGTGCCGGCGCACATGCGCAAGGCGCACGCCGTGGTCTTGCCGAGCTACATGCCGGGCGAGACGTTTCCCATCTGCCTCCTCGAAGCGATGGCGCTCGGCCTCCCGACTATCGGCACCGACTGGTTCGGCATCCCCGACATCATCGCCGACGGTGTCACTGGCTTCGTCGTTCCCCCGCGCGACTCGGCGTCGCTCGCGACCGCCGTCGCCAAGCTCGCGGGCGATCCAGAGCTCCGTCGTCGCTTCGGTGAGGCCGGCCGTGCGCGGGCGGAGAAAGAGCTCTCGGCCGAGGCCGTCGCCAACCGCTACGCCGACCTCTACTGACTCGTCGAGCCCGCACGACGCGAAATCGGCTGTAAATTACGGGTCTGCGCAGCAGCGGATGCCGACGTTGGCGTAGATGGTCTCGAAGCCGAAGTCTTCGCGCGAATGGCAGTCGACGAGGCCGCCGCCTTCGTTCGACGCACCGCCGCGGAAGTGGGTGGCGGGCGAGGTTCCGCCGTCGGGAACGTCGTACCAGTCGTCGAACTCCGCCATGTTGCCCGACATGTCGAAGATGAGCGCGTAGGGGCCGCTCATTCCGTGACATCCGACGTGGGTCTCGGGCACCTCGGTGGACAACTCCGACGACTGCTCGGTGAAGCACCTCGTCGCGTCGTAGGTGGGGCCGTAGGGGAACGTCGAGTTGAGGATGCCGTTGGTGCAGGCATAGGTCCACTCGCTCGCGAGGTCGTCGCCGCCTTTCGGCGCGCCGCCGGGGACGCCGATCGTGCCGCACAGCCTTTTCCCGGCCCATTTGCAGTAGGCGTTGGCGTAGCACCAGGAGATTTCTCCCTGCGGGAGCTTCTGCCTCGTCGGATCGTCGATGCGCGCGGGGCGCTTGGCCTTCTGCGCCGTGCACACGCTCGGCGCGTCGAACGGCGTGCCGGGGGCGATGATGAACTCGTTGAATTCCTCGATCGTCACCTCGCGCGTGTCGATGCAATAGGAGCCGGCGAGGGCGTCGATCCTCACCATGGCTCCGCCATGCAGCTTGGTGCACGAGGCCACGGCGGCGTCGACGTCGGAGGCGGCGTCAGAGGCGACTTCGGTGGCAGACTCGCCGATCGTATCGGAGAGCGTCGTGTCGGCTTTCGTGTCCTCGAGAACTGCGTCGACTTTGCCAGCATCGACATCAGCATTGGCGTCGGTCGGCGGGTCGCCGACACGATCGCTATGACAGCCGACCAGAGCCGCCATCGCGAGCGCCAGCCCTGCGAGGAGTTTCACAGTGCGCCTCGCAGCGGTGCGAGGCCGAGGTCGCCCATCTCGACGCCGCCGAGCTTCTCTTCCAACTCCGTGCGCGCGAGCTCGACGATCTCGACGGGCATCAGCGCACCCCAAGATTCCGGGGAAACGAGCGCCGAGGCGAGCGGCACGAAGGCCGAGACGTCGATGGAGATCGCTTGCACCGAAGAGGCGACGTCTCCGGCTTCGCGCCAGACGAAGACGCACCGTGACGCACTCGCACCGAGCGCGGAGGCGAGGTGCGAAGGCGGACAGGCAGGCACCAAATCGTGCCCCGCCTGCACGTAGAGCCCGGGAGTTCGCTCGCTGAAGAGGGAGCCGAGAGGAATGCCGAAGGCGCCGCTCGGCACGCGGAGGATGAGCAACCCGTGCCCTTCGCGGGTCTCGACGCGCGCGATCGACGAGGCCTCGAGCGCGCTCGGCGGCAGTGCGTAGGCGAGCCGTCTCAGCAGCGGCGCGCGCTCGAGCGGAATCACCGCCGCGCTCACCTGCCGCGTGCCACTGACCGAGGGCGCGAGCTGCAACGGCATCGCCAAGTGATCGCCTTGGTCGAGCGGACGCGCGCGCGGCACGTCACCCGAGGCGAGCTTGACGTCGACGAGCGAGAGCACCGGCGCCATCTCCGGGAGCCGCGCGGTGACGATCGGCTCGCGCGTCTCGCCGTCGCGCGCCGCTGGCAAGAGCACCAGCCCCGCCTCGGGAAAAATGGGCAATCCGGTGAGGTGGATGGCGTGACGATGCCCGACCTCGACGGCCACGCCCGTCCCCGCCGGTGCAAACGCGCGGATGCCAGGCGTCGCGCTGACGAGCCGCACCATTCGCGCCGGCAGCTCGTGCACGCGAAAGAGCGAAATCTTTCGCGGTGCATCGTCGAAGCTGGAGGACGGCGGCAGCTCGAGCACCCCGACGTCGGCGTCGACCGCGCCACGCGCGAAGTACCCGATGAGCGCCGAAGCGACGCCACTCTCGACCGCCAGCCACAAAGGCTTCGCCGAAAGCGCAGTCACCGACGGATCGCGTCGCGGCTCGAGCCGCGTCACCAAGTTCGCCAAGTCGACGTTTCGCTCGCGCGCATAGGCCTGCGTGAACGACGCATGGTGCAGCGCGAAATCGACGCCATCCTCCGCGCGAAGCAGCTCGACCACGTCGTACCCGAAGGGCGCCGAGCGATCGCGATACTGCACGTAGTAGCGACCGCCGCCCGTGAACGTCATGCCCCCCGACAGCCGCGCCACGTCGGCGACGACATCGAGCAACGTGGTCGAAGGCGCCGGGAGAATGACGACGATCTCGCGCGTCCCCAGCTTCGACTTCACCACCGCAATCTCGAGCCGCTCGGTCCCCGAGTGCCCCACCAAATCAGAGAGCGAACGATCACGCGTATAAATGGCTAGAAACGCGACCAGCCGCTCCAGCGTCGGCAAGAGCACGAGCCCCTTCGCCCCAATCGCCACGCCGCTCGGATCGAGCGCCAGCCCCGGCGTCCGCAGCCGCGTCTGATGCAACGCGATCCGTTCGAGCGCCTGTGCCAAGTCTCAATCCCCCTTCGGGTCGCCGTCGAGCCCCCGAGGACGATACTGCGGATCGACCCCACAAGGTGGCAACGGCTTCGCCTCCACCTTCTTCGGCTCCTCCACGACTTCCGCCGCTGCACTCCCACTCGCACTCGCACTCGCACTCGTGCTCGTGCTCGCACTCACGCTCGCCCCCGCACTCACGCTCGCCCCCGCACTCCCACTCTCGTCCGGCGCCAAACCTTCGTCCGGCGACCCCTCCTCCGGCGAAATCTCCTCCGGCGACAACTCTTCCCCCGGCTCCAGCACGCCGCGGCACTTCCTCTCTCGAGAAAGCGTGTCGCTCACCAGGTACGCCAGCCAGCTCCCCGGCATCCCCTTCTCCGCGATCAACGCCTCGGCCTCCGCCTCGTGCGCCAAGAGCGAGTTGTGATCGGAGAGGCACTGCAGCGCGAGCGCGATCAGCCCCGAGTTGGCGGGCCCGATGCGGAAGCCCTTCACGTACCAGCCCCACGCCTCGTCCATGCGATTGAGCTGGCAGAGCGTGTCGCCGACGTAGATGAACGCCATGTCCCACTGCGGCGCGAGCTCGGCGGCGCGAATGTTCTCGATGAGACGTGCTTCCTGCGCTTGCTGCGGCGTCCAGCCCCAGACGTCGACCGCGCGCGCGCCGAGCATGACCGAATAGTTGAGGTGGGCCTTGGCGCTGTTCGGCACCTGCGTCGCCGCCGAGCGCCAGAAGGCGAGGTCGTTGTTGAAGCTGCTCGCGTGCATGCGCGCGCGGACGCCCTGGAAGCCGAGGAAGGCGAGGGTGACGACCGCGGCGGCGTACCACAGCTTCTTTCCCCGCGTGGAGAGCCACCAGAGGAAGAGCGCGATGACGACGCTGGTGGCGAGCGCCGGCGTGTACCAGAAGCGCTCTGCGCGCACCGTCGGCAGCACCTTGGGGATGTTGGAGATGGGGAAGAACGCCGCCGGCCAGGCGATCAGCGCATAGCCGAGGAGCGCACGAAAGCTCGAGTGACCGCGTGACGAGCGCACCCAGCGGAGCACGCTGCCTTCGAGGTGATTGCTCGGTCGCGTGGCGTCGGCCTCGGCCTTCTTCGTCCCGAAGACGAAGAGCAAGACGCCCGTGATCGGCGGGCCGACGAGGAGCAGCGCGCCGAGCACCGAGGTGACGAAGTCGGGCGCCTTCGCGAGGGGCAACGTCGGCAGCGGCTCCTGAGGGAACGAGTAGTCGGGCGAGAGATGAATCGGCAGGGCGATCTGCGAGACGCCACGTGCATAGACACGCAATGCACCGATGAT
The DNA here is from genome assembly GCA_025363655.1 of Deltaproteobacteria bacterium. Classification (GTDB taxonomy): domain Bacteria; phylum Myxococcota_A; class Polyangia; order Polyangiales; family JADJMO01; genus JANYDK01. Next base: position 19,006 of record JANYDK010000057.1, on the reverse strand, counting down.
CCGCTGCCCGCTCGTCGCGGTCGGCTCGGCGAGCGGGTTGTTGAACGGATCGACCGGCAGCGTCGGCGCGCCCATGTAGTGCTGGAGCTTGGTGCCGAGCACCGCGATGCGGCTCTTGGCCTCGGGATCGAGCGCCACCTCGACGTAGAAGAAATTGTGCCGAATCCAGGTGTAGAGGCCGAAGGCGGCGAGGGTGGCGACGAGCGAGATGACCGCGCGCTCGTAGCGACGAGGGTTCTCGGCGTCGATCGACGGCGCCAACATGAACGCCGCCAGCGGGACGAGCCCGACGTTGACGATCGCCGTCTCTTTCGAGAGGAGGCCGAAGATGGTCGCGAGGAAGACCGCCGGTCCGACGAAGGTCGGCGAGAGCGAGAGCGCGGCGATGCAGAGGAGGAGCGAGAGCGCGCCGAGCACGTCCGCGACGCCGACGATGCCGGTGATCGCCTCGGTCAGCACCGCACACATCGCGAAGATGAAGCCGGCGAGCCAGGCGACGCCGACCTTCTTCGTCACACCGCGGACGATGGTCGCGAGGAGCGCGGCGTTGGTCGCGTGGAAGACGAGGTTGAACCAGACGAACGGCGTGTTGACGCCTCCCGCGCCCTTCGAGCGCCACTCCTGCAGACGCCAGAGCGCGCGCCAGAGGAGGTTGGGGATCGGCCGATAGCTGCCGATGGATCGATCGGGGAGCAGGCCCCAGAAGTCGCGTTGAAGGGCGCCGAGCGCGCCGAGTCCCTTGGTCTTGTCACCGAGGAGCCACGGCTGTTTTCCGCGCACGTAGGGGTTCGCGAGGATGGCCTCTTGCTCGTCGAAGACGAAGCCGCCCGTGGTCGAGGGTGCGCGCAGGTAGAGCGCCGCCGCAAAAAGCATGAAGGCGAGGAAAAAGACTGAAAAATCAGGGTCGGCGAGCCACTCGCGGAGCTTGCCGGGGAGCGCGCGGAAGCCGTTGCGGATGAGCCGCGGCACGGCGTCGACGACGGTGCGCGGCGGCGGTTCGACGTGATCGTCGGCAGGACCAGGTACCCGACGGAGCCGATCGAGCTCGACCAAGTTGCTGACGGCGACGATGAGGCCGGTCAGCGAAACGCAGACGGCGATGATGAGGCGGCCGGCCTTGTCCGGGAGGTTCGGATCACGCCAGAAATGGCGCGCAGCGATCGCCGCAGCGACGTCGACCACGAGGCCGATGCCGACGAACACCATCGCCCAGATGCGCGGCCCGCGTGTCAGCTTGGCGTGCTCCTCGCGAGCCTCGCGCTCGGACTTCTCTTTCCCCTGCGCTGTCCCGTGAGCCATCCCCTGCTCCATGTCCCGTCACCCGCGCATCGGTCCGCGTACGTTGATCCTGGGCATCGCCCCCGAGCGCTCGAGGATCTTCTTCGCCTCTTGCACGAGGAGCGGATGCACGCCTTTTTGAGCGAATCCAGCGACGATGCGCGGATCGATCTTCGAGAGCTGGTGCATCGCGCTGCGCGCCTTCTTGATGTCGTCCATCGCGCCGTAGGCGAACACCTGCGCGCGGAGGAGGCCAGGCTTGGCGTCGGCGAGGTTCACGTCGTTGGCGTCGAAGAGCTCGAGGATGTCGATCGCCTTCTTCGCCTGCCCGGTGCGCGCCCACGCTTCGCAGACGACGGCGCCGAGGGTCGCCTTCGACTTCTGATCTTGGTGCCGGCCGAGGTCGATGCCGTCGGCGAGCGGACGGGCGTTCTGCGGCTCGCCGAGCATGAGGTGGATCATCGCCCGCTGCCCACGCGCCTCGTCGGCGACGTTGGCCATGACCTTCTCGAGGTTGATCGTCTCGAGGATCTCGAGGGCGGCGCGAGGATCTTCCTGCATCACGAGCTGCGCCTTGGCGAAGGTCGCGGCGGCGTCGCCCTTCTTGAACTCTTTGTCGATGCGCTCGATCGCCTCTTGGCGCTCTTCCTTCGTCTTCGCGCCGCCGACGATCGACGCCACGCGCTGCGTTTTGCGCATGAAATAGAGCGCGTAGCCGATGATGCCGAGCCCGAGGAGGGTGAGCCCGCCCGCGACCGCCTTGGCCGCCCAGTGGTGGACGAGGATGGCGATGATCCACACGCCCGCGAGTGGCAGACCGAGCCGCATGAGCAGCGATCGAACTTCGATCTTCGGAGGCTGCCGCGGCGTCGCGGTGGCCATCGGCTCCTTGAGCTTGGCGACCTGCGACTGCTTCGCGCTCTTCGGGGGCGGGCTGCTCTTTTTCTCGGCCGGCATCGGAGGGGGGCCTCATAGCACGAGGCGACGCGCGCGCGATTGCCTGCGCCTTGCGCTCTCCGTGAATAGCGCTACCTTGCGCCCCCCCTTGGCCACCGACCGTCCGCTCCTCTCGATTCCCCGCAAAGACCTCGACAACGGTCCGAAGGACGTGCGCGCGCCGCTCCCCAAGGCGTGGCTGGTGACGAAGTTCGCCGAGGTCGCCGTCGAGGGTGATGCCGTGCTCGGCGCCTCGAGCGATGGCCGCGTCGATCTGCACCTCGTGCCCGCCGGAGACGACAACTTCCTCCTTCGCGGTCACGTGCATGCGGCGGTCGACACCACCTGTGGCCGTTGCCTCGGCCCGGCGACCATCCCCGTCGACGGCGAAATCACGCTCCTCCTCGTCCCCAAAATCGTCGAGACGACGCGCGCGCCGCGGGGGAAGAAGGCCAAGGAGAGCGAAGGCGAGCTCGAGTTCGATCCCGACGAGGCCGACGTCGCCAGCTACGACGGCGAGACCGTCATCCTCGACGACCTCGTCCGCGAGGCGATCCTCCTCGAGATGCCGATCTCCCCCTTGTGCTCCGAAGAGTGCGCAGGTATGCGCCTCGACCCCGCGGTCGCGGCCCGGCTCGCCGAAGCCAAGATCGATCCGCGCCTCGCCCCGTTGGCGAAACTCGCGATTTCCAGCGAGAAGAAGCCGTAGCCCGGATCTCCGGGCACTGACTGAAGACCAAGAGACTGAAGGAGCACCGCCGTGGCCGTCCCCAAGCGTAGAACCACCCGCAGCAAGAGCGCGATGCGCCGTCAGCAGCACGACAAGGTCACCGCGCCGAGCATCGTCGCTTGCAGCAACTGCGGCGAGCCGACGGTCCCCCACCGCGTGTGCCCCTCGTGCGGGCACTACAAGGGCGCCCAAGTCGTCGCCAAGAAGACGACCGCAGCCGCCTCCGAGTAGGCTTCGTCGGGGGTTTCCCCCGGATGAAAACGTTGTGCGCCATGGGAGCTCGGCCGAGAGGTCGGCGCTCCCTTTGGTGCTTTTGTCGGCGCCCGTACTCGCAGCTGCGTCTGCGCCCGTACCCGCGCCTGCGTTCTCTTAAAGCGAAAAATTCAGTTCAAAATCAACCGGCTGCGCACTTCCTTACGCGCTGCAGTGCTCGCTTGGCTGCGCTAGAGGGAGAGGTATGTCCTCTTCGAGCGACCACCCCGCCGCTGGCTCGATCCCACCGTCCTCCTCGAGCCCCTCGGCCCCGTCGAGCCCTCCGAGCGTTCGTTCGTTCGGCGGCGGCAAGGTCGGCGCTCCGGCGGTGCGCATTCTCGGCACCGGGCGGTACACGCCGGAGAAGATCGTCACCAACGTCGACCTCGAGAAGATGGTCGACACCAGCGACGCGTGGATCGTCGAGCGCACCGGCATTCGCGAGCGCCGCGTGGCCGCGCCGGGTGAGCTGACGAGCGACATGGCGGCGGCCGCAGGGCGCATGGCGCTCGAGAAGGCCGGCATCAGCGCCGACGAGCTCGACATGATCATCGTCGGCACCATCAGCGGCGACATGCCGATGCCGGCGTGCGCGGCCTTCGTGCAGCAGAAGCTCGGCGCCAAGACGTGCCCGTCGTTCGACCTCAGCGCCGCGTGCGCCGGCTTTCTCTATGGGCTCACCATCGGCGAGCGGTTCATCCGCGCCGGCGGCGTGCGCTACGTGCTGGTCATCGGCGTCGAGCTCCTCTCGCGCCTCCTCAACTGGGAAGACCGCAAGACGTGCGTCCTCTTCGGCGACGGCGCGGGTGCGGTGGTCATCGGGCCGAACGACGGCGACGGACGCGGCATCCTCTCGACGCACATCTTCACCGACGGCTCACTCGCCGGCTCGCTCTTCATCCCCGGCGGCGGCAGCAAGGAGCCGGTCTCGCAAGAGGTCGTCGACAAGCGTCGTCACCTCGTCCACATGGAAGGGCAAGACGTCTTCAAGGCCGCCGTGCGCAACCTCTCGTCCGCGTCGCAAGCCGCGCTCGCGGCCAACGGCGTCAGTGGCAAGGACGTCGACTGGGTCGTCGCCCATCAAGCGAATCTCCGCATTTTGCAGGCAGTTTCGCAGCGTGTCGAGCTGCCGATGGAGCGCTTCTTCATCAACATCCACAAGTACGGCAACACCTCCAGCGCCTCGATTCCGATCGCGCTCGACGAGCTGCTCGGCGAAGGGAAGTTGAAGCAGGGGCAGCTCGTGCTCATGTGCGCGCTCGGCGCCGGCATCTCTTGGGGCTCCGCATTGATTCGTTGGTGATTCGTTGGTGATTCGTTGGTGACACGCCGGCGGGCGACGCCGACAATCGCCTCGTGCGAGCTCTGCGCATCACGACTCGACTGATCTTCTCGCTGGTGAGCGCGCCCCTCGCGTTCGTCGGGTGTCGCTGCCTGCAAGAGCCGCCGAAGCCGACGATTGGGGCCGAGCCGCTGCTCACCCGCGACACTGGGCCGCCGATCGGCGCGTGGTCAATCGTCGGCAAGCTCGGTGAAGGGCGCCCGTTCGGCACCGCCCGAGTTCGCGCGCGGCGCTCGACGTTCTCGAGAGCGGTCGTCTGGAGAGAGGTCGCGATCGACATCGTCGACCTCGGCGACATCGCCAAGAAAGGCGTCATTCGTCGTGTGGAGCCGCCGCCGTGCGCGAAGGGGCCCCGTCCGTTCGAGTACACCGACGATCCGCTTCGTCTGACGCAGGTCGCGACGGAGTGGGGCGATGGCATCTTCTTCGATGCCGGTGCCAGCTGTGGCTACGACCTCGAGCACGACGCGTGGATTCCCGTCCCGGCGCTGCCTGCGTCGGCGGGCGCCGTCGTGACCGTGCTGAAGAACGGCGATCTGCTCGTCACGGGTGGCAGCGACTGGATCGGCGCGCTCGGAGGGCACTCGGAGCCGCGCGCGGACGCCACGCGCTGGGTGGCCGAGACGAACACGCTGGTCACGCTCCCGAAGATGTCACGCGCGCGCATGCATCACGCGGCGCATCGTCTGCTCGACGGCACGGTCGTGCTGCTCTCTGGCAAGGGCGAGCCGATGGAGGCCTTCGAGCCTTCGAGGAATGCGTTTCGAGCGCTCGGCGTGCAGAAGGCCGGAGGCGCGACGGTGCTGACGGGCGATGGTCGGCTGCTCTTCCTCGAGACCGACGAGTGTCATCTCTTCGATCCGTCGCCGGCGACGTGGTCGTTCTGCGCGAAGATGCCGACGCCGCGCACGGACTTCGCCACCACCACCCTCGATAGCAACCTCGTGCTCGTCTCCGGCGGCTACGCGATCGCCGATGGCGGCTTCGGCCCAGCCCTGCCGCGGGCAGAGCTCTACGATCCGCACGTCGACCTCTGGCGCGACGTGCCGGCGATGCCGCTCGCGATGGCGCGCCACGAGAGCGTGAAGGTCAGCGACGGCCGCGTGCTCCTCCTCGGCGGCGTCTCCCGCGGCCCCGAGGGCCCCACCGTGGATGTCGCCGAAGTGCTGCTTTTCACGCCGCCGAAAGATCCATGACCAAGATTTTCATCAGGTGCGCCGAGCCGGTGGAGAGCCCTCGAGCATACCTGTCGTGGCACAGGCACCGTGCGCCTTCTGCCACAGCGGAGGCGCGACGCCGGTGCCGCAAGGCCGCAGAATCGTCGAAAAAACAAGGCGATTCATCGCCGTCGGCGTGGCCCGGATTCTGCTCCTGAAAGACGCATGAAGGTGATCCTCCTCGCTGCAGGGGCTGCCACGCGCCTCCGGCCGCTCACCGAGAACGTGCCCAAGTGCCTGCTCGACGTCGGCGGCGAGTCGATCCTCGCGCGTCAGGTGCGCACGCTCGGCAGCCTCGGGCTGCGGCGCTTCACCATCGTCGACGGCTTCGGCGCCGTTCAGGTTCGCGAGCACTTGCGGGCTCGATTTCCCGACGGTTGGTTCGAGTTCGTGCACAGCGACTCGTACGCGACGACCGACAACGCCGTCTCGCTGTTGCTCGCGCGTCCGGCTCGTCCGGAGCCGATTTTCGTCGTCGACGCCGACGTCGTCTTCGAGCCGGGGGTGCCGCTGCGGATGCTCGAGAACGCATCGCTCGATCGGCTCGCGCTGCGCACGCAAGGCGAGCTCGACGACGAAGAGATCAAGATGCGCCTCGATGCCCGCGGCTGCGTCGTCGACCTGGGAAAAGGCATCGATCCCGCGCTCTCGGCGGGCGAATCGATCGGGCTCGCGGTCTTCTCGGCGCGGACGGGCTCTGCGCTCTTCCGCGTCCTCGACAAGCGGGTGCGCGAGGAGAAGCGCGTGCGCGAGTGGTACGAGCCCTCGTTCGTCGAGCTCATCGGCGCCGGCGTGACGCTCCGGGCGGTCGACCTCGGCGAGCTCGCCTGCATCGAGATCGACACCGAGGCCGACCTGCTTCGCGCGCGGGCGATGGTCGATGCCCGCTTTCGCCAGACGGCCTGACTCTACGCTCGAGGTTGCCCTCCCTGGCCCTGCGCGCTACCCGCGCCGGCTCATGACGATCGCTTGGCTCTTTCCCGGACAGGGTTCTCAGTTCGTCGGTATGGGCAAGGAGCTCGCGGCTGCCTCGCCGGCGGCGCGAGACGTCTACGCGCGTGTCGATGCGGCTCTCGCTCCCGAGCTCGGCCGCTCGCTTTCGCAGATTTGCTTCGAGGGGCCGGAGAGCGATCTCGTCCTCACGGCGCACACCCAGCCGGCCATCGTCGCCACCTCGATCGCGCTGCTCGCTGCGCTCCGTGAGAAATTCCCGGGTCTGCCGAAGCCGGCCTTCGCGGCCGGTCACTCGCTCGGGGAGTACGCCGCGCTCGTCGCTGCCGGGGCGCTCCGCGTCGAGGATGCGTGCGTCGTCGTCCACCGCCGTGGCAGGGCGATGCAGTCGGCGGTGCCGGCGGGTGAAGGCGCGATGAGCGCAGTGATGGGCCTCGAGCCCGCCGTGCTCGAAGAGATCTGCCGCGAAGCCGCTCTCGCGACCTCGGGCGTCGTCAGCCCCGCCAATTACAATTCCCCGGGGCAAATCGTCATCGCCGGGAGCGCTGCCGCCGTCGCCAAGGCCGGTGAGCTGGTCGCGCTGCGCAAAGGCAAGGCCATCGCCCTCAAGGTGAGCGCGCCGTTCCATTGTCAGTTGATGCATCCCGCCGCCGAGGTCGTGCGCGCCGCGCTCGACTCCATCGAGGTCTCGGTTCCCCAATTCCTCGTCGTCGCCAACGTCGACGCCGTCGGTCGCACCGAACCCGCGCAGATCAAAGACGCGCTCGTCCGTCAGGTCGACGCGCCGGTGCGCTGGCAAGCGACGGTCGAATCGATGGCCGCCGCCGGCGTCACCCACGCGATCGAGATCGGCCCCGGCAAGGTGCTGCAAGGTCTCGTCAAGCGCATCGCCAAAGAGGTGAAGCTCTACGGCGTCTCCGATGCCGCCTCGCTCGAAGGCGTGGCTGCGTTTCTCGGCTGAAGCAAAAACTCTCGTAAACTCAGGGGAAAACACATGTTCCGTCTCGAAGGTCGCGTCGCTCTCGTCACCGGTGGTTCGCGCGGCATCGGTCGCGCCATCAGCACGATGCTGGCGAAGGCGGGCGCCGAGGTGCTCGTCAACTACGCCAAGGGCGAGGCCGCCGCGCGCGAGACGTGCGACGCGATCATCGCCGCCGGTGGCAAGGCCGAACCGGTCGGCTTCGACGTCGGCGTGACGAAGGCGGTCGAGGACGCGGTCGCCAAGATCGCCAAGGACAAGGGTCGCCTCGACATCGTCATCTCCAACGCCGGCATCTCCATCGACGGGCTGCTCCTGCGTCTCAAAGAGGAAGACCTCGACAAGGTCCTCGCGGTCAACCTCAAGGGCGCGATCATGCTCGCGAAGGCAGCGATGCGTCCGATGATGCGCGCCAAGTTCGGGCGCATCGTCTTCGTCAGCAGCGTCGTCGGGGAGATGGGAAATCCCGGCCAAACGGCGTACGCGGCGACCAAGGCGGCCCTCCTCGGCGTCACCAAGACGCTCGCCAAGGAGTACGCCTCGCGCGCGATCACGGTCAACGCGATCACCCCCGGCTTCATCGAGACCGACATGACCGCGTCGCTCCCGGAAGAGGCGAAGAAGTTCATGATCGAGGCGACGCCGCTCGGTCGCTACGGCACGCCCGCCGACGTCGCTGCGGCGGCGATGTACTTGAGCAGCGAAGAAGCGGGCTTCGTCACCGGGCAAGTGCTCCGCGTGAACGGCGGGCTCTACGTCTGACGCCTAATCGGCGAGCTTCGCCGCGTCGAACATGGGGAGTGCGTCGTATCCCGTCGTCCCTGGGTACTTGGTCGCGACGGCGTCGTTGGCGACGTCGAGCGCTTCGACCAGGCGCTCGATCGTCGTCTCGCCCGTCGGAACGACGCCGATCGGCACCCAGGTCTCCTCCGGAGCCTCTCCTGCGCGCCGCAGGACCTCGCCGATGCAAGCGAAGAGCGCGAGCGGATCGGCCGTTCCATCTGGCCTAGGAGCGACGGCCGGACCTTCGCCCTTCTCTCGGCAGGACGGCCCGAGTGAACCGACCTCCAGGTCGTGAGCGGGCGGTGACGGCGTCGCGACCGTCGTGTAGGTCCCGTACATGGTCGCCGAGACCTGAACGAGCGCAGCCTGCATCGCGTCTCGCTCGAGATCCTCGGGCGAGCGCCAGAGATCGAGCGCGTAGGCTGCCCCCTCCGGACGAATCCGTAGCTCGAACGAGCGCGCCGAGGTGCCGCAACTCCCGTATCGCGGCCGTGGAATGAGGCGAATCGCGCGCGGGCCTGCCTCGGTGGCGACGGCGAGCAAGGGCTCGAGCTGTTGTCCGGCGAGCGTATGCCAGACCTCCGCGGCCTCACGAAACGCCACACGTCGGTCGACCACGACGACGGCGAATTTCGGTCGCGGCTGCCGCTCCTGCAGGCGCGCTTCGAGCGCCATGCGCAGCGGCGAGAGCACCCAATCGCTCTGCTTCCCGTGGATCTTGTCGACCGCGGCAAAGCCGGCATGCCCATCGTCTCGTGGTCGACGAACGACCGGCTGATCGTAGGCTTCGACGTAGACGCCCTCGCGATCGATGGTCACGAAGAGCGGATCGGCCGGAAGCGGGAGCTTCGATGTGGAGTGCGGCACTTCTACGTCGGCGTTGGGATCGCGGTGGGTGAGCGCGCGCCGATCGACGCATGCCGCGAGGCCGAGCAGCAAGACGAGCGTGCGTGCGTGCCGCATGGAATCCAGTCTGACACGACGCGCTGCGCACGGTTCCAAAGGCTCGCGTCAAAATGCACGACGGGAAATCCCGCAAGATCACACCATTTGCTCACCTGTTCGACGCCGTGCGTGCGAAGCGGTTTTCGCGCCCAATTCAGGGCTTTGGTACCGCTCCGATGTCGAGTATGAGGGCCTCGCTCTTCCGGACGAGAGAGCCGCTGTGACAACGAGACACCCCGGGTTTACCGGAAAAAGGTCAGGACGCGCACATGGACATCGAGGGGAAGGTCAAGTCGATCATCGCGCAGCACTTCCAGGAGGACGTCTCCAAGATCGCCCGCGATCAAAAGTTCATCGAAGACCTCGGCGCGGACTCGCTCCAGGTCGTCGAGCTCGTCCTGTCGTTCGAAGAGAACTTCGAGATCGACATCCCGGACGAGGACACCGAGAAGATCCGCACCGTCGGCGACGCCATCGACTACATCGCAGCGCACGCCAAGAAGTGATCTCTTCGTAACCGGAGTGGAAGCAACTCGGGGCCGCGTGTCCGCGCTGTCCCGGGCTGCATCCAAGGCAGAGCAGCATGGAACGTGTGGTCGTCACCGGGATTGGGCTCGTTCTTCCGAACGGCATCGGCACCAAGCCGGCCTTTGAGCACCTGCTCTCCGGCGTCAGCGCCATCGGAAAAATCACGCGTTTCGATGCGTCCGAGTACGCCTCGACGGTCGCCGGGGAAGTGAAAGACTTCGCCATCGAGCCGTACCTCGAGGACAAGCGCAAAGCGCGCGAGCTCGATCGCTTCAGCCAGTTCGCGGTCGCCGCCTGCAAGATGGCGATGGAAGACGCGCAGCTGACCCTCACCGAGGAAGAACGCGAGAGCGCGGGCGCCATCGTCGGCGTCGGCCTCGGCGGCCTCGAGACCATCGAGAAGACGCACGAGGTCCTCCGCACCAAGGGCCAGAAGCGCATCACGCCGTACTTCATCCCCCAGGTCATCGCCAACATGGCGGCCGGGCAAATCAGCATCATTTATCGGCTCAAGGGGCCGAATTTCGCGACCACCAGCGCCTGCTCGTCGAGCGCGCACGCCATCGGCGAGGCCGCCCAGTGGATTCGTCGCGGCATGGCCGAGGTGATGATCGCCGGCGGCGCCGAGTCGACCATCTCTCCGCTCGGCGTCGGCGGCTTCTGCGCGATGCACGCGCTCAGCAAGCGCGGCGACGCCACCGCCTCGCGTCCGTGGGACAAGGGCCGCGACGGCTTCGTCATCGGTGAGGGCAGCGCCATCCTCGTCCTCGAAAGCTACTCGCGCGCCAAGAAACGCGGCGCGCGCATGTACGCCGAGGTCACCGGCTATGGCGCATCTTCCGACGCGCACCACATCACGCAGCCCGCCCCCGAAGGCGAAGGCGCGCTCCGCTCGATGCGCATGGCGCTCAAGGAAGCGAAGCTCTCGCCCGAAAAAATCGGCTACGTCAACGCGCACGGCACCTCGACCACGCAAGGCGACATCCAGGAAGCGCTGGCCATCCGCAGCTGCTTCGGCGCGCACGCCACCTCGGGGCTCCTGGTCTCGTCGACCAAATCGTCGATGGGTCATCTCCTCGGCGCAGCGGGCGGAGCCGAAGCAGCCATCTGCGCGCTCGCCATGGAAACGGGGATGATTCCCCCGACGCTCCACCTCACCGATCCTGCCGACGAGGTCGCCGGGCTCGATCTTGTGCCGCTCACCGCGCGCGCGGCCCGCATCGATCACGCGCTCTCCAACAGCTTCGGCTTCGGTGGCACCAACGCCTCGCTGGTGCTCTCGCGCGTCAGCTGAGAAGTCGAGCGCGTGACTGCGACGGACACCTAGTCCGGCGACGAACACCTAGTGGTGGTGGTGGTGGTGGTGGTGGTGGTGTTTGGCTTCGTCGAACTTCACGCCTTCGGTCTCGATCCCCGCGATCTCGATCGAGCTCAATTTCCAGCCTGTTTCCTTGCCGTCGCCGTCGAGGATGGGCACCAGGATGACCGTGAGGACGCCGGCGCAGACGAGCGCTTTCTTCACGTCGAGGCCTTCTTGGGCGCCGGCATCGGACTCTGCGGGCTCCGTGGGGTCGGCGGTGATGTGGACCGTGCTCACGCCCGCGGTCTGTGACGTCACCTCGAGGACGACGTTCTTCAGACCTTCGAGCGACACGCCACAAAGCTCGGAGGCGAGGCTAGGATCTTTGCGTAGCTTCTTTTCGGCCTCTTCGCGGACGAGCTCCTTCGGAGGCGCGTCGGTGAAAGCGTGGAAGAGGTTGGTGCACCAGCAGCCGCGGCACGAGACGGCACTGCCGACGAGGACGGTGAGGAGCGCGAGCCGGGAGAGGCGCGCGATCGGTGCGAGTCGTCGTCGCAAGGGAGCATTATCGCCGCTGCGGCGAGAGGTGGAACTGCGCGTTTTGACGCAGGGCTCGCACCCCTCGCGACCGCGGCGATCTCTTCAGACCTTTTTCACGATCTCGTGGCAGGCGGTGACGAGCGCCTCGGGACCGCTCCCGTAGTCGCTGAGCTCGACCTCGACATAGGTCGGCTTGCCCCGGAGATCGAACTCGAAGACGAAGCGCGTCGCGCCGCCGGTGTACCGACCGTGCCGGATGTCTTCGTTGCATTCGAGCTCGAAGCGAATCGCGCTCCACATCTGTGGATAGAGCCCGCCGAGCCAGCTCTGGGCTTCTTGCCGAGCGAGGCGGGTGATCGTGAAGAAGTCAGCGTCGACCGCCTTCTTCAGCTGCTTGTACTCCTTGTCAGTCGGGCTCCACCAAGACATGCAACGCTCCCCCTTCGAGAACCACGGAAATGAAACAGAGGTGAAAGTGTGCGTCGGGCGAGACGGCGGTGCGTTACGCCAGTCTCCTCCCTATTTCCGCGCCCCTTGCCAGTTCTTCCGCAGACGATTCGCCTGCGCCAGCCACTCCGCGCGCGCGCCGGGATCGACCTCGAACCGCGCCTGCCAATACGCGTGCACGCCGTCGCGTTGGTCGTTCGTCATCAGGCCAAGCCGTTGGTAGTGCATCTCGGTGCGCGCTCCGTCGAGCTCGAGCTGCACGCAGAGGACGGTGTACTCGAGGAGTCCGAGCGGCGGAGGGCCGCTCTTTGGTGCGAGCGCAGGCGGTGGCGCGGCCTGGAAGACGGGGCGTGGCGTGCTCACGAGCGGCTCGCTCGGCCGACTCGCGAGCATGGCCGGCGTGGTGTGCGGCACGTTCGGATTGTCCGGAAGCGGGACCGCCGATCGCGCGAGAAAACCGTGCCCGGCGACGGCACGCGCGGTGTGTGGGGCGAAGTCTCGATCACTTCGATCACTTCGATCACTTCGGTCACGTCGCGAAGGAGGAGCGACGCCACGCACCGGCTCACTACTACCGCGCAAGAGCTGCTCGCGAAGGTGGTCGTAGCGCGTCTTCTCGTCGGGCGAACCGGCGAGGATGCGCTCCCAGAGGTGGAGCTCGCGCTCGGCGCTGACGCGGGCCAAGCGGTGGTTGCGATAGATGGAGAGCGCGCGATTCTTCGGTGCTCGTTCGAGCTCGACGATGAGCTGGGCGTAGTCGAAGAGCGAGATCGTCGGCGGCTCGAGCCAGCGTCGCCAAAACGATTCGGTCCCCGAGCGCACGGTGAGCCAGTGGACGACGTCGAGGTCACGCGAGCCGACGATGCGATCGAGCGCGATCATGAGGTCTCGGCGATCTTCGTGGGTGCGCGCGCCGAAGACGCCGAAGACCTCGGCGCGGCGATCGGGGAGCAGCTCGAGACCTTGCGAGAGAGACGCCAGCACCTCGAGCGGCGCGTGCTCGGGATCGAGGGTCTTTTCTTCTTCGACGTCGGAGTTGGCGACGACCTGGGTGGTCTTGTCCCAGCGGCGCCAGTAGTCGGTCATCCGCTCGCCCATCGCGATGCGCTCGACCTCGTCCTGCGGGTGCTTCTCGAGCCAGGCCTTCCAACGCGCGATTTCAGGCGTGCCGAGCGTCTCGTCGAGCTCGAAGCAGGCCAGCACTTCGCTGCGTCGCGCAGGCAACAGCTCGAGCCCGCGGGCGAGCGAGGCGTAGTCGAGCAGCGTGAGCACGCCGCCGACGACGCGCGAATCAGGCGCGCGTGATGTCTCGTCGGTCGGGGGCGGATCGTCGTTGCTCATCGACTCGCGGCGTCCGCAAAGACAATCACGTCCGCCGCTCCGATGTCCACGTCCGACCTCCTGCCGTCGAGTCGCGATCGAAGCATTGCAACGACGCAACGAGGCTTGACGGAAGGGGGCCCGCCTTGCGTTACTGGCTCGTGCGGGAGCGCCCCACGAAACCATGACCTTCAGCGATCTCCTCGACGTTCCGCCGCGTTTCGACCCTACCGCGGCGAGTGATCAGTCGGCGATGCCGTTCGAGCTGCGCTCTGGCGCCCTCGTCACCGGCGAGCTGCGCGTGCGACGCATCGAGGGGCGAGAGGCCTTCTCCGAGTGCTTCCGCTTCGACCTCGAGGTCGCGACCTCGCTCGACCCCGTCGTCGTCGAAGAGAGTGTCCTCGGCCGCTCGGCGACGCTGATCATGCGCGCGACCCCGTCGAGCCCGCGCTCGGTCACCGGCGTCATCGCCTCGGTGCGGCAGTGCGGTCCGATTCCGCATCACGGTCGCGCCTTTCGTTTGCGGCTCGTGCCGACGATGTGGCTGCTGAAGCGACGACGAAACACCCGAATTTTCCAGGACTTGACGATCGTCGCGATCATCTCCGCGATCCTCGACGAGGCGGGCATCACCTATCGCTTCAGCGTCGAGGCCACCTACACGCCACGCGCGTACGTGGTGCAATATCGGGAGAGCGACTACGACTTCGTCGTCCGGTTGGCGCGCGAGGCGGGCCTCTTCTTCTTCTTCGAGCGCGCCAGTGCGGCTGGGCTCGTCGGCGTACTCGCCGAGACGTTGCGCGAGACGGTCGTCTTCGGAGATGGCGTTCGTGCCTACCCGCCGATCGAGCCGGCGTCGGCGGTCGCGGGCGCGGTCACCGCGGTGGCCGATGCGATTGGTCTCGGTGGCATGATCCCCGCGCCCGCGCTCTCGTATCGACCGGCGCAAGGCTTCGCCGTCGACGACGACACGGCCGTCACTTCGATCACCCTCGAGCGCACGTTGCGACCGACGCAGGTGACGGTGCACGACTACGACTACGATCACCCGCTCCTGGAGCTGCGATCGTCGGTGGAGTCGCCGCCGCGCATCGCCGGTGGAGACACGGGTGCCGTCTACGATCCGAAGCGGCTCGAAGTGTACGACGAGCACTACGACGAGCACGTCGGCGACGACGTCCAGGCCCGCGGCGCACGAACCCTGCTCGACGGATATCGCGCGCATGCGCTTCGTGGCGAGGGAATCAGCGTCTCGACGCGCCTCGCGCCCGGACATCGCTTCAGCGTCGACGAGCACCCCGACGCCACCTTCAATCGCGAGCACGTCGTCGCCACGGTTCGACATCGCGGCTTCGTCCCTGCCAACCTCCTCGATGCGCCAGCTCCGGGAGGCACGTCGATCTACGAGAATCGCTTCACCTGTCTGCCGGCCATCGTTCCCGCGCGACAGAAGCCGCGCCGTCGCGCGATTCAACAGGTCGTCGAGGTCGCCACCGTCGTCGGACCGAAGGGCGAAGAGATCCACACCGACGCGCTCGGCCGCATCAAGGTGCAATTTCCCTGGGATCGTGACGGCAAACGCGACGAGCGCAGCTCCTGTTGGATTCGCGTGAGCCAAAACTGGGCGGGCTCCGGCTTCGGTGGACAGTTCATCCCTCGCATCGGCATGGAGGTGCTCGTCACCTTCCTCGGTGGCGAGGTCGATCGTCCGGTGGTCACCGGCTGTCTCTACAACGCCACGCACCCACCTTCGTTCGAGCTGCCGGCCGACAAGACCCGCAGCGGTCTGCGCACGCAGAGCTCGCCCGGCGGCGGCGGTTACAACGAGCTCTCCTTCGAGGACGAGCAGGGAAAAGAGCAGATTCGTCTGCACGCGCAGCGCGATTTGGACGAAGAGGTCCTGCGCAACCACACGCTCAAGGTCGAGAACGACGAGATCATCGCCATCGCCAGAAACCGCTCCGACACCGTCGTCGGCAACCGCGAGCGCGTGACGAAGCAGAAAGAGTCGACGCACGTCGTCGGCGATCAATCGATCCACGTCGAAGGCGGGCGCACCGATCTCGTCGACGGTGCGGTCGACGTCCGGGTGAAGCAAGACCTCGTCGAGCACGTCGGCGGCAGCGAGATGCGCGAGACCACGGGCGCCTCCAACGTGCTCTATCGCGACGATCGTCTCGAGCGCGTGCAGGGCTCGCTGACGACGTTGGTCGGCCTCTCCGAGAAAAAGCGGGCCTACGCGCTCCACGTCGAGGGCGCCGCGCAACTCACCGGCACCACGGTGGTCGAGATCAGCTCCGACAAGAGCATCGTCCTCCGCGTCGGCAAGAGCACCTTGCGCCTGTCGCCCGACGGCATCGAGCTCAGCGCCGCGTCGATCAGCGTCGTCGGCAAGGACTCGAGCCTCTCGGCGGGTGAGAAGCTGGTCATGAAGACGAAGGGCGAAGCCAGCCTCGTCGCCGACAAAATGCTCCTGAAATCGAGCCAAGCGAGCGTCGCCCTCGGCAAAGAGGTGAAGGTCGACGGCTCGAAGATTCTCCTCAACTCGCCGTCGCAGGCCACCGACGCGAAGGTCGAGCCGCCGCCGCCGCCGACCGAAATCGAGCTCGTCGACGAGAAGGGCAAGCCGCTGCCGAACCAGCGCTTCCTCGCCACCTACGATGACGGCACGGTGATCAGCGGCTTCACCGACGACAAGGGCAAAGCCGTCCTCCCCAACGACGGCTCCGGCACCCTCGTCTTTCCCGACGTCAGCAAAACGAAGAAACTCTGAGAACTCCGAGCGCGAGCGTTCTCGCCGACATTCAGCGCGTCGGTGCCGGCGTCAGGCGCGTGCGCAGCGCTCCGTACGAGAGGACGAGGAGCGCGCTGAAGAAGGCGACGAAGGCATACGTGCGTCGGTGCTCCGTCGGTGCCCAGAAGTGTGCGGCGATTCCTTCGACGAGCGCGCCCGGGGCGACGACGACATCCCAGCTGTTGAAGCGGAGAAATCGGCCTAAATACACGCCGATCGCGGCGAGGACGCAGACGAGGACGACGACCAAGCGCGCGCGCAGTTGGCCGATCGCCTGACGCAAGACCCCGTGCACCATCGCGAGCGAGACGAGGCCGAGCGCCCACGCGGTCCCTGCGCAGGTGGCGAGGAGCATCACGTCGTACCACCACAGCCGCGGATCGGAGCGCTGGAGGTGCATGAAGTCGGTGAGCACGTAGGGGGCGTTGGGGAGCAGCGCGAGCCAGGCGATGAAGATGACGACGCCGATCGGCTCGATGCGACGGCGTGTGCTCCAACGCGCCACCAGCCCGGCGGCGAGGAGATACGGGAGCCCGGCGAGGAAGAGGTTCCATGCCAGGAAGACGAACGTCACCCGACCGGTGCCGAGGACGCGTATCGCGATCGAGCCGGCCGAAAGTAGCCCGGCGGCGAAGAACCAGCTCGCGTGGGGCAGCTTTCGGAGGAGGTCGCGCATGGCCATTGGCGCAAACGCACGAGCACGTCGCTCCTCTTCCCGAGTGAGCGACGTGCCCGAACTGACGCGGAATCGACTACTTGATGTTCACGCGAACGGCGTCGGAGGCGATGCCGTTGGCGATCACGACCAGCTCGCTCTTGCCCTTCTCGGCGCCCGCGGGGACGTCGAAGGTGGCATCGCTCTGCGCGTGGCGAGCAATGGAGAAGTTGCTGAAGCCGTGCGTGCGCGCGAAGGTCACGTGACCGCTGGCGAGGTTCTTGATGCGGACGATCGGGTAGTTGGTGGCTGCCTGTGCGTCGTCACCGTACGAAACGCCCGCGGAGAGACCGTGCAGCTGATTGCCCGAGAGGGGATAGCTGCTTCCGGCCTTGAGCGTGTGCATCAGACCGCACTCGTCGATCTCGGGGCGCGCCGCCTCGACGGGGCGCGGGTTGGCCGCCTGGTAGAGCTCGACGTCGCCCGAGAAATCGGTCTCCAACACCTCGCCGCTCGGCAAGAGGAGGAAGTTGATGTTGTACGACGAGTCGAACGCGGCCGACGCCGGAGCGGCGACCTCGGTGAGGTTCTTCCCATCGAACTCGAGGAAGTGCGCCGGGCCGTTGAAGACGCCCCAGCTGGCGGCGACGAGGACGTTGCCGTTCGGGAGGAGCACCGCGCCGCCGTCGGCCTGATCGAGCTGGCCTTCACCGGCGATGACCGGATAATCCGGCCCCGCGTGCCAGAGGCCCTTGCGCACGTCGTAGATCGACGTGTGCCCCGTGGCTCCCGATTGGAAGACCGTGCCGTCGTAGCGGAGCATCGCCGGACCGACCTCCCACGAGCCCGTCCCGTCGGCGTTGAAGTCGGCGATTTGGTTGATGGTGCTGCCAGCGCTCGCCCAACCGGCCACGTGCTTCGCGTCCGGCGGCGTGAAGAGCTCGCTGTTCGTGAGGTTGTTGGCGTTGTTCGAGTCGACCGTGAGGAGCTTGCCGTTCGGGAGGAGGGTCCAGCCCTCTTCGTCGAAGATGTCAGCCTTGCCGGTCGACGCGATCTCGGTCCACGTCAACGTCGCCGGATCGAGCACCGCCATCTGCGTCGAGCAGCAGCTGGCGATCAGGTACCGACCGTCGGCGAGCACCGCGCTCTGGGCATCACCGATGTTCTGCCAACCGGCCGGCGGCGCCACCGGCGTCCACTGGTTGGTCGCCGGATCGAAGATCGCGCCCTGCGTCTGCCACGACGCAACGAACGCTTGGTATTCGCCGCCGATGAAGATGACCCGACCGTCAGGGAGCACCCCGGAAGCGAAGTAGAGCGGCGCGTAGCCGTTCGGCATCGACGGGAGCTGCGTCCAAACGCCGGTCGCGTAGCTGCCGTTCGCGTCGGGCGCGAGGCGCCACCAATCGCCGCCGCCGTTCGTGAGATCTTGCACCATCGCCGAGCCGTCGGTGAGGAGGATGGAGAAGCCGGCGGCGATGTTCGGCGTCGTCGAGATCGCGCTCCAAGTGCCCGAAGTGACGCCTCCACCGTGTTGGGGAGTGCCTTTGCCCGCCGGATAGGCGCCTTGACGAATCGGCGGCAGGCCGTGCTCGTGGGTCGGCTCGGCTCCCACGCTGAGCGCGGATCGCTGAGATTTCACGGGTGAATCGTGCGGTGCATCGGTGGCGGCGGTGCAGCCGTACGCGTTGGCGACGACGACGAGCGACACGAGGACGTGCTTGGATCCGAGCATGAGTGCCCCCTCGGGCAACGCGGGAGCGCGCCCAGGTACAGTTGGCGTTCACAGCATCGTCGATCGACTCCCCCCCTGGCGCGACCCGCCCGAGAGCTCGACTCGACGAGCAGGACCATCGCATCCGTGTGCAGCGGACGCCATCGCCTCCGTATGCGCCGAGGCAAAAAGGTGTGGAGATTTGTCGCGCGAATCTGCGCTGGGACAGGAATCGAAACGGCAGCTCGGTTGCCGAGCCTCTTCACACCCAGGGCTCGACCACCAGCTCGAATCG
>JANYDK010000041.1 GCA_025363655.1 Deltaproteobacteria bacterium | reverse complement strand
CCCGAGGTAGCCCTTCGATCGTGCGCGTTCCATCACCATCGTCGTCACCGCTTCCTACGTCGCGATCGCCGCGGTTTCTCGTGCCGCAATGCTCGGCCTACGCCGCTGCGCTTCCATCAAACCTCTCGGAGAGCCAGAAATCGATGCCACGCGCCGCGCGCAGTCTCGGGGAGCGCGGGCTGCGCCGGAGCTTCGGGTGCGGTCATTTCGCCAGTCATGGTGAACGAGACGTTCGAGCGGGCGCAGAGGATACGTCGCTCGATCGATTTATTAGCCGACCCGCGTGGTAGCGTTTTTCTCGATGCCCGCGCTCCCGATTGTCTATCTCCCCGGTGCCGCCGGTCGTTCGTCGTTCTGGCGTCCGGTCGGCGATCGTCTCTGCCGCCTCGGCGCGCCCATCGTCCTCGGATACCCCGGCTTCGGCGACGTTCCGCCCGCCAGCGGCAAGACAGCCAGCGGCACGACCTACGAGACCGAGAGCCTCGACGGCTACTACCGATCGCTCCTCGAGATTCTCCCCGCTCGCTTTCACCTCGTTGCGCAGTCGATGGGCAACGTGCTCGCTCTGCGCCTCGCGCTCGAGACGCGTGCCGACGGTCGCGTTGCTTCTCTCGTGCTCTGCGCGCTCACCGGTGGCGTCGACGTTCGCGCGTTGGGAGGGACCGAATGGCGCGACTCGTATCGCCGCGAGCGCGCGTCGCTCCCGCAATGGTTCGCCGACGACACCAGCGACTTCACCCAGCGCCTACCAGAGCTCGCGTTGCCGGTCCTCGCGCTATCGGGTGACGCCGACCCACTCAGCCCGCCCGCCGTCGGAACTTTCCTCGCGGCTCGGTTGCCAAACGCGGATGCCCACATCGTCGCCGGCGGGACCCACTCGATGGCCGAAGAGCTCCCCGACCTCGTCGCCGATCGCATCGGCTCGTTTCTCCTGGGTTGCGCGAAACCGTCCGCGTGAAACCTCAGAAAAAGTAGATCGAATGTGTCGCCCGCCCGTCTCACCCAAGATGACGACGGCGCTCCCCAAGAAGAAGCCCATTCCGCAGCCGATTTCGCGTGCGTCGGCGGGCTCCGCGGTGCGCCCGTTGCGCGCGCTGGGGTCTGGCGAGCGGACGCAAACGCTGCCGTCGGTGGCGTGGCTCGCGGGTGTGTTGGCGTTGGCGGTGGTCGGTTGTCATCCGCGCGAAGAGGTGAAGCCCGACACGGTGACCGCGCCGACGACGGTGGTGGCGCCGGTGACCGCACCCGCGATCGAGCTCGTGACGGAGCCGGTGAGTGCGCCGGTGAGTGCGCCCGTGATCGAGAAGGTGCCGAGCACGCTGGCGGGGGAGCCTTCGCTCGTCGAAGTGCCGCCGACGCCTGATCCCGTGAAGACGCCGCCGAAGTACGTGAAGCCGAAGCCGCCGGCGGTGATTCCTCCGCATTCGAACAACATGCAGATCAAGGGTGGGCTCGGGGTGGTGAGGACGCCGGTGTTGCCGACGCGGGTCGTGTAGCGCCCCGGTTTAGAACGGCCAATCCGCCGACAAAAACAGCCGATCCGTAAACGGCGAAGCCACGGTTGGTGCATCCTTCGTGATGGCCAATCGATATCGGGCAGCCAGCTCGATCGACCCCAGCTTCACGGCCAACCTCCGGCCTCATCGCGTGCAGCGCGACGCCGGGGACGAGAACTCCCTCGAACATCAGCCCCCAGCGCACGGGCCCCTCTACCGGCGGGCGGAGATGGCGTCCGTCTTGGCGATGTATCCTCCTCATCCATGACGCCGATGACGCCCAAGACGCCGATCACGACGACCCACGACTGCGAGCTCTGCATCGTCGGCGCAGGCTACGCTGGCCTCAACGCGCTCAACGCCGCCGCGAAATACCTGCGCAAAGGTGATCGCGTCGTCGTCCTCGAGAAGAACGCCGATTGGGGCGGACAGTGGCTTGCCCAGTACGACTTCGTGCGGCTCCATCAGCCTTATCGAATGTTCACGGCGGGCGATCAGCCGTGGGCGCTGAAGCGGCCGCCCGAGTATCTCGCCACCAAGCCCGAGGTCATCGAGCACTTGAAGAGCGTACCGAGCGTGTCGGCAGGGCATCTCGAGGTCGTTCCGCTCTTCGGTCATGGCTACGAAGCTCATCGCGTCGAAGACGGGCGCGTCGTGCTCGAGACGTCTCCGGTCGACGCAGGCACGTCGCCCGTTCGCGTGCGCGCGCGGCGTCTGTTGCACGCGACCGGCGCCGACATCCACATGCTTCCGCCGTTTCCCGTGAGCTCGACAGAGGTGCGTTCGGTCGGCGTGTCCGACCCGGTGCTGGGCACGCCCGAGTTCCTCGAGAGCAACGCGCCGGTGTACATCGTCGGCAGCGGCAAGACGGCGATGGACGTGGTCATGCACCTCGCGCGCGCCGGGAAATCAAGGGCGATTCACGTGCTCGCGGGGAGCGGGATGTACTTCTTCCGGCGCGACACGACTTACGTGCTCGGCTGGCGACGCCACGTCGAAGGACACCTCGCGGGGCACCTCTTCCTCGACATCGTCGATTTGTTCGACGGGCAGAACGAGCGCGCGGTGATGGAGAGGCTCGAGCGCGACGAGAAGGTGCACACCGTCTTCGGCGACGGCGGCAACTGCCGCTTCGCGCTCTTGGCGATGGACGAAGCGAAGACGATTCGCCGAGCGACGACGAGCGTCATTCGCGGACACCTCGTCGACATCGAAGGCACGACGATGACCTATCGATTGCGCGGCTCACGCGGTGAGCTTCAGTCGCAGCCGATCGAAGCCGGTGCGTGGGTCGTCAACTGCACGTCGCACCTGCGGGCGATTCCTCACGCCCCGGTGCTCAGCGATGGAGGCCTCGTCGCCCGTCCGCAGTTCGTCCTCGGCTTCACCGGGACCTCGTCGTACTTCGTGACGCACCTCTGGTACCGCGGGCTCCTCGACGCGCTCGCCGGCGAGTTCTTTCGCATTCGCATCGACACCGAGCCCAAGCTCCGCTTCGCACCCGAGCTCGGCATGATGGTCGCCGCCAACATGGTGCACGCCACGCGCGCGCTGCCGTTCAGCGTTCCGGCGAGTTTTTTGGGCGACTTCAACAAGTGGTATCCACTCCATCGACAATTGGGGATGGTCGCGCGTATGACCAGACGCGGCTCGGCCGTATTGCGTAAGGCAGAGCGCCTATTGCCTTTGCGGTTTACCGATGGGGCGGATGCCGATTTGGGTGCTCGCTGACGTCGATGCCTCGTCACGGGCCGCTCGAAGCTTCACGGCACCCCCTGCAGGGTCGAGCTGGCGATCGAAATGCTCTTCGCATTCGTCCCCACCGCCGTCCCGGCATTCTTCACGGTCCCCCCGGCGACGCTCGTCCAATGCCCTCCGGTGTTCCCCGTCATCGTCGTATCGGTGATCGACAACGTGCCGCCAAAGTCGTTGCTCGTGAAAAATAGCCCACCGCCAAACGCCCCAGTCCCGGCGGCGTTGTCGACGATCTTGTCGCCACAGAGCGTGACGTTCACCGACGCTCCGTCACTGTAAATCGCCCCGCCATTCCCTCCGGAACCCACCTCGTGCTGCCCATTGTTGATGAAGCTGCACTTGCTGGCATCGTCGCTGTTCGCGCCATTGCCCGTCGCGGTATTGCCCGTAAAGAGACTGTCGTAAATGTTCAGCTCGCAGAACAAACCGCCGACGGCGCCGGCGTTGCTGGCGCGATTGCCATTGAACGTGCTCTTCACGATCACCGCACCGTGCTTGCTCCCCAGCACGTAAATCGCTCCTCCGCCCGTGTCGGGGCCGAGCGGCGCGGCTTGGTTGCCGGTGAAGATGCAGTCGATGACCGACAGATTCCCATCACGCATGTAGAGCGCGCCGCCTTCACCGTCGTTCCAACCCTGCGAACAAGGGGCAGGAGCCACCGGAATGGCCTTCGTCGGGGTCATCTTGCCGTTGGTGAGCGTCAGATGCTGAAGGGTGAGGCGGTTCTCGTTGGCGCGGAAGTCGGCGCTGTCGAAGCGGAGAATCTGCACCGCGCTGCCGCCGTCGAGGGTGATCTTGTTGCCGCCGTCGATGACCGTGCTCTTGGTGGTCGGCAGCTTGAGGGTCGACGTCACGTGCATCGTCAGCGGCGCGCTTCCGCAGTTGAAGGTGATGATGCCGCCGAGCGTGGTGGCGGCCTGCAACGAAGCGAACGTGCAGCTCGCGGCGGTGCCGGTGCCGACGACGGTCGTGGGCTTCGAGACGTCGACCGCGACGCCGAGCGCAGGGACGCCCGCCTTGCACGATCCATCGGGATTTCCCGCGGTGGAGATGGGAGGGCCGGTGTCGGTCCCTGGAGGGGTCGTGCCCGTGTCGCTTCCGGGAGGGGTCGTGCCGGTGTCCGTGCCGGGAGGCGTCGTGCCCGTGTCGGTGCCCGGTGGGGTCGTACTGGTGTCCGTGCCGCCACTGCCGTCGGTGGGCGTGCGGGTGTCGCTGCCGCCGCCATCGAGCGAGCTGCCGTTGGTGTCGACGCCGTCCGCGTCACTGCCGGGACCGGGATCTTCGATGTTGCCGTCGGTGCCTCCGCACGCGGCGAGCCCCATGCCGAGGATGGCCAACGCGGGAAAGAGCAAACGGCGTGAGCGGCTCGAGCGGCGCGTGATGGGCGTGATGGGCATCGATCGGTCTCCTCATCGTGGGAGAGGCGCCCACCTCGGCCGACCGGCTCAAATTATTTTCGACGCCCTTCGCGTGCGGAAACGCCTGCTTTCACAGGGCGTACGCCGTCGAGGAGCGACGCGAGGGCAGGCTTCAGGCTCGCCAGGCCGTCCTTCACGCGGGGCGCAGGGCCGAGGAGCCACCCGAGGACGAAGTACGCGTAGATGGCGAGGACGTTGACCCCGAGGACGGCGCCGTCGACGTCGGCGCGCACTTCACCTCGCGTCTTCGCGGCCTCGACGAGGGCGCCGACGCGGGCGAAGAAGTCGGCGTTGAGGGCAGCGTACGAGGCGAGCGCGTCACCTTCGAGGCGGAGGATGAGCGGCACGAACCTTCGCGCGAGGGCAGGGTCTTCGGCGTAACGTTCGTAGAAGCCACGAATGACATAGAGGAGCTGATCGAGCAGCGCACGCTCCGGCACGCGAGCGAACCGCTTGGTGACGATGTCGCCGAGCTCGTCGCGAAAGAGCGAAAAGAGGAGCGCGTCCTTGTCGGGCGCATAGAGAAAGAGCGTTCCGACGCCGATTTCGGCCCGTTCGGCGATGGCGCGGGTGGTCGTGGCGTCGAAGCCGTGCTCGCGAAAGAGCGACCAGGCCGCGTCGCGAATGCGTCGACGCTTGTCCTCCTTGTTCAGCTCACGTCGGCCCGGCATCGTCACCCTTCGCCTTCAGACTCTCGAGCGGACGCTGCGCCATGATTCGATGATAGAGCGAAGGCCAGTCGGACCACTCCGTCGCGAGGAGGCGATCGAGGCTCGCCGAATAGAGCCCGTAGTGCCCTTGCCAGCGAGCGTGGTGAAGCGCGTGATAGACGAAAGGATGAATGACGTTGGAGAAAGCACGCCCGGCGCCGAGCTTCGAGCCGAGCTCGAGGTTGGCGTGGCCGAGCGGATTGCCGGTCCAATTGACCACCAAGTAGGCCATCCATCCGGGCAGTGAAATCGGCATGATCGCCGAAAAAACGAGGGGCGGCGCGAGATAGCCGACGAGCCAGCCGAGCCCCTCGACGAGCGAGATGGAGAAGCCGCTGAGCGGCGTGGTGACACGCGAGCGGTGATGCAGCCGATGGAAGCGCACGAGCGCACGCGCATGGAGCGCGCGGTGCATCGCGTAGAAATAGAGCTCGAAGCTCACCCAACTGGCGACGTAGGTGGCGAGGAACGAGACCACCGTCGAGGGCGCGAAGCGAAGCGCGCCGCTGCCGAAGACGAGGGTGAAAACGGGCACCGCGAGCAGATGGAAGCGGACGTTGGCAGAGGCCTCCCAACGGAGCTGACCGGGGTCGAGCGGCACCGACCAGATGCGGCGCGCGCGCCCGAAGGCCGAGCGTTCGAGCGCGAAGCCGAGACCGACCGAGATCAGCGTGAGGCCGACGAGAAAGACGGCGACCGCGAGGAGACGCGGGAGAAGGGCAGGAGCGAAGAGGTCGTGCACGGGGCCTCCCTGGAAAACCGACTGCGCTCATATTTGAGCGTGCTCGGAATTCAGTCAAGGACCTAGCGCACGTAGCGCACCGCCATCCCCGACAGGTGCGAGGGCTCGTTGCCTTCTCCGTGCTCGAACTCGGCCCCAATCACCGCATCGGCTCCGAGCGCGAGGGCGCGCATGCGCAAGAGATCGAAGCCCTTGTCCTCGCTGTTTGCGCTGGTATGCATGTCGAGGACGCCGACCACCTCGGTGAGAGCGTCGATGTGCTTGGAGGCGAAGACCTGGATGCGGCTCGCCTCATAGGGAAGGGGGCCATCGAGCGGCGGGATGACGATCTCGGCGTCGTGCGCCTCGGCTCCACCGTTCGTGAGCACCGGAGTCATCATCGGGGTCGGGTTGGTCCCGACGACGGGATGCGCGGCAGCCAATGCGGTGTGCTCGGGCTCGGGCCCATGCGAACGGAAGATGATTTCGCCGCAACCCGCTCCCGAAGTGGTGACGACCATCATGGAGACCATGAGCAGAAGACTCGAGGTCGAGAGCGGCGCGCGGTACATGCTCAGCCTCCGGCCTTCACGTAGCGCACGGCAATTCCCGTGAGGTGCGACATGCCTCCTTCGGCGCCGTGCTCGAAGTGGACGTTGACGACCTTGTCGGCCCCGAGCGCGCGCGCCTGAGCTCGCATCTTTTCGAAGCCCTTGTCGTCGTCATCTTCCGGGGTGGCGATGTCGATGCGGCCGACTTCGACGATCGGACGCTCGTCGAGAGACTTGTAGCGAATGGCGACGCCCGAAAGGTGCGATTTCTCGCCTTCTTCACCGTGCTCGAATTCTGCAGAGATGACCGCGTCGGCGCCGAGTCGAGCGGCTTCGCGCCGCAGCTCGTCGAAGCCTTTGTCCTCGGAGGTGGCGTCGGTGTGGAAGTCGAGGACGCCGACCACCTCGCAAGGCTTCGGCGGATCGCTGCTCGGATAGACGGGCACGTTCGGCACCGGGTCCGTGGAAGCGAGGCCGACCGTCGGCGCGGGAGACGCGGTCTGGGGCGAGGGCCCGTTCGACGAGCCCATCGCTTCGAAGCATCCCGACCCGAGAAAAAGGCCCAAAGCCGCGGCGAGCGGCACGATGTATGTGCGCATGGATCCATCCCCTCGCGAGCTGTCTGCGACCGGCACGGCGCGACACGCTCGCTCCCGATCAACTCGATGGGTTCGCGGAACATTCCCGCACGCGCTTCGCTCGAGT
Source organism: Deltaproteobacteria bacterium (assembly GCA_025363655.1). GTDB lineage: Bacteria > Myxococcota_A > Polyangia > Polyangiales > JADJMO01 > JANYDK01. Next base: position 51,022 of record JANYDK010000041.1, on the reverse strand, counting down.
CGACTCGGGAACCTCACCCGAACACGGTTGTCGCTCCGTCGTGTCATCGCCTCGGCGCCGGTCGATCCAAACGCTCGCACTCGCTTGTGCGGTGGCAGCTGCGATCGGGATCGCGATCGCGTTTGCACTCGTGATGACGCCTCGTGGGCTTCACGCGGCGCACGTGCCGGTGTCGCGCGAGGTCGATCGCTTCCCGCGTCGGTCGGCGGCGAGCCCCGGTCGAGGGTGCGTCATCGAAGGCGGAATGGCGCTCAGCGGTTTCGTCACGCTCAGCGCCGAACGCGCCGACGAGGTGCCCTTCGCGACCTTCAACGATCACGAATTGGCGCTCGAAAGCACCTTCGTCGGCCCCTTCGCCGAGGCTCGTCTGCGCCTGAAGGCGACGGCGGCAGGGGGTTTTTCGCTCGAAGGCTGGATGCAGCGGGGACAGCTTCGCTTCGCGGCGCGTCGTCGGATCCCGCTTGCGGGCGAGGCTGCCTACGTGCCTGTGGGCGCGCCGTTGACGCTCTCGACCTCCATCGGCCACGCCGCGGTGGTGTCGCCCGTCTCCAACGAGTTGATCCTCGACGGCGTCGTCACGCCGTGCGCCGACGTCGCCATTGGCCGCGTTCTCACCGATGCGCCGACGAGCTACGTCGTGCCTGCGAGCGCCACGGTCGTCGACTACCACCTTGGAGGCTCGTCCCTCGGGATCGCACTCGTGCCCGGCGGACCGTCGGTCTTCGAGATGACGGCGCAACCGGGGTTGCGCGTGAAGATCGAGGAATCGAGCCTCGGTCTTCACCTCCACTACGAGGACGGCCTCGTCGTCGATGGGTGGGTTCGTCGCGAGGAGCTGCGTGTCGCCAAAACGCATCGCTTTCGCCCGCTCGGCTGCGGCTTTGGCACGACGAACACCGGTCCGACGCCACTCACGGCGCGTCGCGCGATCGCGTTGCGAGACGCGAGCATCTGGGTCGGTGAAAAGCCGAGTGGAGAGCCTCGAGGAACCCTCGCGCTCGGCGGCGACGTCATCGTGCTCTCGTCCCGCGACGGCTTCCACACGGTCCTCCCTCGCTGCGGCGAGCTCGTTCCAGAGGACAAGATGAGCTTCTTCGTCGAAGACGGCGCGCTCGTGATCGGAGCCGAAGAGCCCTTCACTGCTCTCCGCGCTGGTTGTCCGCGACATTGAGCTCGCAGGATGACCGCGATCGTCAGTGCACTTCGATCGTCAGCACGTTGGAATCGATCACCGTCGGACCCGAGAGCGTCGCGAAGCGCCATTGCAGCGTGTGCGTGCCGACTGGCAGCTTGTGCACGCTCACCTCGTAGTTGTGGTCGGCCTCCGGGCTCTTGATCACCGCGCCGTCGTAGCCGTCGATGGGAGCTTTCGCCGCCTTCGAGGCGAGCTTGCCGTCGACGTATTCGCCATAGATGGCTTTCGGTCCCATCACGTACAGCTCGACGCCCGCCTTGGTCGCCTCGTGCACGTGAATCACCCTGATTTCCTCGCTCGCCAGATAACTGGTCTTGGCGGTGAGGAGGGTCAGGCGCTCGCCCTTCGGCGTCAGCGGACCTTTGCCGAGGAAGCGCGGATAGGCACGTAAGACCGCGATGTCGGCCGCCGGCGCGTCGACGATGGTGGCGCCGACTCTCGCGTAGAGATCGCCGTCCTTCTCGAGATGCGCCAGATACGCCGGGAGCTCGTCGGTGGAGGTCGGTGTTGGAGCCGGCGCCGGAGCCGGAGCCGCGGTCACGCTCGGTGAGCCCTTGGTCTCGGAGGGAACAGCGGCGATGTTCTTCTCGGCCCCACGTTCACGCGTGCAGCTCGCGAGAGACGCGAAGAAGCCGAGAAAAAGCCACCGCAGCACGCGTCCTACTTCTTTCCAGCCGCCGCCATCATCTGCATCCCGACCTGCATCGCGAGCGAATAGTCGCCCTTCAAACGCAGCTTGCCGCCCATGAGGAGCGACTGCGGCTGCAGCTTCTTCTCCATCAGCGCGACGAGATCGTCGTACTTGAGCTCGGCGGTGAAGCCGGGCTTCTCGGGGATGGTCTCGACGTTGAGGCCGACGTCGACGACCACGTCGTCATCGAGAATGGCCGGGTCTTTGAGGGTGAATTGGCAGGTCATCTTGCGACCGGCGAGCGCGTCCTCGAAGCGCTTCGACGACGTGCGCGCAGCGGCGATGGCGGCGCGATCGTCTTCGTAGGCGTTCTTCTGATCGGCGAGCTTCAAGAGGTGCAGCGCCGCGTCACCAGGAAATTGGATGGCGATGCGCACGGGCAGGCCGGCTGGGCGAGCCTCGCTCGTGGTCATCACGCCCTTGTCGACGGTGAGCCAGACGGTGCCGTGCCCCGAGATGGTGACGAAGCCGGTGCCCGAAGCGTCGACGACGTCGGCGAGGTTTTGCTTGGCACGGGCGTCACCACCTTCGGCGCGAGCACGAAGGAGGGCGACGCCGCGCTCGTACAGCGCAGGCAGTTTTTCAGTGAGGAAGGCGAGCGGGGTGAGCGGCATCGGGGCAGCTTATTCCATCTTTACGTCGGCGCACGCCGGCGTAAGTTCGCTTTCATGAAGACGCGCGCGCTCGGTCTCGTCGTCGCCGCCGGTCTCTTGTCGCTCCTCTCGCTCCAGGCCTTCGCCTGCGGAGGTCCGAGCGCGACGAGCGGCGGGCCGATCACCCCCAAGCCTACCGCCGAAGCACCGACGCCCTCGGCGAGCGCCTCCACGGTCGCGGTGGTGGAGCCCGAGGAAGACCTCGATCCGAACGAGTCGCCGGTCGCCCTCGAGATGACGGTGACGATGCCGCAGAAGCCCAAATTTCCCCCGGCGACGGTGAGCGAGGCCGAGTGTTGGAAGGAACTCGACCTCTCCGGCAAGCACGCCAAGGACTACGCGCTCATCGCCGACAAATGTGGCGGCCCCGCGGGCCTCGTCGAGTACGCGAAGCCGATGGTCGGTCGCATCCATCACACCAAGGACAAGCGCGACACCTTCTTCATCAAGCTCCGCGGAGGCTTCTGTTACCGCTATTTCGCCACCGCCGACGACACCATCAAAGACCTCGACATCCTCGTCGAGACGAAAGACGGCGCGCTCGTCGCCGACGACAAGACCAAGAGCCCCGTCGCCATCATCGAGATGACCAAGTCGTGGTGTCAGCAGAGCGACGTCGAATACCAATTCCAAATCGAGGTCGACGGCCCCGGCAAAGGCGGCTTCACCTTCGGGGTTTGGGCGCGTCCGATCTGAACGACGAAACGCCGGTGCCCGTCAGGTCCCGCGGGCCGCGCGAAGCTGATCTTCGACCAGCGGCAGGCGGTCTTGGCCCCAAATCAGCTCTTTGGTGTTGCCGTCGACGACCCACGTCGGCGCGCCGAAGACGCCCGCCGAGGTGGCGCGCTGGGTGGCCGCGAAGAGCGCGTCTTTGATCGCTTTGTCCTGCGTCTTCGCCAATACCGTCGCCGCATCGGCGCCGCTCGCCGTGAGAATGTCGCCGAGCACCGCGTCGTCGGCGATGTCGCGATCTTCCGCCCAATAGGCAGCGAAGGTAGCCGCGCGGAAGGCACGCAGCGCCTTTGCGTTTCCTTCACCCTCGAGCATCTCGAGCGCGAGGTGACAACGGAGCGCCTTCACCGTGCCCATGGGAAAGCGCGACGGAAAGCGATACGGCACCGCGTAGTGCGCAGCCCACTGCTCGAGGTCGCGAATCGTCCAAAGGCGCTTCGCCTCCGACCAACTGAGCATCGGCGCATCGACCTGGCCAATCGCCTTGAAAACGGCCCCCAGCAGCATCGGCCGAAACACCAGCTGCGCTCCCGCCCGCTGCGCCACGGCCTCGGCCTGCGTGTGCGCGAGGTACGAATAGGGCGACGAAAAATCGAAATAGAGCTCGAGGGTGGGGGTTCTCATCGGCAGGCGGACTGTAGTGCACCCCTTCGGAAAAGTCCCCGCGGTCGAAGAGGCCAGCTGGTTCAAGCCGCCTTCGTCGAACGCTGCGGAAGAAAGCCGATTTCACCGAGAAAACGCGCCACTTGGCGGAGATACTCGCCGCGGTCGAGGTGCACGAGGTGGCTCCCGGGGAACCAATGCATGCGCGGGCGGTTCCAGTGATCCCAAAGCAGGCGGGCGTGCTTCGGAGGGGCGAGGCGGTCGCCGACGCCGCCGACGATCATCAGGCGCTCGCGCGGCACGAGGCTCGGATAGCTGAGCGGACTGCTCACCGCGAGGAGCTCACGAGCATCGACGAGGGTGCGACCGGCCGCCGCGAGCGAGAGACGCACCGCCTCGGCGATGGGGTGCCACTCGAGGACGAGGTCGGCGATGCTGACGACCGGCACGTTGGGGATGACGAACTTGAGGCGCGGCTCGGCGGTGGCCGCGAGCGCCGAGGTGAAGCCGCCGAGCGAGACGCCGGTGAGGCCGATGTCACTGACGCCGCGCTCTTCCAACCAATCGACGAGCACGCGCAAGTCGTGGACGCCTTGGGCGAACGCCTCGTTGATGCGCGCAGCGCCGCCGGCGAAGAAGCCGTGACCCGAGAAGGGCGAGAAGCGCGTCTGCCGCTTGCCGTGGAAGGGCAACGTGAAGAGAAGCACGTCACACCCCATCTTGTAGAACCAAGGCAGCGCGAAGAACCACTCGTTGAGGTGGTACAAATCGGCTGAAAATCCGTGCACGGCGATGATCGTCGGGCGCGAGGTGGGACCGTGGTGCTTCCAGAAACGTGCGTGGGCGATGCGGTTCTTCTCGTGCCTCAGATAGTCGCGACGCTGCGCTGGATCGAACGGCACGTACGGGCTCTCGAAGTAGAGATCGGTGCAGTCGCCGTCGTCCGGCCGGAAGAGCGGGTGACGGCCGGGGTGCGAGGAGATGCGTACGCCGCGCGGCGGCCTCGTGAGAAACTTCGTCGGATCGCCGCTGCGCGCGATCGGTACGTAGAGATCACGGGCCCGCAGCGCGTCGCGAAACTTCGCCGGGTGGTAGCCGAGCGGGAACGCGAGCGGGCCGGCGATGCAGGCGCCGAGCGTACGAAGGAGCACGTCACTGGCCGCGGTCAGCCCGACGCGCACCCGATCGACCGCGCCGAGCGCGAACGGCTCTTGGCGAAAGGGGAAGTCGGGAGAGAGCGTCTCCCACCACGGCTTGCCGCCGGGTGAAGCGGCCGTGGCCTCTGCGTGTGCGGACGAATGAGCGATGCGCGAGACGATCGACAAGGCGAGCTCCGACTTCCCCGTCCCCCCTCGAAGTGAAGCACATGACGCCTCAACCAGCTCATTTTGTGTGCATTTCGTTGCCCATCTGGCCTAGGACTGCACCGCCCCATGCTCGCGCGCATCGCCTTCGGCATCGTCACCGCCTCGCTCCTCTTGATGGAGATCGCCCTCACACGCGTCTTTTCCGGGACGATTGGCTACTACTTCGCGTTCATGAGCATCAGCGTGGCGATGCTCGGCCTCGGCGCCGGCGCGCTCTGGGTGACGCTGCGGGGGAAGGTCGACGTCGATCCGGACGAGCGCGTCGGGCACGCCTCGGTGCTCTTCTCGCTCTCGATCGCCGTCGCCACCCTCTATTACCTGAAGAACTACCCGACGCTCGGCGAAGAGGGCCGTGCCGGGCAAATGGCGCACCTCTACGTCTTCGGCGCGCTCTTTCTCCCGTTCCTCGTCGGCGGCGTGATCGTCTCGGTGGTGCTCGAGGCGCGCAAGAGCGAGTTCTCCCGCTGGTACGCGATCGACCTCTTCGGCGCTGCGATCGGGTGTGTCGTCGCGGTGCTCCTCCTCGATCGCGTCGCCGCCCCGAAGGCGATGTTCGCCATCGCCGCGCTCGCAGGCCTCGCAGCGCCCCTCTTTCTCCTGCAAGCGAAGAAGCGCGTTCCCGCGATCATCGCCGTCGTCTTCCTCGTCGCCGCCTTCGGCATCGGCAAGACGAAGTGGATCGACGACGACACCTTCTCGCTCCCGGTCATCCGCAACTCCAAGGTCGTCGGCATCGCCAAAGATCGTTGGAACGACTTCTCCCGCGTGGTCGTGAAATGGGGCCTATTTTGCACCTGGGGCCTCTCCGAGACGTACCCGGCGAAGCATGAAGTGCAGTTCGATTTGATGATCGAAGGCGTCGCCGGCACGCAGATTCAATACATGCCCGATCGCGACGTCTCGAAGCTCGATTACCTCGAGTACGACATCGCCGCGCTCCCGCACTACCTGCGGCCGACGGGCTCGACGCTGGTGCTCGGCGTCGGCGGCGGGCTCGACGTCTTGATGGCGAAGCACTTCGGAAAAGCTCCGGTGGTCGGCATCGAGGTCAACCCGCTCGTCGGCAAGATCGTCAACGAGGACTTCGCCTGGTGGTCGGGCCGGCCTTATCAATTGCCCGGCATCGACATCCACTACGAGAACGCGCGCACTTGGGTGAAGCGCGATCCGGCGCAGTACGACGTCGTCACCGTCACCTGGGTCGACTCGGGTGCAGCCACCGGCGCCGGCGCCTTCGCGCTCACCGAAAACTATCTCTACACGGTCGAGGCCTTCCGCGATTACCTCGCGCGCACCAACGACGGCGGCATTCTCTCGTTCCTCCGCGCGCGGCACGACCCCGAGTACGACGCCATCAAGGGCGTCGGCATCGTCGTCGAAGCGTTGCGCCAGAGCGGCATCACCGAGCCCGAGAAGCACATCATCGCATCCTCGGTGGCGAGCCCGTATTTCCTGCGTCGCGAGCTGACGCAAGTGATGGTCAAGCGCACGCCCTTCACCGCCGAAGAGATCGCCAAGACCGACGAGGTGCGCGCGCGGCTCCACTTCGGCAACGCCTACACGCCCGGTCGAACCGGTGGCGATCCCGACATCGAGAAGCTCGTCACCGGGAAAGATCGCGCTGCCGTCTACGCGTCGTTCCCCTTCGACATGGAGCCGAACACCGACGATCGGCCGTTCTATTTCTTCCTTCGCGCGCGCCCCGGGGCGAAGGCCGGCAAAGACGTCGAGGTCCTCCGCCAGAGCCTGGTGACCGTCTTCGCGCTCGTCGGTGCGTTCCTCGTCGTGCCGCTGGTCGTCCTCTTGCGACGCCTCCCGAAGAAGGGCGCGCTGGTGGCGCCGACGGCCTATTTCTCCCTACTCGGGCTCGGTTTCATGCTCGTCGAGATGAAGCTCCTGCAGCAGAGCATCCTCGTCGTCGGCAACCCCACGCTCTCTCTCGCCGCGGTGCTCTCGTCGCTCCTGCTCTCGACCGGCGCCGGTGCGCTCCTCTCCGCCAAGATCGATCCTTCACGTGTGAAGCTCGTCTTCGGCGCGCTCCTCGTCGTGCTCCTGCTGGCGCTACTCGGGAGCGAGCGCATCGCGGCTTGGCTCGTTGCGTTCCCCATCGGCGTGCGCACAGCCGGCGTCGTGCTCACCATCGCGCCCCTCGGCATGCTCCTCGGGATGCCCTTGCCGCTGGGGATGAAGACGCTCCCCGACGACGCCGGGCTCGTCTCTTGGTGCTGGGGCGTGAATGGCATGCTCGGCGTGGCTGGCACCGCCGTCGCCATCTACGTGGCGATTCATCGCGGCCTCTCGTTCGCGTTCCTCCTCGGTGTCGGTTGTTATGCGCTCGCGGCGCTGCTCTTTCTCTTCGTGCTCGGGCGTCGCGCCGCGCAGGTTTGAATTGGTTTGAAACCGATTCTTCACGATCTCCGAGCGTGAGGCTCGGTGTACTCTCGCGCAGTGACGACCGCTGCTCAGCTCGCCATCGGTTCGACGTTCGGCGGTGATTTCAAAATCATCCGGCGACTCTCCCAGGGCGCGATGGGCGGCGTCTGGATCGTCGAGCAGCTCAGCGTCGGCAAACAGCGCGCGCTGAAGGTGATGCACACCGAGCTCGTCGCCGACGAGAAGCTCCGCGGTCGCTTCGTGCAAGAAGCGAAAATCGGCGGAAAAATCGAGAGCGATCACATCGTCGAGGTCGTCGCCGCGGGGGTCGACGTCGAGACGCAGATGCCGTGGCTGGCGATGGAGCTCTTGAAGGGCGAGACCCTCGGCGAACGTTGGAAGCACGGACCGCTCGAGCCAAAGGTGATCGCCGAGGTCTTCACGCAGCTCGGCCATGCGCTCGGCGCAGCGCACGCGGCGGGCATCGTTCACCGCGATCTCAAGCCCGACAACATCTTCCTCGCCGCACCTCGTCGCACCGGCGTCGCCTTCACCGTCAAGGTGCTCGATTTCGGCATCGCCAAGCTGGTCCTCGAGTCGAGCACCAAGAGCGGCCAGACCGAATCGATTGGCACGCCGATGTGGATGGCGCCCGAGCAATCGCAAGAGAGCGGAAAAATTCGGCCTTCCACCGACGTCTTCTCCCTCGGCCTCATCGCCTACGCGCTGCTCACCGGCCTCAGCTATTGGAACGCGCTCAACACCGAGGGCTCGGGGCCGATCCAGCTGATGCGGGAGATCATCATCGATCCGATCGAGCCGGCGAGCACCCGCGCCGCCAAGTACGACGTCGGCGCGCGCCTGCCGGCAGACTTCGACGTCTGGTTTCTCCGCGCCTGCGCGCGCGAGCCGACCGAACGTTTTCCCGACGCACGCGAAGCGATCGACGCACTTCTTCCGCTCCTCGGTGGCGCGCCGAGCCCGGTAGCGATCGACACGGCGAGCACGATGCGCGCGCCCGTGCTCTCGCAACCCGGTGACATTCAGCTCGCGAGCACCGAGGCCGCGCCGAAGGCCGGGAGCAAGCGCACGCTCTGGCTCGTGCTCGCGCTCGTCGTCATCGCCGGCGGCGTCGTCTCCGGCGTGCTCATCACCCGCAGCGGAAGGGGCGGTAAAAACCGGCAAACCGAGCCCCGCACGCAAACGAGCGCCAGCGCCGACGAAGCGAGCTCCGACGATCCGGAAGGCGACGACCCGGCCCCCGACGAGTCGGCATCTCCATCGGCGTCCAGCGGCAACTGACCGCGACAGAGCCGATCGCTAGAGCGTCATCGCGTAGCCGACGCCGACGAAATTGGTGCCGATCAGCGGCGTGATCGAAGCGCTCGCGCTCGCATTGCGCTTGTCGAGCGCCGTCGTCGGCAGCAGCTGAATCTTGAGAATGCTGACGCCGCTCCCGACCGCCAGTTGGAGAAGCCCCGACACCTTGCGATCGTGGTGAAACGCGAGATACGCGCCGGCGGCGCCGTTGGCGGCCACCCCGAGCACGTAGGGTAGCCACGAACGGCCGAGTTTCTCCGCATCGGCGGCGTCCTCGAGGCGCTCGTGGAGCAAGGCCGCATCGATGCGGCTCGGTCGATCGTAGAAGACCTGCGGCGGAGGCAACACGGCGGTCGAGACGAACCCGAGCCCGCTCATGAAGGCGCCGACACGCGCATCGATGCGATGTCCCTCGTCGGCGAAGTCGCGCGCATAGACGAGCTCACCGACGCTGGAGAGCGCGAATCCGGCTAGCCATCCGAGGTACCACCGCCGACATCGTGCCGCGTCGTCGGCGACCACTTGCTCGAGCGCCCGCAGCTCTTCGGTGCTCTCGGGAGCCGCCGTCACCGAAGGGGCAGCGAGCACGGCTGCGAGGAGAATCGCGCTCATTTTTTCGGGCAATGGACGAGGCGCGGCGGAGGCGGCGGATTGCCCCCGAGCGAGAAGCAATAGCAGTCGCCTGGTGGCGTCTTCGGCGCCATCAACGTCGAATAGCTGCACTCGTCCCAGGCCGGATCGTCGAGCTCGGGCGGACAATCGATCGGCACTTGATCCATCTGCCGAAACCCCGTCGGCATCATCTTCGGCGGCTTCTTCATCGGCACTTCGAAGTAGCAGATGTCGTCATCGCGAACGAAGATCGCGTGGCCATCCGCGGTCGTCGAATTCCGCGGATCGAGATCGCTCCACGAGGGCGTCGGCCCTTTCGGAATCTTCCACGGCGCCCCGGCGTCGGCCGAGCGCTTGCGCTTCTTCGTCGGCCCGGGCGGCGGCTCGACGCTGGCGACGGTCGTGCTCGCGCTGTCGCTCGTGCTCGCGATGCCGTCGGGCTTGGGGCTCGGCAAATCGGGCCGCGCCGTGTCAGGATCTTTGCGACAGGCCGCCGAGGTGACGGCGACGGTGACCACGAACGAGCGCGCGAGCGAGCGGAGCATGCGAGGAAGAGATCAGCATCTCTTGCTCAGCTCTCCAAGTACCCCGCCGCCTGCAACCGAAACATCTTCGCGTACTGTCCGTTCAGCTCGAGGAGCACGTCGTGGCTTCCTTCTTCGACGATGCGTCCGCCCTCGAAGACGACGATGCGATCGGCCATGCGGACCGTCGAGAAGCGGTGGGTGATGAGGATGGCCGTGCGGTCTCGTTTCAAATCGCGAAAGCGCTGAAAAATCTCGTGCTCGGCCTCGGCGTCCATGGCGGCGGTGGGCTCGTCGAGGACGAGGATGCGGCTCTTGCGCATGAAGGCGCGTGCGAGGGCGACGCGTTGCCATTGACCGCCGCTGAGGTCGTCGCCACCGAAGGCGCGTCCGAGCGGCGTGGCGAGACCTTGGGGGAGGCGGTCGACGACTTCGCGGGCGCCGGCGTCGTCGATGGCGGCGTCGATCGCGCGGTCGTCCTCGCGTTGGGGGAGCCAGCCGACGCCGACGTTGTCGCGCATGGGGAGCTGCAGGCGCGCGAAGTCTTGGAAAATGACGCCGACGCGCTTGCGGAGCGCGCTCATCGACATGGTCGCGACGTCGGCGCCATCGACGAGGATGCGGCCGCTGGTGGGGCGATGGAGGCCGACCAAGAGCTTGATGATCGTCGTCTTGCCGGCGCCGTTGCGGCCGACCAGCGCGACCGTCTCGCCGGCGCCGATGGTGAGGTTGATGTTCGAGAGCGCCTCGCGCTCGCTCCCCGGATACTTGAAGGTGACGTTCTCGAGGGCGAGCGATGGCGGCGCGGCGTTCTCTTCGCTTCCTTCGGCGTCGTCGACCAGGTCTTCGGCGGCGTCGGGTTCTTCTTCGGGGACGGCGAGGAACTCCTCGAGGTTGGTCATGAAGAGATCGTCTTCATAGGCACGCGCCACCGACGAGAGGGCAGCCTGCAACGTCGTCTGACCTTGGCGGAGGACCATCACGTAGAGCGTCATGCTCCCGAGAGTGATGACGCCAGAGACCGCGCGCGAGACGATCCAACCGTACGTTCCATAAAGTGCCAATGTCGCTAGGAGGCCAAAGAAATAGGCCGAAAACGCGCGGCGTCGGGCGAGCGTGACCTCCTCCTTCTGGAAGCCCTCGAGGATTTCTCGATAGAGCTCACGGAGCCAATGCGCGAGCTGGAAGAGCTTCACCTCTTTCACGGTCTGCTCGGTGGTGAGCACCGCTTCGAGGTAGAAGCTCTTGCGGTTGCGCATCGTGCGGGCGCGCTGCAGCGTGAAAGACTCACGCGCGTGGCGAGCCTCGGCCCAGAAGGGCGGGAGCGCCGTCGCCACCAACGTCAGCACCGCCCACGGTCCGAGCGACCAGAGCAAGGCAGCGAAGCCGGCGAGCGTGATCGCATGCCGACAGAGCGAGAGCATCTGGTTCACGAGATCGAGCGGACGCGACGAGGCCTCGCGGCGTGCCTGCGTCATCGCGTTCATGAAGATCGGATCCTCGAACTTCGCGTAGGAGACGCGCGCGGCCTTGTCGAGGATCAGCAGGTTGACGTGGAGGCCGAGCCCGCCGCGGAGGACGAGCTGCGCATACGAGCCGAGCTGCGCGATGAGCGCCTTGGCGGCCACCAGCGCGAGCTCGACGGCGACCCAAGTGAGCGCCTCGCGGAGCGGATGGCCGAGGGCGATGGCGTCGACGATGCGCTTGCCGACCCAGGCGATGGCGATGATCGCGAGCGCGTCGAGAACCTGCGCGATCACCAGCACGCCGAGGAGCCAGCGGCCGACCAACGCCACCATCGCCAGCGTGCGACGGACGTGACCGAGGAGGCGCGCGGTGTCTCGCAGGCGCGAGCGCGGCGCCTCGTTCTTCGGTTTTTCCGTGGGACTCATCTCGCCGTCATATCGATGCTCGCCGCTGCCCACTCGACTCAGGCGTCGGCGCGAGCGACCTCGCCATCGACGTTTTCACCGAAGGCCTCGACGTAGAAATGATCGCCGACGATGGTGACCGACCAGCGTTGACGACGATCTTCCCGGGCGGCGAGCGCCGCGACGAGCGCCGGATCGACCGACCAGAGCGTCACCTGCGCGCGTTCTTTGGCGTGGGGTGCTGCGGCGATCTCTGCTTCCAGGTCTTCACGTTTGCGCGGCTGGACGAAGACGACGTGTCCCTTGGCGCCCGAGTTCTGCTGCAGCCCGCGTCGGAGATGCTCCCACTTGGTCGCGCCACACTCGATCCAACTCGTCAGTCGACCGGTGAGATCGTGCACCCACAGATCGGCCGTGCCGTCGCTGGAGAGCCCGGGCCCGAAGGAGATGCCCTCTTCATGGAAGAGGCACCACGCGAGCACGCGCAGCGTCACGTGCTCGAGCGTCTCGGAAGGATGGCGCGAGACGAACACCGCCGTCTCGGGCAAGTCGATGCCGCGATCGACGTGAGAGAGCGTGATCTTGTACTCGAGGCGCGTCGTCGGGACTGCCATCAGAGCGTCTTCCGGAACTTCCGACGCGAGGCGACGCCCTTGTCTCCGAAGGCCACCTTGCGAAAGACGTCGGTGACGAAGTAGCTCTTGTGCTCGACTTGGGTGCCGGGCGCGACGTACTGCGCGGCTTGATTCGTCGGGCCCGGAGGCGCGGCGAGACCGAAGGCCTGCATCATCCCGCCGATGACGCGATCGAGCGGGCGACCTTCTTGGGTGCCGCTCGTGAGGTAGAAGCCGCGCAGGATCGGCGTCTCTTGGTACGCATTGGGTCGCATCAAGACGCCGGTGAAATACGACACCGGATCGCGCAGAAGCTTGAGCTCGAGGGGAAACTGAAGAATGCGCGGACGGGCCGAGAAATCACGCTCGGCGGCAAGTCGGACGATGGCGCGCGCGTGGGCTGCCTGGAGCAAGAGATCGATCTCGCGTCCGACCATGGCCGCCGGTTCGCGCCTGTCGGCGTCGAGGCGGAAGGTGGCGCCGAAGACGCGGCCGCGCTCGCTCTTCTTCAGGTCGCCGAAGAACTCGACGAAGCCGGCGACGAGGTCGACCTTGGTGATCATGACGTAGACCGGGACGACGATCGCCAGCCGCACCATCATCTCGTCGATGCGCGCCCGAATCGCCTTCGCCAGCTCCTCGAGCTGTTCTTCGGACTGACTGACGAGATCGGAGACGCTGACCGCCACGATGACGCCGTTGATCGGCGCGCTCGGCCGGAATTTCTTCAACATGTCGAGGAACGCCAGCCACTCTTCGCGATCGTCCTGCTCGACCGTCCAACGCCCGGCGGTGTCGAGGAGCACCGCCTCGTTGGAGAACCACCACTCGCAGTTGCGCGTGCCACCGACGCCGCGGGTGGCGCTCTTGCCTTCACGTTGCATCGGGAAATCGAGCCCCGATTGTCGCAACGCTGTGCTCTTGCCGGCTCCGGGCGGGCCGATGATCGCGTACCAGGGGATGGTCGCGAGCGCCCGACCGCCGTCCTTGTGATCGCGGAGGACTGCGAAGCCCTTCTGCATCTCGTCGCGCATGGCCTCGATTTCGCCGCGTCGATCGGGTCGGGTGTTGGCCATCTGGGTGGCGGCGCCGCTCATGATCTGTCGTTCGAGCGCCTCGGCCGCGCTCGCTGCGCGCTTACGCGCGATGAACCAGGCGACGAGCACGACGAGGCCGATGCCGAGATTGAGGAGCAGGATGAAGAGGAAGTCCCAATAGAGGAACACCCCGAGGACCCAGAGGATCGAGCAGAGGAGAATCGCGCCGAGGTAGACGAAGAGCACCGGTCTACGCTCTCGCTCAGGCGTACCGCTGCCGAATCGTCGGCAGGAGGTACTCGTCGAAGGCACGCTCGAATTCGAAGGTCGGCTTCCATCCCCAGTCGCGGCGCGCGCGGCCGTCGTCGATGTCCTCGGGCCAGGAGTCGACGATGCGCGCGCGCACCTCGTCGAGCTTCCAGTCGATCTTGGCGTCGGGAAAAGCCATTCGAACGCGATCGGCGATTTGCTGCGCCGACACCGAGAAGCCGCTGACGTTGTAGACCGTCGAGGTGAGCGCCTCTTTCTTCGCTTCGAGGAGCATGAGGAGCGAGCGCGTGGCGTCGTTCATGGTCATGAAGGGAATCTGCGCCTCCGGGCCGACGAAGCAGGAGTAGGGGAGCTTCTGCGCCGCGGCGTGGATCATCTCGGGACCGAAGTCGCTCGTCCCGCCGGTCGGCACCGTCTCCGCCGAGATGAGGCCGGGGAAGCGAAGAGCTCGAAAATCCAAGCGTGAAACGTCACTGAGGGCGCCGAGCTGACGGAAGTGGTTCGTGAAGTAACGACCGAGGTGCTCGCAGTAGAGCTTGTTGCAGCCGTACATCGTGATCGGCACGCACCACTCTTCCTCGACGACGCGACCGGCCTTCTTCTTTTCTTCGACGTTCGGTAGCCCGTAGACGGCGATGGAGCTGGGAAAGAGGAAGCGCACCGCGCGCCCGAGCCGGCCCGACTGGTTCTGCGCCATCCGCAGGAGGTGGAGCGTGCCCTCGACGTTGACCTGGTGCGCGAGATCCGGGTCGCGCTCGCCCCGCGTCGAGAGGAGCGCCGCGAGGTGAAAAACGACCTCGATTTCATGGTGCGCCGCGATCTGATCGAGGAGATAGCGGTCCATGATGTTGCCGGCGTACGTCTCGAGGCAGAAGCCTCGGTACGACTCGGGCAGCGGCGTCAGGTCGACCGTGACGACGCGGTAGCGCCCGTCGGTGTGGAGCCGCTTGAGGAGCGAGCGCCCGATTTCTCCGTTGGCGCCGGTGATGAGCACGACGGGCTTCGACATGACGCGGCACGGTACAACAACTCGATTCGGGGAAGCATGTGCGAAGTCGGCTGCTGCGCTGCGCCATGAGGTCACGTGGCGCGATCGTGGAGAACATTTGCTAGAGTCCGCCGCCATGTTCACCCGCGCCAAGGACGTCTACGCCGCGACGCTGCAGGAAATTCGCGAGGCCGGTCTCTTCAAGACCGAGCGCCTGATCGTCTCGCCGCAAGCGGCCGAGGTGCAGGTCCAGCTGCAGGGCAGCCCGGAGAGGAAGCCGGTCCTCAACTTCTGCGCGAACAATTACCTCGGCCTCTCGTCACACCCCGAGGTCATCGCTGGCGCGCACGCGGCCATCGATTCGCACGGCTTCGGCATGAGCTCGGTGCGCTTCATCTGCGGCACCCAAGACATCCACAAGCAGCTCGAAGCGAAGATCTCCACCTTCTTCGGCACCGAAGACACCATCCTCTACAGCTCGTGCTTCGACGCCAACGGCGGGCTCTTCGAGACGCTCCTCGGCGAAGAAGACGCGATCATCTCCGACGCGCTCAACCACGCCTCGATCATCGACGGCATTCGTTTGTGCAAAGCCGAGCGCCACCGCTATCCCAACGGTGATCTCGAAGCGCTCGAGAAGGCCCTCGTCGCCACCGCCGGCAAGCGCCTCCGCATGATCGCCACCGACGGCGTCTTCTCGATGGACGGCTACCTCGCCAAGCTCGACAAGATCTGCGATTTGGCCGAGAAATACAGCGCGATGGTGATGGTCGACGACTCGCACGCGAGCGGGTTCATCGGCAAGACCGGCCGCGGCACGCCCGAGCACTGCGGCGTACAGACGCGCATCGACGTCATGACCTCGACGCTGGGCAAGGCCCTCGGCGGCGCGGCGGGCGGCTTCACCACCGGCAAACGCGAGATCGTCGAGCTCCTCCGTCAGCGTTCGCGTCCGTACCTCTTCTCCAACTCGATACCCCCGGCGATCGCCGGCGCCTCGCTCGCCGTCCTCGAGCTCCTCGGTCGCTCGACCGAGCTCCGCGATCGCGTGATGGAAAACGCCGCGCGCTTTCGCGAAGGCATGAGCAAGGCGGGCTTCACGCTCAAGCCGGGCATCCACCCGATCGTCCCCGTCATGCTCGGCGACGCGCGCCTCTCGCAAGAGCTGTCGGCGGCGCTGCTAGGAGAGGGCATCTACGTCATCGGCTTCTTCTTCCCGGTGGTCCCCAAAGGCGAAGCGCGCATCCGCGTCCAGCTCTCGGCCCAACACACGCACGAGCAAATCGACCGCGCCATCGACGCCTTCACACGCTGCGGCAAGAAGCTCGGCGTGATCTAGGAAGCGCTCGGAACGGTGATCTGGCGCGCGCGTCGGGTCGATGTCGGGATCCTCGGAATCAGCGGGCCCTCTGTCCGAACAGATGCTTGCGGCTCTCTTCGTCGAGCGGCCCCTTGCGTACCAGCTCGCGACCGACGGCTTTGCCCTTCTGCACCGCTGGGCGCGCGCCGATCTCTTCGAACCATCGTGAGAGGTGGGGAAATTCGGCGGCGAGATCGTGCCCATAGCGCTGCGCCTGCGTCAGCCAAGGCCAGCAGGCGATGTCGGCGATCGAATAGTCGCCCGCGAGAAATGCGTGACTCGCCAGGCGCGCGTTCATCACGCCGTAGAGGCGATGTGTCTCGTTGCGGAAGCGATCGATGGCGTAGGGGAATTTCTCGGGTGCGTAGAGAATGAAGTGTCCCGCTTGTCCGGAGACGGGCCCGAGGTTGGCGACCTGCCAGACGAGCCACTCTTGCACGAGCGTGCGACCACGTACGTCGCTCGGCATCAGCTTGCCCGTCTTCTCGGCGAGGTAGGTGAGGATCGCCGCCGACTCGAAGACGGAGATGGGCGGTCCCCCGTCGGCCGGCTCGGGGTCGACGATCGCCGGCATCCGATTGTTCGGGCTGATGGCGAGAAACGACGGCGCGAACTGCTCTCCGCGGCCGATGTCGACAGGCACGAGTTGGTAGGGAAGGCCGGTTTCTTCGAGGAAAATGGTGATTTTCCAGCCGTTCGGCGTCGGCCAATAGTGGAGCTCAAGCATGGGCGGAGATCTCTTTCCGCTCCCGAGGTCGGGCGCGCAAGAGACAGATGCCGAGAGCGCCGAAGAGGCCACAGGCGCGGCCGATCCAATCGACCGGATCGCGCGAGGCGTAGGCCCGCTGGGCGACCTTCGCCGGAAGCGGCTCGCGTTCGAGCGCGGCGATGAGCGAGGCGTCGCCATACGCGTGACCGTCGCGATCGAAGACCACGGTCCGTCCGTCGTGCAGCGCTTCGAGGATCGCCGCCTCACCATCACCCCGCGCGAAGACGAACGTCCGGCAGAGCCCGAGGAGCGCGAACGCATGCGAGTCGGAGGACGCAATCGCCGTCAGCCGCTGTCCGAGCTTGCGACCGTCGAGGTAGTAGTCGCGCATCTCGTCCCAACGAAAGCCCGGCGCGCGGCTGTCGCTCGCATACATCAACGGATGGATCACCTCACTACCATCGAGGAGGCCGCGCACCGGCAGGAGCGAGGGCTGGAAGACGAGGGCAGGGTGGGCGGCGAAGGCGAGGCCTCCTTGCGCGTGCACGGCGTCGATGACGGCAGCCGCATCACGCGAAGGCGGCACGCGATGCTCGATCCCATACGCGAGCATGTGGAAGCGCGAGCTCGTGACCTCTTCACCTACGATCACCGTCGGCCCGCCGATGAAGCGCCCGAACGCGCGCGCGAGCTGCGCAGGAAACACCTGGTTGTGCTCGGTGATGGCGACGGCATCGAGGCCCGCACGCCGCGCCGCCACGACGACGTCGAAGGGCGAGAGCACGCCGTCGCTGAACGTGGTGTGCGCGTGCAGATCGGCCTCGAGCACACGAAAACCGGCGCGAAAAACAGGTGGGCGCGCCGGCACCGGATCACGCAAGGCGCCGATACCGAGCCCGAGGACGAGCAAGATCAGCGCGACGAGGAATGGACGCGAGATCACGTGGTCGGCCCTCGGCCCCAGAAGAGGGGTGCGAGCTGTCCGGTGACGAGATAGAAGCCGGCGATGATGGAGGTGAGCGCGACGTAGAAGACGAGCAGGCCGAGCGCCGAGCGTCCGCGCGAGAGCCCGAGCCCGACGCGGAGCCACGCGTACGTCGAGAGCACGCCAGAGACGAAGGTGGCGAGGATCAGCGCCGGGAGGATGCCGCTGCCGAACGCGAGTCGCGCGAGCGCCGCCGGATCGGGCGCGAAGATGCATCCCGCGGCGACGACGAGGAGCAGCACCATCCATCCGCCGTGCCCTGCGAGGTAGAGCGAGGCGACTCGGCAAAAACGCATTTCACGCGCGAAAATACGGGCGATCAGCGCGACCACGAGCAGCTGCACGAGCGGGATCCACGCGAACGCGAGCGACGGACTGAGGAAGTGGAATGGCACCATCCGTCCCGCGGCGGTGAGCGTGACGAAGGTGCCGACGACCACCGCGAGGCGCGCGAGGCGAGCGCGAAGCACGTGCGGCTCCTCGAGGCGTGCGTCCCGTTTCGCGATCTCCGCGTAGGCGGCGAACGGATGGGAGAGCACGCGCGCCTCGTCCGACCAGGGCATGACGCCTCTACGCGCTCGCGGCCCAGGGATGCTTGGCGAGGACCTGCGCGGCGCGCGCTCGCAGCTCCGGGGTGACGACGCCTCGCGCGGCTGCTTCCAACGCTTGCGCGAGCTCGTCGGCGCCGTCGAAGCGATCGGCGGGCGCCTTGGCGATGGCGATGGCCATCACGACGTCGATCTCGGGCGGGAGATCGACGATTCGGGAGGGCGGGGGCGGCATCGCGTTCAGCACCTTGTGGAGGATCTCCGACTCGACGTCTCCGGAGAAAGCCGGCCGCCCGGTGAGCGCCCGATAGGCGATGACTCCGAGCGCGAAGAGGTCGGTGCGATGATCGACCTCGCCGCCGCTGATCTGCTCCGGTGCCATGTACGAAGGCGTACCGACCATGCGACTCCGCGTCATCGTCGCGTCCTCCGAGGTGACCTTGGAAACGCCGAAATCGAGGATTTTCCACTGCTCGTGCTTGCGCTCGCCCGTCGAGCGCTTCTCCGGATAGCGCGCGAGGAAGATGTTGCGCGGCTTGAGATCGCGATGCACCACGCCCGACGCGCGCGCCGCTTCGAGCCCGGCGCCGACCTGACGGATGAGCCCGAGGACGGCATGGAGCGACATGCGCTTGTGCTCGCGGAGGTAGTCGCTGAGATCTTTTCCGTGGAGCCGTTCCATCGCGATGTAGGGGATCGCGGCGCCCCGTTCGGCGACCGCGAGCACACGCACCACGTTGGCGACGTTGAGGCCGGCTACGATCTTCGCCTCGCGATGGAAGCGTTGCACGTGATCTTCTTGCGCGAGGACGTGCTCGAGGAGCAGCTTCACCGCCGCCTCTTCACCGGTCGGCTCGTGCCGCGCCTCGTAGACCTCGCCCATCGCGCCGCGACCAATCACCTTGCCGAGCGTGTAGTTGTCGAGCGTCTGCCCGGTGTAGCGGCCTTCGCCTCCCGCGCGCAGCACCTCGCGGAGCTCGCCACGCGCCTCGCGGAGGAGCGCTTCGCGCTGCGCGATGTCACGAAGCGCGAAGTCGTGCTGCTCGATCGCGTAGAGCGTGGTGTTGCGACTGACGCGCGCGATGAGGAAGGTGGCGAAGAACGTGGCCTCGATGATCACGAGGATCACGCCTTTTTCCACGATCGAAAGCAGCTCGCCGCGGACCATTCCATGATCGGGCAAGACGTCCGCCATCAGGAGAATCGTCAGCCCCGCCTGCAACCCGGCGCACGTGAGGAAGACGGCGAGCGTCCCGCGATCGCTCAGGCTGGTGCCGAAGACGCAGAGGCCGAAGGGGATGATCACCGGCGCCGGAGAGAAGACGCCGAAGAAGTAGATCCCGGCGAAGGCGGCGAAGATGCAGGTGAAGCCGGTGACGAGCGCGCGCTCGACGGTGTAGCCCTCGTCCTTGCGGATGAGCCAGCCGAGCCAGATGCACGAGGCGACGACCGCGAGCGACGAAATGAGGAAGACGAGCTTGGCGATCGGATCGCCACGCAAGAGCGCCATCGAGACCGAGACGAGGCAAGCGAGCGCGACTGAAAAGCGAAGAAACGACCGCGTGCGCGTCACTTCCTGCAGCTGCAGCGTCTCGCGCGGCGTCAGGACCGAGGTGCTGCGCGAGCTGCCGCGAGAGCCGAGCGAACCGTGCGTCCCGGTGCCGGTCCCGCTCGGTCCCGTGCCGCTCGCTTGGCTCGGCATGTTCGCGGAGTCACGAAGGCCGCCGCGCGCCTGCGGCAGATCGCGCGGCGACGGGGCTTTCGGGAGCTCACGTTTGGGCTCGACGACGGTCGCCGCGTCTTCCGGCGCCATCCGCTCGCCATCGCGCGGCTCGCTCATCGGGAAGAAGCATAGCAAATCTATGCCTCGCGTGACCGAGCGCGGCCAAAGTCGCGCCAGCAATCTTCGGCGGTGGGAATTACCGGACCGGCGGCACCTTCGGCGGGGCGTCTTCCTTCTGGATGCACGACGCGAGGTCGAAGAAGAAGAAGGCGAAGGCCTCCTCACCTTGGAGGATCGGGCTCTTGCAACCCGCGGGGTACGTCGTGTCGACGTTGTCGGTCTGGTTGATGTGCGCGTCGAGGTGCACGGCCTTGCCGCACTGGTCTTCCACGGGCTTACCGACGGGCGTGTTCACCGTGATGACGCGAGGGTGCGGCGGTCCCGAGTACATCCACTGCTGCACCGATGCTTTGTTGATCGTGTAGATGTTGTCGAAGACGTAGTCGGGCTTGACCGTGCCGCCGCTCGCCGTCGGATCGACGTAGCCCATCCAATCGGCCAGCGCTTTGCCCTTGGGAAAGCTCTTGTCGATGATCATCGGAGACTCCCCCGTGGGCGCGCCGCCGGGGATGTTGCCGATCGCTTTCAGGCCCGGATCGGGGCTGTATTTGTACCAAGTGTATTGGAAGTCGGTGGTGAAGATGCGGCCGCCGGCGGCGAGGTAGTCGGTGACTGCCTTGTACGAGGTCGCGTCCTTCGTCGACGGCGCCTCGTAACACTCGCAAGAGAAGATCGCGATGTCGTACTTCATCAGCTCGGCGGTGCTGCTCCAGAACGGCTTGGCGTCGGTCATCCCCGCAGGGCCACTGGCGCCGCCGGCCGAGTAGAAGTGCACGGCCGCCTTGCTGCCTTTGACGCCGAACTCACTGGCGTCGATGCCGACCTTGGGGAGCATGCAGCTCAAGCGATCGCAGCCGCCGGTGGTGACGGCGATGCGCGGCATGTCGCCTTCGCTCTGGTTCTTCGGCAAGCGCGTGAGGTTGTGATCGGTGAGCTTGGTGTCGGTGCACGCCGTCACCGTCGGGATCGACACCTTGCGTCGCCACTTGCCGAGCTGGATCACGAGCGGGATGTTCGAGCCCACCGGTACGTTGCTGAGCGTGAAGTTGCCCTTGTAGTCGGTGAGCGCGGTGACGATCGGCGAGCCCGAGGCGATCGATCCGCACTTGTCGCACTGCGCGCCGGCCTTGAGCGGCGAGAGCTCGCCGTTGGGCACGTAGACGATGACGTTGTAGAGCGGCAGCTTGCCGTTCGGCGCGTAGACGGTGCCCGAGACCGTGGTCGACCCTCCGCCTGGGCAGTCGACCTGTTGGCACGCGATCCCGGTGCACGGAGTGCCGTCGCGCCCGCTGACGTCGGTGAAGGGGCTGCCGAGATCGAAGCCGCTGACGTCGTCGGTGGAGCCGCTGGTGTCGGGATCGTCGAAGCTGTCGTCGCCGGTGGTCTTGCCTGCCGAGCAGCCGAGGCTCGAGAGCGACATCAACGCGATCAGGGACGAGATCGTCGAAGCTAGGGTCGAGGTAAGGAGCGACACGCGCATGGAGCAACCTCCGGCAAGCGACTGCAAAGTGAGCGACGCACGAACCTCGGTGGAGCCTTGGGCCCGATTCGGCTCGTCAATTCGTGGATTGAGTCTGCACGGCACCCGCCCCGTGCGCCACGTCGATGTGACACGCTCCCGACTGGATTTTTCGAGCCGGGACACCGGGCGTCGGCGTCTCGTCCGTCTCATCCTTCTCTTCCTTTCGAAGCGCGCCGCGCCGCGTGTACGACGGGCGAACGCGGGCGAGGTATACCGCCGAGCGTCGCAGTGCGCGGACGAGGAGAGCACGAATGACCGAAAAATCAGCCATTTCCGACCCCGTCGAGGCTCGCGCCGTGCGGCTCGACCTCCCCGAAGGTGACGAACACGTCGCCCTCGTCACGCTCCTCGGCCCCGGCAAGGGCAACGCGATGGGCCCCGACTTTTTCCGCGAGCTGCCGCGCGCTTTCGCCCACATCGACGCCGACGAACGCGTCCGTGTGGCGGTCATCCGTGGCAGCGGCGAGAACTTCACCTACGGCCTCGACCTCAAGGCGATGCTCCCTGAGCTCGGTCCGCTGCTGATGGGCGACAACATGGCCCGCAGCCGCACCAAGCTCCTCGCCACGATCGGCGAGCTGCAACGCGCCTTCGACGCGGTCGAGCGCTGTCGAGTCCCCGTCATCGCCGCCATCGACGGCTGGTGCATCGGCGGCGGCGTCGATCTCGCGGCCGCCTGTGACGTGCGAATTTGCAGCGATCGTGCGCGCTTCTCGGTGCGTGAGGTGAAGGTGGCGATGGTCGCCGACCTCGGCAGCCTCCAACGCCTCCCGCGCATCATCGGCCAGGGGCACACGCGTGAGCTCGCCTACACCGGTCGCGACATCGACGCGAACCGTGCGCTCGCCATCGGCCTCGTCAACGACGTGCACCCCGGCCCCCTCGCGCTCTCCGAGGCCGCGCTCGCCCTCGCCCGCGAGATCGGCAACAACCCGCCGCTGGTGGTCGAAGGCATCAAGGCAGTGCTCCTCGACGGTGATGGACAGAGCGTCGCCCAAGGTCTGCGTCACGTAGCGCTGTGGAACTCGGCGTTCCTCCCGTCGCAAGATCTCGGCGAGGCCTTCGGCGCTTTCGCCGAGCGTAGGCCGCCGAAATTCACGGGAAAATAGGCTCGATTCGATTCGACGGGTTCGTCTACTTCGCCGCCGCGCCGACGAGGATGATGTTGCCGTCACGCTCTTGCGCGTAGCCCTTCGCGCGCAAGATCACCTCGAGCGCGCGATCCCACGGCACGCGCTTCAGCTTCAAGGTCACCGAGCCCTTCACGTCGTCGGCGACGACGATGTTGACCTTGCCGACCTCGGCGAGAAGCCGACACACGTCGTGCAGATCGGCGTCCTTGACGTCGAGATCGATGAGGCGTGTCGAGTACGTCTTCTTCGGCGGGCCACCGAGCTCGCCGAGCGAGATCGTCGTCGTCTTCGGGTTCACTGGCGTCTCTGGTGTCACCGGCGTCATGACCGCGACGGGAGCGAGCTTCGTGCTCTCGGGGCTCACGGGCGACGACTCGCCTTCGAGCCAATCGGGCATCGCGGCGAGGTGGGCACCGGAAGCAGCAGAGGGCGCCTTCGCCTCGCCATCGGCCAAGCCGCCACTCGCGCCACAGCCGACGAGCGGCAAGAGCGCGAGGGCGAGCGAGGGCCAGGTCTTCACCGGAAGACCTATCGTAGCGCTTCGCCGACTAGATGCTCAGCGTGCCCGTACGCAGCAAGTACGCCAGCTTGGCGCGCTGCGGGGGATGGAGAATCGCGTGGATTTTCTCGAGCGCGCTCACCACCGCGGCGCGGAGCTGTTCGGCGCCCTTCACGCGAAGGGTCGCTCCTTCGTTGGCCTTGGCGCCGTCGAACGATTCGGCAGAGACCGCGTCAGCGAGCGCCGCCGTGGACCGTCGATGATCGACCGCCACTTGCGCGCGTTCCGTCTTCAAGTCGTCGAGGATGCGCGCGAGCCCTTCGACCTGCGCCTCGTCGAGCTCGAGCTTGAAGGCGAGGAAACGGAGCGGACGGCGGACGCCGAACGAGCCGCCATCGAAGCCTCCGTCACCGCCGCCGCCGTGCGAGGCGTCCCAGCCCCCACCGCCGCCACGACCGCCAGACACACCACAACCTTGCGCGTGCATCGCCTCACGACGCGCGTGCCACCAACCGATGAATCCCGGATGCATTGGGTTTTCCTCCGCGCCGAGGCATTCGCTCCCGGCGGGCTCGTGTTCGCGCAGGCGAAACGCCATGCGCATCGGTGTTCACCCACCGACCCCCCTAAGATGCCACGACTCTGCGACCTGTCGCGTGATTTGACCGGTCGACTCGGCCACCGACGTCAGCGACCCGCGCCGAGGAGGAACGTGAGGGCGCCCGGGAGCCGCTGTGCCCAGTAAAACTCGCTGTGGGAGGCACCTTTTTGCACGACGTAGGAGAGCGTCGAGCCGTCGACGTAGCCGTCGTCGCGGTAGGTCTGGGCGAGGACCTTGGTGTTGGCGAGGTCGTCGCTCGAGGTCCCGGAGTCGCCGCTGTCGACGTAGACGCGAAGGGGCGAAGGAGCCTTCCCCTTGGCGGCGGCGACGTCTTTGAGGATCACCGTGCCGTCCCACCAGGTCGACGGGCTCATCGCGCCGACGAGCCCGAAGGTCGACGCCGCGCTGGTCGTGCCTGCATAGGACGAGAGGAGGCCGCCGAGCGACGAGCCCATGATCGCCGTCGATTCACGGCCTGTTTCGGTTCGAAGCGCGCCATCGACCATCGGCTTCAGCTCGGTGGTGAGCATCTTCAGATAGTTGTCGGCGCCCCCGCCGTCGCCGACGCTCGCGTCCTTGGTCGGCGTGTACTCCGACATGCGCGCGCTCGTGTTCTCGACGCCGATGACGATCGCCTCGCGGATGCTGCCGTCTTCCGCGGCGCCGTCCATCGTCTCGTCGACCTTCCATTCGTTGCCGCCGAAGGCCGTGCTCGGGTCGAACAGGTTCTGCCCGTCGTGCATGTAGACCACGGGAAAACGAGCCTTGGAGTTCTCGAGGTACGTCGGCGGATAGTAGACCCAGATGCCGCGATCGTTGCCGAGGGTGGTCGAATGGAACTTCGGCCAGTGCACCTCGACCTTGCCACCGACCTGCGTGAAGTGCGGATAGACATCGCGCGTCTCCCCGGGCGAGACCGCGTAGTTGGGACCGCGCGACCAGGTCGCGTCGTCGAGGAGCGGCTTCCACTCGGTCTTCGCGGTGAGCGTGTCGGTCTCGATCGTCCACGTATCGTCGGCCTCGGCGCGGAGGGTGACGCCCTTCGTCCAGTTCCACGGTCCGCCGCTGCCGCGGATCGAGAGCGTGTGCCCGCTGCCGGCCGGGTAGTGCACGCGGAGCCGCGTCACCTTGCTGCTGGTGTCGCTCGCGCCATCGGAGCTGGTGCCAGTGTCACTCCCGCCGTCGGTGCTGTTGTCGCTGTCGCCCCCAGTCTCGGCTCCCGGTGCTCCGTCGCCGCCTGCGTCGAGCGTCACTCCACTGTCGAGAGCGGCGTCCTGATCTGCGCCCGAAGCGCCACCGTCGCTCGAGGAGCAACCGAGCGAAAAGCCGAACGGGAAGCTGAGCGAGACAATCGCGACGAAGCGGAGGGAAGCGAACATCGCGACGAAGACTGATCCCCACCTTGCGCCGCGTCAAGCCGCCCGTGACTCAGGCCAGGGTTACGCTGCAGACCACGCTTTTCGTAGCGCAGAAGTGCGGGCGTTCTCTGGCACCCGCTCGAGGAAGCTACGGCGCAGCTCGGGATCGACGATCTTGGCGGCACGTTCGAGTAGGCGTGCCTCGGCGGCAGCGATGGCGGTGCGCGCCTCGCCGAGGTGACCCGTCTCGTGGAGCGCGAGGGCATGGACGAGCCGGACCAGCGCCTCGCCTTCATCGAGCACGGCGGCGCGCAGGATCGACTCTGCCTCGGCCGCAGCGGTCATCGCTTCGGCCGGCCGACCGCGCGCGAGCTCGATTTCGGCGGTCATCGCCAGCGCATGTGCGCGCGCCGGCGGCGTCCCCGCGAGCACCTCGACCGCGAGCCGCGCTTGTTCGGCTGCCCCTTCGAGATCGCCCGCGTGAAGGAGGATCTCGGCGAGGATGATGCGCGATCCGCCGGCCATGCGGCTGTCGCCTTTGGTCTCGAAGGCGCGGAGGGCCTCCTCCTCGATCACCCTTGCATCGTCGAGCGCGCCGAGGCGAGCGAGCGCGGTGCCGAGGTTCTGCTTCGCCGACGCGCTCGCATAGTGCAGCCGACCGAGGCGCTCGGAGACCTCGACGACCTCGCGCAACGTCGTGCAGGCAGCGTCATAGACCCCGAGCTCGACCTGCGTGTAGGCGGCGTCACCTCGCGCGTTGCAGGCGCCGCGGAGATCGCCGACCGCCTCGAAGCTGCTCACCGCCGCGCGCGCGTGCGACTCGGCCGAGCCGACGTCACCGACGCAAATCGACTCGTAGAAACGTGCGACCTCGATGCGCGCCGTCGCCGCAGGGTTGCGCGCGACCTCGCTTCTCGGGAGCCGCGCGAGCTGCGCGACGAGGGCACTGCCGAGATCTTGTTTGCCGGCGAGGAGCAGCTGCGTCGCGGCACGAGCGGCAGCGATCGCGTGCGGTCCCGAGACCTGCCTCACGGTGCCGAGGTCTTGCAACATCTGCCCGAGCATCACCACCTGGGCCGTCTTGCCACGCCTTCCGCTGGCGAGCGCGAGATCTCCGACGGCGGCGTACCAATGCGGCGAGCAGCGAGGCAAGAGCCGCATCGCGTCCATCGCGCAGGCTTCGGCGCCCGCCAAATCACCGCGCCAACGATGCGCTTCGGCCTGCAACACGCGCAGCGCGCCGAGCGTACCGGCGGCAGCACCGCACGCGACGGCACGCTCCGCGCGAGCGACCACGGCTTCGAAGTCATTGCCTTCGAGCGCGTGCTCGGCGGCGCGATGGTACCAACCGATGGCGCGGCCTTGCTCACCGCCGCGTTCGTAGTGCTCGGCGAGACGCATCGCATCGCCTTCGCCGACACCTTCGAGCCACGGACCGGCGAGCGCGTGACCGACCTTCTTGTCGGCGTCGGTGAGCATCGCGTACGCGCCCTCGCGCACCAACGCGTGGTGGAAGACGTGCTCGGATTCGCCGGGAAATTTAGCCTGCGCGCGCCTCACGATGACCTCCTTGGTCACCAGGTGCTCGAGCCACCGTTCGAGATCGGACGGCGAGAACGAGTCACCGAGGAGCGCCGCGACGCCACCGCGCCAGAAGACCTGCCCGAAGACGCTGGCGGCACGGAGCACGCGACGCGCGTCGGGATCGAGGCGTTCGAGGCGGGCCTGCACCATCGCCACCACCGTGTCGGGCACCGAGTCGGGCAGGCCGCCGCGCCCACCTCGAGCTCCATCGTCTGCCGTCGCGCGGACGAGCTCTTCGAGGTAGAGCGGGTTGCCACCGGCGCGTTCGACGAGCCGATCGACGAGTGCTTGTTCGACGGAATCTCCGAGCACCGAGCGCACGAGCCGATCGGCGGCCCGCTGCGTCAGCGCGCTGAGCCTGATTTCCTGCACGCCACGCGAGGCCCAGAGCGAGGGAAAGAGCTCGGTCACCTCAGGCCTCGCGAGCGCGAGGACGACGAACGGGCGATCGCGGAGGTTGCGCAGCGCCGCGTCGACGAACTGCACCGAGGGGAGGTCGCCCCAATGCAAATCTTCGAGGACGATCACCACGGGCTGGCGCGCCGACTCGGCGTCGAGCAAATCTTCCCAGGCGGCGCGCATCTGGTCGCCCATGAGCATTGCGTCTTGGCGCGCGGCGCGGAGTGGCAAGCTGGCGTCGTCGGGAAAACGAGCGCCGACGATTTCACCGAGGAAGAGCGTCACGCGCTGGGCACGCTTGGCCGAGACCCGTGCTGCGACGTGCGAGGCGATCTTGTGGCGTCGCACGTCGACCGGCTCGCCTTCGCGCATCCCCACCGCCTGACGCACCAGCTCGGCGACGAGCGCGAACGGCGAGCCGGCGCTCATCGAATCACCGCGGGCGATCCAGACCGTCGGCCTTCGCGAGACGCGCGGGGCCTCGTCGTCTTGCGGAGGGGGCGCGCTCGTCCGCGTCAACTCGCGCACGGCCTTGAGGAACTCGTGTCGCAGTCGTGATTTGCCGGTGCCCGCCGCGCCAGTGACCAAGGCAGCGCGCGCGACGCGCTCTTTGATCGACTCGTCGAGCATCAAGCGCAAAATCGCCAGCTCGCGATCGCGCCCGACGTAGGGCGTCGCGCGACCGAGCACCGTGCGCGTCGAATCGGGAGCCTCGTTCTCGCCGAGCAGCGTCGCCCTGTTGCCCTCGTGGACGACGTCGAAGCGCGCGTCGAGGAGCCCAGCGAGCATGGCGTCGATGCGCACGCCCTTGGAGTCGGCGGTGGGCACGGTCGGCACCGTTGCCACCGTTGGCACGATGGAAGGCGACGCGCGCAACATCTCGACGGCGCGATCGATGGCGGCGCCGACCGGCACGCGTCCACCGAGGACCCCGCGCCCCATCGCGAGGACAATCGGTCTTTCCTCGTAGGCTCGCATCGCCAGGGCACAACGCGCCGCGCTCGAGGCCAGCACCTGGGCGTCGCCCTCACCGACCATCGTCGCCACCAGCGAACCGTTGCGGAGGTACTCGAGCTTGGCGCCGTAACGAGAAATGAGCGTATTCAGCGATTCGAAGCGCGACGCTCCCGGCGGCGACGAAGCGAGCCCATCGCGCAGCTGAATCGTCTGATCGGGCACGCGGCTGCCGTCACCGGCGGTCATCACCACGCAGACCAGTCGCTGTTCGTGCTCGCCGAGGGAGACCGGGCGGAGCGAGGCCACCGCGGCGTCGCTGGCGGCAGTGCGTGCGAGCGCATGAAGCTCTTCGGCGAGGCCGCGTGCTTCGTTCGGCCTGCTCGCCGGCACTTTGGCGAGGAGTCGCGCCAGGAGACGATCGACGTCTTCGTCGATGTGCGGCAAGATCGTGCGTAGCCGCGGCGCGTCCTCGAGGACGACCTTGGCGAGGATGGCCGTCGGGTGCGCACCGGCGAAGACCGGACGACCAGTGAGGCACTCGTAGAGCACGCAGCCGAGCGCGAAGATGTCGGCGCTGGAATCGATGCGCCGCTCGCCACGTGCCTGCTCGGGCGCCATGTATCCCGCGGTGCCGAAGATGATGCCGGGCGCAGTGAGATCGGCGCGATCGGCGAAGCGGGCGATGCCGAAATCGATCACCTTCGCGCGCTCGGTGTCACCCTCGGCGAGGAAGAGATTGCTCGGCTTGATGTCGCGATGGACGAGCCCCGCGCCGTGCACGGCGGCCAGGGCTCCGGCGACGCGTGCGCAGAGGAGCAAGCTCTCGCGCAACGGCAGCGGTCCGCGTTCGAGGCGCGCCGCGAGGTCTTCGCCTTCCAGCCACTCCATCGCCAGCCACGGAGTTCCGAGCTCGTCGGCCGCGCTCCCATGTGCGACGTAGCGCACGATCGCCGGATGGCGCAGCCGCTCGAGCGCGTTGGCTTCGCGGAGGAAGCGCTCCGATTCGGCGCGAAAGGCATCACCGAGGAGCTTCACCGCGACCTCGCGCTGCTCGCGTAGATCCCACGCGCGATAGACGACGCTCATACCGCCGCCACGAATCGCGTGACGAATTTGGAATCGACCGGCGACGACGTTGCCGCTGACGGAGTGGGTACCCGAGGCATCGGGTGATGCGCTCGATGTACTCGCCACGCCTGATGCGCCCGAGCGCGCAAAGCTTCCGCCAGGAGGCGTCGTACCGCGCGCGGTGCTCCCCCCGACGCGGCTCTGGGGCCCCGTCTCTGTCACCCTTGGAGTATGCACGACCGCGAGACCTTGGGGTCGGACATTGCGTTGGCGCTATCCCCGCGGGGTTTGTCCGGGGATGTCGGTAATGCACCTACGGAAGCTCTTCGCTAAGTCACTCTCCGCTGCGCGTGCTCCGCGGGGCGAGCTGCGAAAGCGCGTCGTGCACCCGTTTGGTGAGCGCCTGCTCGTCTGCTTTCGGCAACACGGCCGTGGCATTGAAGAGCGCGTAAGCGGCGTAGTCGTAGAGCCACTCGGCGAGCTGTCCGGCGGGATCGTCGTCGGCGATGTGGACGATGTTGCGGGCGACACGGGCTTCCTTGAGCGTGCCGTCGTCGGCGGGACCGGCGCCGAGGAAGAGCACGTCGTAGACGCCGGCGGTCGATGCGTACATCGCGAGCGTCGACCGCAATGCGTCGATTTGACCGACTGCCTCGGTGGCGACGTAGATGGCGCGCATCGCGTCGTTGAAGATGGCGACGATCGCCTCCACGCTCGTCGGCAGAGGCGGCTGGATTTGCACGAAGCCCGCCTGCACGAGCTGGAAGACGGCGTGCGTGACGTCGAACTCGTCGAGCCCGCAGGCGCGACCGACGTCGAGCACCGAGCGTCGACCATCGCAGGCCTCGAGGACGCGGCGGAGCGGCGCTGGCGGATCGGCACGACCGGCGATGCGCATCGGCACGTGCGCCTCCGACGGGATGCGCTGACGGAAGTATTTCACTTCGTCCATCCGCCGTACGCCCTCCATCAAGAGTCCGCTGGCGGCGATGGCGTGACGGCTCGGCAGCCTTGCGTCGTCGAAGTCGTCGAGGAACCAGAACATGCCATCGCCGACGAGAAGGCAGGCGTAGGCGATTTCTTCGACCTGCTTTGCCATCAGCTCGAAGACGCGTTCGCGCGAGAGGAGGCCCATCTCGACCGCGACCTCGCCGAAGCGGCGATCTTTTCCGACCTGCGCGCTCACGCGATCGACCTGCTCGCGGGTGAGGGCGCCGAGCTTGTACATGACCTCGCCAGCTCGCTCGCCGGAGACGGTCGACGACGCAGCGACGGCGTTGCCTGCTTCGAAGAAGACGGAACGTGACGACTCGGAGTCCAGCACCAGCAGCTCACCACGCCAGCCGGCCTGGGCGACGAGCGCGACGATGTCGCACAGCGTGCCTGGCTTGGTCACCTCACCGGCGAGCCGGACGATCGCACCGTCGTCGGCGTCGCGGGCCCCGTCTTCACCGACGAAGCGCATGAAGACCACGTGCCGAGGACCAGGTAGCAGACGGAAATCGCCAGATTGCGCGCGGAGGCGCTGACCGGAGGCGACTCCGACCGGCCGCGCCACCCCTTCGGTGTCGACGCGGACGAGCTCACTGCGGTGGTCCATCTCGCCGAATTGTACCGAAGGGCCGAGCGGAAGACGGAGTTTCGCGCACGCGCCAGCCGATGCGTCAGGGTTCGAAGTCGAGGATGAGGATGAAACCTGCGTCGGCGCCGGTCTTGGGGAAGGGCTTGGGAAACTTCCAGTCGGTCATCCGGGCGGCGACGCAGGCACGAAACGCCTTGTCGCCCGCGCCCTCGGCCGGCGGCATCACTTCGACGCGTCCGTCAGTGCCGATGTCGATGATGAAGTTGGCCGTTCCACCAGTCGAAGAATCCTTGGCCAGAGCTTTTTTGTAGCACTCGAGGACGGGCGGCATGCCCTTGTCGGCAACGTCGAGCACCTGCGAGTCCTTGTAGAAGTCGCTGCCGAGGATGGTGTCGACGTCTGCGCTCGGGCCCGCGGAAGGGCTCTTTTTCTTCTTCTTCGGCGCGGGCAACGGATCGTCGTCGTCGTCGAGGTCGTCTTTGCTCTTCGCCTTCTCTTTCTGCTTCGCTTTTTCCTTCTGCTTCTCTTTGTCCTTGGCGTCGGCCTTCTCCTTGTCGGCCTTCTCTTTGTCCTTCGTGTTCGTCTCCGCCGTCGCCGCTTGCTTCGAATCGCTCTTGCTCGATTTGTCCGGAGACTCGTTGCGACTCACGCCAAAGGCGATGACGCCAGCGGCAACCAAGACCGCCACCGAGAGACCGACGATGGAGCCGATGAGCGCGCCGTTACCACGAGCTGGCGGCGCTGGATGGATGGGTGAGAATCCGCCTGGGCTCGGCGGCGGTGGCTGACTGGTGATGGCGACGCCGTGATGAGGCGTGAGACCGGGAGGTGTCGACGGATGCTGGTATGGCGACGGCATCACCGAGGCCGGCGTGATCGTGGGCGGCGGTGCGTGCAGCGTCGGCGGCGCGACGCCCATCCCTTCGAAGGAAGATGCTTGGTGCGAGGTACCGACCGACGCGACCGGCGCGGAAGTCGCGACCGACGGCCCAGTCGGTGGGATGGTCGACGCGCTCAGCGCAGCTCGCAACGAGAGGAGCATCTCGCGCGCGCTCGGATAGCGCTCGGCTGGGGAGAGCCGCGTCGCACGCGCGACGATGGCGTCGACCTCCGGTCCGAGATCAGGCCGACCTTCGATGACGCAAGGGCGCTTGGTCGGATCGAGCACCGCAGCGAGCAGGCCAGCGGCACCGCTCGCCGACAGCGCTGGGCGCAAGGTGCACGCCTCGGTGAGGATGAGCCCGAGCGAGAAGACGTCACTCGTCGGACCACTCTGTCCGATGTTGGTGTCCCACTGCTCGGGCGCGGCATAGCGAGGCGTGAAGCCGCTGACGCCGATGGTCTGGCGCTGATCGCCGATGCGCCTGGCGATGCCGAAGTCGACGACCTTGGGCGTGATGGTGCCGCCATGGCCGCGCGGAAGCATCACGTTGGATGGCTTCAAATCTCGGTGCGCGACGCCGCTCTGATGCGCGAAGGCGACAGCGTCGAGGACCGGTTCGAAGAGCGCCAACAGCTCTTGACGAGTGAAGTGTCGGCCTTCGCGCGCGCGTC
Organism: Deltaproteobacteria bacterium; assembly: GCA_025363655.1. Taxonomy (GTDB): domain Bacteria; phylum Myxococcota_A; class Polyangia; order Polyangiales; family JADJMO01; genus JANYDK01. Next base: position 18,470 of record JANYDK010000041.1, on the reverse strand, counting down.
GCCCGAGCTCGTCCTCGAGGGTGGGACCGTCGATGAATTCGAGCACCACCCACGGCACGGTGAAGACCGACGTCTCGAGCGCGCCGACGTCGTAGAGGCGGACGATGCCCGGATGCGTGAGCGCGAAGAGCACCTTCGCCTCGCGCTGGAAGAGCTCGGTGACCTTCTTCTCGATCTCGCGATCGCTGCCGAGGGGCTTCAGGCACTTGATGGCGATCGGTGCGCCGACGCCGAGGTGCTGTCCGCCGTAGACGATGCCGCAGCCACCCTCGCCGAGCACGCGATCGACGCGGTATTTGCCGGCGATTGTCGTGCCGACGAGCTGGAAGGGATCCCGACCCGACACCCCTCCACGCTAGCACGGGGGGGTGACAGGCGCGCTCGGGCAGCCGATCCTGGTGCAGTGATTCGCCTCGAGTTCGCCGCCGCCGCTGCTGCCGTCGTCTTTCTCGGCTCTCTTGCGGCGGCGCATGCCGAAGGCGGCGAGGATCCGCCGCACGTCGCCAAATCACCGGAAGCCGACGTCTACGCATGGATGCGCGTGCGCGAGACGGGAGTCTCCAGCTTCGCCGTCGACGCCACCGGCACCAAGTCGGGACAGACGGGCTGGCTCGAGACGCGTTTCCGACTCGGCGGCCGCCTCGCGCTCGGCGACTCGGTTCGCTTCGCGATGGAGCTCGACGCGATCGACGGCGTCGCGCTCGGCAATCGCACCACCGTCGGCTCGGTCGACGATCAAACGCTCCGCGCTCGCCTCGATCGCCACTTCGGCATCAGCTACCTGCAGCTGCGCTCGGCCTATCTGAGCGTGCCGATTCCTTACGGCGAGCTCCGCATCGGTGAGCAGCTGATGCACTTCGGGCTCGGCGTCGTGCTCCACGATGGCGCGGGCGAACCCGACTTCGGCGTCCGTCGTTTCGGCACACGCTGGCTCGGCGCCACGCTCTCGTATCGACCCTGGGGCAGCTCGCTCCGCGCCCCCGAGTGGCTGAGCAACCTCTCGGTGCTCGGCTCGGCCGACGTCGTCGTGCGCGACGATCACGTCGATCTCCTGCGCGGCGATCGCGCGCTCCGCGGACTCTTCGGGCTCCTCACCGGCACGTCCGATTTCGGCCTCGGGCTCGTCGAGATCCTCTCGGCCGATCGCGACGCCGTGCCTGACGGCGCCGCGGCGGTGCGCACCACGACGGTGACGAGCGATCTGTTCGCCCGGCTCAACCTCGCTGGCGACGACAAAGAATTTCTTCGCCTCGAAGCCGAAGCCGCCTTCGTCGCCGGTCGCACCGATCGCGCCGCGCTCACGCAAGGCAAAGACGGCGATGGCGTGCGCGCCCTCGGGGGCGTCCTCAGGCTCCGCTACGACGACGATCGCGCGCGAATCACCGCCAAGACCGATCTCGGCCTCGCCACCGCTCTCGGCGACCCCGGCGCCGGCCTCGCGCGCACGTTCACCTTCAACGCCGACGACAAGATGGGGATGATCCTCTTCGATCAAGTGCAGGCCCTTCGCTCGGCGCGCGCAGCTGATCTCGCGGTGCCATTCGATCCATCTGGAGGTTATGGATCTCGCGCCTTCGCTTCTCAAGGCGCGATTGCGCGGACTGTCTTCTGGAGCCCGCTCGTCCTTCGCATTCGGCCGCCGGGCCTCGACGTGCGCGTCGGGTACCTCGTCGCCTGGCGTGCGGGCGCCGACACCGAAGCCGTCGTCCGCGACGGGCACGGACACCTCCTCGGCCACGAGGTCGACCTCTCCGCGCGCGTGCGTTTTCCTTTCGCCGACGTCTTCGCGGTTCGCGTCGGTTTCGAGCTCGGCGCGCTCTTCGTCGGCGACGCGGCGACCTTCGTCACCACCAGCGGTGACACGGGCACCTCTTCTCGCGGCGCCATTTTCCTCGGCCGCGCGGTGCTCGATCTCGAGCTTTGAGTGACGCCATCGATGCTCTTCTAGCCGCCGCCGATTCGCTTGAGGAACTCGGCCGCTTCGGTCAGCTTCGGGTCTTGTGCGAGCGCGGTCTTGGCGAGGACGACGGCTCGTCGGGCGTCGCCCGTTTGGTGAGCGATCATCCCTTGACGCAGGTTCGCCATCGCCTTCGACATCGGCCCTGGGGTCTTGAGGAGGGTGACCGCCTTCAGCGCCTTGAGCGCGATTTCCCAATGTCGCAGCTCCATCGCCACCTCGGCGAGCTCGGAGGCGACTTGTCCGTTCTGCATGTCGGCGTCGAGCGCCTTCTGCAGCCACGAGAGCTCGACGTCGTGACCGCCACCCGCGTTGGCCGCGCGGGCCATGCGGTGCATCAGCGCGGCCGCTTCACGTGAGCGCTTGCCCTTGTGGCGATCGATCGCGGGCACGAGCAGCGCCATAGCCTCGTCGACATTTCCACTGACGGTATGCGCATCGGCGAGGAGCAGCGTCGCGTCGTGGTGGGCCGGGCGAAGACGGACCGCGAGCTCGAGTGGCGGAATCGCACTGGCGAGATCACCCGCTTGGAGCAGCAAATCACCCGCCTCGAGGCTTCGCTCGAAGCGCAAGTCGTCGTTGTCGGCGTGCTCGGCCTCGGTCAGCGCGAGCCGCGCGAGCTCGGCGAGGGCCCCGCTCGCGGTGTAGATCTCGCGCAGCGAAAGGCGCAGCTGCACGCTTTCGGGGTTGGCGTAGAACGCGCGCTCGAGCCCTGGACGCGCGGCGTCGGGCATTCCGGCGCTGGTCGCCGCCTTCGCCAACTCGAGGGCGGCCTCGATTTGCGGTTCGCCCCGTTCGCGCTCGACGATGCGCCCGTAGGTACCCGTCGCCCCCGCCCAGTCACTGGCCTTGACCTGGATCGCCGCGAGCAGCCGTAACGCCTGCAAGTCGCCCGGATCGCGCTCGATCCACTCGCCGAGCACTTCGGAGGCGCGAGGCTCGTTCATTGCGGTGAAGATCTCGACGAGCCGCATCGTCGCGTGACGCTCGGTCTCCGTGTCGCGAGCGCTCGCCGCGGCGTGTCGTCGTGCATCGAGCGCGGTGGCGAGCTCGCCAGCGACGCTTCGCCCCGCGAGCGCATATGCGGCCTCGAGATCTTCGACCGCGGCGGCGACGTCGTTGCTCTTGCCATGCAAATCGGCGCGCAGCTGGAGGAGCATGACGCGGACGACGTTCGACGTCTTGTGGGAGTCGAGGAACGCGCTGATCGCAGCGACGCCTCGTCGGGGATCACCCGCGGCCTCGCACATGCGCGCGAAGTCACAGAGGAGCGGCACGTCGTCGGGTGCGAGCTCGCGCGCTCGTTCCAGCGTCGTCGCCGCGGCGATCGTGCTCTCGAGACGTTCGGCCTGAATTTTCGCCGCTTCGCGCAGCCTGGCGACGCCCGCCTTCTTGTCCGCGCGCCTCATGCCGTCGTGGACGATCATGTCGGCGAGCTTCTCGTACGCCGCCCGCTCGTCGTAGAGCCGCTCGAGCTGCTCACGCACCGCGGTGACGTGCGGCGCGGCGCGGAAGCCGATTTCCAGTGCACGTGTCGCGCCCTCTTCGTCTTCGAGGGAGCGACGGATGCTCACCAGTCGGAGCGAGAGCGCGCCGGCTTCGTCCCCATCCTCGAGCACCAAGAGTCGTTCCATGGTGTCGGCGCGATCGTTGGCGTCGTCGGCGTCGACGAAGAGCCCCACGAGCGCCCGCAAGACGTCGCGGTTGTCGACGGTGCCGCTGGCCGCACGGTAGACGTCCATCGCCTCTTCGCGACGAGCGGCCCCGAGGAGCGCGCCGAGCCGCAGCGAAAGCGCCACGATTGCCGGGAGATCGTCGCGACTGCGGGCGGCGTCGAGTTGCCTCGAGAGGAGGTCGGCGAGCTCGTCGCGTCGACCGTCCTTCTCCAGTACCTCGGAGAGCAGGTCGGTCGCTTCTTTGTGCTCGGCGTCCTCGTCGAGGATCTCGCGCAGCGCGGCGACGGCGTCTTCCCGACGACCGTCCTCGCCGAGGAGGAGACGCGCGCGTTCGACACGAAGCACGTTGCGCTCGGTCGCGTCGGAGACCGATTCCACCGTCTCGGCGATGAGCGCATCGACGCGCGCGCGCTCACCGAGCGTGCGGTAGATGGTCAGGAGCGGTTGCCAGACGTTACGATCGCCGGGATCGCGCGCGCGCAGCTCTTCGTAGAGCTCGGCCGCGAGACGCGGGTTCTCCGCCGGGCCCGCGGCGAGCGCTGCCGCTTCGAGCGCGAGGGCGACGCCTTCGCCCGAACCCTCCGAGGCCTGCGCCGCCTTCCGCAGATGCTCGACGGCGACCAGGTGAAGACCTCGTGCTTTCGCCCTTTCGGCGAGCCCCGAGAGCGCCCAGACGCCATCGGCCGGACTGCCGTCGCCCGATTGGGAGAGCGCCACCGCCCGCGCGAGCAGTTTCTCGGCGCGTGCGTCCTCCAGCTTGACCGCGACCTCGACCGCTTCACGGAGCAGGTCCTGCGTCGCGTCGCCGTGTTGAGCTCGTCGCTCGAGAGCGTCCAGGAGCAGAGCCTCGTCGGACGACGCACGAGCGACACGCTCGAAGAGCGCCGCCACCTTGGCGGATGGCGACGGATCGCGCGCGAGCATCGTCGCCGCGCGGGGCAGCTGAGGATCGCGATCGATCGCCCACGCCAACATCTCGGCGCCATCGTCGGCGGTGCCCGCTTCGCGCAAGAGCAGCTCGGCCAGTCGATAGAGCGCGTCGGTCTTCTCCGCCGGCTCGTCGTCGTCGTGCTGCGTGCGCGCTCGAAGCACGCGCTCGAGCTTGTCGCGTTCGCCGAGGCTCGTATAGAGACGATCGAGCGCACGGAGCGCCGCCGCCGGACGTTCACCCGTCGTTTCCGCAAGCTCGAAGGCAGCGGCCGCGTCGGCCACGCGCCCCTCGGTCTCCCGCATTGCGCCGAGTCGCAGGAGTAGATCGGCGGCGGCGCTCGATTCGCCGGCGGCCTGTGCGCGCTCGGCGAGGTCTTCGAGCAAATCGGCGTAGCTGGCGACGCGACCGGCACGCTCGGCGAGCGCACGCGCAGCCTCGTGCAGAGGCGACGAGGTCGGCATCTGTTCGAGCGCGCGCGTCACCGCTTCCATCGCGTCGTCGACTCGTCCGAGGCGCTCGGAGATGGTGCTGATCTCACCGAGCACTTCGGCGACGGTCGCCGGATCTTGCACCGTCTGCAGTCGCGTCTTCAGCGCGCGGAGGAGCAGCTCGTCCTCGCCGTGGAGGCGGAGGACGGCGGTGAGCCGCGTCGCGTCCTCTTCGCTCTGCGCGGCGGCGTCGAAGGCCGATTCGAGCGTCTCGTGGGCGCGGTCCGGCTGCTGCAAATCGGTGGCGATGCGGTAGAGTTCGAAGAGCACCTCCGCCGGTCCGAGCCCGGCTTCTGCGGCCGCCGCCGGACGACGTACGACGATGAGGAGCCCACGGTAGGCACGCTCGGCGCGCGATAGATCGTTGGCGCGACGAGCGACGATGCCGAGCATGCGCAGCGTGCGCACGTGGCCCATGTCCATGCTCGATGCGAGCTCGAGTTGCGCCAGTGCGTCGGCGAGATCACCCTTCGCTTCGGCCACCTGCGCCAGCTGCACGTGCACTTGCGCGCGCTCCGGCGGACGTCGTCGCCCGTATTCTTCGATGATTTGATCGAGCAGCGCGCGCGCTTCGTCGAGGCGACCGGCGACGCGCAACGCTTCGGCGAGCGCCGCACGAACGCCGCGCTCCTTGGGCGCGAGTCGGGCCGCTTCTTCGAGGAGCGGAATCGCGCCGGCCGCGTCCTCCAGTCGACGCTGCCGAATCTCGGCCGCTTCGCGGAGATAGGCCAGGCGGACGCCGTCATCGGTCGCATGCCGTGTGCCGTCTTCCAGCAATGCCGCGAGCGCCGTCCATTCACTGGCGTCGCGATGGATGCGTCCGAGCACGTCTCGGACGTCGGCCGCGGCGGGCGAGGCTTCGAGCGCGGCCTCGAGCGTCGAGAGCGCACGGGCATGCTCGCCCATCGCGAGAAAGGCCTCCCCGAGATGCACGACCGTCGAGGCGCGATCGGCCTCCGGTGTGCCTGCGAGCCTTTTTTCAAGCCATTCCACGGCGATCGCGTGTTCGCCCCGCGCACCATGTAGACGTGCGAGTGCGTCGAGCGCGTCGAGCGTCACCTCGAGAGCAACGACGCGACGGAGCGATGCGAGCGCCCGATCGGTGTCGCGGAGCCGCACTTCGGCGAGCGTAGCCACGCGGGCCCAGAGCTGCGCTGCTGCGTGGGAATCATCCTTCGATTCCAGCCGCAGGGCCTGCTCGGTGAGGAGATTGGCGAGGGTGACGTGCTCGGCTTCGGCCTCGAGCAACGCGGTCAGCGCGACGATCGAGAGCGGATCGCCCGCGCGTTCGTCGAGGTTTTCGCGGAGCGCGGCGAGTCGTGCGTCGCGATCGCCGACGTCGCCGAGGACCTGCGCCAGCTCGAGCCGAATGGCGAGGCGCTTGTCGAGCTCTTCCTCGAGCGCGAGCTCGTGACGGAGGAGGCCGCCGAGATCGGCCGCTCGCTGGGTCGCGCGGTAGAGACCGCCGAGCTGCGCGATGGAATCCCTGTCCTTCGCGTCCTCTTCGAGGAGGCCGCGGTAGAGCTCGATGGCACTCGCCGGATCGCCGAGCTCGCCCGCGGCGATGCCTGCCGCGCGGCTGCGCAGCGCTCGTGATCGCTGCGTGGTGAAGGGGAGCTTGGCGTACTCGACCAGGAGGTCGATCGCTCTCTCGAAACGTTGCGCCTCGAGCTCGATGCCGACGAGTCGATCGAGCGCCCACGTCGAGAGCGACTCGGCGGTCGGCGCGCGGCCATCGGAGGTCCTCGGTCCGGAGGTCGGCGGCAGGGTCGGCAGCGCCTGCTGCGCGCGCCATCGATCGCCCGCGTTTCGCAACAATCGCTCGAGAATTTGCGACCCTTGAGCGACGTCGGCGAGATCGTCGAGCGCGGTCACCGCGGCCTCGTAGAGGACGCCGAGGTCGCCCGTGCTCGCGTCGGCGAGCCTGAGCAACGTTGCCAATAGCGGCTTGCCGGGCGAACGGCGTTGCAGGACAGCGAGCATCTGCAACGTCGCCGCATCGGATTCGTCGTGCGACACGGCGCGCGCCAACGCCATCTCGGCAGCGTCTGGATCGGAGCGTCGATCGCGGTGCCAGAGCGCGACCTGCGTCTCGAGCTCCCGGGCGAGGCGAGGCTGGAGCTCGTTCTGCGTCGAGACGACCGCCACGGCGAGCGCGCTGGTCGCGGCATCCCAGGCGAGGGACGCCTCCGCGGCCGTCTCTACCGCATTCACCAGCGCCGTTTCGAGGATCATCCGGGCGCGCGCCGACGTGACGAGCGCGCGTGCGACGACGTCCCAAAGCCCGACGCGCGCCGCGACTCGAACGACCGCGATGGCGGCGTCGACGTCGTCGGCAAAGGCCTCGTGGACCGGGGTGAACGCAGCGAGAGCAGCATTCGAGTCCCCGAGGTGCTCTTCGAGGATGCTACCTTGTCGCATCCGCAAGGCGGCGACCCGTGCAGCGTCCCCGGCGGCGTGCGGAATGGCGCGTCGATAGGCGTCGACGACCTGCGTCCAGCCATCGGTGCGTGAGGCGAGACGAAGCAGCTCGATCTCGATGTGTGCGTCCGCAGGCGCCAGGGGAAAAGCGCGACACACCGAGGTGAGCGCCGCAGCGCGATCACCGGCGCGCTCTTCTTCGAGCGTCGCAGCCTCGAGCAGGATCGCGGTGCGTGCCTTGTCGTTCTCCGCGTGCGCCAGGCGGTGCTCGAGGATCTCGAGCGTCTTCTGCCATTCGCCGGTGGCGTGGAACGCACGAGCGAGGGCTTCGGCCGCGCTCACGTCAGAGGGATCTTCGACGCGATCGTCGAGGAGCGCGAGCAGCCCCGCACGCGCCCCGGCGTGCGATGAATCGAGCGCGAGGGCCTCGGCATAACGTCCGACCGCGCGCGAAGGCTCGGCGAGGTGTGAGCGATGGACTTCGCCGAGGCGGAAGAGCAGGGCAGCGCGGCGGAGCGGCTCGGTCGCGCGCCCTTCCGCGGCGCCGAGGTGGGCGACGAGCTCGGCGAACCGACCGCCGCCAGCGAGCAGCTCGGCGAGCGCGTCGACCGACTCGGCGTCGGGCCCGAACGTCATCTCGATTTCCCGCCAACCGGCGATCGCGACGTCCGGCTTGCCGAGACGCTCAGCCGAAACGCGAGCGATGCGCGCGAGATCACCTCGGCGACCTCCGTCGTCTTCACGAGCGTCGGCGCGACGCCGCAATGCCGTGAGCAGCGCCTCCCAGTTGGCCGTCTGCTCGAGAATCTCGATGGTGGCGTCGAGCGCCTCGAGATCGCGCGGATCGAGCTCGAGCCGACGCGCCCACGAGACGAGCGCCCGATCGTGCTGTTGCAGCTGCGTCGCGAGGTTCGCCGCGCGTCCCGCCGTCGTCCGTCGCTCGGCCGCATCGGGCTCGAGGAGCGCGAGCTTCTCCAAGACGTCGAGTTGCTCGAGGGTGCGACCTTGGTGCGCGAGGAGCTGTTCGAGCCGGCGCGCGACCGCGAGGTTGGTCTCGGAGTCCCCGCCGAGCTCGAGCGCCTGCGCGTAGAGATCGATGGCCGCGGCCTCGTCGGCGAGCACGTCGGCGCGAACCCGTGCCGCCTCGACGAGCAACGTGAGACGTGCCCCTCGATCGGCAGAAGCACCAGCAGCCGCCGTGACCGCTTCTGCATAACGATCGTGACGACCGCTGCGATCGGCGAGATCGAGCATTCGCCCGCGCGTCGCCGTCGCGTCCGCTGCCGCCGGATCGAGGAGGAGAAGAGCCGCCACGTGCTCGATCGCGCGCTCGGGTTGCCCGAGCTCGACGAGGCGCGTAGCCAATTCGTCGAGCGCCGTTCGCTTCTCGCCGACGTCGTCGGTGTCGAGGGCGATTTGGAGGACGCGCACGACCTCGGCGCCCTTCTTCTGCGTCGTGTAGCGCTCTTTGAGGAGGGCGATGGCGCTGCGCTTGTCGGCCGGCTTCGTCGACTTCGCGGCGACGATCTTCTCGAGGAGCTTGCAGACGTAGGTGTCGTGAGGATCGTCCGGGATGAGCGCTTCGATGGCTGCCAGCGCCTGCGCCGGATCGTCGAGCTTCTCGAGCCACGCCGAGGCGATGCGCGATCGCATCGCGAGCTTGCCATCGCGTGGGAGCACCGGCAGTCGCGAGGTCCAGAGCTCGACGAGGTCGCGATGCCGTTTTTGCCGCTCGAACAAGCGCTCGAGCGAGGTCGCGAGCTGCGCATCGGTCGGCTTGAGAATGAGGAGTTGCTGCAGATAGGCGATCGCGCGATCGGGCTGCGCCGCGAAGTCCTTGGCGACGTGCGCCGCCTCGTCGAGCAGCTGCATGCGACGGAGCTTCTCGGTCTCGGCGACGAGCGCACGATCGTAGAGCGCGAGGAGGTCGTCCCAGCGCGACGCCACCGTGTAGAGCATCACCAGTCGGTCGTGCGCCCAGAGGGCAGTCGTGTCGACGTCGACCACGCGCAGCAGCACCTCGGCGAGCGGCGCAGCGTCCTCGAACCACTCGTCGTGGAAACGCACCGCACGCTGTCCGAGTCGGGAAATCACGCTCGGATCGGTGGCCTTGCGAAGCGCGAAGCGATACGCGGCGGCAATGTCGTCGGGACGATCGGCATCGCGCGCCTTCTCTTCGACGTCCTCCCAGAAGTCGTCGTTCTCCGGCGCGTACTTCGCAGCATGCAGCGCTGCGCCGAACGCATCGGTCGGCGGCGCCGAGGGCGGCGGCTCGCTGATCGTCGACTCCACAGCGCCTTCGCTCAACGGGGCATCGCCATCGCCGGGCGGCGGGCGAGACTTCCTCGGCCTCTTGCTCATGGGGAGTGCGAGCGAGTGTAGAGGGAATCGCGGGAAGGCCGCGCGGATGATTTTGGGTGTGAGGGAGTGCGCAACGGCTCAGAGCCGCGTCAACCGCTCCGTCCCGACGTCGGCCCCTCGGAGGGGATCGACCCAGCGCCCTTCGAGCACGCCTGTGGGGTGGATGCGGTACTCGACGACCCCGCAGCTTCCCTCGCCGTTGAGGCCGAAAACGAGGCTGCTACCGTCGCGCAATCCGAAGCCGACGGCGAAAAAGCCGCCGGATATCGACCAAATGCCGCGATGAACCCCGGCCGTGCCGGCGATCATGGTGACGATGCCGTCGTAGGCTTCACCGCTCGGACGAACGCCCTGGAGCTTGAAATCGCCTAGCGCTGTCGGGTCACCGTGCAATCGCTCGACGGAGGGGCTCGTCGCGCCGGGGTAGAGCGTCGTGCCCTCGAACCCGTTGCTTCCGAGGTCGTAGACGGCGACCCCGACTGGCCGTCCGCTCGACCAGCCGCAGCCGAGGAGGGTGTCGCGTCGGAGGCAGATCGCCTCGACGTTCGTGGTACCGACCACCTCGGCGAGCCGATAGACTTCGCCCGAGCCGACGCGCGTGATCGTCGCTTTGCCTGCCGGTTCGGGGGCACCGCCAGGTTCGGTGCCGCTCACCAGGTAGGCGCCGACGATGGACGTGGCGACGGCATAGTTGGGCGGGACAAAAACGCCTTCGCCCGCCGGAGCGCTCGCGGCGGGCTGCAGAACGAGCGAAAGCGCAACAGCCGCCGCGAAGGACCAGAGCCTCGCGGGACGATGCGCCATCGGCGTTACTTCTTGGCGGGCGTGGCCGCGGTCTCGACCTTCGTCGCCTCTTGCTTCTCGCGCCATTGGGCGAGCTGCTTGGTACGACGACGCTTTTGCCTGTTGCGGACTACGGAATTTTGCGGGGAGGCCATGATGGCCGCGCACCCTAGTCGAGGCCTCGGTCGAGATCCAGCCGGCCCGCCATTTCCACCTTCCCGCTCACGGGCCCGAGAGCACCACGTAGGCGATCGGGACCGAGCATCCGAGCCCAGCGAGGACCAAACCGCGAAAAATCAGGCCCTTTTTCCCGGCGATCATCAAGAGGCCGCTGAGCGCGAGGAGGAGGAGGCCGGCGGCGTAGGCGTCGGCGATGAAGGTCCACGCCTTCTTGCCGCGGTTGAGGTGCAGCCAGTTGATCGCACGGAAGAAGAATCGTGGTCTCTGCGACTCCTCGACGACGTGACCGGTGCGCGGGTCGACGTGGATCATCGCCCGCGCCAGCTTGATGTCGACGCGATCGTCGCTCGCGCGATAGACGTCGAGAGGTTTCTCGGCGATTCCGAGGCGCGCCAACACTTCCTTCCCGAAGGCGGCGTCGTCTTGCGGGAGCGCGACGCCGATCTCGCGGATGGTGACGCCGTTCTGGAAATTCGGGTCCCAATCGGCGAGGTGATTCACCGCCAGGCCCGACGCCGCGTAGACGATGGTGAGCCCGACCGCGAGGTAGCCGACGTCGCGATGCACCGCGCGCAGCCACGGACGCCATCGAGTGCGACGAACCTCGCGCGGCGCGCCGGCTACATCTGCATCACGAATTTCGTTCTTCGTTCCAAGGGTCTGCATGGTTGTGGTACCCGCGCGTCTCCCAAAATCCAGGCTCGTCGACGTCCGAGAACCGAATCCCCGTCAGCCACTTCGCGCTCTTCCAGAAATACAAGTCGGGGACGAGCGCGCGCACCGGAGCGCCATGCGGCGTCGCCAGCGGCTCGCCTTGGTGACGATGGACCACCAGCACCGTCGGCTGCAACGCCTCGTCGATCGGAACGTTCGAGGTATAGCCATACGCTGCCTCGAAGATGACGACGCGCGCACGTTTGCGAAGCTTCGCCCGCGCCGCGAGATCGGCCACGCGCACGCCGGTGAAACGCGCATCGAGCATCGACCACTTGGTCACGCAGTGGACGTCGCACGTCTGCTCGACTTGCGGCATTTTCGAGAGCTCGGCGAAATCGAGGACGAAGGGCGCGTCGACCTCTCCGTGCACCGTCAGCCGGAAGTTGCGCGGATCGACGTCACCGACGTCACCGCCCATCGGCCGTAGCCGTTCGATGACGTGTTGCCCCGGAGGCAGTCGCGGTCGTCCGTCGCTTCGCTTCTCCTTGCGCGCCCGCGCCGAGCGTTCGTCGCACGCCACCACGCAGAGGCTCCCGAGCGCGACGACCATCGAGCCGGCCACCAATTCGCCGAGGAATTGGCGTCTCTGCGTTCCTTGCCGTTCGTCGCGAGAGGCCATCGAGAGACGATACGCTGCATCCCCGGGGTTGGTTTCTCGGCCACGCAATCAGAGCGTCTTCTTCAGCGCATCTTCGGCCGCATCGTGGAGCGCCTTCTTCTTCGGATCGGCCAGGATGCTCACCAAGGTCTCTCGCCCAGGCTTGCCGAAGTGTTTGATCCCTTCGAGCGCGAGCGGCCACAGCGACGCATCCTTGTAGACGCCCAAGAGCGGCGTCACCACGTCGTGCGCGAGTGCTTCGGGAAGCGCGCCGAGGCCGATCACGGCCTTCTTGCGGATGCCAGCGCGCGGATCTTCGAGCGCCTTCGAGAGCGGGGCGATCGCCGGCTTGCCCACCTTGGCGAAGAGCCGCGGCGTCCACGTGTCGGAGGGCGTCAGCATCTCGAGCGCCTCGAGGATCGCGCCTGTGGACGGTGCTGCCGGAGCACCGATGTCGAGCAGCGTCGTCGGCAACGCCACCCGGAGCTCGCGCGGCGCCTTGTCGTCACCGAGTATCTTGGTGAGCGGACCCACCGCCGGCGCGCCGATTTGCTCGAGCGTGCGCAGGAACTGCCAACGACGATCGGGGTGCGCGCGCACCCATGCGACGAGCGGCGCCACTGCGCTCCCGGCGGCCGGGCCCATCGCGCCCAAGGCCGTGAGCGCCTCGTTGCCGACGCTGCCGGTCTTCTCCGCCAACTTCGCGAGCGTGGGCGCTTCGCTGGCGCCGTCCTTCTTCATCGCGCCGATCGACCCAATCGCCGCGGCGACGAAGGAGTCGTCGTCGGTCGACGTCAGCAGCGGTCGAAGCGCGGGGAGAGCGCCTTTGCCCACCTTGGCGCCGATCGATCGTAGCCAAGTGCGCGCCCAGCTCGGCTTGGTCGCGCGTACCGCCTCGACGAGCTTCGGCATCTCGGCGGCCGCCTTTGGTCCGACGGAGGCGATCGCGTCGGCGACGTTGCGTCGCACCGAGTCGTCGGGCGATGCCAAAAAACGGGCACGGAGCGCGGGTAGAGCGGGCGCAGCGGCGGGACCGAGGAGCCCGAGCCCGATCGCCGAGCACGACTGGATGTTCGGCGAGCCTTCCCCGAGAGCGTCCTCGAGCACCTTGAGGATGCGTGCGTCCTTGACGTCGCCGCCCTTCACCAGTGGGAGCTTGGAGAGTGCGATGCAGCGGATGCTCGTCTCGTCCTTGGCGCGGGCGGCTGCTTCGATCGCGTCGATGTACGGCGCCGCCTTCGCCTCGAACGAGAGCACCGCGGTGACGGCGCGGAGTCGAACGCCAGCGTCGTCGTCGTGCATCGCATCCGCGAGACGAGGCAGCGCTGCTTCAGCCTCCTTGCCGATGCCGAGGAGCGCGCGACAGGCCCTCTGCCGCACCGCCACACGCGGATCGCCGAGCAGGTTGATGAGCGCTGGAACAGCAGGTTTTCCAGCCAATTTCAGCACGCCCTCGAAGAGGTAGGTGGCTTGATCGGCGACCGTGGTGTCGTCCACTCCGAGCAGCGGCGCGATGCTCGCCGATTGGTCGGCGGTGAGCGTCCCGAGCGCATAGAGCGCACGGGCGGCGACGGCGCGACGATCGCCGAGCGTGGCGTCCGACGCGAGGGCGACGAGCCGCCCGATCGCTGCCGCACCAGGCTTGCCCATCGTGCTGAACGACGAGATGAGCCACGTGTCGAGCGCGTCGTTCCCCAGCTTCCCGGGCTTTCCTGGATTCGAGATCGCCGCGAGGATCGCCGGAATCGCGGACGGTTCGGGCGTGCCGAGATGGCCGAGCGCGGAGATGGCGAACGCGCGCTCCTTCGCAGTGCCGCTGCTGGCGAGGGGAAGCACGTCGGGCACGAGCGAGGGCGCGCCCGCGAGTCCCCACGCGCCGACGAGACCCGCGAGCCGGAGATCGGAATCGTTCGACGCGAGCGCCTCGCGGAGCCTCGGTGCCGCCGCTGCACCTTGGCTCCAAAGCTCGATGATGATCGACCACCGCGCGTCCGCCGTTTCGGTCGCGAGGCTCGGTAGCTTCGGCTTCGGAACGGGGGCCGAGGGATCGCCGGCTTGCGCGTTCGTCCCGACCCATCCGCGCAGGTCGACGAGCGCGTCGCGCACGGCCTGATCGCGCGGGCCGACGGCCGGACACTTTGGCGGCTCCTTCACTGCTGTCGACGTCGCGGTCGAGTCACCCTCCGGCGTCGCCATCGCCTCGGTCGAGCCGTCGGGATCGTCGGTCACGCTCGCGAGCGCGCGGAGGAGGGGCGCGAGCACCGCGCGCGCTTCGGCGGTGAACTGCGCGGGCGAGAGTCCGGTGTTCACGCCAGGCGCGAAATCACGGAAGAACGCCGCCAGCGCCGCCGCCGACTCGCAGCCCTCCGGCACGTGGTTCGACATCGCCGCTGGATCGAGCGGCTCAGCGCTCGGAGGCGTCGGCGTGTCCCCGAAGGCGTGCGAATCCCAGTCGATCACCTCGAGGCCAGGCGCGATGACGATGGCGTGCGCACGCACCAACGTCGCGGCGTCAGCGACGTGCTGGGTTCCGACCGCAGGTTCGGCGTCGGGCACCACGAGCCCCGACGCGTCGGGTACGAGCACGCGAATGGTCACCAAATCACGGCGCCGCAGCGATGGCTTCACCTTGCCCGCGGTCGACTCTTCGGCGTTCGGATCGGTGCGCCAATCCTCGCGATAGACGATCCAGACGACGCGCGCGGTGGGCGGCAGCGTCAGTCGACCGAATGGCCCTGGTCGGTCGGCCTTCTTCGGCGACGTCACGGAAGGCGGCGGCGAGCCCGCGCACCCCGCCGTGCTTCCCGCGCCGACGACGCCGAACGCGAGAGCGATCGCGAAGAGAATTCCGCCAGAGAGCCTGCGCGAAAAGCGCGAAGACGACACGGAGAAGCGTGATCGAAGCATGTGACCCCTGCCGACCGTCCGGCGACCGAGCGAAGCGAGATCGACTGGACGGCCAAGTTGCAAAGCAACCTTTGGCGAATGTGACAGCCCGCCCTTCGGGGAGTTCCGACGTGCGTGGCTTTCCTGCCGAGGGGTATCAGAAGGCGATGGTCGCGCGTAAGCCGCCCCCGAAGCGGATCGGCGCCCCGCCAGAAAGCGGCACGATCGCGAGCCCCATCGGACCGAACGCGAGGAGAGCATGGACGCGCAAGTCGGCGCCCAATGTGAGCTCCATGTCAGCGCCGAGCTTGCCTCGCGTGGTGCCTCCGCCGGCGATCGACAACCACGGATCGACGAACGCGGCAGGCGCGAGGTGGACGCGCGCGAAGATGCCGAAGCGTCCGTATTGCGTGGGGCAGCTGTCGTTCTCGCGGCAGGCGTCGAAGGTGCGCGCCAACGTCGAGACGTCACCGTAGAGACCGAGCGAGAGGTTGCGCGAAGCGCGAAGCCCGATGAAACCGCCGACGAAGCCGAGCTCCGCGTGCTGGTCGCGCATGGCGAGCATGCGTACGCCCGCTTCCATCGTCTCGTCGGTGACCACCTTCGGCGCCGGATGTTCGTCGGCGCGCGACGTCGAGAGCCCGAATGCAAGCGTACCGATCGAGAGCGATGCGAGGAACCTCAGGATCCGTCCGCTCGGCATGCCCGCGCAACCGACCGCGCCCTCGTTCTATTTCACGCCGCGCAATGCTAGGTAGCCACACACATCGAGAGCCTGCCTCGAACCTGCCTCGAGTCCGTCTGATCCGCCCCGGAGAACGCCGATGCTGTCGCTGAACGCCGAGTGGTCCGAGCTCCTCCGCAACTACAAGCACGCGCACAGCGATCCGCGCAATCAGGTGTGTCATCGCATCGGCATTCCGATGATCCTCGCCAGCCTCCCGATCGGCGCCACGGTCGTCGGCTTCCCCCTCGCGGCGACGCTCTTCACCGTCGGCTGGGGCTTCCAATTCGTCGGCCACTGGTTCCAGGGCAACGATCCCGCCTTCTTCGGCGACAAGCGCAATCTCGCCATCGGCGCCATCTGGTGGGCACAAAAACAAGGTCTCCGCGTCACCGAGAGCAGCATCACGCCGAGCTCGGCGACGAATGCGCATTGACCGTCGTCGACATTTCTCACTGTCAGCCAAAAGATTTTCTTGACGAGTGCCCGCGCGTTGGGTACATCTCTCCTACGCTGCAGTCGTGGCGCTCACCAGGAGGTTGACCGATGAACATGCAAATCACCAAAGACGCTGGCGGCTTCGATGCCCACGTCGTCATGGTTTGCGTTCGGTCCCTCGGGTCGAGCGCGAGTCCCGACGCCGATCGTTAGCCGCCCGCTCTCTCGCGTCGCGCACACGTGCGTGGCCAGTAGAGCGGCGCGGCCATGACGGGCACCGAACGCGCATCGTGCGCTGCCGCTAGCTTCCGTTCGTTCGACGCCGACTGACGGTCGCGTTCGGACCTCGCGGGGCTTACCGACCCACGCGCCCGACCCCACGTCGTCGCTGTCAGGTGCCCCGTCGCACCCAGCGGGCGACCCGAGTTGCTCCGCCCTCGCGGAGTTCCCACGCGAGCACGCCCGCCAGCGCGCCCGTTCCCCAAACCAGCTCAGCGCGTCCCCCGCGCCTCGCCGAGCCTCCTCGTCCTCTTCGCGACGACTGGGGTTTCGTGCGCCTTCAATGGAGACTCGTCATGTCACCCAATCACCGTTCCGTGCTGTTCGAGCGAAATCAATCAAACAATAAACCCAACGAAGTCGATGAATCAAATGAGACTTCGCCCGTCTCACAGTCTGGTGTATTTCGCCGAGAGACTGAAAAAGAAGAGACGAAACGCGATCTCTTCCACCCGGAAGTGATGGAGAGCTTCGTGCTTTCGCACATTCTTTCTCGTTTCTAAGATTCCAAGGTCGGCGCCGGTTCTCAGCGTCGATCGATCTCAGCGGTGTCGAGAGCTCCCCCGGATGGAGGAGCGTTGCGGACGTTTCGTTCGCCGGCACCGCTCGTCTCGGTTTCGTCCCCTCACGTGTCGCACACCAAGGAAGACGAGACCGGCGGCCGCTCTCCACGAGCGCTGCCGCTGCGCGCATCCACTCTAGGGTCGGACAAGGCTCGGGGGGATGCGCGCGCTCAACACGTCCATGACGCCCCACGACGATCGGGGCGCCCGGATGCGACGGGCCGGAGACGCTGCTCGGCGGACCGACGGGTTCGGCCGCCGGGCAGCGTCATTCGTTTTTGTGCCAAAAACTAGACGTCTCCGAAAAAAGTGTCGCGGCTCGGTATCAAAGGCTGGGGACCGCCGACAGATTGGTCGAATCGGTCGCGGCGCAGCCAACGGCGCCTCCGCCCCAACGGGATTTCCTGAAGGAGGCTCGGCCAGATTGCCTTTCAGACCAAGGCTGCGTGTGGCTACTATCTCCGACCGCAGTGCGATGAGAGCTCCTGAGGGAGTACCGGCGACCGGCAATTCTGCCGAGCCGCACGGTCCGAAACTGCGGGCGGGAAATGCGAGGGTTTCACCATGGCGATGATGACGTATGCGTACTTCGTTGGGCAGAAGAGTGGGCAGGTCAAAGGATCTGTCACGCAGAAGGGGCGCGAGGACTCCATCGCGACCATCGCCGTGAGTCACTCGATCGTCAGCCCGCGTGATCCGCAGAGCGGCATGCCCACTGGGCAGCGTATGCACAAGCCCTTCACGATCACCAAGGAGCTCGATAAGGCGACCCCGATTCTCTACAACATTCTCTGCACCAACGAGAACCTCACCACCGTCACCTTCAAGTTCTGGACGCCGCAAATCAAGGCTGCCCAGGGCGTCGGCGGCGAGGTCCAGCACTTCACCGTGAAGCTGACCAACGCGAACATCGCTTCGTACGACTTCCGTCAGGCGAACATCCGTCACCCCGACCTCGTCAAGTTCACCGAGTACGAGGAGATCGCCCTCACGTACCAGAAAATCGAGTGGACCTGGAACGACGGTGGCATCACGTCCGGCGACGACTGGGAAGCTCGCGTCTGAGCCTCGCCGCGCCAAGATTTGCAATGCAGGTCGCGCTTGCGACCAGAAAAATTTAGGAGAATTTCACCATGTCGATGATGACGTATGCGTACTTGGTTGGGCAGAAGAGCGGGCAGGTCAAGGGTTCCATTACCCAGAAGGGTCGCGAGGACTCCATCGGCGTCATCGCCGTGAGCCACTCGATCGTCAGCCCGCGTGATCCGCAGAGCGGCCTGCCCACTGGGCAGCGCATGCACAAGCCGTTCGTCATCACCAAGGAGCTCGATAAGTCGACTCCGATTCTCTACAACATTCTCTGCACCAACGAGAACGTCACGACGGCGATCTTCAAGTTCTGGACGCCGCAAATCAAGGCTGCCCAGGGCGTCGGCGGCGAGGTTCAGCACTACACGGTCAAGCTGAC
>JANYDK010000016.1 GCA_025363655.1 Deltaproteobacteria bacterium | reverse complement strand
CGGTCCAGACGATGATCGAGACGATGACCGTCATCACGAGGAAGGTGGTGCCGCACCGCGGGTGCATCGTCGTCTTCTTCTTCGCGTTGGCGACGACCAGCTCTTCCTTCGCTTCGTAGGTGGTGATCGTCTTGTGCTCGGCGCCGTGATACTGGAAAACCCGGCGAATTTCGGCGACGCGGCGGATCAGCAGCAGGTAGCCGATGACGATGAAGAGCTTGAAGAAGCCGGTGAGGAGCTGAAACTTCGGGCTCTGCACCTCGAGCTGGAGCTTGAACGCGCTCGACGCGCCGAACGCCAAGAGCTGCGGCAGCGCGAACATGAAGACGACCATGATGATGGTCATCAGCACCATCGGCGAGGCGCTGCGCTTTTCTTCGACGATCACCTCTTCGCCATCGCCGGCGTCGTCGGCGCGGGTGACGAGCTGGGCGAGCGTGAGACCGAACGCCGAGAGCGCCGAGGAGACCTTCGAGGCGGCCTTCTTCGCGGCGCTCGCTTCGACGCGCTTCACGGCGGCCTCCTCGGCCTCCATGTCCTTCTCCATTTGCTCGGCAGAGAAGCGAAGGGCTTCGCTGCCCATGCGCAGCGACTCGACGAGGGTGGCCATGCCGCGGAGGAACGGAATCTTGCTCACCGTGCTCGTCTTCTTGACGACGGGCCGCTCGCGAATCGAGATCGATCCATCGGCGCGTCGCACGGCGACGGCGAAGGAGTGAGGGGAGCGCATCATGACCCCTTCGAGGACGGCCTGGCCGCCGATGTAGGGGCGATCCGTGCCGGGGGTCGGCGTCGTGTCGGACATGGGGTGGAACCTAACACCGCCCTCGCGCCCGCGCCCGCGCCCTCCGTGGCCAAACGCGGCCAAACGCGGGACAAAAAGCAGAAAGGGCGAGACGCCTGCGCGCCTCACCCTCTCGAAAAGTCCTGAAAAATCAAGCCTCGGCGGGCTTGTCTTCCGTCGCGGGCTTCTCTTTTTTGACGGGGGCCTTGGCGGTCGGGGCAGCGCCACCCTTGGCGCGGTCGGACTTGGTGGACCCCTCGCCGAACTTGCGGCGGAAGCGATCGACGCGGCCGGCGGTGTCCATCAGCTTCTGCTTGCCGGTGTAGAACGGGTGGCAGGCGCCGCAGACGTCGACGGTGAAGTCACCGCGGGTGCTGCGGGTCTTGACGGTGTTGCTGCAAGCGCACGTGATGGTGCACTCGGGGTAGGACGGGTGGATGTCGCGCATGGAGGTACTCCGGTGACCTCGCCCGGGTATAGGGAGAGGGGGGAGGCACTCTAGTGACCCCAAGGCAGCTTGTCGAGGCCAGACCCCCCAAATACTGCTCGCGATGAGATTCGCCTCCTTCTCAAGGCTTCCTCAGGGCTTCCCGACGTCGACCTCGTTCACGGTCGCCGACATGTCCGCCGAGAGGCTGAGCCCAGTGTCCGTCGATGAGCCTCCGAAGCGGCAGCCCCAGTCGCCGGCTGGCTTCGACGGGTCGTCGTAGACGCCGTTGTCGTTGGTGTCGACGTAGACGTCGACTTCGTAATCGACGCTGACGTCGACCACGCCAGGGATCGTGACGTCGAGCGTGGTCGCAGACACGGCCGGGAAGCGGGCGAGGCCGACGACGTGGCGCGTGTCTTTCTCGGCGACGCGGAGCTCGAGCATCTTCCCGGCGACGCCTTGGAGCGAAGCGAGGTGCACCTTGGCGGGGAGGCCGGTGTCCTTCGTCTTGTTCGGGGTGCCGCTGGGGTACGAATCGATGTCGGTGAACGAGGTGCTGTGGGTGAACATGACCTGCACGAGGCCGTCGACGGGCGTCACCGTCCCCGCGGGGTAGTCGACGAGCGGTTCGATGCGCCAGGCGTGATCGTTGGAGATGACGCTGCCGATGCCGTCGAAGCCGCCGCTGCCGTTCACGTCGGCGAAGAAGTCGAGGCGGTAGGGGCCGTTGCTCTTCGGGATCGCGCGCGGGATGAAGATGGTGACCTCCGCGGCGCCGAGCGGGGTGACGATGCCGCGCGACTGCACCAGGTTGTTGGCGTCGATCACGCGGTACTCGAAGGTGTGCGCGAGGTGCGGCTTCATGCCGGCGAAGGTGAGCTGGAGGTCGCGGAATTGCTGGTTGCCCGTCGAGCCCGTCGACGCGGGAGGCGTGGTCGCGCGTTCGTGGAATCGATCGACGTCGATCACCTGCGAGCAGGCAAGGGGAGCCAGGTGCGCGACGACGACGAGCGCGAGCGCGAAGGATCGAACCCGGGACATCAGAAGCTCCCCGACAGGGAAAAAGTGCAGCCCGCGCCGCTACACGCGAAGTCCGGGCGCGCGCGCGCGGCGTCTTTGGGTGGCGCTTCGTCATGAGGAGCGTCGGCGAAGAGGAGCCAGAGCACGCCCGTGCCCGCGAGGACGCCGCCACCGATCAAGAGGACGTCGGTCGCGCGCATCCACCGCTTGGCGGAGTCGCGATCGCCGTCGAGATTGGAACCGGCAGCGCAGGTGTCGTTGGGGCAGCGGGAGTCGAGGCTCTGCACCTTCTTCATGACGACGAAGCCAGTGGTCGCTGCGCCGAGGAGCATCGCGCCCCCGACGCCGGTGAGCACCCACGGGACGATCCGCGAGCTCGCCGGCTCGACGTGCACGGGCGCCTCTCCGCTCGACTTCTTCGTCGTCGGTTCGGGCTTTGCGACGCTGAAGACATGGGTTTCGATGCTCCCCGGCTTGGCGTCGATCTCCCACGGACCCGACTCGTCGCCCGCCGGCGTGCGCACGCGCAGCACGTGGTGACCAGGGCGAAGGCCGATCTCGGTCTTGGTCGCCAGCGGACCATAGGTGTTGACGATGGGCGCTCCGGTGACGGGCGTACGGGTGTCGATCACGGTGACCGCACCGGTGCCCGGCGCGACGTCGACGCTGATGTGCGCGACGCCGCTGCGCATCGCTTGTAGGTCCTTGCCGATCTGATCGCGCTCTTCCGGATCGATGTCGGGGACCTCGGCGAGGTAGCGCCCGTAGGCTGCGATCGACTCACCGTCGCGCTCCAGCTTCATCGCGCAGAGGCCGATATTTCCCAGGATTTTCGGGTTCGGCGTCGCGGCGTAGGCGGCGAGGAACTCACGATAGGCGTCTTCGTAGCGCGCGCCTTCCGGGTCCTGGAGGTGACGGACGCCGGCCTTGAAGTGCTCGCGTGCGTCGGCGGCGGCGTCGGCCCTCGCGAGCGTGACGTGCGTGCTCGTCGTCAGCGCCATCGGTGTCACGAGCGCGAGACAGAGGCCGAGCTTGCGGAGGGATCGTCGTCGGGTCATCGACGCTCGATTCAGCAAGGCACGTGCTAGGTGCCGCGCGCGGTCATCACCCGTCGAAGCGATCGATTCCCTGCGCGGCCTCGATTCGCGATGTCGCTGTAGGTCATGCACGCAGCGATCGACCGACCGCACACGACGCGGAGCGCTTGTTACAGATGATGTCTCCCGCGCTCACGCTTCCGGGGAAGATCGATCTCGATTCCGGAATCTCACGCGCGCGACTACGGCTTGCTCGTCACCTCTCTCCCGCGCGATCATCTGGCACGATCAGTGCGCCCGAAATCCGACATGTCGAAAGTGATGGGGGATCCTTCGGTGCGTCGGCTCGGACGTCCGCGCAAAGCCGAGTCGTTTCGTCAGCTCGTGATGAGTGCGCTGGCGCAAACTCCGAAGATTCCGACCCTCGAGCTCCTCCGACGCGCGACCCTCGAGGGATATGCCGGCGGCAAGAGCGCTTTCTACGCGCTGGTCGCAGAGGCGCGCTCGTCGATCGAGGCCGCAGCCACGCGCGATCCACTTCCGGGCGAGGGTTCTCGGCACGATTGGCTCGACGTCGGCGTGGTGCGACCCGATGGATCACGGCGTCGCGTGCGACTCTTCGTCACGCGCTTCGAGTATTCGCGTTGGGTGGCGGTCAGCGTCCTCGGCGTCGAAGGTTTCGAGGCCGTCGCCCGCGCGCTCGTCGACCACTTCGTACGCGCCGGCGGCGTCCCGCTCCTGGCGACCTTCGATGCCGCGAAGATCGACGTCTCGCGCGCGAAGGAGCCGACCGATTTCGTCGCCTCGCTCGCTTACCTCGCGCTCGATCTCGGTTTTGGCGTCGAGCTCGGGACGGCGGTCGCGGGAGCGTCCTCTGGTCGATCGTGGACGAAGGAGCTACGGCATCAGCTCCTGCCGATCGTTCGCGCGGCCGAGAGCGACGTCGATCTCGATCGCCGCCTCGAGGCTTGGGCGAATGCCTTCAATGCGAGCGTCGCCGAGGAGACGAATCGGACGCCGGCTTCGCTCCTCGTGGAGGAGCGTCGTCGTCTTCGCCCGGTGCGCGTATCACCTTCCGATCTGACGTTGCGGATGCCGATCGTCGTACGACCTGGCGGCCTGGTGGTGCACGACGGCCGTCGCTATCTCCTCGCCGCCGACGCTGCTGGGGCGACCGGCACGCTCTATCTCACGACCGATCAGATTCGCATCGTCGCGGGCGGCGTCACCGGCATCTTCCGGCGCTTCCTCACGACGCCGAGCGCGCGCGACTCGGCGTCTGCCTGAGCGAGCAGAGAGAATCATTTCCGGATTCGTGCGCGTGAGTCCACTGGCGCGCCTCGTGCTCTTCCGCTCCTCCACATCGCTCGCCCAACGCGATGCCCGGAGGCCCGATGACGTCTCGCTCGCTCATCCTTCACCACGCACCTCTCACCGCTCTTGGCCTCATCACGAGTCTCGCGCTCGGAGGTCAGTTCGCATGCGGTGGTGGCGGAAGCGATCCCCTCGGCGACAAACCCACCCCTGGGGTAGATGGCGGCGGTGGTCACGATGCGACGACGCCCGACGACGTGAGCGTCGATGGCGTGACGACGGAGACCGACACGCCGGATCCGGGATGGAAGGCGCTCAGCGGCGCCAGCCACGGATCGGCGATCGCCGTCTCGGAGGACGACTCGCGCCTCGTCGCCGTCAACCACGACGTCGGAACGGTCACCGTCATGAGCGTCGAGTACGGCGCGGCCGGCGTGGCGCCGAAGCTGACCAAGCTCGCCGAGATCGCGGTCGGTGCCGAGCCGGTGGCGGTGACCATCGATCCCACCTGCGCCTCGGCGTACGTCCTCGTGCGCAAGGATCAGAAATTGGTCCGCATCGACGGGCTGAAGACCACGCCGGTGAAGGGGCCCGAGGTCGCCGTCGGCTCCGAACCGACCGGGCTCGCACAGACGCCGCTCGGGCACATGCTGTGGGTGGCGAACTGGATCGACGGCACGCTCTCGGGGATCGACGCCGGCACCATGAAGGTCACCAAGACGGTCGATCTCAACGCCGCGCTCGCAGCCGCTGGATACGCAGGAAAAGGCCTGGCGACTCGTCCTGCGCTGTCGCACCCGCGCTCGGTCGCGATCACCAACAACGGCGACTCGATCGAAGACGACGAGACGATGTACGTGACGGAGTTCTATGCGCAGCAGAAGGCGCCGCTCGCCGCCGACGGGAGCAACGCCGACGTCAACAAGGTGGGGCTCCTCTACAAGATCAAGCTGAGCGCACCGACGCCGACGATCATCGAGCTGCCGCCCGTCGACATGGGCTTCCACGATCACAAGGACGGCCCCGCGTCCTGCTATCCCAACCAGCTGCAGGCGCTCACCATTCAAGGCGGCTTCGGCTACGTCGCCTCGGTCTGCACTTCGCCCAAACTCCCCGGCAACCTCTACACCGGGCCGGCGTTCACCGCGTGCACCGCCGACGCGACCTGCCCCGGCGCCGCCGTCGGCTCCTGCACCGCCGGGAAGTGCACCACCAACTGCGTCGCCGACGTCGACTGCGGAGTCGTCGGAGGCTCGTGCGTGACCGGCGTCTGCGCGCCCAACCCGGCGGACATCCGCACCACCACCGCGCCGGTGGTCTCGATCGTCGACCTCGGCGGCAACAAGACCATCGCGTCGACCAACCTCGCGCGCGAGTTCGACAAGCTGTTCACCGCGCGGAGCACGCCCGACAACGCGCGCCGCTTCCCGCTCCACTCGATGGACATCGGCTTCGTCCCCGGCACGGTGACCGCGTATTTCCCGGCCAACGGCGCCGACGCAGTTTTCCGCGTCGACTTCAACGCGTCGTACGACGCCAGCACCATCGACTCGGTCGGCGACGCCAAGCACGAGTTCATCAACCTCATCCCCGCTGGCGTCGATCCGTCGCACCTCGGCCAGTTGCCGACCGGCATCGCCGTCGCCAACAAGCTCCATCCGAGCGACGCGCCTGGGCGCTACGGGTTCGTGATCAACGAGGCGACACGCAACGTCTCGGTGCTCGATCTCGCCGTCGGTGAGGTGGCTGGCGTCTCCAGCGGCACGCCGACGACGATCGCGACCTCGGCGCTCCCCACCGATCCGGCCACGCTCGATCTGCTCGAGGGCAAGCGCCTCTTCAACACCGGGCTCGGTCGCTGGTCGTACAAGGGCCAGGCGCTGATGGCGTGCCAGACGTGCCATCTCGACGGCCTCACCGACAACGTCGTCGTCTTCGGCGGACGCGGCATGCGCCAGCCCGGCAGCCTCGACGGCCTCGTCGCCTCCAAGGATCCGAACGACCTCCGCATCGCGCTCAGCGGCAACGCCGACGAGCTCAGCGATCACGAAGGCGCGGCGCGCTCCTTCGCCGGTGGCGTCGGCATCATCGTCAAGGACCAGGCGCTGGTCTACGAGAGTCGCATCGCCTACGACACGATGGGACACAGCGGGCTCAACGGCTCGTCGTGGGCGGCGGCCGATCCGACCAACCCCGCGGGGCTCCCGGCGGCGTGCTCCAACGACGACTGGCAGAAGCTCGGCGCCTACCTGCGCTCGATTCGCTCGCCGCGGAGGCCGACCAAGCTCGACGCCGCCAAGGTCGCCACCGGCAAGTCGCTCTTCCTCGAGGGCAAGTGCCAGGGCTGCCACAGCGGGCCGAAGTGGACGATTTCGACTGTGTTCTACAAGCCCGACTTCACCGGCGTGGTGAACAAGGCGCTGATGACCAAGTCCTGGGGACCGGCGGCGACCGCGGCCGGCTTCCCTGCCGCGCTCATGCCCGCGACCACGCCGGCGATGCAGATGATGCGCTACGCCGGGACCAAGCCGGCCGACTTCGACACGCTCCTCTGCGTGCTCCGCCCGGTAGGCACCTACGGCATCGCCGAGCCCGAGGTCGGAATTCTCGAGGTGCGCAGCAGAGACATGGTCACGCCGTCGATGGGCAACGATCCCGACGTCAAAGGCTTCAACGTGCCTTCGCTGCTCAACGTCGTCGCTGGCGCGCCGTATTTCCATGGCGGAAACGCGCGCACCTTGGAAGCGCTGCTGAGCGATCTCTTCAAGGGACATCACCAGGCGATCAACACCAAGTTCCTCGACGCCGCCGATCCGGCGCGCGCGGAGAAGGTCGCCAACTTGATCCAATTCCTCCTCTCGATCGACGAGGACGCGGAGACGATCGCCACGCCGGCGCTCGGACCGGACGGAGGAATCCTGTGCGCGCCTTGAAGTCGGAAAGACGCGGAGGAGTCATGTTGGAGGAAGTCGAGAAGCTCGAAGCGCACGAGCACAATCCGGGCACTGGCAAGTACCGTTACGTCCTGCGGCTCGACTCGGGAGGGATGGCCGAGGTGTTCCTCGCCGTCGCCCAAGGGCCGGCCGGGTTCAACAAGCTCTTCGTGCTCAAGCGCTTGCGCGAGGCACTCGCCGACAACCAAGAGCATCGCGACATGTTCCTCCACGAGGCGCGGCTATCGGCACGTCTCAATCACCCCAACGTCGTCCAGACGTACGAGGTCGGTGAGGACGACAGCGGCATCTTCATCGCGATGGAGTATCTCGAGGGTCAGCCGCTCAGCCGTCTTCGTCGGGCGATTGGAAAGGCGGGCGTCGACGTCGCGGCGGCCGTGCACGCGCGCATCGCCTCGGAGGTGCTCTGCGGGTTGCACTATGCGCACGAAGCGACCGACTACGACGGCACGCCGCTGCGCATCGTCCACCGCGACGTCAGCCCGCAGAACGTGTTCGTCACCTACGATGGGCAGGTCAAGCTCGTCGACTTCGGCATCGCCAAGACCTACGACAGCGGCACCCAGGCCGGCATCTTCAAGGGAAAATTCGCCTACACCGCGCCCGAGCAGCTGCGCGGAGAGGCGATCGATCGACGCGCCGACGTCTTCGCCGCGGGCATCGTCCTCTGGGAGATGCTCACCGGTGAGCGACTCCTCGCCTCCGACAATCCCGCCAAGACGCTGGCGCGGCTCCTTCACGAACCGATCCCGACGGTCGCCTCGCTGATGCCCGAGATCGATCCACGTCTCGATGCCATCGTCGGCAAGGCGCTGCAGAGAAATCCAGACGATCGCTATCCGACCGCGCAGGCGATGCGCGATGCGCTGGAGGAATTTCTCGTCGCCTCCAGTCAGTCGGTGCGACAGGACGAAATCGCGCGGCTCCTCGGCGAGCTCTTCCGCGCCGAACGCACGCGGGTGCGCAAAGCGATCAAAGACGAGCTCATCGCCGTGCAGGGAACGTCCTGCAGTCGGGTGGTGACCGCGCCTCGGCTCGCGGCCACCGACGAGAGCGTCGCCTCTGCGGCCATCGCCAACCTCGCGCTCGCGCGTCCGGCTCCGACGAACAGCGCGTTCGCCAGCGGAATCAACGACGGCTCTCCGGCGATCGAGCCGACGCGGCGCAGTGGTGTCACGCCGTTTCGTGTCGGCCTCGTGACGCTGATCCTCGGCATCGGCGGGGTGCTCGCCTATCCGTCGATCGTGGGTCGTCCACCGGCGCCGCCACCTCCGCCGCAGCAGCTCGAAGTTCCTGCGGCGAAGGCGGCCGAGCCGACCGCCTCACCGGCACAACCGCTCGCGACGCCGTCGTCTCAAGTCGTCGCCGGGCCATCGAGCGTGACGACCGAGGCGATCGATTCTGCCACGGGAAAAGCAGTGCATCCGTCGCCGAAGTACTACGTGCACAAGCCCGCGGCGCCCGTCGCGAGCAGCGCGCTCGTTCCTCCCCCAGCACCGGTCGCGGCCTCCACGGCGCCGTCGCCGCCGCCTGCGACCGAGGCCAGCGGTCAGAAGGAGAAGCGAAAATTCCGCATCGATCTTTGAGAAGCCTGCACGGCGTCGTCGGCGCGGTCGCGCTCTCCGTCAGCGCGATCGCCTGCAGCGATCCCACGCACGGACGCAGTCAGGTCACGCCCAAGGTGGTGATCGGCGACATTCCTTGCGCGCCCGACAAGGTGCTCAAGCACGTCTGCCAGCACTGCCACTCCTCGCCGCCGCAGCACGAGGCGCCCTTTCCGCTCGTGACCTACAGCGACATCAACGCCGAGATGGATGGCCATCCGCTCTACTATTTCATGGAGAAATACGTGTCGGCGGGCGACATGCCGCTCCCGCCGGTCGAGATCACCGACGCCGATCGCGCGACGCTGCTCTCGTGGTTGCGCGCCGGTGCACCCGCCAGGCCGCCGACCGAATCGTGCGACGTCGACGCTGCGCCACCCGTCGACTCCGCCGCCGACACCGGCGCCGACGAGGACGCGGCCGCAGACGTGCACGACGCGTTCGATGCACCCACCGACAGCGCGATCCCTTCCGACGCCGGATGTTCGATGCCCACCGACGCGGACGATGTGGAGACCGATGGCGCCGATGCAGCGGACCGCAGCGACGGTGAGGCGGAGGCGCGTGGAGGTGAAGCCGGCGTCGTCAAATGTGGCGACTTCGGCGCGACCGATGCACGTGACGCATCCGATGGCGAAGTCGGCTCCGACCGTGATGGGGATGCGGCCGATGGAGACGACGCCCCGGCATCTCCTGGATGAGTCGGCCTCGGTGATCTGACCTCTCCGCGCCGGCGCCTGCGCGTGGTAGGGGACCGCCATGATCCCCCGCTACACCCCGAAGGACTTCGCCGAGCTCTGGTCGTCCAAGCGCCGTTTCGAGGTCTGGCTCGAGGTCGAGCTCGCCGCTTGTGAGGCGATGGAGCGCGCGTCGGTCGTCCCGGTCGGCACCGCCGCCTCGATTCGCGAGAAGAACCTGGTGCTCGACTCCGATCGCATCGACGCCATCGAGCGCGTGGTGAAGCACGACGTCATCGCCTTCCTCACGCACGTCGAAGAGCTGGTCGGTCCGGCGGCGCGTTGGCTCCATCGCGGCATGACCTCGAGCGACGTGCTCGACAGCGCGCTCGCCATTCTCCTGCGCGACGCCGTCGACGCGATGCTCCCGCGCATCGATCGCCTCCTCGCCGCCCTCGCCGCGCGCGCCAAACAGCACGCGCACGTGCCGATGATCGGCCGCTCTCATGGCATCCACGCCGAGCCGGTCACCTTCGGCCTCGCGCTTGCCGGGCACCACGCCGAGATTGCCCGTGGTCGCGTTCGTCTCCTCACCGCACGCGACGAGATCGCGGTCGGGAAGATCGCCGGCGCCGTCGGCAGCTACGCGCACCTGACGCCCGAAATCGAAGCCGATGCGCTGGACAAGCTCGGGCTCCGTCCCGAGACGGTCGCGACCCAGGTCGTCTCCCGCGATCGTCACGCGGCCTATTTCACCGCCCTCGCGGTCGTCGCCGCCGGCATCGAGCGCCTCGCGACCAACGTGAGGCACTGGCAGCGCACGGAGGTCGCTGAAGCAGAAGAGGCCTTCACCACCGGGCAAAAAGGCTCTTCGGCGATGCCGCACAAGCGGAACCCGATCTTGAGCGAGAACCTCTGCGGCCTCGCACGCATCGTCCGCGCCGCGGCCATTCCGGCGCTCGAAGACGTCGCGCTCTGGCACGAACGCGACATCTCGCACTCTTCGGTCGAGCGCATGATCGCGCCCGATGCCACCGCCACCCTCGCCTTCATGCTCGAGCGCTCCGCCGGCCTCGTCGAAGGACTGGTCGTCTACGACGAGAACCTCCGTCGCAACCTCGAGATCACCGGAGGCCTATTTTTCAGCGAAGGCGTGCTCCTCGAGCTCGTCGGCAAGGGCGTCGCTCGTCAGGAGGCTTACGTCTGGGTGCAGCGCAACGCGATGCGCACCCGAAAGGGCGCGAGCTTCGTCGACGGCCTCGTCGCCGATCCCGACATCAGCGCCAAGATGACCGAACAAGAGGTCCGCCGCTGCTTCGACCTCGGCCACGTGCTGCGACACGTCGATGCGATTTTGGCTCGCGCTCTCGGGTGAGCCGAGCGACAGGCAGGACGCGACGTCTCAGAATCTCACTTCGTATCGACGATCTTCTGCATCTCTGCCAGCACCGGCGGCACCTGATCGGCGGCGTCCCAGCGCTCGACGAAGAGCGTCGCCAGCTTCTTCGCCGTCCGCAAATCGCCGGCTTTCAATGCGCGGTTCGCGGCACGCGCATACGCGAGATCGGCGGTCGGCAGCATGTTGCCCTGCGCCACCGCGCCGTTGTCGAGCTTGGCGGCGAGATCGTCGAGACCTCCGCCGACCAACAGTCTCGTCACCGCGCCCTCCACGAGCCCGGCGAGGAACACCTCGGCGGTGAGCGGCCTGCAGGCTTCGGCGGCTTCGGCGTGTTTGCCGGCGAGTGAGAGACGCTCGGCGGCCATCAGCTCTTTCGCGCCACGGAAGGCCGCGCCGAAGTAACCGGCGTCGAAGAGTTTTTGCATGCGATCGAGGCAGGCGGTGCCGGTCGCCGGGTCGAGCGCGCCGCAGGTCGCCACCGAGCCGAAGAAGGTGACGATGCCGCGGGTGAGCGCGACCGGTTCGACGGCGACGAAGCGCGTGTAGAAATCTCTCGGTGCGCTGGTCTCGACGTGGAGGAGCTCGGCGATTTCCACGGCCGTCGCGGCGTATCGTGACGCGAGCCCGCCGTTCTCCGGTCGCGCGGGCAACTTGGCCAAGGCAGAGGTCACGAGCTCGAGCGCGGCCTTCGGACGATGCTCGCTGTGGGCGATGAGCGCGCGCAGGTAGTCACTGTCGATCTCGACCGCCACTGACGTTGCCGCCTCGAGCTTGCCGGCCTGCACCAAATACTCGCCGTAGGTACGCGGCCAATAGCCGCTGTGTCCCATCACCGCGGCGCGACGGACGCCCTCGATCGACGGCCGACCGGGCTTGTCTTCTTCGGTGAGGCGGCTGAGGTTGGAGAGCGCGAACGACTCCCACGGCAACCACGCGGCATGCGCGTAGAGCACGGGGACGCTGTTTCCGTTGGTGCCGAAGCCTTGCCTGTGCCACGCGTTGGCGCGCACGTCGACGAGCTTGGCCGAGGCTTGAATCGACGCCCGCGCTTCTTCGGCCGACGTTCCCAGGTCGCCCATCGCCAGGTACGAGCTCTCGGCGGCGACGCCGAGGAGCAGCGCCTTGCCGAGCGTGGCCGGCTCTTTCGTGGCGGCGTCGGTGAGCAGCTTCACGCGATCGCGTTGCACGTTGCGCGCGATTTCATCGGCCGTCGGCGCGAAGCGAAGCGCGGCCACCGACGTGAGGAGCGCCGCCGGCGTGGCTGCATCGACGCTGACCGGCGCCGGGCCCTTCTGGTAGAGCTTGTCGGCGCAGAGGGCCGCCACGAACGGCTGCATGCCGCCGAGATCGGTCCGCGCGCGCGCGCGATCGCAGTGGATGCGCATCGCGACGTCGTCTTCGTTGACCACCGCGACGTGCAAATCGTGGAGCTCGAGCGCGGCATCGACCGAAGCCCCGAGCCACCAGGTCGACAAGAACGGCGTCGCGCTCGGCGCCGGCAGAAGCGGACGAAGTGTCTCCATCGCCTGACCGACCGTGTCCACGAGCACCGCGCCGTGCGCATCGCCCTTGGCGACCTCGACACCATCGCTGCTGCGTCGTAACGAAAGCGTCACGCGGAAGTCGTCACCATGCGTGACCATCCCGTCGACGTACGCGGCCGCGCCGCTCTTCGCTGCCGCGATCGTCTTCGTTCGCGTCTCTGGTGCTTCGAACGAATAGCGCGGAAAATCTTCGCTCGGTTCGCGGGGGAGCGAGAGGAGCTCGGCCGGCACCAGCGTGCGTAGTGGATCGCCACCGAGCATCAATTGCGCGCGCTCGCAGAGCAGCGACGCCGCAGCCGCACCCATCCATCCGGCCTTCGCCCCACTGCTGTCGGAGGCCTCGAGGACCGGGCAGGCGAGGATGCTCGTCGGCGCAGCGAGGGGTGACGACGGTGCGACCGCGACCTGCGAGGGCGTCGCCTCCGGAGCGTTCGTCCGATGTCCACGCACCCACCACGTGCCGACTCCGAGCACCAAAACTGCCGCGGCGGCAGGGAGGAGCCACGACTTCGGCTTCTTCGCCGCCAACGACGTCGAGTCGAGCGCGCCCGACCCCTGCGCCGCCGGCGTGACGATCGATGCTGAAATCGTCCGTGCGGGTGCGGCGCTGGGGATCGGGTCCGGCGTCGCGCTCGGCGTTGCCGAAGGAGACGACATCGTCGTCGCGATCGATGCCTGGGCGACCGGTGCGTTCACGGCTTTTCCCGACGACACGGTCTGCGCTGGATTTCCCGACATCCGCGGCTCGTCGAACTGCGGCAGCGCGCTCACGAGCACGTCGGCGAAGGCGTCGATGGTGTCGAAGCGTTCGGCTGTCTTCTTCGAGAGCGCACGGCAAATCGCGTCGCGCACGGCTTCCGGGATCATCTCCGGCATCGAGCTCGGCAGGACCTCCTCGCCCTTGAGGACCTCGCTGATCACCTCCAGCGGATTGTGCCCTTTCCACGGGAGGTGACCGGTCATCAGCTCGTAGGCGGTGACCGCGAGCGCGAACTGATCGGTCTTCGGTTCGGTCGCCTCGCCGAGCATTTGTTCGGGCGCTGCGTACGCTGGCGTGCCGATGAAGTTGCCGTTGGCGGTGACGTTGATGGCGTCGACGGTGGTCGCCAAGTCGAGCGCGACGGTCTTGGCGAGCCCGAAATCGAGCACCACCGTGCGCCCGTCGTCACGGGTCATGATGTTGTCGGGCTTGATGTCGCGGTGGACGAAGCCACTCGCGTGCGCGAACGCGAGCGCGCGCGCCACGTCGATCACTGCCTGCAGACGCTTCGGTCGCGAGAGCGTTCCGTCATGGAGGTGATCGCGCAGGCTCTTGCCCTTGACCATCTCCATCACGAGGAACGCGCCGCCATCCTCGGTCTCGCCGACGTCGTAGACGTGGACGATGTTCGGATGATCGAGCGCCGCGACCGCCCGCGCCTCACGCATCAAACGAGCGCGCGCTGCCTCGTCCCCCAGCGTCTGCGGCGAAAGCAGTTTCATCGCCACCGATCGCCCGAGCCGCTCGTCACGCGCCTTGACCACCACCCCCATGCCACCGGCGCCCAGATCGCCGGTGATGAGATAGCGATCGGCGATGCGCATGCCCCATCGCATTTGGTGACCGCGAGCTTACAGCGAAACGAGAACGAAGGGCTCCGAAGCCGCCCGCTCGCTCAACCGAGCGTGGAGCTTCGCGATCTCAAGGCGGGATACGCGATGCTCTTCACCGTCTTCGCCCAGTCGACGCGCGGTGCGCGTTCGGCCCACGGGGCAGGAAGTCGCAGGAGCGAAAGCGAGAGCACGCGCCGCGACTCTTCCTCCATCGCGCGGAACTTGAGGCCGAGCGCGAGGCCGCGATCTTCGGGGCGTCGCCCGTGGATCACGCGGGTCACAGTCGCTTCGGCGTCGACGAAGAGATCGCTCCCGGGCGCGCGGAAGGAGACGAGCATCGTCTCTCCGGTCAGCACCGGCGTATCGGCGACGACGCGCATCCCTCCCGCGGAGAGATCGAGGATGCGATGCCCGACGCGACGGAAGTCACGCTCGCGGACGACTTCACAACCGTGGCGAGCGAGCCGGCGAATCGTTCGACGATCGCGGGCATAGACGACGAAGGGTTCATCCACGGCGCACCTCCCGAGCAGGTTTCTCTCGCCCGATCCTCACTCGCCTCGAGGAAGGTAGGCAAATATCCTACATCAGGAAAAGCGGATAGCCTCGGCTACTTCTTCGTCTGATTTCGCAGCTCCTTGAAGGCGTCGGCGTATTCCTTCTGAATCGTCTCGATGTCCTTGTCGAGCTTGCCGTCCATCGGCTTCGCAGCCTCGACGGCCGGTTGGATACGCGATCGCGCCTTCGTCATCTCGGTGATGCGCGCCTCCGACGCCTTCTTCTCGGCGTCGGTACGACCGGCCTCGCCCTGGAACGTCTTCTCGTCGGCGATGTATTGATCGGCGGTCTTCGCGACGTCGCTCGCCTCGGCGAGGAGCCTTCGGAACTCGGTGCGATCTTCGATGAGCCCGACGCTGACGACGAAGCTCGCCGACGCGATTTCATCGGCCTGCTTCTCGAGCGCAGCCGCGTCTTCCTTGCCCATCGTCTCGCGGTAGCGATCGATCAGCGTCATCGCGTCGTTGCCGTCTTTGAGGCGATCGTGGAGCTTGTCGTCGTACGAATCTTTGAGTGTGGCGACGACTGCGCCACCGGCGTTGACGTTCTCGCACTTGGCCTTCTTCACCGCGAAATCGGCGGCGCCGCCGGCCTTGCGCGCGATGTCGTCGCCCTCTTTGTCGAAGAAGCCTGCCGCGCTCTCGACCTCGTGACGGCGGGCGGCGTAGGCCGAGCTTCGTCCGGCAGCATCGGCGCGATCGTAGACCTGCAGGACCCACGTCTCTTTCGGCGCCTTCAGCGCCTTGCCGTAGCCGAAGAAGCCGGAAAAAATGGCGCGCGCGCGTTCGCTCCGGGCCTGGATGCGACCCGAGACGTGCTCGAGCTCGTCACCATAGGCGGCCGCGTGGCTCGGCTGCGTCGCCGAGCTGGCGAGCTGCGGCTCGGGCCCCTTCTGCGCGCACGCCGCGAGTGAGAGACCGAGGCCGAGGGCGAGAACGAAGGCGCTTCGAGTACCCATGAGCCTCTTCTACGTGCGCGTCGCCGATCGAGCAACGCGGACTGTAGTCATCAGTTGGGCGCGTAGAGCGAATCGAGCTGCGAGCGGAAGCGATCGGTGACGACCTTGCGCTTCAACTTCATGGTCGGGGTGAGAGCTCCACCTTCGACTGTCATCTCGTCGGGGACGACGACGAAGCGCTCGACCTTCTCGTACCCCTTGCCCTGGCTGAGCAGGCGCGAAATTTCGCCGGTGATGAGCGCGTGGACGCGCGGGTGCCGGCAGAGCGTGGCGTAGTCGGCGGCGGAGATGGCGTTCTCCTTCGCCCACGCCTCCAGGCTCGCCCGATCGGGCACCACCAGCGCGACGTTGTACGGCCGATTGAGCCCGTGGACCATCACCTGGGCGATGAAGGGGCTGAGGGTGATCGTCTCTTCCATCGGCGCCGGAGCGACGAATTTTCCGTTCTCGAGCTTGTAGAGCTCCTTCACGCGACCCGTGATGAAGAGGAAGCCGTCGCCATCGATGCGGCCGAGATCGCCGGTGCGGAGGCCACGATCTTTGGTCAGCGTCGCCGCGGTGTCGTCGGGACGATTGAGGTATCCGACCATCACGCCGGGCGAGTGGATGATGATCTCGCCGTTGTCCTTGTCTCCGCCGAGCACGTCGTGATCGAGCTCGATGCGCACGCCGGGGAAGGGAAGACCGACCGAGCCGATGCGCTGCGCGTCGCGGCGGTTGACGGTACACGCCGAGCTCGACTCGGTCATGCCGTAGGCCTCGTAGACGCGGATGCCGAGCCCGTCGATGAAGCGCGCGACGTCGGGGCTGAGCGCGGCGGCGCCGGAGAGCGCACAGCGCAGTCGCCCGCCGAGGCGCGCGGTGATCTTGGAGAAGACGACCTTCTTCGCGAACGCCAGGGCCGCCCTCTCGTGTGGCTTCAAGGGCTTGCCTTCACGCTCTTTGGTCGCCGCGGCGAGCGCCAACTTGACGATGTCGCGGATGGCCTTCGGACGCGCGGCGAGCTGCTTTTGCACGCCATCGTAGAGTTTGTTCCAGATGCGCGGCACGGCGATGAGGACGGTCGGCTGCACCTCGGCGAGCGAGGGGAGAATGCGATCGACGCGGCTGCAGATCGCCGTCGAGGCGCCGCTGGCGACGATGCCGTGGATCTCGGAGACGCCGCCGGCGACGTGCGCCCACGGGAGGAAGGCGAGCGATCGATCGTCGGGAGAAAAGGGAAAGACCGCGCCCGCGCCGGCGATGCTGGCGACGAGGTTGGCGTGCGAGAGGACCACGCCCTTCGGCTTCCCGGTGGTGCCGCTGGTGTAGATGATGTTGGCCACGTCGTCGGGCGACGGAGTGATCGGCGGCGACGGACGCTCGCGGGCTTCGGCGACGAGACGCGGCAGCTCGCCCTCGAAGGAGACGACGCGAAGATTCGGCGCGATCGCGCGGATGCGCTCGGCGATGGCCTCGGTCGAGGTGAAGCAGAGCTTGGCGCCCGAGTCCTCGAGGATGAACGACCAATCGGACTCGAGCTGGGCTTCGTACATCGGCACCCACGCCGCGCCACGTCCGTAGGCGGCATAGCAGGCGATGGCCCACTCGATGCGATTGTTGGAGATGACCGCGATGCGATCGCCGCGTCCGACGCCGAGCGCTTCGAGCGCGCTGCGGTACGCCTCGACCTCGACGCCGACCTCGCGATACGTGCGCCATCGCCACGTCCCGCTCGCTTCGTCGTGCAACCCGAAGAGCGGCCGCTCCTCGTAGCGGCGCACGGAGCGTCGAAACATCGTAAAAATATCGGAAAACCGCGGAGAAAACGTCGGTGTCGTCATTCCGCCGGCGAGGATACCCGAGACTCAAGACCACCGTACACGGGTGACACAACCTCCGTGGCCCCAGGCCACGCATTTGTCGCGGCGGGCGAGGACGTGACGGGCGCCTGTTCGCTCGATGAGACGCCGCCGAGCTTCCATCGAGAGCTTGCAGACCGTGACGTCGTGACTCGGCCACTCGGTGATCTGCGAGACGTACTCGTTGGCGGTGACGGAGAGGATCGTCACCTTGCCGGTGTCGTGGAACAGGTTCCATGACTCCTGGCCCCTGGCGGCGAGGGCAGTCGGCGAGACGGCGTAGCGGAGGAGCACGCGCATGGCGGTGTTGACGGCCCCATCGATGCCGGCCGTCGCCACCTGCCTGAGAAAAGCATCCTCGTCGGGCGTGTGGACGACCGCGCCCATCGTGCGAACGAGCTCGCCGACGAACGGATAGGGGTACCAGCGCGCGCCCATGATGCCGAGGCTCAGCGCGTGGGGATCGATCCAGCCCTTCCACGCCTCGGGCATGCGCGCGCGCACTTCGTGACCGGCGGCGCGGCCGTGACGCTGGAGATAGTCGTCGACGGCTCCCACGATCGGGGTTCCGAGGAGGCACCCCTTGGTCGTCGCGCTCGCCATCTCCACCGTCATGATCGCGCGGAATATACTCGGGCGACGTCGCGAGCCCAGATCTCACCGACGCTCGCGTCGTGATCGCAGAGGCGGCGGTGAAAGAAGAGCGATTTCTAGTACGAGGAAGAGACGCCAGCGGCCCCGAATTGGGTCGGCTCGGGAGGCGGCAGCTGCTTCGGTACGGCGACGATGGGTGCTGTTTTCAGGGCTGTCGTCGGGGCGCTCGGTTGCGCCGATGGATTCGGCGTCGAGGCGGAGACCTTCGCCATCACCACCGTCACCGACGGCTTCGTCGTCGTGCTCGGCGTCACGGTCGGCAGCGGGGTGCCCGTCGCCTGTGGCGGGGCCGCTACGTTCGACTCGCTCGGCGTCGGCGGACGCAGTCGCGAGCCGATGGCGATGAGCGCGATCGCGCTGGCGACGGCGAGGGCCGAGAAGGCGACGATGCGAAGGCGTCGACGTCGCTTGCGCATCGAAGGGCTGAGCGGAACGGCGACGCTGATCGCCGAGTTTTCGCGCGGGGAGCTCGGTGGCGGCGGCGGCGGTTCGAGCTTCGGGCGACGCCTGCGCGCCGAATCGGGGAACACCGAAGGCATCGCCGTCACCAGCGCATCGGCGAACGCTTCGCAGTCGTGAAACCGCGCGGAGAGCTCGTGCTGCATGGCGCGCTCGACGACGTCGACGAGCGGCGCGGGCACCCAGGGCGCGAGCTCGGCGAGGGGCTTCGGCCTCCCCATCGCGATCGACATGAAGGTTTGTTCGTAGGTCTCGAGGAGCGGATAGGCGGCGGTGCCGGCGAGCATCTCGTAGAGCACGGCACCGAGCGCCCAGACGTCGACGCGATGATCGATGACGCCGCCGCGCACCTGCTCGGGGGCCATGTATTGCGGCGTTCCCATGGTGACGCCGGCGCGGGTGATGGCCTCGTCGTCGCCAGCCACGCGTGCGTTCGGCGCCAGCTTGGAGACGCCGAAATCGACGACCTTCACCGTCGCGCGCGTCGCCTCTTCGCGGCTCGTGAGGAAGATGTTGGCGGGCTTCAAATCGCGATGAATCACGCCCGCGGCGTGCGCCTTCCCGAGCCCGCGCGCCGCTTGATGGGCGAAGTCGACGGCGTGCTCGACCGACAAGCGACCGACCCGATCGAGCTTGGTCGAGAGATCTTCGCCGGCGAGCAGCTCCATCACCATGTAGAGGCCGACGTCGGGATCTTCTCCGATGTCGAAGACGTGGACGATGTGCTCGCTCTCGACGCTCCCCGCCGCGCGCGCCTCGCGCCGGAAGCGCGTCACCTGCTCGACGTTGGCCGAGTGCGTGCGATCGATGGTCTTCAGCGCCACCCGCCGCCCGATCTCCACATGCTCGGCCTCGTAGACCGCGCCGAAGCCGCCGCGTCCGAGGCGCTTCTTGATCTTGTATTTGCCGGCAACGATGGTGCCGGGCGTGGGTTCGGACACGCCCTCAACGTATCACCGCACGCGTCACTCCGCCGCCGCCTCGGCCGCCTCGACCTCGGGCCAGAAACTCTCCTCCACCGCCGCATAGTCGACCTCGACGTCGAGCCGCGCGAGCACCGAATAGAAGCCGAATTGCAGGCGATTGATGAAGAGGACGTCGGTGGGCATGGTGAAGAACTCTTCGTCCTTCGCACCCTTGGCCACGTGCGCGAGGTCCTTCATTTTTACCAGCAGGTCGGCCGCGTATTCGCGGGTCATGTGGAACGGACGCTCGAAGAGGGGGCGAAAGCAGAGCCGCGTGTACTCGAGCGACGCCTCCGAGAGCTTGCCCGGCTTCATGCCGATCATGCGAATCGCGCCCTCTCGAAAGGCCTTCATCTCGCCGTCGATGGCGGCGCGGTGCATCCGTCGTGCGTCGTTCTGCTTGTCGGGATCGATGCGCTGCACGCACCCGAAGTCGAGGAAGGTGACGTCGCCGTTCTCGTGGAAGAGGTAGTTCCCCGGGTGCGGATCGGCGTTGAACATCCCGCCGACGAGGTTGCCCTTGAAGACGAACCGCCACATCGTCTCGGCGAAGAGGCGCCGCTCGGCCACCGGCGCCTCGCACGCCGCGTCGTAGCCGATGCCGTCGACGAAGCGCGTCGTGAGCACCCGTTTGCTCGAGCGATCGTCGATCAGCTCGAGGATGCGAATGTGGGGATCGCCCGCGTGAATTTCGGCGAAGGCGCGGATACGCTCGGCCTCCAGCTCGTAGTCGAGCTCTTCGCGAAAGCGCTGTTTGATGACCGCGATCTGCCCCGGCACGTCGAAGCGTCGCCCCGCCACCATCGACGCGAAGCTGCCCATCATCCCGGCGTTGGCGAGGTCGGCTTCGATCGCTTTGACGATGCCCGGATGTTGCACCTTCACCGCCACCTCGATGCCATCGAGCGTCGTCGCCCGATGCACCTGACCGACCGACGCGCTCGCGATCGGAACGTCGTTCCACTCGGAAAAGAGCCTGTCGACGGGCCCGCCCAGCTCTTCTTCGACGAGCCGCCGAACCTCCGTCGGCGACGACGTCGGCGCCGCCGCGCGCAGCCCCTTCATCGCCGTCTCGTAGGCATCGCGATGCTTCTCCGGCACCACGCCATCGACGTAGCTCGCCATCTGCCCGACCTTCGCCGCGAGCCCTCGCAAGGTGCCGAACACCTCCGCCGCGTGCTTGGCCGCCGAGTCGCCTTCTTTGGAGACGAGCAAGCTCGCCCCACTGCGAAGCCCGACCCCAGCCATACGTGCGAGTCGCCCGAGTCGCCCCTCGGGGATTTTTTTCCCGTCTCCTCCCATGGGGAGACACGATGGGGTCGGGGAGGAGGGGAATCCAGGGCGCCCGCGCTTACGCGGTGAATCCCCACCAGCGGTACTCACCCAC
Source organism: Deltaproteobacteria bacterium (assembly GCA_025363655.1). GTDB lineage: Bacteria > Myxococcota_A > Polyangia > Polyangiales > JADJMO01 > JANYDK01. Next base: position 102,624 of record JANYDK010000016.1, on the reverse strand, counting down.
CTGTCGATATCCAATCCTTCGATAAATCCCGTTCGAAGTCTGATTCGACAGATCCGTGAAGAGGAAACAAAACTTCTGCCCCGCATCGAGGAGCTGCTTCGTCACCGCCGCAGTGCCCGACGTCCCATACCCTCTGCCCCGCAAATTCGACGGCGTGTACACCGGGCCGACGCGGGCACCGTTCGGGGTGCGGGCGTTGCTGCCGACCATCGTCACCGGCGTCCCTTCGTGCTCCCAGAGGAACATCGTGCCGGTGTCGAGGTACCTGCGGACGAGCTTCTCGGGGTCGATGTCGAGCGCCGGCAGATGCGCGTCGATGCCGAATTGGCGGAGCCATTCGATGAGCAATGGGGCGTCGGGTTCGGCGGCGGGGCGGAGGCGGCCAGGGGCCCAGGTGGGCTCGACGAAGGTCTCGAGGCAATAGACGCCCTCGTGCATAATCAAGTTATATTTCTTCCCGGAGAGCCTGGAAAAGGCCTCGGCGAAGGCGTCGCAGGAAGTCGTCGGGCCCATCACGCCGTCGAGGGTCGGGTCGTGCGCGAGGATGGCGGGGACCAGGGCCTCGATCGCAGAAGGGCCCATCGCCGAGACGACGAGCGCGTTCGGCGGGGTGCGCCACGCGGTGCCGACGAGCGCGCCGGAGTCGCCTCTGATGGAGGCGAACGTCTTCACCGTTTCGCCGCCCATGGTGCCGTCGGGCGTGCCGCGCATGCGCGCGACGAGGCCGAGCACGAGGTTGTTCATCGCTTCGTCGCGGAGCCAGAAGTCGCGCGCGATGTCGCCCAGCGCACCTGCGTCGCCGTGAAAAGTCACCTGCATGGCGAACATGGTAAACCGGTGCGAGCGCGGTCGGGTCGCCGCCGGGGATGCGGCGTGCTGCAATGCGCGTTCTTCATGCGCATGCCCAGATTTGGTGGTTCGTGGTGGGTGCTCTCGGCGGTCGTCTTTCTCGGCTGTCGCGACAAGGCGCCGTCGGCGACGCCCGATCCGGCGTCGAGCTCGGCGAACACCGCCAAGAGCGCGAAGCCCGAGAAGACGATTCCGAAGACCCTCGACGTGGCGGTCGTCACCACCGATCGAACCGAGATTCCTCGAGTCGCGCACGATCCGATCGTCCTGCAGTTGCCGCGGGTGAGCGGGCTCGAGAATGCGTCGATCGAGGCCGCGGTCAACGCGCTCCTCACGCCGGAGAAGATCCTCGGCGAGAGCATCGACGAGGTGCGCGCCGAGGCGAAGGAAGTGAAGAAGGCCGACGACCTACCGACGGGCGTGCAAGGCGCGAGCTTCACGGTGCCGTGGAATCGCACCGGTCTCCTCGAGATCGAGGCCTCCGTGGAACTCATGGGCGCGTATCCGAGCGTGCAGCGCTTTCACTTGCTCGTCGATCTGCGCACCGGAAAGGCGATCGGCGCCGAAGCCTTTCGCAGCGCACGCGTGCCGGCCTTGGTGAAGACTCTTCAAGTGGAGGTCGATGCCGAGCTGAAGGCGATGCACAAGGCCGAGCCCAGCCTCGCCGATCTCCACGACGGTGAGACCTACGAACCTGCCGAGCTCGGCGACGTCACCATCGGCGATGGAAACCTCACCTTTCATCACGACTACGGTTTTCCCCACGCGTTCCTCGCTGCGCAGCCGTCCGGCGCCTTCGTTCGTAGCTGTTCGGTGATTCGCGCCGATCTCGATCCGAACGGTCCACTCGCGCGTGCTTGCCCTTGAATGACAGCTCGCGCCCGGGTCGGAAGAGGGGCTTTCCCAAGGCGCGACCTTCGCGTATCGCTAGTGCGATGAAGAAGCTCACCCTCGTTCTCGCCATCGTCCTCGCGGCCGCGCCGCTCGTCGGCTGCAAGCACAAGCTCAAGACCGACTCGCTCGAGGGCGTCATCAAGACCCAGCTGAAGAAGAACGGCCTCGACGGCTCCGTCACCTGCCCGAAGGACGTCGAGGCCAAGGCCGGCGGCACCTTCGATTGCAGCGGCAAGGCCAACGACAAGGCCATCGTCGTCTCCGTCACGCAAAAGGACGACAAGGGCAACGTCACGATCGTCCTCAAGACGATCGACGGCAAGACGCCGGGCGAGTACGCCGCCGCTGCCGCCGCCGACACGGCGCACCCGGAAGCCGCTGCTGCCGCCGCCTCCGCCGCCGCTCCCTCGGAAGGCGCTGCCGAAGAAGAGTGAGGCGTCAGACTGCGACGGGCGTCCAACGGGCGCCCGTCTCGCAGTCGAAGTGCGAGAGACGCACGGCTTCGCGTGAGATCTGAATCACGCCATAGACGATCGGCAGCCGGAAGCGGCGCGGGCCGATCGATCCGGGATTGAAGATCGACAGCTCGCGATCGCGGGCCACCAGCGGCACGTGCGAGTGACCGCACACCACCAGCGACGCACCCTCGGCGCGTGCACGTCGCGCGACGTCGGCGCGAAGCCTCGGGCCGTCGACCGCGATGTGCGTGAGCAGGATGCGCAAGACCGACGCGCCGCCCGACATGACGTCGAGCGTGAGGACGTCGGGGACCTCGGGCGCGTGCACGTCGATGTTGCCGCGCACCGCATGCACCGGCGCCACCGTCGAGAGCTGGTCGAGCACCGATAGCTCGCCGATGTCGCCGGCGTGGAGAATCGCGTCCGGCCGTTGCTCGACGAGTCGCGCGAGCGCGTGCGCGTGCGGCGCAGAGTGCGTGTCGGCGACCACCGCGAGGCGGAGCGATCCGTCGTCACGAACGGGGATCGAGATCCCCGCGCTCGCGGTCTTGCGCGCCATCACGTCGAGGATTGCCTGGGGTTTTCAGCGCGCCAAGGTCCAGCTCGCTGCGGTGACGTGCAGCGAGTCCGCGGTCGTCGTCGCCGGGACCTCCGATCACTTCCCGGTGACGACGCTCTTGCGATGGCATACGCAGTGACGATGCCCGACGACGAAGGCGACACGAGCGACCAGATCGTTCTCGAGGGCCGCACCTACCGTCGCGTCCGCTTCGGCGGAGAGCGCCACCGCGAAGACTCCCCGTGCCCTGGTTGCGGGACGTATTACGGCGATTTGCACCAGCCCGGATGCGAGTGCGAAGAGTGCCCGGCGTGCGGCGGCGTCGCCGGCGATTGCGGCTGTCGCTGAGAGCGCGGGTAATTGTTGCCCTAACGGCAACAATGCGTTCCAACGTTGCACCTATCCGGCGCGCCGCAAAACCCGTATCTCCCTCGCCATGCGCGCCTTCACCCTCACCGCTTCCCTCGCTGCCGTCTCCGTCGGTTTCTTCCTCGCCTGTGGGCCGAGCACGCCGCCGCCCGACTCGGCCGTGGGCGCCGGGAGCACGAGCGCGACCGTGGCCCCGCCGCCGGTCGACACCGCGAGCGCAGCTCCGACCGTCAGCGCCGAGCCGACCGCGAGTGCGGTGACGTCCGCCAGCGCCGAGCCCGTGATGCCGGCGACGTGGAAAGACGCCGCCGACGGCAAGCAGAAGGGCATGTTCATGAAGGCCAAGGTGATGCCGAAGATGAAAGAGGTCTTCCAGGCGCACGACGCGAAGAAGTTCGCCGAGGTCACCTGCAAGACGTGTCACGGCCCCGAGCACAAAGCGCCGAAGGAGTTCCTCCCCAAGCTCGTCTTCAAGGGTGGCAAGTTCACCTCGGAGAAAGAGAAGCCGGCGATGTTCAAGTTCATGCACGAGAAGGTGCTGCCGGCGATGGTCGAGGTCCTCGGCGAGAAGCCCTTCGACATGAAGACGATGACCGGCTTCGGCTGCGGCGGCTGCCACACCATCGACATGGCGAAGTAGGGGTTCTCTCCGCCGACGCGAAGATTATTTGGCCCAACGCGTCAGAGTCTGCTCTGACGCGTCCATGATCATCGCCTTCGCCGGACAAAAAGGGGGGATCGGCAAGTCGACGACCGCGATCGCGGTTGCCGCTGCCGCCCACGATCGGGGAATGCGCGTCCTCTTGGTGGACGCCGACCCGCAAGGAACGGCGCGCACGTGGGCCGACGTCGCGGGGGAAGCGGGTCACTCGACTCCCACCGTCGTCGCCATGGGCGCGACCATGCACAAGGCCGGACAGCTCGCGTCGATCGCGCAGGCCTACGACCTCACCGTCATCGACTGCCCGCCGCGCCACGGAGACGTGCAGCGATCGGCGCTGATGGTCGCCGACGTCGTCGTCCTTCCGAGTGGTCCGTCGGCCGCCGACGCCTGGGCGCTCGCCGCGTCGATCGAGGTCGTGCAGGAGGCGCGCGTGCTCCGTGAAGAGCTCGTCGCGCTCGTTCTCATCACGAGAAAACAAGGTCGAACCGCGCTCGCCAAGTCTGCGCGTCGGGTGCTCGAGTCGTCGGGCTTCCCGGTGCTCAAGGCCGAGCTCGGATATCGCGTCGCTTACCAGGAGGCGATCGCCTGCGGCCGTGGGGTCACCACCCACGCACCGCGCGACGCCGCCGCCGCAGAGATCACTTCCCTCATCGCCGAACTGGAGACGTACGCCCATGGCCAAGAAGAGAGTCGCCGTTTCGTTGCGCAAGCCGCCGCCGCCGGCTGATCTCGCGAAGCTCGTCGTCGAGGCAGCGCAAGACGCGATGACCCCGCCGCCGTCTTCGGACGTGCGCGAGACGACCACCGCTCCGAGGGACGTAGCCCCGCGGGGTGCAGATGCCTTCGTCGCTGCCGCGCCCAAGGTCGAGCTCGCGGAAGCGCCGATTTCCCTCGAGCCTTTCGAGCCGTTCGTCCTTCACGAGGTGGTGCCGCTTCCTCCGCCCGTCGCCGCCAAGATCGAAGCGCCCGTCGCGGTGGTCGAACCGGCAATTCCAGCCGTGAAAACGAGCGCGATCGTCTCGGGAACCACGCCGATCGTGGTTCGGCTGCCCGACAGCGTCGCCGCACGACTCGAGACGTTCTGCAAGGAGAACGGTCGCGAGGTCGACGAGCTGATCGCCGAAATTCTCGCTCGCCATCTCGCGGCCCGGACGAGCGACCCGCAGTCGGCCTTCGACTCGGTCTACCGCTGGGTTCGCGCCAAGATCGAGGTCGTGACCACCTTCAGGGACCGCCTCACCGCGTTTGCCTCGGGCTTTCGGCCGGCCCACCGGTGAGACGAAATTTCGCAAAGACTACATCGGCCTACTTTTTACCAGGCTGAAGTGCCCTGCTAGGCTCAACACGTGAAGTCTTTGCGCCTCGCTTCCTTCTCACTCCTGTCGATCGCGTTCGTGTTCTCGTGCGCGACCGCCGAAGATCCCATCGGCGGCGGCACCACCGACACGAGGCCGCACGTCGACACGGGCACCGTCGGCATCGACACCCATCCGTCGAGCACCGACACCGGCTCGAATCCGCGCGACTCGTCCTCGCCGCCGACCGACACCGGCAGCGGCGTCGACACCGGCACGATTGCAGACACCGGCGTCGACCCTGACACCGGCAGTGATCCCGACACGTTCGTCGACTTCGACACCGGCACCACGCCCGACACGACGACGGGAGGCAGCCCATGCGGCTTCTGCACCGGCACGTGCCCGACGCTGTTCAGCGACGAGGGCTGTTTCCTCGGGTGCGTCGGCTTCGGTGGCGCGAGCGGTTGCACCTACGACGAGAGCGTGACACCGGCGTGCACGTGCATCCCTTAGTCGCGGTAATCGCGGTGCAGTCCATCCCTGGCCGAGCGTGACGAACCCATGAGCACAGCTGCAGCCGTTCCCCGCGACGTCGCCCTCAAGCTCGCCAATTGGCTCGCCGGCAAGGAGCGTCGCGCGGAAGCGGTCGAGCTCCTCTGCGTGGGAGCGGTCTCGGGGGCCAACGACGAAGAGGGGCAGAAGCTCCTCGGCGAAGCGCTGCGCCTCACGCCCGATTCGCCGATTGCCAAGGCGGCGTTCGCGCGCATGGAAGGTCTCGCCGGCGAGCACCCCGAGCTCGACGCGGTGATCGTCAAGTACACGGCCGAGGCGATCGAGAAGTTGGAGAAGGAGCGAACCCGTCCGCAGTTCATGCGGGCGCAGGTCGGCTTCAACAACAACCTCAAATACAAGGACAAATCGTATCACGTGCAGACCGAGGACTCCGGTCTGAAAATGCCGCACGTGATCACGCACCTCTTCGCCGACGGCGGACGCGTCATCAAGAGTCACAAGCGCAGCTACGAGGCCGACGTCGATCGCTCCGACATCGGGCCGCACGTGCGCGCGCTGATGAAGGCGCAGCACATGGAGATGGTGCTCTTCCTCCGCGAAGGGCGCTTCGACGAGGTCATCGCCGGTCGCGCGATGGGCGGCTTGACGCAGTTCACCGAGCCGCCGCAAGTCGACATGCAGCAGGTCGGCAGCAAGAAGAAGAAGGGCTCCGAGCCGAAGATGCCGCGCGTCGAGGCGCCCATCGTCGCGGCTCCCGTCGCCGAGGCCGCGCCTGCCCGCCCTCATTTCGCGCTCCGCGTGATTCGCAGCTTGGTGCAGGGTCCCGAGGTCTACGAGCCGAACAGTGACGACGTCATCATCGGCCCCGACGGCGACATCCCGCTCCTCGGCGAGAAGTTCTGTCATCCGAAGGAAGCGATGCTCCGCTACGGGAGCGGCGAGCTCTGGATCGAAGATCTCGACGGCGGCAACGGCGTCTTCATTCGCATCAAGCGACCGGTCGAGCTCGATTTCGGCGCCGAGCTCATCGTCGGCGATCAGCTCCTCCGCATCGAGCGCAACCCCGAGCGCGACAACCATCCGGGCCCCGGCCCCACGTACATGTGGTTCTCACCGCACCCCGATTCGTCGTTTCGCATCGTGCAAATTCTCCAAGGGGGCGTCCCGGGGGCGATCAAGCTCGCCGGCGGCACCACCATGGTCATCGGACGTGAGCAGGGCGATCTCACCTTCCCGAAAGATCCGTTCGTCGCCGAGCGTCACTGCCTCGCCGAAGATCAAGCCGGCGTCATCGTCGTCACCGACATGGGCTCGCGTTGGGGCACGTTCGTCCGCATCCAGGGCGAGCAGCAGCTCCTCCATCACGACGAGCTCCTCATCGGGCGCACGCGTCTACGCGTCGAGCTCCGCCAGTAGCTGCGCGTGAGCCGACCGAGCGACTACCCGTCGTCGTCCAGGTTGCAGTTGCCTCCTGGCAACTTCACCGGCACGGGGATGGCGGGCGCGGTCGCGTATTTCCTCAAGCGGCACGGCCCGGCGGCGGGGCACGCGGTCGTCGCCAAGCTCTTGCCGAGGTGGCGCGGCTACGTGACGCCGAACGCGCCGAACCTCGGGCTCCTCGGCGCGCGCCGTTATCCGTATCCCTTCGTCGGCGAGCTCATACGCGCGATGGCGTCCTCGGTGCACGCCGATGAAGATCGCTTCATTCGTGAGGTCGTGGCCGCGGGGGTCGACGAGACGGTCGACACCGTCGCGCGGGTGATGCTCCGTCACATGATCACCGTGCGGCACATCGCCGAGCGTGGTCAGGAGCTGTGGAACACGTTTCACGATTCAGGGCTCGTCACCATCACCGTCGTCGGCGAAAACGAGTACGTGGCGACGATGCGCGAGTGGCCGAACCACGACGTGATCGTCTGCAAGATGTGCATGGAGGGACGTCGTCGGCTCATCGAGCGCATCGGAGCGACCGACGTCGAGGCCTCGCGGGTGCGCTGCCTGGCGTGGGGGCACGACGTCTGCGAGTACCGCATCCGCTGGCGGAAATAGCGCGCTTTGGTATGTCTCGGGGATGACGATCGAGCCGCCGGCGCCCCCGGAAAAGGTCGATGACTTGCGATGGGACGACGATCGCGCGAGCACGCTGGGCTCGTACGCGCTCGAGCTCTTCCGCGAGCTCCTGACGAAATTGCCTTCGCTGCCGGTGTCGCGGCGATGGAAAGAGGTCGGCGTACCGAAGCGCCTCGCGCTCGAGGTGCCTGATGGGCCGACGTCGATGGATGCGATCAAGCGGCACCTGCGCGAGCTCGTCTTCGAGCTCTCGATGTACCCCGGCCACCCGCGCTTCATGGCCTTCATCACCGGGCCCGGCACCATCCCCGGCGTCATCGGCGACTTCGTGGCGGCCTTCCTCAACCAGAACGTCGGCGGCTATCGCCTCGCGCCGGCGGCGACCGAGATCGAGCGCTTCGTCACCAACTTCTTCGCCAAGGAGTTCGGCTTGCCCGAGGGTGCCGGCGGCATTCTCTGCTCCGGCGGCGCGATGGCGAACTTCATCGGCCTCAAGGCGATGCGCGACGCCAAGGCCGGCTTTCGCGTGCGCACCGAGGGCGTCGCCGCCGGTACGCCGATGGCCATCTACGCGTCGGTCGAGGTGCACGACGTGGTCACCCGCGCCGCCGACATGCTCGGCATGGGCAGCGAATCGGTGCGAAAAATCCCGGTCGATGCGCAACGTCGCATGCGCATGGAGTCGCTCGTCGATCGCATCCATCACGACAAGCAAGCGGGCGTGCGACCGGTCTGCGTCGTCGGGAGCGCGGGGACGGTGTCGACGGGCTCGATCGATCCGCTCGACGCCATCGCCGACGTCTGCGCGCAAAACGAGCTGTGGTTCCACGTCGATGGCGCCTATGGAGCGCTCGGTGTCCTCGCCGACGAGCTGCGCCCGCTCTTCCGCGGGCTCGGCCGCGCCGACTCGATCGCCTTCGATCCGCACAAGTGGCTCTACGTCCCGCACTCGGCCGGCTGCGTCGTCCTGCGCGATCCGCAGAAGCTGAAGGACGCGTTCTCGCTCGCGCCTTCGTACGTGAAAGAAGACAAGGCGCGCACCGGACACGGCGACGACTACCACACGATGGGGCCGCAGTTTTCTCGTGGGTTCCAAGCGCTCAAGGTCTGGCTCTCGCTCCTCGCGCACGGTCGCCGCGCCTACGGCAAGCGCATCGGTCACGACGTCGCGCTCGCGCGCTACATGGGCGAGCGCGTCGATGCGCACCCCGAGCTCGAGCAGTTCGGCAAAGGTCCGCTCTCCATCTGCTGCTTCCGCTACGTGCCGAAGGAAGGGGTCCCCGAAGGGCTCCGTCGCGACACGTACCTCGATGCGCTGAGCGAGCGCTTGATGACCGAGCTGCAGCTCGACGGTCGTGTCTATTGCTCGAACGCCGTCGTCGACGGTCGCGCGGTGCTACGGGCGTGCATCGTCAACTTCCGCACCGAGGCGAGCGACGTCGACGCCCTCCTCGACGTCACCGTCGAGCTCGGCCGCAAAGTGCACGCCGAGATGCGCGCCGCCTGAGTCCAACGGCCATGGCCGGGGTGAAGGTGAGTGCGAGTCGCACGTATTCCCGCGGAATACGGAAAGCGCGGAACGAGCCGTCCTCGCCTTTGACAAATGTTTTGTATGTAGACAAACTCCTCCCCATGAAGAGCGTCCTGGGTTTTCTCGGTGTCGCCGGTCTCCTCGCGCTCGCAGCGTTCGGGTGTTCGAGCAGCAAAGAGACACTCCCCGACAAGCCTGGCGTCGATGCCGGCGACACAGGCGTCATCCTCTCGAAGTTCACCTATTGGCGCGACACCAAGCCGATCTTCGAAGCGCACTGCGTCGGTTGTCACCACGACGGCGGCATCGCTCCTTTCGGCCTCACCAACTACGCCGAGGCGCAGAAGCGCGTCGGTCTCATCCCCGAGAAGGTGCGCACGAGGACGATGCCGCCTTGGCCGCCGAACGACGAGTGCAACCACTACGAGAACGACCGCTCGCTCACCGACGAGCAAATCGCGACGCTCGCCGACTGGGCGGAGGGGGCCGCACCGGAGGGCAATCCGGCCGACTACAAGGCTCCGGCGTCGCAGCTGGCGACGCTCCCGCGCGTCGACTTCAACGTCTCGATGAGCGAGGCCTATCAGCCCGTGCTCGGCCCCGACGAGTACCGCTGCTTCGTCCTCGACTGGCCCGAGACGACGACGAAGTACGTCACCGGCTTCAACGTCAATCCCGGTCAGCCGCAGATGGTCCACCACGCCATCGCCTACTACGCGACGCCCGCCGACGTGAAGACGTACCAAGACCTCGATGCGAAGGACGCAGCGCCTGGCTATCCGTGCTTCGGCGGTCCGGGGGGGCCGGGTGGCGGCGCCAAGGTCGGCTGGCTCGGCGCGTGGGTGCCCGGCAGCACGCCGTACGTGACCGGCACCGCGATGGGCATCAAGGTCGAGCCAGGCTCGAAGGTGGTGCTCCAACTCCACTACAACACGCTGAAGACGAAGGCCGTGCCGGACAAGACGACGATCGACTTCGTCGTCGAGGACAAGGTCGACAAAGAGGCCTTCCTTCTCAAGTGGGTCGATCCGAAATGGCTCGGATTTGGCGGTAAATCGACGATGATCATCCCGCCCGGCAACGCCGACGTGATGCATCGTTACGAGGACGTGCCCGACACGCTCGTCGCCTTCGAAGGCTCCGGCATCGTCGACACGAGCAAGCCGTTCCTCATCCACGGCGCCGGCCTCCACATGCACACCCGCGGCATCGGCGGAAAGCTCGAGGTCATCCGCTCGAGCTCGACCGAGCCGAAGCAGTGCGCACTGCAGATCGACAACTGGAGCTTCCACTGGCAGGGCAACTACCGTTTGACGAAGCCGACGACCGTCAACCCGGGCGACAAGCTCGCGGTGGAGTGTCACTGGGACAATACGGCGGACAATCAACCGACGGATGGCGATGGGAAGCCGTTGCCAGTGAAGCAATTGGCGTGGGGGGAGACCACGGAAGACGAGATGTGTCTGGGGGTGTTTTACGTGACGCAGTAGCGGGCGCCTGCTCTAGCTCACCCGCACGGCTCGAAATGAGGCACCTTGCACGCTGCCTTGCACTCCGCGCACGTGTTCGTGCACGCCGGCGCTGGCGGGACGCCGGGACGGTTCGGGCAGTGACACTCGATCGGGCACGGATCGGCCGTGTCGGTCGGCGTCGTGTCGGGCGCGCCGGTGTCGGGCACGCCGGTGTCGGGCATGCTGCAGTCCGGTTTTTCGATCGCCGGCGGGAGGTGGCAGCGGCCCTTCATGCACGACACGTACGACGGGTAACAGCCGCAGAGGTCGCCGTCGGAGAATTGGAAGCACGCGGAGTAGTCCATCGCGCACTGGCTGGGGCACGACTTGACGAGGGCGTTTTCGGATTGCGCGGCGTCCGGCTCTTCCTCGGGTGCGGGCGCCTGTGATGCGCTGGCGCAGCCTGCGAGCGGGGCGAGTACGGCGAAGAGGGAAACGAACGCGAGCGTCGGGAAGGTGTGGAGCTTCATGACAGTTGGTCACGAGCTCTCAGGCCATGTCCCACGTCGATCCTTGCGCTGGCTCGGTCCGCTGCTCGTTTGCGAGGCTCAGGTAGAGCATCGTCTCTTCGTCACACTCTCGCCCTCCTCCGCTCGGCCCCCTTCACCACCGGCGTGATCTTCGAATCCTCTCCGATCACGAACGGATGCCCTCGCCACTCCACGCTTCGACTCGCCCACCCGCGCATCCAGCAAGCGACGAGCGCGAACACCCTGACGATCTCCAGCGGCCACCAGTGCAGAGGTAACGCGTGCCCACGCACCGTCTTCAGCGCGAGGTTCGCCGCCAGCATCTGCCAAGCGGCGACGGCGACGACCATCAGCGCTGCGCCGCGCGACGGGATCGCGAGAAATGTGATCGAGGCGACCAAGAGCGGGTGCAACAGCGGCTCGGCCCAGTAGCCTTGGGGAACGATCGCGCGACGCATCTTCGCCCAGCGGGTGTGACGCTCGAGCGTGCGTGCAGCGCCGCAGACGACGTTGCGGTTTTCGATCGGCGCGAGGGAGAGTCGGACGCCGATGCCGGCAGCGCGGAAGATGCGGCCGAGGAGGTGATCTTCTGCGAGCACGTGCGCGACGCGCCGGAATCCGCCGACGCGGGCGAGGGCGCGGCGCTCGATGGCCATCGATTTGCCGATCGTCAGCGGGCGTCCCGACACCACGTCCGCGGCGACGACGCCTGGCGCGACGTTTCCGCCGAGATGGAGGTTCTCCAACATCGCCCCGATGGTGCGCTCGCCGGTGCCCGCGACGACGCTCGACACCAGACCGACACCGGGCTCCATCAGATCGGCGACGAGGCGCGTGAGGTAGCCCGGCTGCACGCGCACGTTGGCGTCGGACACGACCACGATCGGCCCCGTCGCCGCTTCTTCGAGGCCGATCAGCTGCGCGACCTTGGGGTTGGTTGCTGCCTCGGGATCGGTGTGGACGATGCGCACGTCGATGCGTCCGTCGAGCTCGAAGACGAGCTGCTTGGCCGCGCCGAGCGCCGCGTCATCCACCGATGCGATCCCGAGCAAGAGCTCGAAGCTCGGATAGTCGATGGCCCCGAACGAGCGCAGGTTCACCAGCAGCTCGTCGTCCATCCCCGCGAGCGGCTTGAGGATCGAGACCCGCGGCGCCCGATCGAGCACGCGCGCGCGTCGCCTTCCCCGGCGCATGCCGAGGTGAAAGGCAGCGTGCATGGTGGTGAAGAGCGTGGTGGAGAAGGCCACTGGCAAGAATGGCAAGATCCGGCCGAGGTCCATGCATGGAGGGTGCGTGGGCTCGGCGACGGGGCGAAGGAGGGGAGGTGAAGAGTGGGGGAGGAGATGGTGACGGCCCGCCCGCACCCGCGCCCGTCGCAGTTTCACCCGGCGTTTTGAGGGGCTCCGGCCGCCAAGGGTGAAGACCGAACGCCAATCGAGCCAAAAACAAGCTTTCGAGAAAATTATGGCGCCATAATTATCTCGGAAGCTGTGTTTTGTGCCCTAAACGCTACCGTCGCGTGGCGCCCGCGCCCGGGCCACTGAGAAACGAGCTGATTTCGTCTCGTGAGACCGCCGGCCGAGGCTGCAACCCATCTCACCAAGCATCCAAACGACCTCGAGCATCACTCTCTTCGAAGACCATCCCTCCCGCGTCGCGCGCAGGTCGGGTCAAGAGCGCGCTCCCGCGCAACGCCCATGCGGCGCGCAGCGCTCTTGACGCGACCGAGCACGACGCGAGTCCATCAAGGAGAGAGCCCTCACTTTGCGCAATACCAAGTCGACAGAAGCCGATTGGGAAATCCCGTCGCTCGACGACCTTCCGAGCGATCGCGAAACCTCACAAAAATAACCCACACCCGCACCCGCGCACGCGTCCGCGTAGCATCCACCCGATGGACACTCGCGCCCTCATCGAGGCCACGCCTCCCTTCTCGTCCGCCTCTCCCTCGACTCTCGCTCACCTCTCTTCCCGATCGCGTCTCCTCTCCATTCCCGCCGGTGAGCTCGCCTTTGCCGAAGGGGATACGGCGCCCTTCCTCTTCATCGTCGCCTCGGGCTCGTTCGACGCGCTCAAGCGGGCCGACGACGGGGCGGCGATCGTGCTGCGCACGCTGACGAGGGGGGAGGTCGGCGGAACGACGCATCTCGCTGGGGGCGGGACGCGATCGGCTTCGCTGCGGGCTCGCGACGACGCGACCTTGCTGGTGCTCGACAAGGTCGACCTTCGGCAGGCGATGCACGAAGACCCGCAGCTCGACGAAGGTGTGCTCGCCTCGCTCGGTGAGAAGGTGCGACGGAAGACCGCGCAGCTCGCCACGCTTCTGCAGGCCGCAGAGCGTGATCCACGCGAGAAAATAGCCTTCTTCGACGCAAAGCCGTACGAGCGCGAGGCCTTCGAGCGAAGGATGCCCGAGTCGCTGCGCGCGCAGTGGATCGGTGCGCGGCTCGGGCCCGACACGGCGCGGCTCGCCGATGGGCTTCCCATCGTCTGCGCCTTCGTCAACGACGAGCTGGGCAAGGCGGTGCTCGAGGAGCTGGCGGCGCGCGGCGTCGGGCTCGTCGCGATGCGTTGCGCCGGAACCAACAACGTCGATCTCGAAGCCGCGCGCGCGCTCGGGCTCGACGTCGTGCGCGTCCCTGCCTACTCCCCGCACGCAGTCGCCGAGCATGCCATCGCGCTCTTGCTCACCCTCGTGCGCAACACCCACCGCGCCTTCGCGCGCGTGCGCGAGGGAAATTTCTCGCTGGTCGGACTCGTCGGTTTCGACCTCCACGGCAAGACCGCAGGCGTCGTCGGCACGGGAAAAATAGGCACAATCGCCGCTGGCATCCTCCGCGGCTTCGGCATGAAGGTGCTCGTCCACGACCGCGTGCCCGACGCGAGCCTCATCGAAGCGGGGGCAGAGGCGGTGACGCTCGACGAGCTCTTCATCCGGTCGGACGTCGTCACCTTGCACGTGCCACTCACCGCGGAGACGCACCACCTCGTCGATGATGCTCGGCTCGCGCGCAGCAAGCGTGGCGTGGTGCTGATCAACACCAGCCGCGGCGGACTGGTCGACGCAGCGGCGCTGATCGATGCGCTCAAGACGGGCCAGGTCGGCGCGGCAGGGCTCGACGTCTACGAGGAGGAGAGCGAATACTTCTTTCAAGATCGCTCGGGCAGCGCGGTGCTCGACGACCTGCTGGCGCGGCTCCTCACCTTCCCCAACGTGCTCGTCACCAGCCACCAGGGCTTCCTCACCCACGAGGCGCTCGACAACATCGCGCAGGCGACGTTGGGGAGCGTGGAGGAGTATTTGGCCGGAGCGCGTGGAGACAAGCTCTCGCGGAGCGCGCGATGAGCCGGAGCACCATCACGCGCACCACCACGCTCGCGAATCAGGACCTAGTGCGGACGTCCCTTCAACTTCGCGCCCACCGCGACGATCGCCTGAATCACGGGAATCAGCTCGCCGCCCAACTCCGTGAGCGCGTACTCCACCGACGGTGGTGACGTCGGCATCACCTCGCGCGCGACGACGCCCTTCTCTTCGAGCGAGCGAAGACGCGCGCTCAGCACCTTCGCGGAGATCTTGGGAATGTCGGTGCGCAGCTCGCCGAATCGGCGCGGGCCGCCGCTGAGGTGCCAGAGGATGTTCGGGGTCCAGACGCCGCCCATCAGCTTCATGCATTGGCTGAGCGGGCAGACGGGCGGGGGCGGCGGGGCTCGGTTTTTTCGGACGCGCAGCGCCACGGTGGCTCCTCGGTGGTTACCACCAGGATACCTCGTTCGCCCGCCGAGGAGTAACTCCCGGTTACTACCTGCATCTGGGTAATCACGAAGCTCGCGTCGGGCGGGCCGGGGGAAACGCAGGATGCGCATTCGCGATCGATCGACCGAGGCGACGAAGGTGATGGGGATTCGCCACCCCATCGTGCAAGGGCCTTTCGGCGGTGGGCTCTCGACCACGCGGCTGGCGGCGACGGTGTCCAACCTCGGGGGGCTCGGCTCGTACGGTGCACATGCGCTCACGCCATCGCGCATCGGCGAGGTCGCGCGCGAGTTGCGCGGGCTCACCTCGGCGCCTTTCGCGATCAACCTCTGGGTCGCTGATCACGATCCCGGAGGCGACGCGCTCTCCCCGGCTGAATTCGCGCGTGTCGGCCGCATCTTCGCGCCCTATTTCCGCGAGCTCGGGCTCGACGTGCCGCCGCCGCCGGAGCGGTTTCATCCCTCGTTCGAGGCACAAATCGAAGCGCTCCTCGAGGCCGCGCCGCCGGTCTTCAGCTTCGTCTTCGGCGTTCCTTCGGCGACGGTTCTCCGCGAGTGTCGACGACGCAACATCGTCACCGTCGGCGCCGCGACCTCGATCGCGGAGGCGGTCGCGCTCGACGAAGCCGGCGTCGACGCGATCGTCGCCAGCGGATGCGAGGCAGGCGGACATCGTCCCTCGTTCCTCGCGCGCGCCGAAGATACTCTCGTCAGCACTGCAGTGCTCGTGCAGCTCGTCGTCCCGCGCGTGCGCGCACCGGTGATTGCCGCGGGGGGAATCGCGAGCGCGCCCGGCATCGAGGCGGTCCTCGGTCTCGGCGCCTCGGCCGCGCAAATTGGCACCGCCTTCCTCGCCTGCGAAGAGTCGGGGACCACCGACGAGCACCGCGCGCTCCTCTTCGACGACGCCGCGCGCGACACCGTGCTCACGCGCACCTTCACCGGCCGACTCGCCCGCGGCATTCGCAATCGATTCACCCGCGAGATGGAGGCACGCCTCGCCGAGCTGCCGCCGTTTCCTGCGCAGAGTTGGTTCGCGGGGCAGCTCAAGGCCGCCGCCGTCGCCGCGCGTCGCACCGATTTGGTCTCTCTCTGGTCGGGTCAAATCGCGCCCAACCTTCGTCATCACACCGCTACCGAGCTCATGAGCTCATTCTTGGAGGATTCGAAATGAAACTCTATTTCTCGCCCGGCGCTTGCTCGCTCTCCCCCCATATCGTCGCTCGCGAGGCTGGGCTCGACGTGCAACTGGAGAAGGTCGACGGCAAGGCGAAGAGGACCGCCAGTGGTAAGGACTTCTGGCAAATCAACCCCAAGGGGTATGTGCCCGCGCTCGAGCTCGATGACGGGCAGTTGCTCACCGAAGGCCCGGTGATCGTGCAGTATCTCGCCGATCAGCGCCCCGACGCCGGGCTGGTGCCGGCCTCCGGGACGCTCGGGCGCTATCGGGTGCAAGAGCTCCTCGGGTACGTCAACTCGGAGATTCACAAGTCGTTCGGGCCGCTCTTCCACGACGCGACGTCGCCCGAAGTGCGCGCCGAGAAGAAGGCCTACTTGCACAAGCGCTATGCGCTGCTCGATCGCGCGCTCGCCGAGAAAGATTGGCTCTTCGGTGATCGGTTCAGTGTCGCCGACGCGTATCTCTTCGTCGTCACCAACTGGGCGGGGCACGTGAAGCTCGATCTCTCCGAGCATCGCAATCTGCAATCGTTCCAAGCGCGCGTCGCGGCGAGGCCGGCGGTGCAGGAAGCGATGCGAGCCGAGGGTTTGATGGCCTGAGCCTCAGGCGTCGAGTGTGGGGCTCGGCGCGAACTTGGACTTGGTAGCCTGCCAGATCGTGACGTCTCTTCCACCGAAGGCATCAGGTTCTCCATGCCCATGCCCATGACCGCGTCGCCTACCTCCTTCTACCTTCCGACTGCCGACGGGGCCTTTCAACCGACCGAGGCCACCGTCGGTCCATGGGACCCGAAGCTTCAGCACGGCGGACCGCCTGCCGCGCTCGTGGCGCATGAGCTCGAGCGCGTCGGCTTTCGGCCCGACGTTCGAATCGCCCAGTTTTCCTTGGAGTTTCTCGGCGTCCTCCCGCTCGCGCCGATGACCGTGCGCGCCGAGATCGTCCGGCCGGGCAAGCGCATCGAGCTCGCGCAGGCGAGCGTCGACATCGGCGGTCGCCCGGCGTTGCGAGCCTCGGCGTGGCGCATCGCCGTCGGTGACGATCGTGGTCCGCGCGTCGGTCTCGACGTGCCCTCGCCGCCGCTCCCGGCCCTCGAGTCGCGCGAGCTCTTCGAGAACGTCCCCGAGTTCGGCTACGGCCGGGCGCTCGAATGGCGCTTCGTTTCTGGTGGTTTTCGCACTCCGGGGCCGGCGACGCTCTGGTCACGGATGCGCATTCCGCTCCTCCCGGGCGAAGAGCCGTCGCCGCTCACGCGCGTCCTCGCGATGGTCGACTCGGCGAACGGGGTCAGCTGGGAGCTCGATCTCGCCACCTACACGTTCGTGCCGGTCAACCTGACGGTGTCGATGACGCGCGTGCCGGTCGGCGAGTGGGTGGGAATGGAGGCGGTGACGCGACTCTCCGGCGACGGCGTCGGCACCACGCGCGCGCGCCTCTTCGATCGTGAAGGCATGGTCGGCGAAGCGCTGCAGTCGCTCTTCGTCGGCAAGCGTTGAGCTCGTTTTCAGGACAAATGGTGAATTAGGCGGCTGCCCGCGTCGCCATTCGCTGCGCGCGTCGAAAGAGCGCCGGTGGCTCGCCGACGAGGCGCTTGAAGGCGCGGCTGAACGCGTGCTCGGACCGATAGCCGACACGCACCGCGAGCTGCGCGATGCCTTCGTCGGTGCGTGCGAGCAGCGTGCGCGCGACGTCCATCCGTAGACGTTCGAGGTACGCGTGCGGCGGCAGTCCGGTGAGCTCGCCGAAGCGGCGCGCGAAGGCTGCGCGCGACATGCCGGCGTGCTTCGCGAGCGACGCTACCGTCCAACGTTCGGCATGCCGCTCGTGGAGTTGGGCGATGGTGCGCGCGAGGCGGGCGTCGGTGAGCGCGATCGGCGGCGGAGGCTCGGCCGCGTGGGCGAGTCGATGACGTTCGAGGGCGGCGAAGAGAGCGTCGAAGATTCGCTCGGTGACGATCGTCGATGTGTCGGCATTCGCACGGAGCAAGCTCACGAGCGGCCCGACGAGCGGATCGGCCGAGGCGCGCGCAGCCGGGAGATGAAACGACGTCGGCGTGCTCGGCGAAGGGGTGATGAACCGCCCGTCGCGATATCGAGCGCGGAGACAAAGCGCTCCCGTTTTTTCGACACTTCGTGCAGCGTCCGTCACGGTCGCATCCTGCGCGTGCGCGCCGCGGACCATCCAAACGTCTCCCGCCGCGAGCTCGAATCCACGGCGTCCGTCGACGATGCGAGACGAGCCGCCTTGCACCACGTGGAGGCCGATCGATTCCTCGGCCCGTGGTGCGTTCGAGGGAAGGGTCACCAGCTCGCACAGTCGCACGCGATCGACGCGCGGTGCGGAGAGACCCATCGGGGCGAGGAGCGCGAGGTGCTCGTCGAGCGTGCTCATCGAGACATTGTCCGAGCCGGCCGGGGCTTCGTCCAGCGACCGAGACGAATGCGCAAGCGATCGAGCGCTTCGGGCATGGCGGGACGCTCCGCGCGGACGCAAATGGACCTTCGATGGAGAAACCGGAGTCGCCCGAGCCGCCCCAAGACGCCAAAGACCTCGCCGGACGTACCGCGGAGAGGATGTTTCGTGCGCGTACCGTCTTGGTGTTCGGCGAGATCGACACCGCGCTCGCCGAGCGGACCTGCACCCAGCTGCTCGCGCTCGCCGCCGAGAGCGATGCGCCGATCAAGATGATCGTCCACTCGCCGGGCGGCCACGTCGAAGCCGGCGATGCGATCCACGACGTCGTGGGCTTCATCCGCCCCGAGGTGCACATGATCGGCAGTGGTTGGGTGGCCAGCGCCGGTGCGCTCATCTTCGTCGCCTCGCCACGAGAACGACGCGTCGCCCTGCGAAATACGCGATTTCTCCTGCATCAACCGCTCGGCGGGGCGAAGGGCCAAGCGTCGGACATCGAGATCGAGGTCCGGCAAATCGTCGCCATGCGCGAGCGTCTCAATCGCATCTTCGCCGACGCGACGGGTCACACGCTCGCCGAGATCGTCGCCGACACCGACCGCAATTTCTGGATGAGCGCGGACGAGGCGAAGGCCTACGGTCTCATCAGCCGCATCGTCGAGCGCGCCGACGAGATTTAGCGATTTTCGATGCGCATCTCGGCGCGCACTTCGCCGAGTCGACGTTCGAGGAACCGTCGTTCGCTGTCGTTGCCGACCAGCTCGAGCGCCCGCTGGTAGCTCTTCTCGGCGACGGTGAACGACCTCAGCCTTCGGGCGAAATCGGCGCGTGCGGCGTGGAGTAGGTGGTAGTCGTCGAGCGAGCCATCCGCCGCGAGCGCATCGACGATCGCGAGGCCGGCGGCAGGACCGTCGATCATCGCCACCGCGACCGCCCGGTTGAGCGCGACGATCGCCGATGGCTGCAGCGCTTCCAGTCGATCGTAGAGCCGGACGATCTCCTTCCAGTCGGTCTCGTCTTTCGTCGTCGCGCGCCCGTGCACCGCGGCGATCGCGGCTTGGAGCGTGAAGGGTCCGACGTCGCCTCGCAGCGCTTCGGAGACGAGCGGAAGAGCTTCTTCGAGGTGCCCTCGATTCCAGCGACTTCGATCTTGTTCGTCGAGCACGACCACGTCGCCGGCCTCGTCGAGCCGTGCGTCGCGTCGCGCGTCGTGGAGGAGCAAGAGCGCGAGGAGCCCCGTCACTTCCGCAGGAGGCGCTCCGCCGGTGAGGCCGCGCACGAGACGCGCGAGCCGAATTGCCTCGGCCGAGAGATCGGTGCGCACGAGCGAAGCGCCGCGCGTCGCCGCGTATCCTTCGGTGAAGACGAGGTAGATGACGGTGAGCACGGCGTGCAGCCGTTCGGGCATCTCTCCGGCCTCGGGAACTACGTAAGGAATCTTTGCGTCGGTGATCTTCCGCTTCGCCCGCACCAGACGTTGCGCCATCGTCGCCGACGGTACGAGAAAGGCGCGTGCGATCTCGTCGGTTTCGAGGCCGAGCAACGTGCGCAGCGTGAGCGCGACCTGCGCCTCGAGCGCGAGCGCAGGATGACAGCAGGTGAAGACGAGACGCAGACGATCGTCTGGGATTTCCAGCGCCGTTGCGTCGACTTCGCTCTCGAGATCGGCGGCGTAGATCTCGAGCTTGCCGGCGAGAAGGCGCCGACGTCGCACGCGATCGACGGCGATGTTGCGGGCGGTCTGCACCAGCCACGCGCGCGGATGCTCGGGGATGCCGTCGCGCCGGAAGCGTTCGGTCGCCGCTTCGAACGCCTCTTGTGTCACCTCCTCGGCGAGGGCGATGTCTCCCGTGACGCGAATCCCGTGGGCGAGGACGCGGCCCCATTCGGCGCGGTAAAGTGCCGAAATCGTCTGGTCGACATCCTCGGTCATGCGCGATCCTAAAAAAATGATCCGCCGGTGTCGATCGGCACGCGCGCCACTCGATTCAGGGATGGAGGTACGAAACCGATGAAATACATGTTGCTCACCTACCTGAACGAAAAGGCCTGGCTCGCGCTCCCCGCAGAGGAACAGGAGCGACAGATGAAGGCCTGCGGTCCGCACATCGAGAAGCTGAACCGCGCGAACAAGCTCCTCGCCGGTGGTCCGCTCCATCCGACCGCGACGGCGACGACGCTTCGCAATCGCGACGGGAAGCGAATGATCACCGACGGACCGTTCGCCGAGACGCGCGAACAGCTCGGCGGTTACACCATCATCGAGGCCGACGATCTCGACGACGCGATCGCGATCGCCACAGGTTTTCTCGGAGAAACTACGCTCGCCTCGATCGAGGTGCGCCCGATTCTGACGTTCGAGGGAGTCTCGGCGGTGCCGTCGAAGAAGGCGTGACGGAGCGTTTCAGACCCAGAGCTTGGCGACGCGCTCGTACGATGCGACGCGTTCGCGTTGCACGGGCACGACGGTCGAGATCATCAGCTCATCGGCCTGGGTGCGGGCGACGAGTGCGTCGAGGCCTGCTCGCACCTTCTCCGGCCCACCGACGATCGCACCGGCGGCGAAGCGCGCGAGCGCGGCGCGTTCAATCGGGGAAAAGCGATACGCCAGCGCTTCCTCGATGGAGACGAAGGGACCCGGGCGACCGGAGACGAGGCGCGCGTAGGCGACGCGAAGGGGCGCAGCGAGCGCTTCGGCGTGCGCGTCGTCCTCGCCACAGACGACACTCACCGCCATCATCACGTGGGCCTTCGGCGTCTCGCTCGAGCGCTGGAACTCCTCGCGATAGTGCGCGAGTGCGGCGTCGGCATCGCTCATGTTGAAGTGACCGGCGAACGCGAAAGGAACCCCGTAGCGCGCGCCGAGTGCGGCGCCTGCGCTCGTCGAGCCGAGCATCCAGATGGGCGGGACGGGGGTGTCGTTGGGCATCACCTCGATGCCTCGATAGGCGTGATTCGGCGGAAAAGTTCCGCGCGCGAAGGCGAAGAGCTCGGCAAGCTGCTCGTTCACCTCACCGCCGTTCGACGCGCGTCGATGGACTGCCGAAGAGGTCACCGGATCGGTGCCGGGCGCGCGCCCGATGCCCAAGTCGATGCGACCGGGGTGGAGCGCTTCGAGGGTCTTGAAGGCTTCGAGGACGTGCAGCGGCGCGTGGTTCGGGAGCATGATTCCGCCCGATCCGACGCGGATTTTTCGCGTGACGCTGGCGACGTGGGCGATGAGCACCTCGGGCGCGGCGCTGGCGATGCTGGGGATGTTGTGGTGTTCGGCGATCCAATGACGTGCGTAGCCGAGCTCTTCCACGCGCTGCGCGAGCGCGACCGACTCGTGGATGGCCGCCGTCGCCCCCGTGCCGGTGGAGATGGGGAAGAGATCGAGGACAGAGAGGGGGATCGGCACCCAGGTGAGATGTCGGAGCCGCCAATCCGTCGCTCGAAAGCGTCAGACGGGTTCGAGGCCGGCAACCTGACGGAGCGCGATCGCGGCGCCTTGCGGGTCGTCGCACACCACCATGCGATCGCCGTTCGGGAGCGAGAGCGGTGGGAGAACGAGCCCGCGCGCGTCGCGGAAGTACTGCATCGCCTGCTCGAGGTCGGGGACGCGAAGCTGGAAGAGCCAGTGCGCGTGCACCTCGGGAAGATGGGCGACGTCGACGATCGAATCGTGCCAGTCGAAGAGATCTCGATACGTCGCCACTGCCTGCGCGAGACTTTCCGTCTGCAATGTCTGCGAGACGACGAGGCTCGGCGGCGACACGTTCGAGACACTCTCGAGACCGACGACCGCGCCACCGGGATCGCGAACGACGGCCACGCTCGTTCCGTCGGGGCGCGTAGTGAGTGGACCGAGCGGAGCGCCCCCACGTTCGACGATCGCGACCGAGGCGTGCGCGACGTCGTCGACGCCGAGGTAGCCGAGCCAATGCGAAGGTGCCCCGCGCGCAGCGGCCGGCGCGGGGAGCGGGACGATCGAAATACCCTCGGCTTGGCCGATGATTGGCGCATAGAACGCGCGCGATGCGGCGACGTCTTTGGTGCGGAGCTCGAGTCGTTGGAAGCGGGCCATGGCAAGCTCCGCTTAACGCCGAGGCCGGCGCGCCGCCAATTGCTACCGATTGTGTAGCGCGCCGGGTCGAAGAGAACGATCAGGTGACGACGATGGCCTCGAGGTTGTTGCCATCGGGATCGACGACGAACGCCGCCCAATACGTCGCGCCGTAGTCTGGACGCGGACCTGGAGCGCCATGATCGCGACCTCCGGCCTCGAGCGCGGCGGCGTGGAATTTCTTCACCGCCGACTCGTCCTTTGCTTCGAACGCGAGGTGCACCGGACCCTTCGAAGGCGTGCCGACGCCGATCCAGAGCTTGGGCTGGTCGGGGCGACCGAAGCCGGCGCTCTTGCCCGCCTCGTCGACGTGTTGCGCGACGAAGCCGAGCGGCTCGAGCGCGGCGCGATAGAAGCGGAGCGACTTGGCGAAATCGGTGACCGAAAGCTGCACGTGATGAAACATGGATGACCTCCGCGGGCGAAGATGCGTCGCCTGCTCGGCGCAAACTTGGGGAATCTTGCGCACGGCCCATCATTCGTCGGCAGTTGCGAAAATGCGCATTCGTGGCAGGATTTGCCGCTCCGATGCAACCGGTCGCGATCCTCCGAGCGCACACGCAGCGCACCACCGTGCACGAGGTTCGCTGCGGTCTCGGCCCCGGCGATCGTCCGTATCCGGAGCGACACGAGGGCTGGTGCGTCGCGCTCGTGCGTCGCGGCACCTTCACGTATCGCGCCCACGACACGCGACGCGCGCGCGAGCTCCGGCCGGGTTGGCTGCTCCTCGGCCGCGATGGCGCCGAGTTCGAGTGCTCGCACACCACCTCTACCGGTGACGACTGCATCGCGATCAAGGTCGACGCCGCGCTCCTCGATGACGTTCGCGCCTCGTTGCCTCTCGGTGGACGTGATCCGTTTCCGCGCAGCGTGCTCCCGCCGGTGCCTCGCGTCGTCGGCGCCGTCGAGTCGGCCGATCGCGCGCTCCGTGCCGGGAAGCCGTACGACGCCGACGCGCTCTCGATGGCGGTCGTCGAAGCAGTGCTCCGTGCGTGCGGCGCCGAAGCCCCCCGCGTCCGCGAACCGTCGTCACGCGATCACGAGCGCGTCGAAGCGGCGATCGCAGCGATCGACGAAAGGCCCGAAGAATCATGGGCGCTCGGCGATCTGTCGGCGCTCGTGGGGGCCAGCTCATTTCACTTCGCGCGAGCGTTTCGCACCCTCGTCGGCACCACGCCGCATCGTTACGTGGTGAGCGCACGCCTCCGTCGCGCCGCGCTCCTCCTCCTCGAGACGCGCAGGCCCGTCACCGACATTGCCTTCGACGTCGGCTTCGGCGACCTCTCCAACTTCATCCACTCGTTTCGCCGCGAGATGGGCGTCACGCCGCGCGACTTCCGGGCTCGACCTACGCTAGCGTGACGAGATGACCGTCGGACCCGACGCTGTGCTTCGTTGTCGCTGCGGAAAGGTCGAGGGCCGCGTGCAGGGTGCCTCGCCCAAGGCAGTGAATCGAATCGTCTGCTACTGCGATGACTGCCAGGCGTTCGCCCATCACCTCGGTCGAGCCGATCTCCTCGACGAAAGCGGCGGTACCGACATCGTCCAGGTCGCGCCGGCATCGGTTCGCATCGAGCGCGGAGACGAGCACGTCGTCGGCGTCCGTCTCGGCCCCAAGGGGCTCTATCGTTTCTACGCCGAGTGCTGCAAGACGCCGCTCGGCAACACCGTCTCGCCGGTGATTCCCTTCCTCGGCATCGTCGCGCAGGCCTTCGAGAGTCCGGACGCGCAGTTCGGCAAGCCGACGGCAGCCATCCTCGGCAAGTACGCGGTAGGCGGGCCGCCCGAGGGCTCGACCGGCTTGAATCTCCGCTTCATCGGCCGCGTCGTGCGCAAGCTGCTTTTTTGGAAGCTCCGCGGCAGGGGGTGGCCTCATCCCTACTTCGATCGCGCGACGGGACGCCCGTCGAGGCCGCTCACCATCTTGTCGCGCGCCGAGCGTGAAGCGCTTCGTCCCTCGTGCGGGCCCATCGCGACGAGCGTGCCGGCGCGTTGAAGGGATGCCGCGTCCGATGAGCGAGTCCCTCGGCGCCGACGATTGGATCGACGCTGCGCTCCTGGCCCTCGGCACCGGCGGTCCACAAGCGATCGCCATCGAGCCGCTCGCGCGCCAGCTCGGCGTCACCAAGGGCAGCTTTTATTGGCACTTCGCCGATCGCGAGGCGCTCTACGAGGCGATCGTCGATCGTTGGGCGGCGCGCACCGAGGCGCTCGTGCTCGAAGTCTCTGCCATCGCCGATCCGCGCGCGAAGCTGACCGCGCTCGTCGCTGGCGCCCATCGCTCGGAGGCCTCCGCGCGATCGATGCGGGCGATGAGCCTCCTCGCCGAGAGGCCGAAGCTCGGCGCGCGCGTGAAGGCGGTGGCTCGACGTCGACACGGTTTTCTCGTCGAGTGCTTCGCCGCCCTCGGCCTCGGCAACGTGCGTGCGCAAGCCGCGGCTCGTTTGCTCCACGCGGCGTACGTCGGCACCGGCGAGCTCGACGTCCTCGGCGTCGGCCCGGCGACGGGGGCAGAGTGGAAGGCCTACGTCGAGGCGACGATGGCGCTGACGCTGGCGCTCGCGGGCGCGAAATCACCTGCGAAATGAGCGCTAGTTGCGCCCGCGATCGCTGATGGCGAACGCGGCGGTGCCGGTCACCATCAGCGCCGCCGACACTGCGAACATCGCGCGATACCCGAGCCCGCGAACGACGACGCCGAAGAGCGGATTGCCGAGCAGCGCGCCGACGTCGAAGAGCGCGGTGAAGATCGCCAGCGCCGCGCCGCGTTCGGCGGGCCTCGCGCGTGTCACCAACATGCCGAGGAGGATGGGAAAGGTGAAACCGTGTCCCATGCCGGCGATGACCCCGGCGAGCCCGATCGTCAGCGGCGTGCGCGCGAAGACGAGCGCGAAGAGCCCGACCGCGACCGCCCCCATCGCCGGCAAGAGCACCGCCTTCGGCCCGAAGCGCTCGGGGAGTCGACCGAAGAAGAGGCGCAGCGAGATCGCTGCGAGCGAATAGCACGAGAAAAATAGCCCCGCCGGCGCGAGGTGCTCGGTCATGACGAAGGTCGCGAAGAAGGTGAAGGGCGCGGTGATGCAGGTCGCGAAGATGGCACCGCCGAACCAGAGCGGACCGAGATCGCGTTGCGAGAATGCGGCGAGCATTCCCCGCGGGGGCGCACCTCCGACTTCGCGCGGAGGCTCGGCGAGTGGCAACGACGCGACGAGTGCGCCGGTCGCGAGCACCACCGAAGCGGCGAAGAGCAGGCGATAGGACGACGCCGAGGCGCCGCCTGCGTGACGCAAGAGCAGGTCCCCGAGGACGCTCCCGAGGGAGACCGGCAACATCCCCGAGATGCCGAAGAGCGCGATGCCCTCGATGCGTCGCGACGCCGGCACGATGTCGGAGGCGAAGGCGAAGAGGGAGGTGAAGAGCATCGCCTCCGCCACGCCATGCGCGACTCGCACGAGCGTGAGCCAAAGGCCGACGACGTGCACCGTCAGGTAGAGCGCGCAGACGACGACGTGAAGGAGCCCACCGGCGCGGATGAGCACGCGCCGTCCGCGCAGGTCCATCACGCGCCCCATCGGCGGCCTCGTGAGGATCGCTGCAGCGCCCGTGGCCCCGAAAATCAGGCCGATCGCCGTCTCGGTGGCGCCGATCGTCATGAGGAAGCCGGAGAGGTGGAGATAGAGGTTGAACGCCAGCGCGTGGAGGAAGTGCGACGTCGACGCGAGCAAGAACGGCCGCGTGAGGAGTCGCTCGCGCGCCGCGGTCATGGCCTCGCGATGCCTTCGACGTGCTCGGCACGCAAGCCCCGCGCACCGATGTGCGACACTCCAGCGCCATGAACTCCCGCGTCGCCCTCGCCTGCGCAGCCCTCGTTGCAGCTTGCGACAGCCACGCCGTCGCCAACCCGATTCCCTCCGACGTGACCGACGTGACCGACGATGCGAGCGCCCTGCATCCGTCCGATGCCCGCTCGATTCCCAAGTGGGTCACGCCATTGCCCATTCCGCCGGTGTTCGTGCCCAAGATCGTCATCGGCGACGGCGGCAAGGTGGTGGCCCACGAGTATGCAGTCGACGTCCGCGAGACCACGCAACAGGTGCTGCCGCTCGGGTATCCGCGAACCAAAGTTTGGGCCTACGGCGCGCCCGCAAAAAGCCTCGGGGGCGTCGTCGACGCCAGCTTTCGCGCATTTCCGAGCGCCACCTTCGAGGCGACGCGTGGCACTCCCGTGCGCGTGACTTGGACCAACGCACTGACGGACGCGACGCACCTCTTCGCCGTCGATCCGACGGTACATTGGGCAGATCCGAACGCGCTCGGAATGCAGATGCCACCCTTCGTGGCCTACCCCCCGGGGTATCCGAGCGCGCAATCGGGAATCGCGCTCGTCACCCATTTGCACGGTGGCGAGGTTGCTTCCGCCAGTGATGGATTCCCGACGGCGTTCGTCACCGCCGATGGCCGTCATGGCCCTTCGTATGGTTCGACCGTCGATGGCCAGACCAACGCGGCCACGTTCCGATATCCGAACGAACAGGCACCCGCCACGCTCTGGTACCACGATCACGCGCTCGGCCTCACGCGGCTCAACGTCCAGGCGGGGCTCGCCGGCTTCTATCTCTTGCGCGATCCGACCGACGCGGTCGCTGCCGCGCTCCCTTCGGGGACGCAGGAGATTCCCCTGCTCCTGCAAGATCGCTCGTTCGATGACGACGGCTCACTCGCCTTCGGTGCGGTTGGCACCAACCCCGAAGCGCATCCCTATTGGAATGAGTTCTTCTTCGGCGACGTCATCGTCGTCAACGGGGTCACGTGGCCCAACCTCGACGTCGAGCCACGTCGCTATCGCCTCCGTCTCGTCGACGGGTCGAACGGGCGCTTCTATCACCTGCGCCTCGTCGACGCCGCGGCCAACCTCGTCGCTTTCACGCAGATCGGCACCGACGGCGGCTATTTGCCAAAGCCCGTCGCGCTCACCGATCTGCTTCTTTCTCCGGGTGAACGTGCCGACGTCCTCGTCGACTTCTCGGGCCACGCCGGAAGGACGCTTCGCTTCGTCAACGACGCGCCTGCGCCTTTCCCCGGCGGCGAGCCTCCCGATCCGGAGACGACCGGACAAATTCTCCAATTCACCGTCGCGAGCACCACGCCGACGCCGCCGACGCCGATTCCGACGTCGCTCACGACCATCGTCCCCCTCACGCCCGATGCACCCCCGCGGGTGGTCACTCTCCTCGAACGAATGGGGACGAATGGAGCACTGATTTCCCTGCTCAACGGGCAAAGCTGGGAGGCGCCGGTCTCCGAGACGCCACGCGTCGGCTCTACCGAGGATTGGCAAATCGTCAACCTCAGCGAGCACATGCATCCGATTCACCTCCACCTCGTGCAATTCCAAATCGTCGGTCGTCAGCCGCTCGACGGCGATCGCTACCTCGCCGATTGGCTCGCCCTCAATGGCAATCCCACGCTCCCGATCGAGACCGCGCAGAAGTCGCTCGACCCGACGAGCTACCTCACCGAGGTCTTGGAGGCGCCACGCGCCAACGAGCATGGATGGAAAGACACACTCGTCGCCCAGACCGGCAAGGTGACGACCATCCGCGTCCGCTTCGCTCCGACGAACGCGCCGACGAGCGGCACGGGCGCGGCGTCACCCGGCGTGAACTTGTTCGGATTCGATCCGACGATGGGGCCCGGGTACGTGTGGCATTGCCACATTCTCGATCACGAGGACAACGAGATGATGCGACCGATGACGATAGGGCCTTAGCACTCGGGCATCTCGGCTAATCCTCGTAAGGCACGGCCGCATTGCCTGCCTGCCAGAGGGCGCGCATCGCGGGCGAGGTCTGTTCCTCGTGGACGTGGCCGACCAAACCGGCGCAGCGCGCGATGAGAGAGAAGCCGCGCAAGATCTCGCTCGGGATGCCGCAGTCGGCGAGGACGGCGGCGATGGCTCCGGTGGCGTTGATCGTGAGGTGCTTGCCATGGGCGACGTCGACGGCGGCGCTCAGCGCACGAAGAGCGGCGACGTGTTTGCCGGCGACGCCATGCGCTTCGGCGACCGCGAGAAGACAAGGCGTGCGCGGATCGTCGGGCTTGTGTTGCGGGTGACCGAAGCCGGCGACCGGTTTCCTGTGGGCGCGGTGATCTTCCGCGATCTCTTTCGCAAGAGCATTCACGTCGCCGACGTCGCCGGCGACGATGCGGGCGAGGAGAGATGCGCAACCTTCGACGGTGCCGACGAAGACGCTGCCGACGCCGAGGAGCCCCGCGGCGACGGCGCCTTGCATCGCCTCAGGGGCGCTCGAATAGACGAGGCGCGTGGCGATCGCGCTCGGCGTCAGGCCGTGCTCCATCAAGGTGACGAGGCAAGCGTCGAGGACGGCGGTCTGGCCGGTGGCCGGCATGGTGCCGGTGATTTGGAAGAAGATCATCTCGGTGAAGGTGAGCTTGCCGATGAGGTCCTTCGTCAGGCTCTTGCCGCGGATGAAGACATCGTCGCGTGTGCTGCTCGCGAGGCGCGTGGTCGGGTGCTCCGTCTTGGCTTTGGCGTCGGCGCTCATCGGGGTGGCTCCTCGGGCGTGTGGTGCGGCAGCTGCAATTCCAGCTCGTGGCGTTGCACCTTGCCGGAGGCGCTCCGCGGAAATGATTCGATGGGAAGGAAGACGATGCCCTTCGGCTGCTTGAACCCGGCGAGCCCTTCGCGACACCGCGCATAGAGTGAGGCGGCGTCGAGGTCGGAATTCTCCGCCTTGCGAGCGACGAAGGCGATCGGCACCTCACCCCAGCGCGCGTCTTTGCGACGCACGACGGCAACGTCGGCGACGCGCGAATCGGCGAGGAGCACGCGCTCGATTTCGGCCGGGTAGACGCTCTCGCCGCCGGTCTTGATGAGGTATTTCACGCGGTCGACGAACTCGAGCGTGCCGTCGGCGTTGCGAACGAAGACGTCGCCCATGTGACACCAGCCGCCGCGGAAGTCGTGCGCGTTGGCCTCGTCGGCACGGAAATAGCCAGAAAATAGCGTCGGACCGCGCATCGCCAGCTCACCGGGGGTGCCGTCGGGCACGTCGTGATCGTCCCCGTCGACGAGGCGCACTTCGCAGAATGGGCTGACGCGCTTCGAGAGGTTTTGCGGCGCGACGCCGATGGGGATCAAGCTCGACGAGCAGGGCGGACATCCCGTCTCGGTTGCGCCGAAGGTGTTCGCGTAGGGCGCGCCGAGGAGCGTGGTGATGTCGGCGATCTCCGACGGCGGCACCAGATCGGCCATCACGCCGCAGACGCGCACGCCCTTCGCACGCACCCCGCGCGCACGCAGCTCGGCGGCGAAGGGCCCGACCATGCCCGGCATCAGCAAGAGCCAACCGAGCTCGCGCGTCGCCACCAGCTCGGCGAGCCGCGAGGCGTCGAAGCCGTCGACGACGATCACGGTGCCGCCCGCCATCAACGTTCCGAGCGAGTTTTCCAGCCCACCCATGTGATGGAGCGGCGACCAGGCGACGAAGGTGTCGGTCTCTCCGACGTGGAACTCGGCGCGCGTCACCAAGTTGCGGACGATCTCCGCTCGATGCGAGAGCAGCGCGCCCTTGGGCAAGCCAGTGGTGCCGCTGGTGTAGAGGACGAGGAGCGCATCTTCGGGATCGACCGACGGCGCGACCTCGAACGCGGGTGCCGGCGCGCCGGTGACGAGCGCTTCATACTCCTCGCCGAACGTCACGAGCTTGCCGCATGCGCCCGGGACTTTGCTCGCGTGGCGCGCCGAGACGAACGTCACGACGGGCTCGACGAGCGCCAGGCAGTGCGCCAGCTCGGGCGCCGCGAGTCGCCAATTCTGACAGGCGACCATCGCTCCGATCCGCGCCGCCGCGATCACCACCTCGAGGAATTCGAGCGTATTTTCCGAGAGAACCGCGATCGCGTCTCCACGCTTCACGCCGAGCGCCGCGAGGCCACTCGCGAGCCCTCGCGTGCGTTCGGCGAGCTCGGCGTAGGTCAGGCTGCGGGCGGCATCCTCGATCGCGACGCGCGAAGGTGAGACGCGAACGCGCGCGAGGAAGAGGCTGGCGACGGTGCTGAGGGCGGCTCGCGTGACGAGCGGCGACGTCGTCACACCCATGCGTAGGCGCTTCGCACCACCTCGTGGGCTCCGCTCTCGACCATCGCGCCGTGCGAGAGAATCGCTTTGTCGAACTCCCAGGCGAGGATGCGATCGACTTGGCGACGCGCCAGTTGGCGGTTTCGCACCATGATGTACTCCATCCAACCGACGCCGGGCGCGTGGTTGCCCATCAGCTTGCTGGCGATGCGGCTACCGAGGCCGGGGAGCGTGCCGATGTTGAGGAGGGCGTCGGCGCAGAGGAACGTCTTCTGGCGCGGCAGATGGAAATCGACCTCATTTTCTCGACGCGACGAGAAGTAGACCTGCCCGAGCTCGTCGGCCCAGATGGGGTGCGGTTGATCGCCGAGGACGCTCGTCCACGCGAGGTCGGGGCGCTTCCATTCGAGGCCGGGGCACGCCGCGAAGTGCGCCTTCGGATAGGCCGCCATCCACGCGCCGACGTGCAGGTGATGAAAGAGACTCGGCGCGACGACGGCGCGCACTTCGCCGAGCGCATCGACTTGGGCTCGCGTCTCGTCATCGAGCCCGACCGGCGAGTGGACGAACAGCCCCCCACTCCGCAACTTGACGATCGTCATCCGCGAGCCGCACTCGACTCCATAGAACTTGGCTTGGCGCGTGTCGGTCCAGACGTCGTCGGTGAAGCTGCTGAGCATTGGCCGCGATGATAGCGCCTTAGCGAGGAATGAAGGCATCTGCGCGGCATCCGGCCTCGACGAGAATTCGTGCGCCTTCCTTGGCCACGTCTTCGCTGACGTTGTCGAGCACCACCGCCGGCAGCTGATCGAGCTTGGACTTCACCTCGTCGAGGCCGAAGCCGGCGACGTCGCGCAAGGCTTTCATCGCCGCGACGCGATCGTCGCCGGGTCGCCAAAGAACGACCTGCCAGGCGCCAGTTCCCGGAGCAGTGCCGCGCCAACCGAGGAGCGGATCGCCGGCGCCGATCGGCGCTTCGCAGACGTCGACGTAGAGGATGGCTCCGTGACGACGGACGCAGGCGTCGACGGCGGCGATGCCGGCGACGATGTCCGCGAAGACCACTGCGACGCGGACGAGGTGCACGTCGGTCGACCACGCGGGCTCGAGGATGCGTTCGTGGGGCGCGCGCGTGCCGAGGAGCGACGGAAGAACGACCTCGTCGAGCTCCTTCGTCACCGCGGCGAGCGTGGCAGCGGCCATCTCGCGACGATCACGCTCCCATCCGCGCTCGACGAAGACGCGGAGCTCGGCGACGAGGGCGTGATGCGCGTGCACGTGCTCGACGGCGACGCGTCCGCCGAGCTGAAAAATCGCATGACCGAAGATGCGCGGCATCGTCACCGTGTAGTCGACGTGGACGATCACTTGATGTCCGAGCACCAGCGCCTGCGGCGGGGGACCATGGTTCGGCCAGTCCTCGTCGTCGGGCGTGCCGCCACCTTCGACGACCAGCCCGAGCTTCTCGGCGAAGCGATGGAGCGGCGAAGGCATCACCCGCGCTTCGTCCTCGCGCCACGCCGAGTGCTCGCTGAAGAGCGTCGTCAGCTCGACCCCGAAGGCCTTGGCCGCCTCGAGATCGGGGAGCGTGCCGACCAAGGTGTAGCTGCCGCTGTTGTTGCTCGCGAACGTCGAATAGACACGAATTTCCGTGTCATCGGCGATGGCGCTGGGCTTCGTCGGCAGCATCGTGAGCCGCGCGCACCCACGAACGGGAGCCGGCGCGCCCATCGACGTGCGGTCGGCGAACGCAGCGAGCACGTCCTCGGCGCTCTCGATTTTCACCTTGTCGCGTTGGAAGCTGCACGCCTGCACGCATCGATCGCTGGTGATGGAGATGAAGTCCCGGCCGGCGTCGCACTGCGGGGAGGGGAGCGCGCGGGGGAGCGGACCGAGGCGGTCGCCGAAGCAGATCGAGGTCGCGATGGCGGTGCGACCGCGGAGCGCGTGGGCCAGTCGTTCGAGGCGAAGGCCGAGCACGCGCGTCTCGGCGGCGTCGAGGTGGAGCGCGTCGTCGCCGTTGTACGAGAGGAGGAGCACGCTCTTCGCCCCGCGCGCCGCGAGATCGAAGACGATGCGCTCGAGCTCGGGCAAGCGCTGCGGCGTCACCAGCACGTTGACCCCGAATCGCCGACCGCCGAGCCGATCGATCGCCGCGAGGGATGCCTCGTCGTAGAGCGAGACGCGGAGCTCGGCGTAGGTGCCTTCGATCTCGTCGAGGAGTGCGCGATCGAGGAGGAGCCCATTGGTGGTGATGGAGACGGCGAGGCGCGTCTCGGCGGCAAGGCGCGAAAGGAGCCGAGGAAATCCGCGGAATGCGAAGGGCTCACCGCCCCCGAAGGCGACCTCGAGGACGCCAGCGCGATCGAGATCGGAGAGAATCGTCACGGCGTCGTCGACGGTCCAAGCGCTCTCGGCCTCGAGCGCGCGATAGCAGAAGTCGCACGAGAGGTTGCAGCGGTTGGTGATGGCGAACTGGACGACCCGCGGCGCCCGCCGACGGAGATGACGGGTGAAGGGGGCGCGCACGTGGATCGACGTGCCGTCGCGACGATCGAAGAGGAGGGCCTCGCCATCGAGCGCGTGAAGGCGAAATGCGGTCACCGCTCGATGGTAGGAGATCGCGCCAGCTAGTGGGTCACCCAAGGGCAGTCGTCGATCTCCGAGTCGCCCTCGGTGTTGTCGAAGAAGCACTTCACGACCTTGCCCTTCTCGTCGACTTGGACGCCGAGGCGCCCAGGATGACCCGAGAAATTCACCTCTGTCAGGCCCTTCGGCGACGGTGGCGCCTTGACGTTGCAGAGCGCGGTGCAGACGCAGTCGTCGCTCTTGCAAGGCTCGAGCTGCGGCTGCACGTCGCGGAGACCGGCCGAGAAGCCGCTGAGCCACGTCGCATCGGCATCGGCACCACCGACGAGCTTCGCCGACGGCGGTGGCAGGTGGCCGTGGTGGTAACAGGCGACGAAGGCGATGGCGAAGGTCGAGACGATGGCGAAGAGCTTCACGCCCCCGAACCTACCATCCGTCATGAATCACGGCATCACGGCATCGGAAGGCTGTGATCGCTCGGAGCGCCGGGCACGGTCGGCCATCCGCCGGTCCAGACGATGCGATCGACGAGCGTCAATCGCCCAGGCGCGGCGCCGACCTTCCCCGCGCGCCACGCGTGGTAGATGATTTCGGTCTCGCCATCGGGGAGGTCGACGACCGAGCAGTGACCAGGCCCGGCCCACGCGCCGCCGGTCACGAGAATCGGCGATGCCTGCTTGGTGAACGGTCCGAGCGGTGAGCTCGCGCGCGCGACGCCGATCGCATACGACGGGCTCGCGTAGCCATTCGCACTGTAAAACAAGTAGTAGAATCCACCGTGGTCGACCATCCACGGGCCCTCGACGAGCGAGCCTTCCCACGCGCGATCTTCGCGAATCGCGGTGACCGCGGCGCCGGTGAGCGACAGTCCATCGGCGGCGAGAGTCTGCACGTGGATCGGCGTCGCCTTGCCGACCGCGTTGCCGTCTTCCTTCCAGAGGAGATAGCGCGTGCCGTCGGGCGCCTCGTATTCGTTGACGTCGATGAGCCCCATCGCCGCGTCGTGCACCAGGGGCGAGCCGCGATCGACGAATGGACCGGTGGGCGAGAGGCTCGACGCCGCGCCGATGCTCAACTTCCCATCGGTGTTTCGCGCGCTGAAATAGGCGACGTATTTGCTGCCGACGCGGTGGATCTCCGGCGCCCAGAAATCGCCCGTCGCCCAGGTCGGGTGCTTGCCGGCGGGGAAGACGAAGCCAGCGTCGGTCCAGTGCACGAGATCGGTCGAGGTGCGAATGGGAAACGCGTTGGCCGCGCCACCCGATGTGCAGGTCATGATTTGCCGCGCGCCATCGACGAGCACGCCGGGATCGGGACAGTCGGCGTCGACGACGGGGTTCTCGTAGAGCCCGCCGCACCCGCGATATTCGATGGAGAGGGCGCACGCGCCGGCGCCCGTGAACGTCGGCGTCCAGCCGTTCGAGAGGTCGGCGCTGCTGGTCGCGCCGACGTGGCATTGGCGATCCCAGGTGACGCGACCGGCGATCTCGTCGAACTGCGCGGGGTGCGCGGCGCCATGGATCCACGACGCGCCATACGTGATGCGCGTGGTGCACGGCTCGGCGGCGCCGCAGCTCGTATCGAGGGCGATCACGCAGTTGCCGTGGCCGCCGAAGTACGGCTTCCAACCATTGGAGAGCGTGGCGAAGCTGCTTGCTCCGTCGTCGGTGCAGATGCCGTCCCAGGTCACCTTGCCATCGGTGACGTCGAACGTCTCTCCGTGCGAAGGGCCATGAATCCAAGCGTCGCCGTAGCTGACGCGGGTGGTGCACGTGGGCGGCGCGACGTCCGTGCGCGCGACGTCGATGGGAACGTCCGCGAGGCCGTCGCCCGATCCTCCGTCGATGCTCGTGTCGCTCGTGTCGCTCGTGTCGCTCGTGTCGCTCGTGTCGCTCGAGTCGGTGCTCGTGTCGATGGCCGTCGCATCGCCGTCGCCGACGGCTCCATCGCCGCACCCGACCGTGCAGATCCCGAAGCTCACGAAGATCGCGAGCAAGCACGAGAGGAAGCTGCGCTGGGCCAAGCTTCGAGGATAGCGCGCCGCCGCCCGGTCGAGGCCGAAGGCGAGCGCGGGCGCACGATCATGCCCGTGCAGACTGGCGCAAGGGTGGATCGACGAGATACCTCTTCGAGATGTCACTGACGCGCCGCTCGCTCGGAGCCTGCTTGGTCTTCCTCACGCTCAGCTGTGGTGCGCGCACCGGTCTCCTCGGTCCTCCGGAAGACGACGCGGCGATCGACTCGAGCGTGGAGGTCGGCGTCGACGCCAGCATCGATGTCCGCGACGTCCGCGACGTCCGCGACGGCTTCGACACGGCGGACACGGCGGACACGGCGGACACGGCCGATACGCGCGACACCGCGCCCGACATCGCACTCGACACGGCGCTCCCCGACGTGATCGTGAAGAGCGACTGCCCCGATGCGAGCGCGACGTACGTCTACTTGATCACCGCAGAAAACGAGCTCCTCAGCTTCTATCCGCCGACGCTGACCTTCCGAAAAATCGGCGACGTCGCGTGCCCCGATCCCGAGGGCACGACGCCCAACTCGATGGCCGTCGACCGCAAGGGGAAGGCCTACGTCAACTACCAGAGCGGTCGTCTCTACGAGGTGAGCACGAAGACAGCGGCCTGCACGGCGACCTCCTACGTGCCGCGCACCGACGAGTTCAAGAACTACGGCATGGGCTTCGCGACCGATCTCGGCGGGCCCAGCGAAACCCTCTTCGTCGCCTCGTTCGCGACCGCGACGACGGGTGAGCACCTCGGCTCGATCACGATCCCCGCGCTCGTCCTCACCGACCTCGGCGGTTTCCCGCCCAACGTCATCGACACCGAATTGACCGGCACCGGTGACGGACGCCTCTACGGCTTCTACTCCCTCGCCACCGGTGGCGACGCCCACGTCGGCCAACTGGACAAGACCTCCGGCGCCATCGTCGCCGACGACGTCCTTCCGGGCGTGCGGCAAGACACGGCGTGGGCGTTCGGCTTTTGGGGCGGTGACTTCTGGCTCTTCACCGCGCCGAGCGGCACGTCGAAGGTCACGCGCTTTCGTCCGTCGGACAAGAGCGTCGTCGATGTCGCCAGCTATCCGGGGCAAATCGTCGGCGCGGGCGTGTCGACGTGCGCGCCAGAGCGCTAGGTCGTGACTACTCGGTTTTTCGTCGCCATCGATCGACGTCGTTGGGCACGATTCGCACCCCTCCGCCCCGCTCGTCGATGACGCGCGCACCCGCCGGTGTGAACCCGATCGCGAGGAACCTCGGCGCGCCCTCCGCGCGCACGTGCAAGGTGCGCCACGCAGCGGAGGTCTGATCGGCTTCACGACGAAGGATCGATCGCTCCGTCACCAGCCACGGGGTGCCGACGAGATCGAGCGCCATCTGCATGGGGCGGTGGCCGAGGTCGCTGAGCTCGACTTCGGCGGTGGTGGGGCTGAGCCGGACGATGGTGGAGGCGATGGGGCGGCCGCTGGTGCTCGGGGTCTCGATCGAGGCGCTGAAGGCGTCGCGTTCGTTGCCGCAGGTGGCGACGGCGAGGGGGCCGAGCTTGGTGAGCGGCGCGGCGTAGACGTTGAGGCCGCCATCGGGACGGAGGAACGCAGCACGCGCGCGCTTGCTGTCCTTGGCGCCGACGATGAGCGTGCCGTAGGGCCCCGAGGCGAGGGCGTGGACGTTGCCGCTGAGCGGGATGACGGTCGGCGCTCCCCAGGTCGTGCCGTCGCGCGTCTCCCAGAATTCGAGGCCGCCAGTGTCGTCGGTCTCGGCGGTGGCGACGAGGAGACGACCGGGAGAGCCGAGCGCAGCTTCGAGATCACCGAGGGGCTCGTCACGCTCGGGGAGCGGCAAATGCAGCCACTTTCCGCGACGTGCGAGGTAGACGTGACGCGGACCGACGAGCGCGTAGCCGAGCTCGCCGAGGTAGACGATCGAGCGGGTCGCTTCGACGAGCTCGGCGTGCCTCGGAGCGCTGGCGCGATCGGGTGGGGCGACGTGGTAGGGCTGATCGTCGATGTAGAAGTAGAGATCTTCGCCGGAGCGCACGAGCACGCGACCGTCGGCTTGGAAGGCGACGTTGCCCGGCGCGATCGAGAGCGTCGGCGTCGCTCCGTCGGCGCGGCGTGGTGGCTTGGCCGGCGTCTCGTGGACGAGGTACTTGCGACCTTCACCGCGAAGCTCGCTCTGCGTCATCAGCAACGTCGCGCGATACGTCGTCTGCGGCCGGTTCTCACGTACGGCTTGCGCGCTCCAGCGTGCAGCGATGCGTTCGAGCGCGGGCACGAGGGCGGCGGCGAAGCTGGCGACGTCGGCGTAGCGCGGCTCGCCCTTGAGCACGGCCGGGAAGCGCGCGCAGAGGAGCTTGTACATCGAGCCGGCCTCGGGCGTCGGTTCGCCGAGCGCGGCGTCGATGCGCGGAGCCGCGCCACGGGCGAGGACCGCGTCGAGCTCATCGAGGAGCTCGCCAGCGCCGGCGAAACCGGGGTGCAGGCGTTGATGGTGCGTGCGCCGAAGGGAGCGTCTTTCGCCTTGAAACCAAGCCTGATCGTTGGCGTGCCAGGGTTCGCCACCGACGACGAACCAGATGAGCGCCGCGAGCGCGTGGACGTCGGTCCAGGTGCCGACGAGTGGATTGCGGATGCCGCCTATGCCGACGATTTGCTCGGGCGCGGCGTAGCCGATCGTCGCCGCCGCGAGCCCGGTCGCGAGCCCTTCGACACGCGCGATGCCGTAGTCGGTCATCTTCGGAATCTCGTCGTCGATCGGCCCGGCGACGAGGATGTTGTCGGGCTTCAGATCGCGATGGAGCACCCCGAGCTCGTGGAGCGCCAGGAGGCCTTCGATCATCCCGCTGGCGAGGCGCAGCGCACGCAAGGGATCGACGCCCTCGGGCGCGCGCGCGATGCGATCGGTGAGGGTCGTGCCCGCGAGGCCACCATCGACGTACTCGATCGCGAGCCACGGCAGCCGCTGCACACCCGAGCGCGTCTGCACGTCGGAGAGACCACAACCGAAGAAGCCGACGGTGAAAGGCGTCGGCGGCGTGCGCGCGGCGAGGCGCTGGTAGACGACGCACTCGCGCTTGAAGAGATCGAAGGCGTCGATCCCGAGGCTCGCGAGCTGCTGCAGCATCCCGAGCTGCATGAATTTCACGGCGAGCGCGCGCGGCGTCAGCGGCGAGAGGGTGCGCGCGGGTGGTCCGTCCTCACGCTCGGCGAGGAAGACCGTCGCCATGCCTCCGGTGCCGAGGAGCTTTTGCAGACGAATGCCGGAGGGCACGCCCGAGTCGTCGTCGACGAGCTCGGCGCTGCTGGCGACGAGATCGTGGACGTCGTCGTAGGACGTGCGGAGCTGCGGCGTGGGCTCGGGATTCGCCACCGACGTCGGCGTGCTGAAGGCGTCGATTTGCCCGGCGCGCGCGTGCGCTTCGGCGCGGAGGGCGTCGGCCAGCTCGTCGTGTGCGGTCGTCCGCGTGGAGAGCGCGCGCGTCGTCGGCACGCCTGCCACGCGCGCGTCGGGCTCAGCCCCCGAACGCACGCGGCGCACGTCGAGCTGCATCTCGGCGGCATCGGCGTAGCGTGCGTCGGGATCGGGCTGGAGCGCGCGCTCGACGATCGCCGAGATGCGCGGCGGCACCTTCGGATCGTCGCGATCGCCGACGTGCACGTGGCGACCGGTGAGGATACGGAAGATGGTGGCGCCGAGCGCATAGATGTCGGCGCGTCCATCGACCTCGCGACCGAAGCCGAGGGCCTGCTCGGGCGCCATGTACGCTGGAGTCCCCAGCTGCTGTCCGACGCGCGTGAGCCGCGACTCACCGGCGATCGGCTGCAGGCGCGCGATGCCGAAATCGAGCACTTTCACCGAGCCGTCGCGGCAGAGGAAGAGATTGCCCGGCTTGAGATCGCGATGGACGATGCCCCGCTCGTGCGCCACCGTCAGCACGTCGAGCGTCTGATCGACGACCTCGAGCGCACGCTCCGGCGTCATCGTCGCGCCGCGATCGAGGAGGTCGAGGATCGACTCGCCGTCGAGCAGCTCCATCACGATGTAAGGGCCGATTCTCGGATCTTCGTCGTCGTCGAGCACTTTGACGACGCCGTGGTGGACGATGCTGTTGGCGAGGTACGCCTCACGGAGAAAACGTTGGCGTGTGATCGGGTCGCGCACCAGCGGCGTGTGCAGCACCTTGATCGCCGCGCGCACGCCGTTGCGGTGCTTGCCGCGATAGACGACGGCGGCGCCGCCGATGCCGAGCACGGCCTCGAGCTCCCACCGCTGACGAAGCACGCAACCGATGCGTGCGCGTGCGTCCTCCAGGCTCGTCGGTCCCATCAGAAGGCTCCGACGACCCCGACGGTACCGAGCCCGATGGAAGGTTGAATCGAAGGTTGGATCGACGGCGATTTCGCGCTTTCGTTCTTCGCTCCTCCGTCGGAGGCGAGGAGACCGACGACGCCTATGACCGCGCCGAGCCCACCGACGACGAACGAGACGGTGGAGACGTTGCCCATCTTGCGCGAGAGATCGAGATCGTCGGCGACCTCGGGGGGACACGCGGAGCCGACGCATTGGCCCTTCACCGACGAGGCCTTGGTGAGCGCGACGGTGCCGGTGACCGCGCCGACGAGGACGCCGGTGACGCCGATGCCGAAGCCGACGTAGACGAGCGGGCTGGTCTTCGGGGTGTTCGACCGCGGCCTGGGCACGTCGAGAATGGGCACCGATTCGGCGGCGGGGACGACGAGGGTGACCTGCTTGCGATCGCCTTCGACGAGCGTGACCTCGGCCGTCGGACTCTTGGAGCCGGCGAGGCGGAGCGCGACGACGTGCTTGCCAGGGTCGACGAGCTGCACGGTGGTGGTACCGGCCTTTGGAACGACGACGCCATCGATCGAGATCACCACCGCCTCGTACTTTGCGAGGCCGACGACGTTGACCGTCAGCTCGGGGATGCGCGGGCGCAATTCGGTGGCGTTTTTCTCGGCCTCCGCGCGCGCGCTCGCCGATTTCTCGGACTCGCTCGAACGCACCGGAATCTTCGCCACCGACTCGAACGCAGCGCTCGCGGCCACCCACTGGCCGAGCGCGAAATGCGTCTTTCCCAGCTCGAGCGCGGTGATCGGCGTGCTGTAGAGGCTGTTGGCGAGCAAGAATTTCTCGAGCGCTTCGTGCAACTTGCCTTGTTCGCGGAGGCCGAGCGCGAGGCCGAAGACGACGCGCGCAGACTCCTTGTCTTCGGCCGAGGGCTCCGCAGGGCCTTCGGTGGCGCGTGCCGTGCGCGCGCAGGTGACGCTCACGAGGGGAGCGAGGAGGGGAGCGAGGATGGTCGCGAGGGCGAGCCACCCCGCGGCCGAACGACTGACGAACCCATGCACGCGCACATCGAAACACGACACCGGCGCGGCTGCTATCGTGCGCAGATGTCGCCGTGGCGTTCGCGATCGACCGTCGTCACCGGCGTCTTCGGGCTCGGCCTCAGCGTCGCGCTCGGCGCCGTCAGCGAAGGATGCAACGCCATCGCCGGGACCGGCGACCTGCACGTCGTCACCTGCGTCGGCGACTGCGACGCGGGCAGCACCCTCGTCCTCCAGAAACCCGTGCCGATCTACGCGCACGGCATCGACAAGGTCGACCTGCTCTTCGTCGTCGACAACTCGAGCTCGATGGTCGACAAGCAACTCGAGCTCGCGCGCGGCATTCCTGCGCTCGTCCGCGGCCTCGTCGATCCCACCGACACCGGCGGGGCATCGCCGCAGCCGGTGCTCGATCTCCACGTCGGGGTCATCACGACCTCGCTCGGCTCGCACGGCACCAGCGCCTGCGACCCGGCGCTCAGCACTCCCGAGAACGACGATCGAGGTCACCTCTTGCCGCGATCGGCGACGGCGAGCGGCGTGGGCTACTACCTCGAGCACGGGAGCAAGGTTCCCTCCTATGGAGCCTGCCAGACGGCCGTCGCCGCGAGCGCGCTCGGTTGGGTCTTCACCAACGATCGCGATCCCGCCGCGGGATACGTCGGCGCGAACATGGCGGCCCCGCTCGAGATCGCGGCCTCGTGCATCGTCCTCTCCGCGCGCGAAACGGGCTGCGGCTACGAAGAGACGTGGGAGGCGCTCTACCACTTCCTCATCGACCCGACTCCATATGCCAAGGCGTCGGCGACGTGCACCGCCGGCGCCGCGGGGGACGATTGCGGCAGCAGCAGCATCGAGGTCAGCGGCGTCGATGACGAGCTCCTGGCGCAGCGAAAGAGCTTCCTCCGCCCCGATTCGCTCCTCGCGGTGGTCGTCCTCTCCGACGAGAACGACGCCTCGCTCAAGCCCGCGAGCAAGAACTGGCTTCCGTGGGCGATGCGCGCGCAAGGCATGCTGCACGGCTTTGCCGCGTGTGCCGGCGTGCCCGACGACTTCGAGCCCGAGACCGCGAGCGAGTACACGAAGCTGCACGACGTCTTCGGCTGCCGCTCGTGCTTCGAGGACTCGAGCGATTCGAACTGCGCGAAAGACTGGAGCGGGGACGATCACGACGACCGATCGCTCCGCGCGTTCGCGATGACCCAGCGCTTCGGCTACAATTTTCTCTGGTCACGTCAGCGCTACGTCGACGGCTTTCTCTCGCCCGAAGTTCCCGGCCGAGACGCAGGCGGCGTGACCTACCCGATGACCAACCCGATCTACGCCGGTGGCTTGCGATCGGCCGAGCTCGTCGTCGTCGCCGGCATCGTCGGCGTGCCGCCAGGGCTCGTGCAGACGAGCAGCGGCGCGCCCAAGGTGCTCGACGAGAACGGGTGGGCGAAGCTCATCTCGCCCGATCACGCGATCCGCGATCCGCACATGATCGAGTCGATCGTGCCGCGCAAGGGCCTCGTCGTCTACGCAGGCGATCGCACGCGAGACCTGGTCAACGGCGGCGATCGGCTGCTCACCACGCCCGATCTGCAGTTCGCCTGCATCGCGCCACGCCTCGATCCGGCGGCGTCGTTCGCCTGCGCCGACGTCGCGGCGTCGGCCTCGAACCCTCTCTGCGCGGACGCGATCCAAACGCATTACGGCGCCTACCCGGGGCTGCGTCACCTGCGAATTCTCCACGATTTAGGCGCGATCGGCGTCGTCTCGTCGATCTGCGCGCCCGACTTCGGGCCCATCGTCTCTGCCATCGGCGCGCGCGTCGCCGAGACGTTGCAAGCGCGCTGCTTCCGCGTCCCGCTCTCGGTCGACTCCACCGGCAACCTCGACGCGGTCGTCTACGAGGTGTTCAAGGACGAGACCGTCGACGGGCTCAGCCGATGTGACTTCATCTCCAACGGGTACTGCACGCCGGGAGGTGAGCCGTGTCGTCGCCCCTCGGGACCTGGCGCGCCGCCCGCGACGCCGGCCGCTGCGACGTCGACGATGGAGTTTCTTCTCCCCTACGTCGACGCCGAGGGTCACGTCGGCGAAAGCACGGCCCGCGCCCTCGTCGAGAACGGAAGTGTCTACGTCAAAGACGGCGCCGGTCACCGGCGACTCGTCTGCGAGGTGAAGCAACTCGCCGGCGAACGCGTGCCGCCCGCGCAAGCGACGGCGTGCGCCAACGCGCTCGACTACTCGCCGAGCGCGGTCGCCGGTGGAGGCTTCTGTTACACGACGAATCCTTCTCTCTTCGCCGCCGGCTGCGCGTCGGCGACGGGATCTTTGCGCTTCGTCGGCAATGCGAAGACGCAAGTTGGTTCGGACGTGTTCATCTCCCTTCGGCGCTAGTATCGAGGGCCATGGCCGCCGCGCCGTCCTTGCGTAAATTTCTCGAGCTGCCCGATCATCAGCGGCACATCGGCGCGTTTCATCTCCTGCGCCCGCTCGGGAAGGGCGGCTTCGCGCCGGTGTGGCTGGCGGAGGAGGTCTACGGCGAGACGCGACTGCGCAGCGCCGCGGTGAAGCTCTTCGCCCTCGATGGCGAGCGCGACGGCAAGCGCACGAGCGGCACTCCCGGTGCGACCGATCGTGAACGCGAACGCATCGTCGAAGAGGCGCGCGCGCTCTGTCGGGTCGAGCACCCCAACGTGGTGCGCTTCTACGCCCTCGCCACCGACGACGAGCGCGGCGTCGTCGGCCTCGCGATGGAGCACGTCGACGGCGATCCGCTCGATGCCATCCTCGCGCGCAGCGGTCAGCTCGGCGTCCTCGACGCGCTCGAGGTCGGCGTCGCCATCGCCTCGGCGCTCTCGGTCGTGCACCAGACGGGCCTCGTCCAT
Source organism: Deltaproteobacteria bacterium (assembly GCA_025363655.1). Classification (GTDB taxonomy): domain Bacteria; phylum Myxococcota_A; class Polyangia; order Polyangiales; family JADJMO01; genus JANYDK01. The sequence continues at coordinate 59,063 of JANYDK010000016.1, read as the reverse complement.
CGCGACGTCAAACCGGCCAACGTGGTGCGCACGCCGGGCGGCTACAAGCTCATCGACTTCGGCATCGCCGCCGCCGAACGTGCGCCGAAGAAGCGACAGAAAGAGCCAGAAATCGAGGCGCCGCGCGAGGTGCTGGTCGATCACTTCCTCGTCGAAGCGGTCGGGAGCAAGGCCAGCCTCCTCCAAGAGCACTCGGAGCCCGAGCCCTCGGCGCCGATGATCAGCGGCACCATCGGATACATAGATCCAGTATGCATGTCGACGACCGCCGTCGCCGTCTCCTCGAGCGATCTCTACGGCCTCGGCGTCCTCGTCTTCGAGTGCCTCGCCGGATTCGTTCCCAGCGTCGTCGCCAACAAGTCGCGGAGTGAACCGGGGCCGCGCACCGACGTGCTCTACGGGACCGAACGCGCACCTTCGCTCGGAAGCGCGCACGCCGGACTGCCCGAGGCGCTGGTGCGACTAGTCGATGCGCTCCTCGATCCGACGCGCGAGAAACGTCCTTCGTCGGCCGAAGCCGTCGCCCGTGAGCTCGAACGGGTCCGCGCAGAGATCGCCGGCAAGAGTCGTCCATTGCCGCCGGAAGACGTCGGTCCGTTTCGTGGCCTCGGACGCTTCGAAGAGTCTGATCGCGACGTCTACTTCGGACGACGCGCCGAGGTCGCGGCTGCGGTCGAGCTCCTCCGCGGCCACGGCCTCGTCGCCCTCGTCGGCTCTTCCGGCAGCGGAAAAAGCAGCCTCGCCCGCGCCGGCGTCCTCCCGGCGGTGCTCGACGGCGCGCTCGGTCGCTGGCCGGCGAAGTGGGATCGCGTCGTCGTCTCGCCCGGTCCCGCGCCCTACCGCGCGATCGTCGACGGCATCGCGCGCGTGGTGCCCGCGGTCGCCGACGCGCGCCCCGAGGACGTCGTCTCGGCGATCGCCGAACACGTCCAGAGCTCGGGGCGCGGGCTCATCGTCCTCGTCGATCAACTCGAAGAGCTGACCACCATCGCCCACGGCGAAGCCCGCGCCGCGGCCGCGCAGCTCTTGCAGAGGCTCGGCGAGGTGATGCTCCCGGGCGTGCGCACCGTCGTCGCCGCTCGCCGGGACTTGCTCGATCCACTCCTCGCTCTCGGCAACGACTTCGGCCGCGTGCTCACGCGTGGGATGATGCTCGTGAGCCCGATGGGCGAGGCGGCCTGGGCAGAGGTGCTCGATCAAGCGATCGCCGCCTATGGCTATTCGTTCGAGGACGACGCGCTGCGCGGGGAAATTCTCGCCAGTTTGGAGGACACCACCGCCGCGATGCCGCTCGTGCAGTTCGCGCTGACGCAGCTCTGGCGCCAGCGTGACGAGCGCGAGAAGCGCATCACCCGCAAGGGTTTTCGCGCCATCGGCGGCATCGCCGGCGCGCTCGACCGACACGCCGAGGCGACCGTCGCGCGTCTGCCTGGCGATCAATTCGCGGCGCTCGCAGCCACGCGCAGCCTGATGTTGGCGCTCACCACCGCCGAGGGTACGCGCGCCTCACGCACGCGCGAGCAGCTCCTCGAGGAGGTCGGCTCGGCCGCGATCGTCGATACGTTCGAGGATGCGCGCCTCATCGTCCGGCTGACAGGCGGCTACACGCTGGCGCACGAATCGCTCCTCGGTCACTGGGAAAGGCTGCGCTCGTGGCTCGCCGAGGCGCGCGAAGATCGTCTCATCGCCTCCGAGCTCGAGGGCGACGCCGCGCGCTTCTCCGCCTCGTCCGATCCGACGCTCCTCTGGCGAAAACGTCGCCTCCTCGTCGCCGAAGAGACGCGCAAGAAGGGAACCGTGCGGCTCTCGGTGCGCGCGAGCGAGTTCGTCGCCGCCTCTCGCAGCGAAGAGCGCAAAGGTCGGCTCATCGCGGGCACTGTGGGCGCCGTCGTCATCGCCATCGGCGTCGTCCTCGGCGTCGTCTACGTCGGGAAAATACGTGCTGCGCAGCGCGCCGCGGAAGGCAGCGCCGAGACCTCGCGACGCAACGAGCGCATCGCGCAAGACAACGAGCGCGAGGCGATCGACGCCAAGAAGAAGGAAGAAGAGGCGCGCGCCAAGACCGAAGAAGAGAAGGTCAAGGTGAAGCAGAACGCCGAGAAGGTCGAGCAGGTGCTGAAGGAGCTGACCGACGCGGTCAACGACAGCAAAGCCTGCCGCGAGCTCCTGAAGAAGCCGCTGCTCCTGCCTGCGGCGATCGCCATCGCACCGACCGCGGCGGGTACGACGACCGCCGCTCCGACCGCGACGGCGGCACCGACGTCGACCGTGCAGATCGAGTGACGACTCGCCGCGGGAGCCTTGGCGACCTCGGCCATCGCCCGATCGAACCTTGCGGGCGAAGGGCCTGTAGCGGAATCGGTAGAGCTTCGTGGACAGGCGCTACCCGGCGCGCCTCCCGCTCGCCAATGCATTCGGCGCATGGGTACATGACGAATTTTCATGCGTATCCGGCTATCCTCGCGACGTGGCCCCGCGTGACGTCTCTCTCCCGCCGCTGACCGCGCTGCGGACGTTCGAGGTCGCAGCGCGTCTGCTCAGCTTCACGCGCGCAGCCGTCGAGCTCGGCGTCACCCAAACGGCAGTCAGCCATCAGGTGAAGCAGCTCGAAGGGCACCTCGGCGTCTCGCTCTTCCAGCGCCTGCCCAGGAGGCTCGCGCTCCCCGGCGACGGACAGGCGTGGGCACGTGAGCTCCGCGAGGTCTTCGCGCGTCTTCGCGAGGCGTGTCGCAAGCTGCGCGCGCGCCATCCTCGTCAGCTACAAGCTGTCCGACGATCGTCGTGAAGGACGACGCAGCGACGGTTCGGCCACTGCTGACCGTTGCCGGTGGCGACGTTCGTCGAGTGGGTCCGTTCGGAAGCGAGGAAGCGCGCATGACGAGGAAGGTTCTCCTGCTCTTGGCTCTGCTCGCAGCGGCGAGTCTCGCGTGCAAACGCTCTTCTTCCAGCAGCAGCGAGGCCAAGAGCGACGACGAGTCGAAGCCGCGCCCGAAGAAGAGCGCGCAGTCGACGCCGAGCGTGGTCATCCTCCGCACGGTCGCGACGGGTGCCGACGATGGGAAGAAGAAGCCGAAGCTCTTCCTCGTCTCGCCCACGGTCGACGGCGAGGCGTCGCCTGCCTTCGCCGACTTGCCCGGAATTCCCCGCGCCGCGCGCACCATCGACGGCGGACACGCGCTCCTGGTGTTGAGCGACAGCGAGACCGGCACGAAGGGGACGCTCTCGCGCGTGACCACTCATTCGCCGCCGGTCGTCGTCGCCACCGACGTCGTCGGGGGGCTCATGTCGGTCAGCGAAGACGGCGGCATGGCCCTCCTCTCGGTGAACGACTCCACCACCAAGACCGACACGCTGATGATGTTGCGCCTCTCTCCCGGCGCCAAACCCGTCAAGCTGATGACCTTCCGCTACTTCGGCGGCGGCGAGCTCGCAGGCGACGGCCGGAGCTCGCTCATCTCCGGCACTCCGACTTCGTGCACGGCGACGGGGCTCGCCGCCTGCCCGATGGAGCTGTGGCGAGCGACGCTCGGCGAAGGCGCCGAAGACGCCAAGCTCGATCCGATTCGCGCTGGAATTCCCGGGGCGTACTACCAACCGCGCTTCTACCGTGGGCACGGCGTGCTCGGTGGAGATGGCGGCATCGTCTATCAGACGACGGCGAACGACACGTCGCCCGACTGCCTCGCCAACCTCAACACCTGTCGACACGACATCGTCTATCTCCCCGGCGGCGATGCGACGGCGACTCCCGAAATCGTGCGCAAGGGCGGCTTCGGCGCCACCTTCGCGCCGGGCGGCGATCGTCTGGCATTCCTCACGCTCGACGAGCCCGAATCGAAATGCTCGAAGCTGCCTTGCTTCACCAACTCGCTCTTCGTCGGCGACTTCACGACGCGCAAGTTCGATCGCGTGGTCCTCGCGGGCGTCTCCATCCTCACCAATCACGCCTTCAGCCCCGACGGCGAATGGCTCGTTTTCCGCGGTGGGAAAGACGTCAAAGACGAGCACACGATCGTCTGCAGCGCCGACGGCAAGCTCTGCCGCGGGCTCGGCGAAGGCACGCCCCAAGGATTCCTCTGGTGAGCCCACGCCGCTCTCTGCCCAGCAACCAACCTCGCCAGCCACGCATCTCAGCTCGATTGCGGAGACCCCAGCCATGACGCGCAGCCGCTCCATCGTCCCCCTCGACTCCCGCGAATACGTCCTCGGCCTGCTCAGCGAAGCGGCCGAGGTCGAGCACAACTTGATGTGCTGCTACCTCTACGCGGCCTTCAGCCTCAAAGAGGGCCTCGACGAAGACTTGCGCGACGACGAGCTCACCGCCGTTCGTCGTTGGCGTCGCGTCATCATCGACATCGCCGTCGAAGAGATGGCCCACCTCGCCATCGTCGCCAACTTGCAGTGCGCGCTCGGTGCCAGCCCGCACTTCGGTCGGCTCAACTTCCCCATCGGCCCCGGCTCGCTTCCCGCCGGCATCGTCGTCCAGCTCGCGCCGTTCAACCGCGACACGCTCGATCACTTCATCTACCTCGAACGCCCCGAAGACGCCCCGGTGAGCGATGGCCGCGGTTTCGAGGCTGAATTTCGCTACTCGCGTGGCACCGCGCCCGGCCGCTTGATGCCGAGCTCGCAAGACTACGAGACGGTCGGTCAGCTCTACGCCGCCATCGCCGACGGCCTTCGTTTCCTCGTCGAACGTCACGGCGAAGACGTCGTCTTCGTCGGCGAGCCCGCGCGCCAACTCGGCCTCGACGTCGTCGCGTTGAAGAACGTATCGCGGGTGCGCTGCTTGAAAACTGCCCTCGCCGGCATCGAAGCGATCGTCGTCCAAGGCGAAGGCAGCCAAGGCGCAGTCGACTCCCACTTCGCGCGCTTCTCCACCATTCGCGACGAATACGACGCGCTCGTCGCCGCTCGCTCGTCCTTCCATCCCGCGCGCCCCGCCGCACACAACCCGGTGATGCGCCGCCCCGTCGTCCCCGACGGCCGCGTCTGGATCGAAGACGAACCGGCAGCCTCCCTCGTCGATCTCGCCAACGCCGCTTACAACCACATGCTGCGCCTGCTCATCCAGAGCTACGTCGAGCTCCGCGGTCTCCGCGCCCAACGGGCGATGATCCAAGCCGCCGTCGACATGATGCGCGTCATCTCCCCGATCGCCAGCGTGCTGACGAGACACTCGGCGAACGCGACGCAACGCGAATGCACGGCGGGCATGAGCTTCGCGACGCTGCGAAGCTTGTACGCGTTGACGGAAGGCCGCTCGGGGGACGCGGTGTTGGTAGAGCGCTTGAGAGATTTGTCGCATGGGGCGGAGAAGGTTTGTGAGGGGATCGAGAGGTTGAAGGGAGTGCCGGGGCAGTTGATGGAGTTGGCGGAGGAGTTGGAAAAGGGGTTGGTGAGGAATGCGCCCGCGCTCGCGCCCGTGCCCGCGCCTACGCCCGCACCTGCACCCGCGCCCACACTCGCGCCTGCGCCCGCGCCTGAAGTCGAAGTCGTCGAAGGAAAATCTCTCACCCTCCTCTTCGACTCCAAACGCTGCATCCACTCCCGTCACTGTGTATTGGGCCAACCCACCGTCTTCAAAGCCAACGTCGTCGGCCCTTGGCTCGACCCCGACGCCTGCAGCACCGAATCTCTCGTCACCGTCGCTCACCTCTGTCCCTCCGGCGCCATTCAATTGCGACGCAAAGACGGTGGGCCCGACGAGCGCGCGCCAGCGGTGAATCTCGTCCAACTGCGAGAAAATGGGCCTCTCGGCGTGCGGGCACAGTTGCGAATATTGGGCGGTGACGCCGGGTTTCGGGCGACGCTATGTCGTTGTGGTGGGTCGAAGAACAAGCCCTATTGCGATGGGACGCACAATGGCATTGGCATTGGGTTCGTCGCCAGCGGTGAGCCGGTGACCCGGACTTCGGAGCCGCTCGAGGTGCGCGATGGGGTGCTCGACGTGCGGCCGCAGCGCAATGGGTGCCTCGTCGTGAAGGGGAACCTCGAGATTTGCGCGGGCACCGGGCGCACGGTCGATCGGGTGACGCGCGCGCGGCTATGTCGTTGTGGGCATTCGCAGAACAAACCGTTTTGTGACGGCAGTCACGAACGCGTGGGGTTCGTCGCCGACGGGGAATGACGCCGCCCCCAGCGGTCGTTCCTGCCGACCATGTCGCTTCGTGAGCTGGTTCGAGTTGCTGGTTGCATCGGTGTCGTGAGCACCCTTGGGTTCGTCGTGATCGGATGTGGTGGAGGGACGAAGGCGCCTGCCATCACGCCGGTGACTGCGCCGGTGCCCGAGACCGTGACGTTGACGTATCTCGGCGTGGCCGGTTGGCAGCTCACCTCGGGCTCGCACGTGCTCCTCCACGATCCGTATTTTTCGCGGCGCGAGGTCGATGACGTGAAACCGCTGGTGCCCGATCTGGTGGCCATCGCTGCGCACACGCCGAGGGAAGTCGAAGTGGTGCTGGTGGGGCACTCTCACTACGATCATCTCCTCGACGTTCCGACGATTGCGTCGAAGACGGGTGCGCTCGTCGTCGGCAGCGAGAGCACGATGCGGGTCGCGCGCGCAGCCGGAATTCCTGCGAGTCAGCTGCACGTCGTGCATGGCGGGGACACGTTCGCGAGCGGGCCGTTCGCGATTCGCGTGATTCATGGGCTCCATTCGTCGATTGGCGTGCCCTCGGTCGACATTCCCGAAGGCGTGAAGCTGCCGATGACCGCCGACGGGTACGGTGAAGGAGGCACGCTCCAGTTCTTCGTCACGACGGGTGGCCGCAAGGTGCTCTTCATCGGCACCGCCAACTTCATCGAAGCGGAGCTCGAAGGACTTCGTCCCGACGTGGCGATCGTCGCCACCGGCCTTCGCGCGAAGATTCCCGACTACACCTGTCGACTGATGCGCGTGCTCGGCAAGCCGCCGCTGGTCTTGACGAACCACTTCGACGCGCATTGGGAGCCGCTGGGGGAAAAGCAGATGGACATCGGTGACGCGGGGCGCGCGAGCCTCGCCGCCTTCGCCGAGGAGGTCCACGCCTGTGCGCCCGCGACGCAGGTCACCGTTCCCCAGCATTTCGTGACGATTTCTCTTTGAGGCGGGGCGCCGATATTCTCGGACGATGTCGACCGATCATGGCAGTCACGGTAGTGACGGGAATGACGCGAACGAGAAGCGCGCGACCTTCACCAGCATCGAGGCGAGCACGCAGGAAGATTGGAACATCATCCTCGGCAACCTCATGCCGTTCGCGCAGAAGCTCCCCGACCGCGTGCTCGCGCATCTGCGCCTCCTCGACGGCGACTTCGGCGGCTTCCCCGTCGATCGTCTGACGCACTGTCTACAGACGGCGACGCTGGCGCATCGCGATGGGCGCGACGAAGAGTACGTGGTCTGCGCGCTCCTCCACGACATCGGCGACACGCTCGGCACCTACAACCACGCCGACATCGCGGCCTCGATTCTCCAACCGTTCGTCTCGCCGGAGAATCATTGGATGGTGGCGAAACATGCCATTTTCCAGGGCTATTACTTCTTCCATCGCCTCGGGCTCGATCGCGACATGCGCGACGTCTTTCGCGACGATCCGAACTTCGCGCGCACCGAAGAGTTCTGCGCGCGCTACGACGGCCCAGCGTTCGATCCCAAGGTCGAGGCGCTGGCGCTCGCCTTCTTCGAGCCGATGCTGCGCAAGGTGATGTCGGGTCCGAAGCAGTCGATTTACCAACGCGCGATGAAGTAGTCGCCTCGAGTCGCGCTGGGGCCCGCTAGACCCCGCGCAGCGCGAAGGCGACGAGGCCGCAGACGATCGCCACGACGACGGCGAGCCGCAGCCACACCGGCCATGGCAAGCGACGCTCCCATTCACCGCGAACGTCCGGACGAGGCGCACACGCGAGCTCGACGACGGAGAGCGCCACGTTCTCGTCGTGGAGAACGATGCCCTTTTCATAGGGTGTTCCGCGCAAGGTGAGCTTGCCGCTGCTGCCGTCGTCGCCGTGCCAATGGAGCACGCTGCGCACGGTGTAGCCGGTGAAAGCCTCGCGCGAGATCTTCCATCCACGCGCGAAGCGCATCGGCACGTTGGTGTTCTTGGTCGCCGTCTGCGTCTCGCTCTCCAGCGCGACGTGCGCGACGCGACATCGACCGAGGAACCACATTCGTCGGTAGGCGCGAATCCCCAGCGGCACGAGCGGCAGAAGGAGCACCGCGATGCGCGTGAACCTCGCGTAACTCACCGACGATCCCGCCGCCGACATCTCGCCGATGATGGCCGCGGCGGGGAGGATCAAAATCAGCCACGCCGGAAGAGCTTCGGCGAGGAGATAGACGATGGGCACCGATCGCGGAGGCGCACCGAGGGGCAAGTCGGTCACCTTGCCGCTGAGACGATCGCCGTAGAGCGTCACCAGCTGCGTCAGCTCGACCACCTCGGCGCGCAGACGTGCTTCGTCGTGCTCGATTTCATCGGCGGCGCGCAGCGTGTCGGCGAGCGAGAGGCGGCATTGCGTCGGCATCTCGAACACGTGCGACGACGGCGCGAGCACCTTCGACGGCGGCGTCGCGATGCCCTTCTCTTTCAACTGCTCGCGAAGCACCTCGAGCGCATCGCGCAGCTCCTCGAGCTCTTCCTTCGTCCCGGTGCGCGCGTTCACGGCCGCATCGATGCGAGCTTGGGCTTCGGCGCGTGGATCGCGATACATGCCTTTGCGAGCGCTACTTCAGCGCGCAGATGCCCTTGGTGCAGATCGCGACGTAATTCGTCTTCGGCAGCGGCGGCTTCTGCGGACACTTCGCTTCGTTGCACGGCGCGCAATCGACGGCCGCGCACGGGGCCCGCTCTTTCGCCGCGTGCGATTTGGAGATCGCGTAGGGCGCGTCGTAGCCGCAACAATCGCAACAACCCATCGACGTGCCCATCTCGCATTCGGCGTCGACTTTGCACGGATCGGCGTATTTCGGAGGCGGATTCGGCTTCGCGGTCTTCGCGCCTTTGACCTCGATCGAGATCACGCGGCGCGTGTACAAGCCGATGCGCATGCGCGTGTGCCCTCCGCCGCTCGCCGCCGAGAGCACGACGTCGAGCACGCCGCCTTCGTTCTCGGTGCTCGAAGCGCTGCCCATCGGCAACCCACGTTTGCTCGCCTCGGCTTTGGCGAAGGCGAGGGCCTCGTCTTCGGTGAAGGGCTTCGGCGCGCCCGGCACGGCGACGATGTGCTCGGTCGCGTAGTCGCCTTCGAGGACGTAGAGACAACCGAACGCCGAGCCCTCGAGGTAGAGCGTCTTCGCCGTCTGCCGCAGCTCGACGACCTTGCCGTTCTTCGCCAGTGTGAACTCCCAGATGCCGACCGAACCTTCCGTCGGATCGGCGTACTGCTTGTGACTCTCGACGGTGAGCGTGAAGGTGATGCCGCAGGCAACGGCCGTATTTTTCAGGGCGATCGGGGCTTTTTGCGCCTTCGGTCCAAGGTCGAGCGCGGCGAGGGCGGTGTCGAAGGTCGGGGCTGCGACGATCGGCACGACGATGGCTGCATCGGGCGAAGGACTCGCGTCGGCGACGTCACTCACCGTGGTGGCGCTCGCGGAAGGCGTGGGCTCGGTCGTCGCCGTCGCCGTCGCCGTCGCCGCTGTCGTCAACGGCGGACGCGGTGGCTCGGGGCTCGGACAACCAACGAGCGTGGCCGTGAGCGTGAAGGCGACGAAGGCGAGGCCGCGCATCGGCCGATGATACGCCGGGCCCCGCTCGCCATCACCTCGGTCACCGGAGCCGCTCGTACGCTGCGAGTCGTCGCATGAACTCTTGGCGCGCAGCGGCCCTCGCGTCTTGTTGCCGGACGGTCGCCTCCGCCCCACGATCGACCGCCACGAGCGGATCTTGGTGCATGCGCCGTTCGATGCGCTCGGCGTTGGCCACGCGCTCGTCACCACCGGAGGCCGAAAATTGCAGGGCGCGCGTGAGCTCGCCGCCATCGAACCAGGTGCCGTGCGTCTCGCAGACGTCGACGAGCACGCCCGACCGTTTGCCGAAGACCTTGCGCCCCATCCACTCCCGACAGCAAGGGCACTTGGCCAAGCCTTCGGTCGAGACCGTGGGCTTCGCAGGCGATTGCAGGGACGCAGCGATGGCGACGCTCTTCGTCTCGCGCGCCTCGTCGACGAAGACCGTCAGCACCTCCACGTCGACGAAGGCGCCAAAGCAAGTGGTGCACTCCGAGACGTCGCCGCTTCCATGGAAGGCATTCTCCAAGGGGACGCGGCAACGCGGGCATTCGAGATCGCGGCCGACACCGGCGAGCTCGAGGGGCAGCTCCCTCGAAGCGGATGGCGCCTCGCGATAGGTGAGCAGCTCGACGTCGGGCAAACGTGTCGGGCTCTCCTCGGCGAGGCGTGGCGTCACCCCAGGGAGATCGAGCTCGGCGCCACATTCGCAGCGCGATTCGTTGGCGGCGACGCGACCGAGATCGAGCATGACGTTGCAAGCAGCGCAGCGCATCGGCCGATCATACTGCCGCGCCGCTACTTGCGCGCGGGCCGCTTGCGCTCGTGGAACCAAACTCGATACGTCGCCATCCGCGCGCGCTGGTCGGCTGGTGCATGGGTGTTGCACGTCGAGAGCTCTTCGCTTCCCTCGGGCGCTCCCCAGCGCACTTCGACGCAATCATTGGGGTCGTACGCGACCTCGAGCGAGAGCGCACGGCCGAGCACTTCGAGGAGCGAGAGCGTGAAGCTCGAGGCGTCGCTGCGCGTATAGACGATGGTTCGCGCGGCCAGCTCGCGGTCGAGGATTTTCTGCAGATCTGCCTCCACGGGAGCCGTCGCGTAACGATCTTTGCGACGCACCGCGCGCGCGGGGAATCCGGAGACGACGTCGAGCGCGATGAGAATTCGCAAATCACGTGACGGCGTCGAAAAATCTTCCCAGGCGCCGCTGGTCTCGAAGATCTCCGAGCCCTCCGGCATCGTCGCCGGCTTCTCGTGCTTCGCAAGCCACTTGCGCCCGTTCTCCACCGACTTCACCCGCGTCTTCACCTGCTCTTCGAGCGCGACGATCGACTCCATCAGCGCGCGCTCGGCATCGAGCGGCTTCGGCGAGAGCACGTCCTCGATGCGATCGTAGAAGGCCTCGACGTCGAGCTTCTCGGTCTCGCGCGAGAGATCGCCGTACTCGGCGCTGGCGGTGATCTTCTCGTCCTTCCATCGCGTGAGCACGCCGCCGCTGCGGCCGATCGGACGAAAGCGCTTGAATCCAGGCCCGCCCAGCGCCGGATCGATCGCATAGAGGAAGTTGCCGCGCCAGAAACGCTTGCGCGCGACGGTGCCATCGGGTTGCCCGTCGACCGCATAGAGCACGCCTCCGTGCGTCTCGTCTTGCGGCACCTTCTTCGCGATCATCAGCGTGTGTCCATACGGATCGGCGTAGACGGTGCCGACGCGGAGGTTCGCCCAGTCGATCGGCACCGGGTAGTAGTCGGCGTCTTGCTCGGCGAAGGGCGCGCGCGCCGACCCAGAGTGCGCGAGGTCGGCGACCTTGACGGTGAGGAACGCGCCGAACATCGCCACCGCGCCGTCTTTGCGCTTGTCACTCGCGCGCTCGTCGTCGTCCTCGTTGGTGACGAGGTTCTTGCACGAGGGCGGCGCGCCATCCCCACCGCGATCGCACTCCGCGATGCCGAACGGGAGCCCCATCTTGAACGCGAAATACGCGCGGAGAAAATAGGGCAAATCCGCGCAGTCGGGCTTCATCGTCGGCGCGCGATAGCCACTGTCCTCGGCGACCCCGAGATGATCGAAGAGCCAATTGCGCTTCGGATCGCGAATGATCTCGTGCAGCGCCGACCAACTCGGCTCTTCGCCGTCGGCCGCGTCGAAGAGCAGCTGAATCCACGCCGAATAGAGGTTCTCGTAGGCGTGATTCCACGAGGCCTTGGTCACCCACACGCCGTGCGGGGGAATCCACGGCGCGAACGGCTGCGTCGTCCCGACGTTGATCGCGAGCGTCGTCTCTCCGTGCCCGGCCTCGCACGCATCCTGACGAAAGCTGGCGGTGAACGCGCCGGCGCTCGGAGTGCTCACTTCGGCCGTCCAGAAATAGGGCGGTCCATCATGTCGCGCGCTCGACGTCGAGGTCGTCGCTCCCTCGCGTGCGACAGAGAGCGCGCCGACGAGCGGCTTGTCGCTGACCGCCATCACACGCAACGGCGCACCGGTCCACGGCGCACCAGGTCCGACGAAGACGTTCACGGCGGGAGCCTCGTCACACGTCGGCGTGGGAAGGGCTGCGGCCTGCGGCGGGAGTGCAACGTCGGCGACGTCTTCCACGCCTCCATCGGGCGACTGCCCAGCGGCCGGATCGACTTTTCGATCGCGACCGCACGCGACCAGGGATCCGAGGGACGCGAGACCGAGCACGGACGCGAACGAACCGATCGGGCGACGACTCCCCATGCGCGGAGAACGAGCGGGGAAGGGGAGCGCTTCCACTCGTCGATCAGCTCGCGCCACAAGTCGCGAACGTCGCAGAAGCGGCCTTGCATGCGGCATTCAGCGACACGACGCACCCGGGCCCAATTGCACAATCGGTGTTCATCGTCGCAGCGCAGGCCGAGTTGTCGTCGTTCGCCGACCTGCACTCCTTGGCAGTGGTGTTGGAGACGCACGTTTTCTCGGCTGTTCCGGGCTCACCCCCGCAACTGGTGGCACACGCCATGATGGCCTTGCTCGGATTCTTCGCGCTCTTCGCCGCGCCGAAGCACTTCTCGAAACAGGCAGTTTCCTTCTTGGTCTCCGGCGCCTCGGCGCACGTCTTTTGAATCTTCTGTTGGCAAGCGTCGACGGCCTTGCTCGTGTCCCGACAGCGAGCGCTGGTGGCGCCGCACTTGTGGGCACGTACGGCGCATGCCTTGTCCGAGACGTCGCCGAGCTTCTTCTTCGTGCACGCGAAGAAGGCAGCGCGACGCGCCGGATCGAGCGCGTCGGCAATCCCATGACACGCATCGGCCGACGAACCCCCTTCCGAACAAGGCCCAATCGCACCGTAGTCACACCCCGACCCGCCGAGCCCCGCGCCGATGCCTTCCGCGCTGGGACCGGATGTGGCGCCTTCCGTGGTGGTCGTCGTGGGTGCCGACGTCGCTGCCGTCGTCGTCTCGTTGGTCGCGTTGGTCGTCGGACTTCCACTCGTCGCCGGGGGAGCTGCTGCAGGACCACATGCACCTGCGGCGAGAACGGTGACGAGCTGGAGGAATTTCGATCGATCGAGGTTCATGAGTCGGAAACACGCTCCCTCTGCCGAGTGTCGGCGACAGAACGTTAGCAGGCTACGATGCGCCGATGCGTCTCGGCCATCGCAGCTCCACCGTCGTCGTCGCGATCCTCGCGCTCACTGCCGTCGTCGGCACCGTCAGCGGCTGCGACAACGACCACTTCAACTACGGCCGCGCCGCGCAAGAAGAGCTGACGAGCCGCTACAGCTGCCCCAAAGACCGCGTCACCGTCTCGCCCCGCCCAGACCTGAAGGCGTTCGACTTGATGATGGAACCGGGAAAACCCCCCGCCGAGGTCGCCGCCGATCCAGGCCGCCTGAAGGTCTGGCGCGAGAAGCAGGACGAGCTCGAAGCCGGTTACAACAACGCGAAGGTGATGGAAGCCAAAGGCTGCGATCACCATGTTTTCTATTCGTGTTTCATCGCCGAAGGCTCGAATCAGTCGCAGGTGATTGCATGCCGAGAGGCGGAGCATCCGCCGGGGAAGTGATCAGCCCGCGCCCGCGCCCCTGGGGCTCCACTGACCACCTGGGGCTCGACTGACCAGGGTTCCCCAATGACCGTCTCCGCCCCGAGACACCGAAAAATCTCCAAAAAACACCGCCAATCCCGCGTTCCCGTGATGGCACCAGTCCTGCTGAAGGCTCCCTCGTCCCCACCGCCGCAAGGAGGCCTTCATGCACCGCGCTCTCTCGCTCTCCCTCTCGCACTCCCTCTCGCACTCGCTCTCGCACACTCTCGCTCCTCTCGCCGCCCTCGGCTTCACCATCGCGCTCTCCTTCTCCTCCGCTGGCTGCATCGCGCAAGCCTCGGGTGAAGGTGTCGACGCGGAAGGCGAGCGTGAGTCGGAGTCGGTGCCGCTGACGGCGGGAGTGAATGGCGGGGCGTGCGCGGCGAGCTCGTACAACTGCAAGCTGCGCGTCGTCGGGGGCAATCGCATCGAGACCAATGACCCGAGCGACAACAACGGTTGGCACGTCGTCACCGGGGTGCCGGTGCGCAATGGGGATGGGGACATCGTCGCGACGTCGACGAAGACGGCGATCGAGTTCAATTATGGGCAATTGCGCACGTTCGCCGGCGAGACCTACGCGTTCGCGATGTCGACTTCCAATGGGAGCTCGGGATGGATGCCGGTCTCGGCGATCCTCGGGCGCGACTCGTTCATGGCCAAGGTCGGGCACGTCTCGGCGCACGCGGCGGGGCTGGGGAAGATGGCGTGCTACGAAATCCGTAGCAGCTACGACACCAGCTACGAGCTCAAGAAGGTGGTCTACGACAGCCAAGTCGGCCCCGATGGGCATGAGCGTGCTGGCGACTATCTCCCTCTGGTGCGCGCGAACGGGCAGCACTCGGTCAACCTCGCGTTCAACACGCCGGGCTTCGGGCTCGGGGGCGTGGCGATCGATCACTTCCCCGCAGGGACCAAGTTTCAGCGGCTCGACGTGCCGACGAGCAGTGGCGCGCCGTCGGTCGACGTGCCGCTCTGGGTGCAAGATGGCAGTGGTCGTTATCGCAAGAAGAGCGGCGCGATGAAGTTCGTCTATGGATATGTCGTCGCGAAAACGGGCACGCTTCGCGCCGGTTGGGTCGCCTACGACGCGCTCGCCGGTTCGTCGGGTTGCCCGTAGCGCGAGGGCCCCTAAAAACTCGTCCCCGCGACTGCGATGCCTCCCCCGCTGAGGGGAACGAAGCCGACCGTCGAGCTCGGCGTCTCGAGGGGCTGCTTGCGCAAGAAGAGCCAGGCCGAGACGCCGAAAGAGACGACGGCGACGCCGAGCGCGAGGTCGGCGACGAGGAACTTGTCGTGGACGGCGTCGCGTTCGCTCGGATCGCAGCGAGGTGCGCAGTTGCTGCGGAGATCGTCGAGCTGGTTTTTCCCGGAGACGGCGAATCCGACGAAGGTGCCGAGCGCGACGACGCCGAGGCCGCCGACCAGGAACGGAAGAGGCCCACGCGGCTTCGGCTTCGGCTCGGCGGTCTCCGGCGGGTGATAGGTGACCGAGAGAACGCGGCCTTTTTCTCGCGCGGCGATGACCACATCCTCTTCGACGGGATCGCTGCCGACGCGCTCCCAACGGAGATGATGCGGGCCCGGATCGAGCTCCAACGCTTGTCCGTCGAGCTTCTCGAGGACCACCTCGCCGTCGACGAGGAGGCGCACCTCGATCAAGTCGCCGCCCTCTTCGCCGATCGCCTTCGCGACCACCGTCGGTTGCTCGGCGTCGACCTCGGGGATCCAACGCGTGCAATCGACCTTCACGAGGTTTGGACACGCGTTGGCGGCGCAGGTGAGAAGCGCGTCGTGGGCCGCGCGGAGCTTTCCTTGGCTTCGAAGGGCCTGCGCCTCCGTGTGCGCGGCGATGCACGCAGCCTTGTCGACCTCGGCCCGCGCCGGACGAGCGACGCCGCCGATCAGCGCGACGAGCACGAGCGCCGCGGTCGGCCTCGCGAAGAAGACGAAATGAGCCTTTTTCATAGGCACTCCGTCTTGAACTTCTTGATGCCCTGATCGTAATAGAACGGCGGATTGCACGCGCCTGCAGCAGGCGGTGGCGCCGGTGGCAACGGCTTCTTGAGGGTCGAGGTGGGATGCGGCGCCAGCGACGCCGACGGGGTCGCGCTCTTCGCTGGGCTCAGCACGGAAGCCGTCGTCACGATCTCCGTCGCGGTCGTCGCGGTCGTCGTCGGGATCGTGTCTATCGTCGTCGAAACCGTGCTTGCGGTGGGCGTCGCGGCAGAGTCTTTCGGCATGCTCGTCGATCGATCGGGAATGTCCGGCGATTCACGCGTGAAACGACCGATGCCGACGACGGCTGCCACGGAGACGAAGAGCGCGAGCGCTGCCATGATCGCGAGCCGAGCACGACGCGTGCCTGTCGTGACGGTGGGGCTCGTCGGTCCCGTCGGGGTCGCCAAGGAGACCGTCGAGGCTTGCGAAGCCACCGCCGCGAGCCGAGTGGTGGCGTCGAGGGTCGCTTCCTCTTCGGGTTGAACGACGTCGGCAGATGTCGAGCTGACGCCGGCTTCGATGGCCGCGACCCGTGCGCTGCGCTTTGCCAGAGCTTCGCCCGCCAGACGCTCGACCCACGACGACACCTCCGCGCCCGTCGCCGGCGGCACGATTCGCTCGAGCGCCGATGCCATTTCTCGGGCGCTCTCGAAGCGCTGCATCGGATCGGCGGCGAGCCCACGAAGGACCAGCGCGTCGAGCTGCGGGGAAATTCCCGGGGTGAAATGACTCGGCGGATCGACGTGCCCATCGAGCACCGCCGCGAGAATTTGCGCTTCATCGTCGCCTTGAAAGAGACGACGCGCGGTCAGGGCCTCCCAGAGCACGACGGCGGCCGCGTAGACGTCGGTGCGCCGCGAGACGCTCCCGCCGCGCCGGATTTGCTCGGGCGCCATGTACGGGAGCTTCCCCTTGAGCTGCCCCTCGCGCGTGACTTGCGAGCGTCCGAGCGCTTTGGCGACACCGAAGTCGAGCACGCGCGCGACCCCGTCGAGGCCGACGAGGACGTTCTGCGGCGAGACGTCGCGATGGACGATGCCGAGCGCTTCGCCAAGCTCGCCTTTTGCTTCATGCGCGGCATGAAGCCCGTGCAGCGTGCCGATGACGATCGCCGAGACGAGTCGGACGGGGGGCGGCGCACCTCCCCTTTGGCAAGCGCGCACGAGCCGCGCGAGCGACTCGCCCTCGACGTAGTCCATCACGAGGAAGAGCTCACCGTCCGCGTCGACGACGTCGAGCGTGGGCACCACGTTGGGATGACGAATGCGCGCGGCGATGCGGGCCTCGTCGAGGAACATGGCGACGAACTCGGGATCCTTGGCGAACTGCGGGTGCAGCCGCTTGATGGCGACGGTCCGGGAAAATCCGACCGATCCACGCAGCCGCCCGAGATGAACGGACGCCATGCCACCGGCGGCGATCTCGTCGTGCAGGACGTAGCGCCCGAGGACGCGCGGTGCGGCGGAGCCCGCCATGGGCTCTCGAGAATAGCCGAGAAGCCGCCGCCGCACGGTCACCCTTGCGATTTTCCCGAGGCCGCGCACGATCGGGGGGTGCGTCGACCTGCCGCCTCTGGGAGCGATCGCCGTCACCTCGGGGTGACGATCGCGCTCGCGCTGACGGCGTTGGCGCTCTCGTGCGGCGGCGTTTCCTGCCTCCTCACGAACTCCCTCGAGGGCGTCTCCGACTTGCCGCCCGACGATCCCGACACCGGCTCGGCGAGCGACGTGCACTTGCGCGACGCCTCCGTCAGTCTCGATGCGCTCTTCCCACTCGACGACGGTTCGGTGCCTTGTGGACAAGACGGACAGCCGTGTTGCGTCGGTCCGCTCTGCGCACCC
This sequence comes from Deltaproteobacteria bacterium, assembly GCA_025363655.1. Classification (GTDB taxonomy): domain Bacteria; phylum Myxococcota_A; class Polyangia; order Polyangiales; family JADJMO01; genus JANYDK01. Next base: position 41,453 of record JANYDK010000016.1, on the reverse strand, counting down.
GGCATGGAGTGTCGCGCCGACGCCTGCCTGCCCCCCGACCCCTGCGGCGATGATGGTCAGAAGTGCTGCACCGGAGGAAGTTGTCGCTCCGGCTTCGATTGCCGCGACGGCAAGACCTGTCAGAAATCGCCTGATCCGCCGCCCATTTGTGGTCACAGCGGAGAGCCTTGTTGCGGCAGCGGCGCGGCTTGCCTCGATGGCTCGCTCGTCTGCAATGGCGCACAGTGCGTCGTCTGCGGCGCCAACGCACAACCGTGTTGCGCCGACGGATGTCACGCCGGCGGCGTCGTCTGCAACGGCACGTCGTGCATTCCTTGCGGCGGCAGCGGTCAGCCGTGCTGCGGCGGCGCGTGCGGCGGTGGGCTCATCTGCAACGGACCAAGCTGCATTCCATGTGGCGGCGTCCTCCAACCGTGTTGTCCCGGCGGCGGTTGCACGGGTGGCAGCACCTGCATCGGCAGCACGTGCAAAGAGTGTTGCGCGCTCTGCAAGAATCGCTCGGAGTATCACTACGTCGCCGCCACCGCCGACTGCGCCGGTGCCGCCAAGACGTATTGCGACACGCCAGCGACGCCGACTCGAGGCGTGCTCACCGATGCGATGTGGGGCTCTTGTCCGTGAGAGTCGTTGGCGCGATTACTTCTTCTTCGCGGGCTTGGTCTGCTTCGCGATGACCTTCTCTTCGCCGACGAAGCGATAAACCGTCTGCTCCCCGGAGCCCGACGACAGTCTCGTTTCGCCAAAGATTGCTTCGCAACTTTGGCCGTCCGGTCGATCTCGCCTTGCTCGGTCGCCGGACAGTCGTTCCAGGTACGTGGAAACGCCCTCTTCGTAGTACGCGGCGGCGTCATCGTCACTTGCAGCACCACGCTTCTCGTCTTCGGACGGCGCGATCGTCTCGAGAAAGACGGGAATCGCGCGCAGCTTCGTCTGCAGCGCGCCCGTCGGGGCTTTGCGCAGAAGGAACAGGCGCCGATCGTGGCCGGCCTCGAAGCGCTTGAAGACGAGGGAGGCGAGGAGCTTCTCGGCGCGATCGAGCGCCAGAAGTGGGCCCGAGAGCTCGACGAAGATCGCCGCCCGCATCGTGCCCACGGCGAGCGCGTCGGCCCATTCGGTCACCGCCGTCTTCACCGACGAAGGAACGGGACGAGGGGAAGCTACCGTGGTGATCGCCGCCAGCATCTCGGCCGCGCTGATCCCGGCACGACGCGCCACGCCGACGGTTTCGCGCGTGAGGCGAAGTCTCGCGACCCGATCGAGGTGCAGCAGCTCGGCGCAGTAGCCGAGGATCATCGCCGTCTCGGAAGGCACGTCGGGCGAAAGAATCACCTCGAAATCGGCACCGACGGCGCTCGTCGTGGCTCTCGCCGGGGGAGGGGCCGCGTGACCGCTCTGGAGACCGTGATGACGACCGCGGTGCAGGCCGCGATGGAGATCGGGGGCGATGGAAAACACATTCTTCGCCACGTCGATGTGGAGGAAGCCGGGGCGGGAGGGATCACCGCCGAGGTGGAGCGTCGAAGCGCGGAGATCGACATGACCGACGTCGCGCAACATGCTCATCGCCACCAGCGCTGCCCCGAGCTCGATGCACGCGCCTTCGGGTGCATGTCGCGCCAGCTCGACGAAGCAAGCATGTACGCCGAGGTGCCCGCTCAGCTCGTGGACCAAGGCCATCGCCAAGAGCGACTCGTCGTCCGCCGCGCGACGCGCCGACTCGAGGGGAATCTGCAGCTCGCCCTCGGACGACCGCGACGAGGCGAGGCCCATCCACGCATGAATCACGAGGAGGCTCGAGAGCTGCGCCTGCAGCTTCGCCGCCGCGGGTGCATGCAGCTTCTGCTGCACCGTGAGCTTCGGCCTTCGCTGCGCCACCAGCCCTGGAGCCAGCAACATCGCGAGCCGAAGCGCGTCGTAACCGAACGGCGCGATCGGCGTCGTCGGCATCGACCAAGCGACGGGCAGGGGACCGAGCGCGCGGGCCAGGGCCTTTCGCGCGACGACGACGACGGAGCCGATTTCCCGGTAGTGCGCCTGCGCCCAGAGGACCGGCCATCGGGTGCTGATCTCGACCACGTGCGGCTCCAGCGCGAGCTCGCCCGGATGACACAGCGAGAGGCCGCGTAGCAGCTCCTCACGCGTCCAACTGCGCGCTGCGAGCATGCGCAACGCCGTCCGCGCGACTGGCTGCAGCTTGGCGATTCTCTCGTCGAAGCCGTGCTCGTCGGCGAGCAACACCGCGGCCTGCTCGAAGCCTCGATCGAGGTCGGGACAGGGCGCGCCGACCAGCCGCTCGAGATGGATGCGCATGGGTGCTTGGTGCGGCCGCAGCGCCTCTTCGAGATCGTGTTGCAGCACGCGCCCCGCATCGGTGCGCTCGGTCTTCGAGGTGTCGATCACGTTTTGCCGCCCATATCCTACGCTGCAGCCTGCACATCCCGCACGCCGTGCGCCCGAAGCCCTGTGTTAGGGTCGGCAGATGGCGGCCGTCGATACGCATGAAGTGGCTCCGGGGCTCGTGGTCCAGCTCGACACCGAGAAGCTCCGCGCCCTCGGCGGTTGCGAGACCAACGCCGTGCGCACGCCGCAAGATCGCGCAGTGGTCGGCGCGCAGTTCTTCCTCGTGCTCTCGAGCGACGGCACCCTCGTCACCACGGTTCCCCTCTTCGCGCACTGGGTCACGGGCAACCACCTCCTCGAGGAGCAGAAGAAGGGAGGCGCCCACGCCCGATGGCGCGAGAAGAAGCGCTTCTTCTCCTGCTGGCAGTTCTGGCGCATCCCGCTGAGGGCGTTCCACGAAGCGTCCGAGAACGAGGACAGCGAGACCATCAACCGACGCTGGTATGCGCGCGGCAACGACGCAGCGTTGCTGGAAATCAGCGCCTGGCAGAAGAAGAACCGGGTGGGATTTTCCGCGGTGTGACGACGTTCGGCGAGGTGGCGACCGCGCGATCTTTCAGCGTCAACCCTCGTCGTTGCGTAAGCCGTGCTTGCGGAAAAGATCACGCAGGTGATGACGCTCGACCCCCGCGAGCGCCGAAGCCCGCGACAGATTGTTGCCGGTGCGCGCGAGGAGGCGCTGGAGATAGTCGCGTTCGAACTCGTCGATGAGCGTGCGCTTCGCTTCCTTGAAACGCGCGAGCTCGGCCCCGGGCACGCCCGATTTCGGCGGCAGGGAGGGCGGGGTTGGCGGCGCGGGGTGATGTCCGCAGAGGAGCCGCTCGAACGACAGATCGGCAGGTGTGACGACGTCGCCGGCAGCGGTCATCGCCGCGCGTTCCACGGTACTCTTGAGCTCGCGAACGTTGCCGGCGAACTCGCGACGCAGCAGCTCTTCGAGGGCCTCGGGCGAAAACGAGCGCGCGCAGACGAGATCGCGGGGGAGACGCGCGAGGAAGTGCTTCACCAAGAGCGGCACGTCGTCGAGTCGCTCGCGTAGCGGAGGAACGGTGACGCGCGCCTGCGCGAGGCGGTAGTAGAGGTCTTCGCGGAATTTCTCTTGGTTGATCATCGCGCGCAGATCGCGCCAGGTGGCCCCGAGGACGCGCACGTCGATGGGATGCGGCTTGGTGCTGCCGACGCGCACGACCTCGCGACGCTCGAGGACGCGCAACAACTTCGGTTGCAGTTCGAGCGGCAGCTCGCCGATTTCATCGAGAAAAATAGTGCCCTTGTCGGCTGCTTCGAAGACGCCGAGGCGGCGCTCGGTGGCCCCCGTGAACGCGGCCTTCTCGTGACCGAAGAGGGTCGACTCGGCGAGGCTGGCCGGGATCGCGGTGCAGTCGAGGACCACGAACGGCCCCGACGCGCGCGGGCTGGCGTCGTGCACCGCGCGCGCGATCAGCTCTTTTCCCGTGCCCGTCGGGCCTTCGACGAGGAGCGAGAGCTCCGTGCGGGCGAGCCGTTCGAGGAGCGAGAAGAGCTCGCGCATGGCGACGCTGGCGCCGCGGAGCTCGCCGAAGACGGGAAGCGTGGACGCTTCGGCGGCGAACGGGACGTCGACGTCGACGCGGAGCACGGTGCGCCCGAGGTTGAGCATCGCGCCCGAGGGAATGACGGCGCGCTCGAGGCGGGCGCCTGCGTAGAGCGTGCCGTTGGCGCTCGCCAAATCGACCACCTGCACCCCGGCGCCGCCGAGATGCGGAGACGCGGAGAGCTCGACGTGGAACGACGAGACCGTCGGATCGGCGAGGACGAATTCGGCCGCGTCGGATCGACCGACGATCGACGTTCGACGCGCGAGGAGCCCTTTTTTCCCTGCGCCGGCGCCTTTGACGATCTCGACGCGGAGACCATGCGAGACCGCCTTCGCCTCGGCGCCGGTGCGCACGGTCTTGATTTGATCGACGTCGTAGTCGTCACCAGCCACGCCTCGAAGCGTACACTGCGAGGTCGAACATGAAAGCCCTCTCGCCGCTCGACGCGATGTTCCTCCTCCTCGAGCACCGTCGCCAACCGATGCACGTCGCCGGGCTCCAACTCTTCACGCCGCCCGAAGGCGCTTCCCCCGACTTCGTCGCGTCGGTGGTCGAGAGCATGCGCGCCCACCGCGAGGCACGCGCGCCCTACGATCAACGGGCGATCTTCCGTGGGATGTGGTTCTGGCAGAAGGACGAGCATTTCGACGTCGATCACCACTTCCGTCACCTCGCGCTCCCTCGCCCCGGCCGCATTCGCGAGCTCCTCGCGATGTCGTCGCGCTTGCACGGCACCCTCATGGATCGTAGCCGCCCGCTCTGGGAAATGAGCGTGATCGAAGGTCTCCAGGACGGACGCTTCGCCATCTTCTCGAAGGTGCATCACGCCATGTTCGACGGAGTCTCGGCGACGCGAGAGGCGCAGAAGAGCCTCAGTGAAGATCCCGATCGCCGCGACATGCCGCCTCCGTGGGCGCGCCCTCGCGGACGACGAAGCGACGAGGCCACCGCGCTCGCGCAACCGGTGAGCCCTCTCAACGCACTCCTCAAATCACTGCGCATGAACGCCCGCATCTTCCCCGGCGCGTACAAGGGTTACCTCGATCTCTTCCGCAAGAGTCGCCACGATCGCGCGGCCGCCACTCCATTCCAGGCGCCGCCGTCGATGTTCAACGTTCCCATCAGCAGCTCGCGTCGCTTCGCCGCGCAGTCGTATTCGCTCGCACGCATCAAGCGCATCGGCAAAGCGTTCGGCGCCACCGTCAACGACACCGTCCTCGCCATCTGTGCTGGTGCGTTGCGCGAATATCTCTTGGCGCACGACGCGCTCCCCGCCGAGCCGCTCATCGCCATGGTCCCCGTCTCGGTCCGCTCGGCCGACAGCCCCGAAGGCGGCAACCAAGTGGCCTTCATCATGGCCAACCTCGCCACTCAAATCGAAGACCCGGTCGATCGACTGGCGATCATCACCGCCTCCACCCACCGCGCCAAAGAGCGCATCGCGAAGATGAGCAGCCTCGAACAAATGGCCTATGCCGCGGCCGCCTTGAGCCCGATGGCCCTCGCGACCACGCTCGGCTTCGATCGCGTGCGTCCGGTCTTCAACCTCGTCATCTCCAACGTCCCCGGCCCCACCAAACCCCTTTACTGGAACGGCGCCCGGCTCGACGAGTCGTACCCGGTGTCGATTCCCATCGATGGGCAGGCGCTCAACATCACCTTGACGAGCTATTGCGATCAGATGGCCTTCGGCTTCACCGCGTGTCGCCGATCGGTGCCGAGCATGCAGCGGCTGCTCGATTTCACCGAAGCCGCGTTCGGCGCCCTGGAAGCGAGAATTTAGCGCCGATGTCCACGCTCCGCCGTCAGCCCGGCTCCGCGCTTTGCTTCGTCTGCGGGACTGAAAATCCACACGGCCTCGGCGTCGAGTTCTTCGACGACGGGGTGCGCGTCTTCGCCGATTTGCGCGCGGCCGAGTGGCAGCAGGGATGGCCAGGCGTCCTTCATGGCGGCATCGTCACCGCGCTGCTCGACGAGACGATTGGGCGTGTCGCCTTTCTCCACGATCGTTGGGTGCAGACCGCGAAGCTCCAGGTTCGGTTCGTCAAGCCGGCGCCGCTCGGGAGAACGCTGCGCGCGACGGGCGAGCTCGTGCGAGACGCGAAGAGGCTGATGGAGATGCGCGGGACGCTCGTCGACGGCGAGAGCGGCGAGGTGTTGGCGAACGCAGAGGGCACCTTCGTGCGGGTGCCCGACCTGATGCGCGACGAGCTGGCGCGGCGGCTGGGAGGCGATTTTGCGGCCTGGGAGCAGTGGCTGAGCGAGGCGCGCGCGACGAAGAAGTGACGGAGTGCATCTCTCATCGACATCTTCATCGATGGCTATTCACCGATACGAGGAGGAACATCATGATTCGCAAGAGCAGCGCGGTTTGGCAGGGCGACGGGCTTCACGGCAAGGGTTCGCTGACGACGCAGAGTGGCGTCTTCGACAAGCAGCCCTATTCGTTCAACACCCGCTTCCAGAGCGAAGACGGACGCGCCGGCACCAACCCCGAAGAGCTGATCGGCGCGGCGCACGCGGGTTGCTACGCGATGGCGCTGTCGTTCGCGCTCACCGACGCCGGCCACGCGCCCGAAGAGCTGCGCGTCGACGCCAAGGTCGATTTGCAAAAAGTCGAAGGCGGCTTCGCGATCGCGCACATCACGCTCGAGCTCGAGGCGAAGGTGAGCGGCATCGACGCCACCAAGTTCGCGACCATCGCCGAGGCGGCGAAGAAGAACTGCCCCATCTCCAAGGCGCTCGCGGCGACGCCCATCTCGCTGAGCGCGAAGCTGGTCTAGAAAGTCCCCATCAACGAAATTCCGCTCGAGTCCTTCGAGACCCGCGGGATGATCCGCACCGTGGCCAGGTCGTTGCGCACCAGCTCCGTCTTCGGAAAAGCGAAGCCGCTGATGAACATCGCCAAGCCGGCGATCTGGCCGAAGCCGTCGATGAGGAGGATCCCCGAGCTGTCGTGCACGTTGGCTGCGGCGATGAAGGGCCCGATGCCCGGCACGTAGAGGCCGTCGAGCTCGTGGCTCCTCCCGTCCTTGCTCGTCGCGTTGGCGACCGTGAACGACAAGAGATAGAGGACGCCGAAGGTGACTGCCCCGCCGATCACCAGCCCGCGCCGCGCGTGCGATTCGGCGTGGTAGTACGGCGGAATCGGTCGGCCCTCTTCGTAGTCGAGCTTCGCCGGATATTCGAAGTGCGGCGGCGGGTAGGGGTACGGCGCATATCCCGGCGGGGGTGCCGCTCCCCCCGGCGCATAGACGACCGGCGGGGGCGGGCCGGGCGCGTACGTCGGCGGCGGCGGCGCTGGCGCGTAGGTCGGAGGCGGCGCTGCTTGTGCGACCTCGACCTCGTCGGCGAGCGCCGCCGAGCTGAACGACGATCCAGTGAGAGCCGCGACGAGCGTGAGGGCGAGATGGGCGCGCGAGATCATGGGCCTGCGCCTCTGCAGAAGCTGGGCCGAGATCGGATCGGCTCGATTTCTCGATGATTTCGCAATGGCCCCCTGATCGCTGGCGCAGAGCGGTCACAGGTGTCGACGCTTGGCACCGTCGCTGGGCGGTCTTGGCGGTCTCTCCGACATGTGATGTCGCAAACGATTCTCGGGAGACCGTCGCGTCTTGGAGCACATCCTAGCCCGGTGTCGCCCATCACCAAGCCCAGCGTCGTCGTCGCCGGTGGCAGTGGCTTCATCGGCCAGGCACTCGCCGACGTGCTTGCTCCGCGGTTCGACGTCATCGGTCTCTCACGCAGCGCACCGGCCGATCTCGGCGCGTTCACCTCGTGGCGTCCGGCCGATCTGTTCAGTCTCCGCGACGCCGAGCAGGCCCTCGCCGGTGCCGACCTCGCGGTCTACCTCGTGCACAGCATGATGCCGTCGGCGCGGCTGGCGCAGGGCAATTTCGCCGATTTCGATCTGATCTGCGCCGACAACTTCGCGCGCGCCGCCAAGCACCAGGGCGTGAAGCAAATCGTCTACCTCGGCGGTCTCCTGCCCGAAGGGGTGTTGTCTCCCCACTTGCAGAGTCGACGCGAGGTCGAGCTCACGTTGGGTGGGCAAGGCGTCCCGCTGACGGTTCTCCGTGCCGGTCTGGTGATCGGCGGCGGCGGCTCGTCCTTCGACATCGTCACGAAGCTGGTCCATCGACTGCCGGTGATGATCCTCCCGAGTTGGACGCGTACGCGCACGCAGCCCGTCTCGCTCGACGACGTCGTCGCGCTCTTGGCGTTCACCGTCGGCCGCTCCGAGTGCTTCGATCAAGTCTACGACGTCGGCGCGCCCGAGGTGATGACCTACCGCGAGCTCATGATCCTCACGGCCTCGCTGATGAATCGTCGTCGGCCGATGCTCGACGTTCCCTTCGTGACCCCTGCGCTCTCGCGACTCTGGGTCTCGGTCGTCACCGGCGCCTCGCGCGAGCTGGTGGGGCCGCTGATCGAGAGCTTGCGACACGAGATGATCGCCCGCGACCTGCGCCTCGCCGAGCTCGCCGAATTGCCTCCCGAGACTACGCGCGTTGCGCTGACGCGGGCGTTGCAAGGGACGGAGACCCCGGCAGCGCCCAAGGCCGTGCGTCGACCCAAGGCGCGCGTGAAACCCGAGCCGACCGTCCGCTCCGTCCAACGCATGACGTTGCCCGCCGGACGCGACGCCGAGTGGGCTGCGCGCGAATACGTCCGTTGGCTCCCGAACGCGCTCTGGCTCTTCATCCGCGTCGAGACCGAAGAGCAGCGCAATTGTCGCTTCTACTTCCACCTCGTGCCATGGCCGCTCCTCGTGCTCACCTACGCTGCCGAACGCAGTCGAGCCGATCGGCAGCTCTTCTTCGTCACCGGTGGTCTCCTCGCGTCGAACTCGTCGAGCGGTCCCCAGGCCCGCTTCGAGCTACGGCAAGCGCTCGACGGAGAGACGCTGCTGACCGCGATCCACGACTTTCGTCCGAGCCTGCCGTGGTGGGTATATCGAATGAGCCAAGCGCTGTTTCACGCGTGGGTGATGGCCGCGTTTCGGCGCCACTTGGGGAGCATTCGAAGGGATGAGGGTGGGCTGTAGCCTCACCCGCGCCCGACCGTTCCGCAGCAAAAGAACGTTTCCAAGCCTCCCCCCCCGAATCGTGCTACTGCCCCTCCAACGTCGCCCTGGGTGGCTCTCCGCCTCCCGGACTCGCGGTGACGCCACGGCCGCCTCCTCGGCGCGTCGTCCCTCTCCGGAGGTGCGCGGGCGCGGCTCTGCCGTCACCCTCGCCGCGAGACAGGTTTTCAGCGTGTTCGCGCGCTAGCTCAACCTAGCCGCGGGCGCTTCGACTCGAATCGAACTGCCGTGCGTCGCCGCGTGCGTCACGCCCAGACGGGCCCGACGAACAGGCGCGACGTCCAAGGATCAAGTGCATGAAGCAAGAGCAATGGACCCCGCAGGCGCCGACGCGTCGGCCAGCGGGGCGTGAGCAAGGCGCAACGCGCGCCGACGTCGAGCTGGTGACGCCGAAGCTGACCCGGCTCGCCGCCCCGAAAATCGTCACCCCAAAGCCGCCGCCGACCGACGCCAAGGCGCTCGATCGGGTCCGTCTCCTCGCCGGGCTCCTCGTGGCCAAGGGGCGTATCGAGGTGACGCGCGCCGCCGATGCGTACTTCGCCGCCGGGCACGCGCTCGATCTCTCCGATCAGGCGCCGCACCTGCAGCTCCTCGAGCATGCGGACGAAGGGCGCGTCCGTGACGCCCTCGTCGTGCTCACCGACATCCTCTGCCGCGAGCCGGCCCGTCATCGCCCCGTCCTCGAGCAGCGCATCACGCGCATCGAAGCGACGGCCGAAGAAGTGGTCACGCGCGACGCGGCGAAGGCTCTCCGTCGCTCCCTCCACTGAGATCCATAGGATCACAATGGATCGCGCGACCTTCGAGCGGCGTCTCGCCGAGCTGACGCGTGAAAGCGACGCGGCACGGGACAACGTCGGCTGCGTGCAGTGCACCCGGTGCGAGCGCTGCAGCGATTGCACGTTCTGCACCGACTGCCGCGGCCTCCGTCGCTCCAGTCATTGCACCCGCTGTGAAGATTGCGTCGGTTGCACGCAATGCGCGAGCTGCACGCAGTGCACCGATTGTCAGCACTGCACGGCGAGCACGCGCTGCCTCCGCGGCGCCTATCTCGCGCGATGCAGCGGCTGCAGCGACTGCACCTATTGCTTTGGATGCGTCGGCCTGGTCGGCAAGGATTTTCACATCCTCAACGAGCGCTACGGCCGCACCGAATACTTCGCGATGGTGAAGAAGCTCGAGCGTGAGCTCGGGAGCTCTTCGATGAATTCGAGTAGTTCGAGGACGAACGCATGAAGACGGTCGTCCAGCGTTGCGCACGCGCGTGCGTCGAGGTCGAAGGGCAGGTCATCGGCGCCATCGAGCGCGGCCTGCTCGTCTACGTCGGCGTCGCCGCGGGTGACACTTCGTTGGACGTCGAGTGGATGGCCGAGAAGGTCGCGGGGCTGCGTGTGTTCCCCGACGACGAAGGAAAGATGTCGCGCGACGTGAAGGACGTCGGCGGCAAGGTCCTCGCCATCAGTCAGTTCACTCTGCTCGGAGACGTGCGCAAGGGGCGCCGGCCGAGCTTTTCGGGGGCGATGGCTCCCGAGCCCGCCGAGCGCTTTTACGAAGCGTTCGTCGAAGCAGTTCGCGCGCGCGGCGTGTCGGTCGAGACCGGCAAGTTCCGCGCGGACATGAAGGTTTCGAGCCTCAACGACGGGCCGGTCACATTGCTGATCGACTCGCCGCGGGAAGGGGACGCGCGCAACCCGGGCGCGCCGCCTCTCGTCCCGACCGCAGGCCAAGACTGAGACAAGCCGGGAGACAGTGACGGCAACGTGGCGAAGAACACTCTGGTCATCAACTGCGACATCGGCGAGACACGTGTCGCGCTCATCGAGAACGGCATCCTCAGCGAGCTCCACGTCGAGCGACGCGGGCAGAAGGGGCTCGTCGGCAACATCTATCTCGGCAAGGTCTCGCGCGTGCTTCCCGGCATGCAGGCGGCCTTCATCGACATCGGCGAGGAGCGCGCGGCGTTCCTCCACGTCGAAGATCTGATCCGCCCCGCCGACTTCGAGGCCTACCTCGCCGGCAGCAAGCAGCGCGAGCCACGGCAGCGCGCGAAGGCGGCCGACGAAGAGATCGAAATCGACGTCGACGCGCCCGAGGGCGAAATTGCAGCCGCGACGAGCGCCGCATCGCTGCCCATCGAGGGCGACGAGGTCGACGACGCGGTCGAGGGCGACGACGACGGTGACGAAGTCGAGGGCGACGACGGAGATCCCATCGGTGACGCGCTCGCCGAGGCCAGCTCCCATAGGCCGATCGACCCCGGGGTCATTCTCGAAGAGCCCGACGCGCCGGTGCTCCGTGAGACGCGCGAGCTCGCCGATGGTGACGTCGTCGTGCGCAAGCGAACCGACACCGCCGACATGGCCGCGCGTCGTGGTCGTCGTCGTCGTGGCGGGCGCAGCGGCGCCAAGCGCGACGAGATCGAGACCGACGTCAAAGCAGAGGAAGGCGAAGCCCCGGCCGAAGGTGCCGCGCCCGCCGCCGCGGAGGGGACCTCGTCCTCGTTCCCGCCTGCCGTCGCCGCCGAGGGCAGCGAGTCGGTCGAAGTTCCGGCCGCGCCGGCGGTCCCGCGTGAAGCACGTGAGCCCCGCGAACCGCGCGAAGCTCGAGCGCCCCGCGAAGCCCGCGAGCCCCGCGAGCCCCGCGATGAAGCAGCCGCACCGGCGCCGGCCGCGACCGGTTCGATTGGACTCGCGCGCGACATCAAGCCGTCTCCGGCCAACGAACGACGTGGTGGTCGCGGACGCAGCGGCGGTCGCGGCGGTGATCGCGCGCGCAGCGGCAGCAGCAGCAGCAGCAGCGGTACGAGCGGCGGCGGTGATCGCGGTCGTGGTGGCGATCGCGGACGCGACAGCGGCGGACGTGAAGGCGGACGCGAAGGTAACCGTGAAGGCGGACGTGACGCCGGACGTGACGCCGGACGCGACGGCGGACGCGACGGCGGACGTCGCGAGCCGCGCGAAGGCGGTCTCCGCCTCGGTCGCTCGACGCCGATCAACGAGGTCGTGAAAGAGGGTCAGGAGGTCGTCGTCCAGGTGACGAAGGACCCGATCAGCACCAAGGGCGCGCGCGTCTCCAGCCACGTCTCGCTGCCCGGTCGCTACGTCGTCTACATGCCGACCGTCGAGCACGTAGGCGTCTCGCGCCGCATCGGCTCCGACCTCGAGCGCAAGCGTCTGCGCGAGGCCATCGAAGCGATGAAGCCGCCGCAAGGTGGGCTCATCGTCCGCACCGTCGCCGAGGGCCTGACGAAGAAGCAGCTCAAGGCGGACGTCGGTTATCTCGTGCGTTTGTGGGGCGAAATCGCCAAGAAGAAGGAAGTGGGCGTGAAGGCGCCGTCGCTCCTCTTCCAAGAGCTGGACGTCGTCTTGCGCACCGCGCGCGACATGTTCACCGACGACGTCGAGAAGATCGTCATCGACGACAAAGAGCAGTTCCAGCGTCTGCAGCGCTTCCTCGAGATGTTCATGCCCGAGCGCGCCGGCGCCCTCGAGCTCTACAGCGGCGGCGAGCCGATCTTCGACGCCTACGGTCTCGAGGACGAAATCGCCCGCGCGCTCTCGCGCAAAGTTCCGCTGCCGAGCGGCGGTCACCTGATCATCGATCAAGCCGAGGCGCTCACCGCCATCGACGTCAACAGCGGTCGCTTCGTCGGCAAGGGCAACAAAGATCCCGAAGACACGATTCTCCAGACCAACCTCGAAGCCGTCACCGAGATCGCCTACCAGTTACGCTTCCGTAACATCGGCGGTTTGATCGTGCTCGATCTCATCGACATGGAGCGGCACAGCAATCGCGAGAAGGTCTATCGCGCGCTCGAGCAGGCGCTCCTCGTCGACAAGGCGAAGACGTCGATCAATCGCATCAGCGAGCTCGGCCTCGTCGAGATGACCCGCAAGCGCACGCGTGAGTCGCTCGGCCGCACTTTGCACGAGCCCTGCTTCTACTGCGACGGCACCGGACAGCTGCAGTCACGGCAGACCATCGCCTTCGAGATTCTCCGGCAAATCAGGCGCGAAAAGCAGTCGTTGCCAGGCTACAAAGTGGTGGTCAACGCGCACCCCTCCGTCATCGACTTCCTCCAATCGGAGGCGCGCGACGTCACCAAAGAGGCCGAGCGTCGCTACCAGCGTCAGCTGATGCTCGTGCCGCACCGCGAGTATCACCTCGAACAGTTCGACCTCGCGGGGAGCTGACGTGGGCGCGCGGCATTCGTCCGAGAATTCGACCACTCACGGGCGTGCGCTAGACTGCGCGCCCATGAGCTTGCTTCTCCGCGCAGCTGGCCTCGCCGTCGTCTTCTTCGCGACGGCCTGCAGCTCGTCGTCTTCCACCGACTCGCCGACCGACGGCGCGACCGACGGCACCAGCTCCGACGCCGCCAGCGAAACGGCTGCCGATACGCACGTCCCGAGCGACGCCACGTCCGCCGACACGACGGTCACTCCCGACGCTCCCTCCGACGGCGGTTGCAACGGCATCGCCAACATCGCTCTCGAGGTCGTCGATCAATACGTCGCTTCTCCGTACCCGGGCGCGACGGGAGGTCCCATCGCCGATGGCGTCTATGTCGTCACGGCCGTCACCCACTACACCGGAGCGGGTGGAAGAACGGGGGCAGGCACGAAGAAGTTGGTCGAGACGTTGAAGGTCGCCGGCAACAGCGTCCTCGGCGTTCGCCAGGCCGACGCCGCAGCTGGATACGCCTTCAACGCCACCATCGTCACCAGCCTCGCCACCTTGAAGTGGAAGCAGACCTGTCCCGACGGCGCGGTCGGCATCACCTACGGGTACGCGGTCGGCGACAGCTCGCTCGACGTCTACGAAGACACGACGAAGACGGTGACCACGTACACGAAGAAGTTCATCACTCCGGGCGGGTGATTCTCACCACGAACCCGCTGCCCGCTTCTTCGCCCTCCGCCACCACCTTCACCTCGCGCTCGCGAAATTTCGCGTCTGCTGCCATCTCCGCGGCGAGCCGGGTCATGATCCGCTCTTCGAGCAGCCTCTTCAGCGGCCGCGCGCCGAACGTCGGGTGATAGCCAAGCTCCGCCAGCAGTGACTTCGCTTCGCTCGACACGCGTAGGCGCAGACCGCGGCGGAGGAGGCCGGTGCGTTGCGCGAGCTTCGCGAGCTCGAGGTCGACGATGGCGATGACGTCTTCGCGGGTGAGCGCCCGGAACGAGAGGACGTCGTCGATGCGGTTGAAGAGCTCCGGTCGGAAGTGCGCGCGCACGGCGCGGGCGAAGTCGGGGGCAGGGGCGTCGCCGAAGCCGACGGGCGCACGACTACTGACGCCGAGGTTGGACGTCATGACGATGAAGGTGCCGCGGAAGTCGACGATGCGGCCCGAGCTGTCGGTGAGACGGCCTTCGCCGAGGACCGAGAGGAGGAGATCGAAGACGTCGGGGCTGGCCTTTTCGACCTCGTCGAAGAGGACGAGCGAGAGCGGCTGTTGACGGACGAGCTGCGCGAGTGAGGTCACGCCGGGGGAAGAGTCGAGGAGGCGCTGACCCGAGCCGCGGAGGCCGTATTCGCTCATGTCGAAGCGAATCAAACGATCTTCTCCGAAGGCGACGCGCGCGAATTGTTTGGCGAGCTCGGTCTTGCCGACGCCGGTGGGGCCGACGAAGAGGAACGTGCCGCACGGGCGCTCGGGATCGTCGAGGCCGGCCTTGAGGCGAGCGAGCGCACGCGCACAGGCCGAGCATGCGTGATCCTGTCCGACGACGCCGTCGCGCAGGCGCGTAGCGAAGTGAGCTGCCGAGGCGGGGCGCTCGTCGGCGACGAGATCGAGGGAGACGCCCGAGTAGCGCGCGAACGCCTCGGAGACGTCGCGTGGGTAGAGCCGCGGAGCGCCTTCGCGATCGGCTTTGCGTTGTCTCGTCAGCCAATCGATGAAGCGAAATCCCTTGCCAGGAAAGGCTGAATCGCGCGCGAAGGCGGCGAGGTGTTGCACCAGACGATGGAGGCCGGCGGGGTGAATCGCCGCGCCCTTCTTCGCCGCATGGAGATGGAGGAGCTCGATCGTCGCGGTCGGCACCGTCTCGCTGAGGCGGACGATCGTGAAGCGCCGAAGGAGCGCCGGCGCGCGCCTCTTCGCCCATTCGAGCTCGGACTCGGTGCACTCGGCGATGAGCGAGATCTCTTCGGAGACCACCGAGGGCGTCAGGGCGTCGGCGATGGTGCCACCGTCGGGCTGCGCGCGGAGGATCGACGTCAGCCGGTCGACGTAGAGATAGTCGGAGTCTTCGGCGAGCTCGGCGACGATGCGGAGGCAGCGCTCTTGCCACATGCCGAGGTAGACCATGCCGGCGATGATCTTCTCGCCCGAGGTCGACCAGATGCGCGGCGGTGCGAGGCCGCCCTTCTTCTTCGCGTCGCTACGCTTCTGCGCGAAGTGACGCGCGAGCCGGCGCACGAACGTCGTCTTGCCGACGCCGGGCGGGCCGACGACGAGGAGCGAAGGGAATGGCCGCTTGCGCAGACGCTCTTCGAGGGCGACGAGCTCGCTCGAGTCGCCGACGGTGGCGGGCAATTTTCCGCGCGCCGCCAGCTCGACGAGCTCTTCGCCGATTTGCGCGAGCACCGGGTGCTTCTTCGCGTCGTCTTCCTTCTCCTCGGCGACGTCGGTGCGCGTGAGCAGCGCGGGCGACCACTCGCGCACCCACTCTTCGCCTTCCCAGCGGAAATCATAGACCCAACGGGGGTTGCTCCCGAGGAGCCAACTGCTCACCGCGTGTCGCAGCACATCGGGCGCGAGGGCGAGATCTTCGAGGATGAACCAACCGCCGAAGCGCGGCACCATCACGCGATAGGCGCCGCCGCTCATCTTGCTCCACGCGTACGTGAGCTGCAGGGGGATCAGCTCCTTGCCGATCACGGGGCGCTTCTTCACCGACGAGAGTGGGTGCACGTCGACGCGAACGCGGCGGGTCTGGAATTCTTCGGTCCAGAGATAACGAGTCAAGGATTCGCCGGTCGCGGTGAGGCCGACGAGCTGTCTCTCGAGCTGTTCGAGGACGTCGGATTCGCTGACGCCGAAGGCCGCCGGGGCCGGCTTGTCGAAGAGCTCGTCCCACGCGCGCATCAGCCGTCCGGTGACCCGTGTCTCCTCGGCGACTTCACCCGCAGCGCCAATCGCGCGCGCGTTCGTCGCTTTCTCCAACGTCTCGTCGCTCGCGCGCTCTTCCGGAGGAACGGCCGGGATCGAGTGGGTGACGAAATAGACGCGGAGGCTCGGCTTGCTCACGAGTCGCCTCCCTTCGTCTCGGTCTGCTCGGTTTTCTCGGTCGTTTCGGTCTTCCTGCGCTCAGCGTCCTTCTCGTCGTCGACACGGGAGAGTTGAAGGAGCCAGAGAGGTTCGAGCGCTTCGGCGACGCTGCGTGCGTAGACGGTGTCGACGAAGCTCATGCGAAAGTCTTCGACGCCGAATGGGGCCGGTTTTCCTGCACGGGACGAAGCACCGAGGCGTACGCGGCGCACCATCGGGGTGAGCGCGTCGGGCGAGGGGCGTTCGCTCGCGATCGCGCGCGCGCGTTCGCGCTCTTGCCTAGCTGCGAGCAGTGTCGAGACGACCTCGAGCGGGGGCGCGCCATCGACGATGCGAACCCGCACCAGCTCGGGCGGTCCGCTCAAGGGCTCGACGACGTGCGTCCCCTCTTCGAGCTCGAAGACGTCGCGAACGCAGAGGCCGACGAGCTTGAGCGCGAAGACGTTGGAGTCCGAGACTTCGAGTGGGCCCCCGGCTCCGCCGATCGCGACGCCGTCGCGCACCGTCGCGAAGTCGTCGAGCTCACCTCGTCGCGCCGCATAGGCTCTCGCGAGAAGCGAGAGGAACCCGCCGCGCCCCTTGTCGCCGCCTTCGGAGGTGACGAGCCGCGACTGACCGCGCACCTCACCGAGCCGCGCGAGCTCGAGCACCACCGCATGACGACTCGGATCGTGCGCGCGAAAGAGCGATCGCTTGAGAAAATGGGCTTCGGCGATGCACGCCAGCGCCTCGTGACGGGTCGCGGCGGCGACCCCACGGGTGAACGCCGAACGCGAGAGCACCCGGTAGCGCCAACGCGTGTGCGAAGGACCGGTGCCGATGTCGACCGTGTCCCAGGCGAACCGCGCCAGCTCGAGATCTTCATATCCCTCCTCGCGCACTTCACGCGAGGTGGTGAGCACGCGCGAGGCCCGATCGCGGAAGGCGTCGAGCGAGTGCCGCATGTGATCGAGGTTGTAGAGGAGCTCGCCGTGATCGCGGAGGCCGCGGTTGTGCTCGCCGAGGTGGAAGCGAATCTCCTCGGAAATACGGCTCAACGTCGGCGTCAGCGTGCCGTCCTCACCGAGCGGCGCGATCGCGCGTGCCAGTTCGTTCAAGAGCTCGGGCAGCGGCAGCTCGAGGAGCGGTTCGAGCGCGAACGAGGCCTCGGTGAGCGGCGTCGCCTCGACGAGCGGCTCACGCGTGATGACGAAGGGCTCGCCATCTCCCGCGTCCTCGATGCGGACGAGCTGCATCGACGCGCCCGGGCTCGCCGAGATCTCTTCGGCGAGCCTTCCGGCGATGCGATCTTCGAGGAAGCGCTTGAGCGAGCGCGCGCCGTCGCGTTGCTCGAACGCTTCGCGCGCGACGCGCTCGACGACCGAACGACTGCTGCTCGCGAAGACGTTGCGATCGACGAGGCCGCGCCGTGCCAAGAGCTTGCTCAGCTCTTTCTGCGCCACCTCGATCGCCACCGTCGCATCGAGCGGCCGGAAGGGGACGATGCGATCGATGCGGTTGAAGAGCTCGGGCGGGAAGAACTCGCGGACCGCCCGTGCCACGTCCTGCATCACGGCGTCGAATCCAGCGCCGAATCCGAGCGGATTTTGCGGCTTGGCGCCGAGGTTGGAGGTCATGACGATGACGGCTTGGGTGAAGCTCGCGGTCTCGCCACGCGCGTCGGTGAGGCGTCCCTCGTCGAACAGTTGCAAGAGCAGGTTGAGCACCGAGGGGTGCGCCTTCTCGATCTCGTCGAGCAGGACGACGCAGAACGGCTGCTCTTGCGCTGCACGGGTGAGGGC
The DNA here is from genome assembly GCA_025363655.1 of Deltaproteobacteria bacterium. Taxonomy (GTDB): domain Bacteria; phylum Myxococcota_A; class Polyangia; order Polyangiales; family JADJMO01; genus JANYDK01. Next base: position 23,336 of record JANYDK010000016.1, on the reverse strand, counting down.
GCCCTCGGGGGTCCACGCGTCGCCGATCAATCGACCGGCGGCGTCGGGCGTCCCGTACTCGCTCATGTCGAAGCGAACGAGCCGCGAGGCTCCGCCGTAGAGATATTCGGCGAGCGTCTTCGCCAGCTCGGTCTTGCCGGTGCCGGTCGGTCCGGTGAAGAGATAGACGCCGTACGGCCGCTTCGGATCGACGAGCCCGGCCTTGATGCGCATCACCAGATCGGCGGCGGCGTTCACCGCCACGTCTTGCCCGAGCACGCGACCGGAGAGGTCGCCGAGGAGCTCGTCGCGGAGGAGCGGCTTCTCGTTCGCGAGGAGAATCCACGGTAAACCGGTGCGCGACGAGAGGTGCGCGATCACTTGATCGACGCCGATCTCGTTCGACTCGTCTGGCTTGCCCTCGAACTCGCGGGCGAGCGCGCGGAGCAGATCGAGCGCCAGGCCAGGGAGGGCCTGACCGGGCGTCAGCGCGGGACCGAGCTCGAGAATGGTGCGAAAGGCGGACGGTTCGATCTCGACGTCGCGCGCAATCTCCAACTCACGCGCCTCGTGCACGAGGATGCGCATCGTCTCGGCGGGCGTCGTCGGACCGACGAAGACGCGGGTGAAGAGCGCGGCGAACGCGGGCGCGTCCTCTTCCAGACGTCGCAGTTGTTCTTCGGTGCACTCGCCGACGAGGACGATCTCTCCACGGGCGAGCGGCCCGCGGAAGAAGTCGGCGAGGCATCGATCGCTGTCGCGGGCGCGCCCGATCTGTCCGAAGAGGTGGAGGTCGTCGATCCAGGCGATGCGCTTTTTTCCGGTCAGATCGTCGGCGAGCTCGACGCAGCGCTTCTCCCAGTCACCGACGTACGACATGCCGGCGATGATTCGTTTGCCGCCGAGCTGGACGACGTGGTGCACCTTGTCGAGGTTCTTGTGCGAGTCGAAATCTTCGGCGACGAGCAAGTCGGCCACCCACTGCGCGAGCACCGTCGACTTCCCCACGCCGTGCGCGCCGACGACGATCACCGGCTGCTTCTGCTTGCCGGCGAGGAGCATCTGCAGCTGCTCGCGATAGGGTGAGCGCGGCATTCCGATCGCTGCGCGCGCGCTTCCATCGCCGGCGAGCCGCGCCGTGAGGTCGGTCGCCAGCGTCGGGAGCACCTTGAATCCATGCGACTTCTGCTTCTCGCCGCGGAGCGGATCGGCGCGCAGATCGTCCCAGACGCCTTTCTGCTTCTCGGGGAGCTCGTCGAGCAGGGACTTCGGTCGCGCGCTGAAGGAGACGAGCTTGAGCGTGTCCTTGCCGTCGGTGAAGAGCAGCTCGACGAGGTCTTCGGATACCGCCGACCAGACCTTCTGCAGGTACGAGGTCGCTTGCTCGGCGAGATCGTCGTCGCCGCGCACCGGGAACCACTCGAAGGGTCGCTCCGGGTGATAACCGATGACGAGCTCGCGACCTTCGCCGATGAAATGCGGCTCGAGGACGATGGGACAGAGACCAGAGACCTTGCGCCTGCCGCCCTCGCCACGAAGCGTGAGCTCGATTCGCACGCGCGCGAGGCGAGTCCCGCGTTTGAGGGCGAAGGCGACGAGCTCGCGCGGAGAGACCCGCTCGACCTTGGTGCGAATCGCCTCCACCAGCTGCTGCTCGACCTTGTGCGCGTTGACCCCCACGCGCCGTTCGGTGTGCTCGCCTAGACCGACGGTCGTCCAGTGGAAGAACGCGCCGCGCCTGCGCTGGTAGACGGGGACGGTGACGTTCATGCGCCCTCGTCCGTGCGGCGTTTGACCAAGAGCTCGACGGCGTCCTTCGCCTCCTTGAGGCCGACGCCGAAGCGCTCGCGGTACTCCTTGATCGCCATGATTTTGTTGGTTTTGGCGATCTCGTAGATGTCGTCGAGGCCGTCGAGGACGACGGTGAAGGAGTCTTCGCGCTCGAGGTCTTCGTCTTTCTCGAAGAGGAGGAGGTGCTCGAGCGCGATCTCTTCGAGGCGCGGGAAGTACTCCTCGTGCGTCATCGCCATACGCACCTTCTTCAGCAACGTCAGTCGGCCTTCGCGTGCGTCGAAGTGCCGAGTCGGCGTCACACGACGCAGCTCGGCGACGACGTTGGGGAGCGCCGGAACCACCTTTTTTCCGCGCCATTCGGCGGTGGAGAGCGACGGACGAAAGGCCAGCCTCTGCACCGAGAGGATGACCTCTGGGTACTCGGCGTGGAGCCCGTCGAACCGATGGATGCCGCCTTCGAGCGCGAGGAACGGCGCACACATCTCGCCCTGCACGAAGACCACCGCGCATCGTGCCTTCGACGTCTGCAGGTGCACGAGCGCGTCCTCGCCGCTCATCGCCGCGGCGAAACGACCGTAGGGACCGGTGCCGCCCTCGGCCTCGAAGTGCACCGTGGTGATGAAGCGCCTTCGCGCGGCGTCGGCGAGGAGCGGTGCGAGATAGAAGTTGAACGCTCGCCCGTCGTCGAGCTCTTGGAGGAGCAGCGCGATCGAGTCTCGCCGCGTCTCCTGCGCGACGAGCGCCCTCGCCATCGCGGTGCGGAAGCTTCCTCGCGTGCGGTGCGCCTCGTCGCTCAGCTCGTCGAGAGGGTGCCCTTCGAAGTAGCCGGCGAGCGCCAGCTCTTCGAGCGTGCAGACGTCGCGGAAGCCGAGATCGAGGGCGGCGTGGATGGTCGAGAGCCGATGGTGCTCGGCCTGCGAGAGCGAGAGCGCCGCGCCGGAGAGCTTCTTCGCCCGCTTGTTGCCGCTGCCGTAGTTGAGCTCGGTGATCAGATACTCGACCTGATCGCGCAGCTGCTCGATCGGCGGCAGACGCAAGAGGCGCTGCATTTCCCGACGAATCGAGGAGATCGCGCCCATGCCGCGGCTGGCCCGGGTGATGGCGCGCTTCTCCGCGCGAATCATCGAGATGCGAACGCCGTCTTCGAGTTCGCTCGCCACTTGGCCGATCGGCTCGGGCTCGCCCTCGGCGGTGACCGCGACGCGATGTCCGTCGATGCCGCCGAACCCGGAGATGAGCGACGCCATCCGATCGACGAGGTGCACCTCGAGGTGCCTGCGCAGCGAGCGCGCACCATAGGCCGCGGAGAACCCGTCGTCGGCGAGTCGAGTGCTCGCCGCCTCGCTCACCTCGAGATCGCCGCTGGCCGCTGCGAGCCCACGTCGCGTGCAGATCTTGGCGATAGATAGCGTTGTTATGCGTGCGAGCTCGGAGCGCTGGAGGCTGCGGAAGACGACGATGCGATCGAGACGGTTGACCATCTCGGGGCGGAACGTCTCGTGGACGACGCGGAGGTATTGCGTCTCGTCGCTCGCTTTTCCCTCGCGCGCGAAGCCCATCTCGCTGCGCCCGTGCGTCGCGCCGAGGTTGCTCGTGAGGATGAGGATCGCGTTCTGGAAGTGCGCCGTGCGCCCACGCGCGTCGGTCAGACGTCCTTCGCCGGCGACTTGGAGGAGCAAGTCGAAGACGGCCGCGTGCGCCTTCTCGATTTCATCGAGCAAAATCACGCAAAATGGCTGTTCGCGCACGCGCCGGGTGAGCAGTCCTTCGCCGCGTTCGTTGCCGCGGATCAGGCGATCGGCGGCGAGCGGATCCATGAATTCGCTCATGTCGAAGCGCACCAGCCGCGCCTCGGAGCCGAAGAGGAGCTCGGCGAGCGCACGCGCCAGCTCGGTCTTTCCGATGCCGGTGGGTCCGACGAAGAGGAACGTCGAGAGCGGTTTCCCCGGCGGCTGGAGCCCGGCTTTCACCATGCAGACCGTCTCGGCGACGCGGCGCACGGCGTCTTCCTGGCCGACCACCCGTGCGCGAAGCTGCGCCTCGACCTCGACCTGGAGGAGCACGCGATCTTCGCGAAGGAGAAAGACCGGCACGCCGCTACGCAAGCTGAAGCCTTCGTAGAGCTCGGTGAGCCCCAGCTTCGGTGCTGCCTCGTCAGGGTCACCTCGGCGCGCCGACGACATCTCGTGTGCGCCGCGCAGCTCGTCGTAGAGCCGCACCGCCTTGCCGGGAAATTGCTCGTAGGGGAGATAGCGCTCGGCGAGATCGATCATCGGCACCGCCGCGATCGGATCGAGCTGCGGCTTGTGCGGCGCGTGCTGGCCGTCGTGGGCGATCAGCGCGCGGAGCACCGCCTCGGCCTCGCGGGTCTTCATCGGTGGCACGCGCAGGCGCGCGAGGAGCGAGAAAAACCCGACGTGTCGCGACTCGGCGAGATCGACCCGCGACTCGCGCAGCTCTCCGACCACTCGCACTTTCGCGTCGTCGAGCCATGGCTTCATCGCGCCCGCCAAATCGACGTTGCCCGTCGGCCGGTCGGCGAAGAGGTCGCCGAGGTCGTCGAAGTAGAGCACCGCGTCGAGCTCGGCGGCCGCTTGCATCACGCGCCGCACGCGCTCTTGCCATTGGCCGAGACCGCTCATGCCGGCGATCAGCTGCGCGCCCGAGGTGGCGAAGATCGGTCGCGCCTTCTCGGCCGCGCGCTCGCGGTGGACCCACGCTTGGAAGAGGGCGGTCTTGCCGACGCGATCGCCGCCGACGATGAGCACGCTGCCGCGGGTCTCGCCGCCGAGAAGCGAGCGAAGGAGCTCGAGCTCGTCGTCACGTCCGACGAGCGGCCGAGGATGGGAGCCGTCCGCGAGGTGGAGCGGCGTCCCGATCGACTCCAGGACCGCGAGCGCCGCACGCTTCTTTTCCCGCTCTGCGAGGGCCTTCGCGAGCGACGCCGCTCGCCCTGCCGGCCCTGTCTCGCCGCGATCGAGGAAGAGATCGAGGGTGACGAGGCGCGACTCGCCATCGGGCACCAGATCGAGCCACTGCAACGGCGTGCGCTCCTCGGCGCTCACCATCCGCTTCACCTCGTGCTCGATCGCCTCGTCGAGTCGTTCGCGCTCGTCACGCTCGTCGAGGGCGCGACTCTCGGCCGCAGCAAGGTGAAACGTGTGCGCGAGAGGCAGCACGCACACCCACGACTCCGGCCGCGCGTTCTCCTCCGGATGCTTCGCGGGCAAGACCAGACAAGGAATGTCGAGCGGCTCTTCGAGCGCGATGCGCCGCGGAAGATCGTCGCGCGGCACCACCACGCTCGAAACGTGCAGTCGCGTCCGCGCCGGCAACGCATGCCGCGCCACCACGTCTGGCGGCACCCGTGAAAGATACGAGGTGAGAAAGACGCGCTGTTCGAGCAGCACCTCTTCTTCTTCTCCGAAGCTCGCCCACTGCGGCTCAGCTGCGGGATACGCCACGACCTCGCCCCCGGCGAGCTCACGCACCACGATCAGCGTTCGGAAGGCAGAGTCCCCGGGCAAGAAAGAGAGAATCGCAAACACGGAGGAAGATGAGAAGCGAAGACGCCCGCGCCCGCCCCGGCGCCTGCCCCGCGCTCATCCGCTCAGCCTCGCAACGCACTCCTCCAACTTCCCGCGCAGCGCCTCCGCTCCCGCCGGAAGATGCGGAGGTGCTTCACTCCGAGCGACCCCGACGATCCACTCGATCGGCAGCGCGCGTTTCGTCTGCTCGAACCACACCCGCGTATCGAAGCTGTTCTCTCGATTGTCGCCGATCACGAAGACTTCACCCGGGCTCACCGTCCAAGGTCCTCCGGGTGGCGCGTGAATTCCCGCGGGATCATGCACGACGAGCCATCGATTCGCGCCGAAGGCCTCGAGCCAGAGCTCGCCTTCGTGCGCGCTCTGGTCCGCGAGTTGGAAGGACCAGTGTCCGACGTGACAACGGGCGATCGGCGTTCCGTTGATGGACACCTCGGTGCCCTTCACTGCGACTGCGTCGCCGGCGACGCCGATGATTCGCTTCACATACATGCGATCGCGGTCTCCTGCCCAGGCGAAGACGGCGATGTCTCCGCGGCGCCACGTCGCGTCGGTGGCGCCGACCGCGATGTTCTCACCGACGGCGAAGGACGGGAGCATCGTGTCGCCCACCGCGTAGATCGCCGGTGGCGCCGAGTGACATGTGCACAGCGCGAGCGTCGAGAGCGAGAGCATCGAGCGTGCGATGAGGCAGCGGAAGCGGTGCCGGTCGCGGATCTCTCGCACGCGCATGGCGAGCACGATAGCCGAGTGGAGCTATCATCGCCCCTCCGATGCCCGACCACTCCGAAGCATCGCGGCTGGAGGCGTTGAGGAAGACCAGCTCCTCGACACGTTGCCAGAGGCCGCTTTCGATCGGCTGACGCGGCTGGCGAAGCACTTGCTCGGTGCGCCGGTCGCGCTCGTCAGTCTCGTCGACGAGCATCGTCAGTTCTTCAAGAGCGCGCTCGGGCTCGCCGAGCCGTGGGCATCACGTCGCGAGACGCCGCTCACGCATTCGTTCTGCAAGCTGGTGACGACCACGCGCGAGCGATCGCCAGAGGTACGAAGCGAAGCGGGCGCGTGCGACGTCGGTGCGCATCATGCTCTAACTCGAGCTCGAGCTGATTCGTCGGAGCACGGCGCGCGCCGTGGTCGAGAGGCCTTCGCCATCGATCGCCGCCTCCATCATTCGCATTTTCTCGGCAAGGTCGAAGGCCTCGACGCGACCGCTCTCGTCGAGATCGTGCCACGCGGGGCTGGTCCTCACCGCGCCGTGCGGGTCGCGCGCGCGAAATGCGCTCACCACGCGCTCGATCAAGGTCTCGCGGTCTTTGCCCGGATCGCCCATCACCGCATCTCCGTCTCGAGATCGATCTTCCGCTTCGCCAGGCACTCGGCGAGCTGCTTGCGCGCGCGGGTGACGTTCTGGAGAAAAGTATTGAGACGCATTCCGAGATGCTCGGCGAGCGTCTCGTCGGCATCGGCTCCGGCGTTCTCGAGACGCGCCGTCAGCGCCTCGGCGGGCTTGCCTGCGAGGAGCGCGCGGCAATGTTCGATCCACCGGCGCAAGAACGGATCGGGCGTCGCCGCCGTCCCCACGTCGGCATCCGACACCGCGCGCTCGAGCGACTCTTCTTCCATCGGCGTCGAACGTGCGCGCCGCGTCTCGTCGATGGCGTGGTTCTTCGCGATGCGCTTCGACAAGCGAAGAAGGCTATTTTCTCGGCCATCCGGCTTGTGATTGGGCGCCACCTGCCACGTGCGCAGGAGCGCTTCTTGGAGCACCGCCTCGACGTCGACCTTGGCGGCGAACGAGCGCAGGCTCGCGCGGACGGGCGCTTCGGCGCAGGCGAGCCACCGCCCGAAGGCAGCGGCGTCGCCGACGACGATCGCCGAGAGGTGCACGTCGAGGTCGTCCATCGTCCCTTCTCTCGAAGTCAGCTTCGCATTTCGCTTCAGCGTCGGAGGAGGAACACGATCAGCGCGACCAGCGCGAGGGCGAGGAGCAAGAGCACCAAGAAGCCGAGGATCCGCGAGCGGAGGTTCTTCCGCGGGAGCAGCGCTTGCTCTCGCATCTCGGACGGCGCCTGCGGCAAAGGAGCGCTCATCGGTTTCGCGATGTTCGACGGTGCCGAGTAGGTCGCGGGTGCCGGCGGCGCTGCTCCCTGCGCTGGCGGCGGGGGCCCGGCGTATGCCGCACTCTTCGCGCGTTCCGAGTGCGCGCGCATCGGTGACGCGGGCCGCATCGCCATCGGAGCAGGCATCGCCATCGGAGCAGGCATCGGCATTCCGGCCGGCGCACCGAGCGAGAGGAGGCCGAGCTCTGTCATCGGCGCGGCGTGCATCGGCGCCGTCGTCGTCGGCCTGCGCAGCCCGAGTCCCTCGGCAGACATGCCGTACGGCAGCTCGTGCGGCATGCGCTCGCGGCGGAGCGCGTCGTCCGGATCGACCGTGCGCTCTTCGGTCACCGCGATCCACGACGTCAGCCGCGTCGCGATTCGATGCTCGAGCCCGATGCGTTCGATCGTCGCATCGATCTCGCGCTTGTCGCTGCCCGCCGCGAGTCGCGTCTCGAGGTCTTCCACTGCTTCTCGACCGAAGAGGGCGACGACCGCGGCGTTTCCTTCTCCTGCGGCGCGCGCCGGCACCTTCATCCGACGTTCCCACGTCCCTTCACGCGTTCGACCCCGCACGCACAGATCGCCGCCCTCGGGGCGAAGCGCGAGCGCGATCAGCGCCGGAGCCCCCGCGAAGAGATCGGGCAGCTTCGCCGGCGCATGCTCGACGAGCGCCGAGCCCTCGACGACCAGGTCGACGACGATCGGCTCGGCCGTGCGCGCGACCAGACGCGAAGCAGCGCGTTCCGGATCTTCGCCGATGCCGACGATGACCTCGAGCCCATGCCCCGCGCGCGCTGCCGGTCCGGTGAGCGAGCGATTGACGGCAGAGCCGACGCCGACGGTGTGCACGCGCGAACCCTTCGGCAGCCGATCGCAGATCGCCGCCACGACCTGCGACTCGAAGCCGATGAGGCCGTCGGTGATGAGCACCACTTGGCGTTGCGCGTCGTCACGAAGCCCGGTGAGCGCCTCCATGATGCCGGCGCGCATCTCGGTTCCTCCCGACGCACGACGGCTGCGAAGCCAAGCGACCGCCTCTTTGCGCGCCGCTGCCGAAGCGATGATCGCCTCTTTTTTCCAGCGTTCCGGCGCGTCGCCGAAGGTGATGAGCTCCAGTCGATCGTGATCGCGGAGGGTATCGACGAGCGCGGTCGTCACGCGCACGGCCTGGTCGATGGGCTCGCCGGACATCGAGCCGCTGGTGTCGAGGAGCACGATCAGATCGCGCGGAACGACGCCGGCGCGACGCTCGGCCTTTGGCGCCGGAGGAACCACCGTGAGCAGACCATGCGTGTGCTTGCCCGCCGCGCGGACGCCACGATCGTCGGACGCGCGTCCGGTATCGAGCGTGAGCCCGATCTTCGGCGTCGCCACCATCCAGCGCACAACCACGTCACGATCGAGGCGCGCTCCGGCCTTTTCGTGCAGCTCGACACGCGTCGCCCCCTCGCCGAGCTTGGTCTTCAAGGCGTGCGAAGGTGACTCCGGCGACCGATCTTGCGCGAGGCCGTCGCGGATCGCGCAGCCGATGGTGAAGCGCGCGTCGAGCTCGCCCTCGGCGACGTCGTGCGTGACCCGCGCGGCGTCGGCCACGCGCCCATCTTCGCCGAGAAATCGGGGCGCGACGACGGTGGGAAAGCGCCACTCCCACGCGCCCTCGTCGAGCCAACGAAGGCGCTGATCGACCATCACCTCGACGATCACCTCTTCACCGGGCGGGATGTTGCCGATTTCTTGCGTGAAGAGGCTCGAGCGATCTTGCTCGAGGATCGCCGCGCTCCGGCCGTCGATCAGCGCCGCTTCGTAGCGTTCGCGGGCGCTCGCGCGCTTGTCGATCGCTCCGACCGTGCGAACGGCGCCGATGCGGAACGAGAAGCCGCTGACGGCGCCGTCGGCAGGGAGCGGCAAGCTGTAGGTGACCGCGAGGGGCTCGGCGTGCACGTTGCGAAAACGTTGTTCGAGCGTGACGCGGGCGATGCCGCCGAAGGCGTCGAGCCCGATCGACGTGCCGAGGAGCGGGAGCGTCTGTCCCTCGGCCGAGACGAGGCGTCCCCCTTGGCTGAGGTGCGCGGGAGCAGGGGAGATCGAAGAAGTCGCGTTCGTGGTCATCATGGTGAGTCCCTCCGAGTGGGTTCACCGGGCCAACGGGGGAGGGACCAAGCTGGTGACAAGAAATCGTACTCCGCCCTTTTTTTCGCCGTCGGCACACTTTGGTGCGAACGGCTTGTCGTCGTGACAGCACGCATCTACGAAGCGCCATGGGCTTCTTCCGCTGCACCTGTGGCGCCTTTGGTGACGAAGACAAGTGCATCGTCTGCGGCGATCCGCTCGATCAATCGGGCACACCGCAAGACGTCGACGGTGCCGGTCTGCTCCGCGCCATCAGCGAATCTCCGGTGCCCATCCTCGTCGACTTTTGGGCCGAGTGGTGCGGCCCCTGCAAGACCGCGAGCCCGATCGTCGAGCAAGTCGCCAAGGGGATGAAGGGCCACCTCGTGGTCCTCAAATTCGACATCGACACCGACAAGGCGCTCGCCACGCGCGTGCAAATCCAGAGCATTCCCACCTTCGTGCTCTTCGCCGGCGGCGCCGAGCTGGCGCGTCACAGCGGCGTGATGCCCCCTGCCGAGCTGCGTCGCTGGATGACCAAGGCCGCCCTCGCGGTCTGATCACGCGTCTTCTACGCAGCCCGACCGCGCTGCGAGAGTCGCGCGCGCAACGCTCGGTGATCGGACGCGCCCGAGACCTTCTCGACGGTCACCTCGCCTTCGAGCGTTTCGTCCCACGCCAGACGATCGAGCGAGAACATCGGGAGCGGCGAGGGGTGCGTCGGCCGCGTCGGCGGCAAATGCGGGAAGGTGCGGGCGAGGAGCTTTCGCACCGGTCCGTCGTGCCACTCGTTGAAGTCACCCATCACCACGCGCCCGTGCTCGTGCCGCGAGGGCGCGAGAATGGCCTCGAGTCGCGTCGCTTGTTGCGCACGCTCGGAGAACCCGAGCCCGAAGTGGCAGACGAAGACGCGCAGCGCCGGACGCCCTGTCGGCGTCGCCATCACCTCCAGACAGACACGACGTTCGCGCCGACCGATCGCCAGGTCGTGCACCGCCACCGGCGAGGCCGTCCCGCGGACGAGGAGCGCGTTGCCGTATTCGCCATCGCTGACGTCGCGTGCGCGCCCCCACGCGAGCTGCATCGAGAGCGCATGGGCTAGTTTTTCCGCGTGATCGTCGCCCGCGCGGCGCAGCACTTCTTGCAAACCGATCACGTCGGCATCGAGTCGAGCGAGCACCGACGCAGTGCGACCGAGATCGCGCCGCAAGTCGACACCGATGCCCTTCTGGATGTTCCACGACACGACGACCAGCGGTCGCGGGGCGGCCTCGTCCATGCCCGTGCAACGCGCGGCGTCAGCGAGATATTGCGTTCACGGTGCGAGGCCGGTGATCCATGCGCGTATCACCTCGGCCGCCGACGCGTCGACGACCTTCGAGCCCACCGGCGGCATCTCGTAGCCATCGCCACGATGGCTCATTCGATAAAAAACCTGACTATGGTCTGGATCGCCACGGACGATGCCGAGGTTCGCTCCGCCATCCCATTGATGCGTCATCGGCGCGTCGATCGCCGTCGTGTACGTCGGCGTGCTCTCGGGCGTGGTGTCGGCGACGCGCAGACGCAAGCGCATCTTCCTCACGCCGGCGAGCGGGCTCGTGTCGTTGTGACAGTGGCCGCAGTTGCCGTGGAGGTACCCGAGCGCATCTTGCACGACGCCGGTGCCGGGAGGCTGCGGCTCTGCGCTCGGCGGATCGCTGAGGAGCCCCCGCGCCACCAGATCGCTCAGCGGTCCCTTCCCGCTCGCGCGCCCGAGTTGCATCGCGCTGACGCCGATCACCGTGTCGATCACGCCCTCGTGGCATTGCACGCAGGCGTCTTGATCGGGAATGTCCCAGCTCGTTCCGAGCGCGCCGGTGACGCCCGAAGGCACCGCGAGAGCCGCGCTGTGATCCGCGTTCCACGCATACGAGACCATCAGCCACGAATCCGCGCCGGGAGCTGCCGATTTCTTCTCGAGGTAGCGCGTCTCGAGGAGCACGCCGCCTTGCTCGAACTCTTTCCAGAGCTTGGTGCCGACCGGAAATCGCCAATCGTCGAGATCGTGCGTGTCGATTTGGGTGCCCTTGGGGAGGAGCAGGTGACGATTCTTCCCTGCGCCGTCGGACCAGAGCGGGTAGCGCACGTCGTAGGCGATGACGCCTTCGGCGAGCGTCCGTGACGCGAAGTCGGAGTAGAGCCCCGTCTCGGCGAGCGTCTTCGGACCGGTGAAAGCCGGCGCATCGACGAGCGTGCCCGAGTCACGCGTGTCGTGCCCTTGAGGTGCGTCGGCCACGTCGCTCTTGCCGTCCGTCACCGAAGAGTCGACGACCTCGGCTGCGTGCGACGAGCAGGCGCAAAGCGCGAACGCGACGAGCAACGAGGTCCGTGAGACGCGCACGAAGCGACGTTCCCACGGACCTCTTTCACGAGCAACCACCCCCGCGCGACCAGCGCGAGATTGGCTGAAAATCAAGGACGTTCGTGCGATTGCTCGATGAGACCCTTGGCGTAGACGAGGTCATCGGTCGGCGCCGTCAGGAGCGTCAGCGCGCGACGCAGACGCGGTTCGGCGAAGCGTCCGAGCGAGGCGATGTCGAAGGTGGCGTGCGTCTTCGCGGCCTCGCGAATCTTGGCGACGAGCTCGGTCTCCTCCGCCTGCGTGATCACCTCCAGCCGTCCGACGAGCGTGCGCGTGAGCGAGATCGGCGTCGGCGTGATGGTCGTCGGCAGCCAAGCATCGGTCCACTTCCGAGGCGCGACATAGAGCACGCGGAGGCCCATGTTCTTGAACCAGCTCCGCGTCCACGTCTCGACCATCGCCTGCGCGACGTCGTCGTAGAGGCCAGTGGCGACGAGGGCGGTCTTCAACGTGCGCTGCGCATCGACGACGTAGGTATCGAGCGGTTGCGTCGCTGCCGGCGGCGTCACGTCGAGCGTCGCGCCCGCATGAAGCGCACCAATCGGCACGATTTTGGCCTTGTCCGCGATCACCTGAAGCACGAACGCGGCCGGCACCTCGTCGCTCGAGGCGTTCTTCACGTGGAGCACGCCATCGGCGCCCGACGTCACCGAGATCGGCGCATCGTAGGTGCCGAGCCCGCGGTAGAAGATGAACTGCTCGCTCTCGCCGCCGCCGCTCAGGTTGGGAAGGAGCACCGGCGTCGAGGCGACGTGGCGCGACGGGGCCCAAATCTCGGTCGGATCGACCGGCGCGAACGACGACGGCGAGATCCCCGGATCGACCTTCAGGTCCCAGGTCATCGAGCCGTTGGCGACGTTGGTGAGCGAGTCGATCGCCGGCGCGAACGTCTTCGCATCCGGATACCACTCACCGACGACGCCCTGCGGGAAGCGAACCTGCACCTCGACGTCGATCGGCTTCTTCGACCAGAAATAGATGACCGGCGTCTCGAGCTGCTGCAACGGCTCCTCGGGGAGCTTCTCGAAGAAGTACTCGCTCGGGTTGGTGAAGTTGCGACGATGCACCCACGAAGGCAGCGCTTCGTCGACGTGATGCACGCCGCCGAGCGTCTTCCCGTCGGTCCCTTGCACGGAGGTGTATGTCCCCCATTCCTGCGCCACGAGCCCATCGCAGCCCGTCTCCACGCACGACGGTGGCGTGGTGTCCGTCGCCGGTCGCGTGTCGTCTTTCGACGCATCGACTCCTGGCACCGCCGAATCGATCGCTGGCGTCACGCCGGTGTCGTCCGCAGCGCCCGCCGTGCTCGCGGGCGCGGGGTCCTTGCTCGAGCAGGCCGAAACGACGAAGAAGAAGCTGGGCAGAAAGAGTGAGCGGGCACGCATGGGAACCTCCGTGAACGTAGATACCCCTCCATGCGAGGTCGCCCGGCTCCCCTTCACGAAATTCGTCCGACAACGAATTTCGCCTTATTTTCTCGTACAATCAGCCCGCGAGGATCGCCCGCACCCGCTCGGCCGCCACCCCATACGTCTCTGCCACCCGCGCGGCGCGCTCGTCCTCCGCAAACGTCGCCGCGCGCAGTCGCACGTCGTGCGGATGATGCATCAGCACCCACGCCCCGAGCTGCCTCCGCACCTCGTCCTCGCAGACCCCTTCGACGACCTCGAGCCCCGCTTCCCGCAAGATCCGAATCCCCGCCCCATCGACCCGCGGATGCGGATCGCGCATCCCAATCACCACCCGCGCGATCTGCTCCCGCACCACCACATGCGCACAAGCGGGAGTCCGCCCATGAAACGAACAAGGCTCGAGCGTCGAATAGAGCGTCGCGCCGACGACCGATCGTCCCGCCGCCTTCGCCTCACGAACGGCCGCAATTTCCGCGTGATCCTCGCCTGGCCCTTGCGTGTGACCACGCGCGAGAACGACGCCCGAGGCGTCGACGATGAGGCATCCGACCCAAGGGTTGTCGCCGGTGCTGCCCCGCGCGTGCTCGCCTTCGGTGATGGTCGCGCGCATCTGTTCGAAGTGATCGAGCATGAGCCCGACAGTTTGCCACGACGCGCCCGCGCCTGCGCCCACGCGCTACCATCCCCCCGTGCTCCCCGTCCCCTCCCCCCTCCTCCCCATGCTCGCCAAACGCGTCGACACCCTCCCCACCGGTGACAACTGGCTCTTCGAGCCGAAATGGGATGGCTTTCGCACGCTCGTCTTCCGCGACGGTGACGAGTTGCAGCTGCAGAGCCGCGACGAGAAGCCGCTCCTGCGCTACTTCCCCGAGCTCCGCGCGCCGCTCCTCGAAGCGCTCCCCGAGAGGTGCGTGCTCGACGGCGAGATCGTCCTCGCGCGTGACAACGGGCTCGATTTCGAGGCGCTGCAGAATCGGCTGCATCCAGCGGCTTCGCGCGTGAACCTCTTGGCGAAGGAGTCGCCGACGTCGGTCGTCTTCTGGGACGTGCTCTGCGTCGGTGACGAAGATCTCCGCGGCGTTCCCTTTCGCGATCGTCGCGCGCGGCTCGAGACGCTCGTGCGATCGGCCAAGCCGCCGATTCACATCACTCCGGCGACGACCGATCGCGCGCTCGCCGAAGATTGGTTTCGTCGCTTCGAGGGCGCGGGGCTCGATGGCGTGATGGCGAAGGCGCTCGATGGCACCTATCAGTCGAACAAGCGCACCATGCTCAAGGTGAAGCACGAGCGCACCTGCGAGTGCGTCGTCGGCGGCTTTCGCTGGCACAAAAACGGGGAAAATACGGCCGTGGGGTCGCTGCTCCTGGGGCTCTTCCACGGCGATCGTCTGCAACACGTCGGGGTCACGGCCAGCTTCACCGACGAGAAGCGACGCGAGCTGACGAGCTTCCTCGCGCCCTACCGCGAGAACGCGCTCGAGGCCCATCCGTGGCGCGAGTGGGCCGGTGAAGAAGAAACCTCACGAAAACCGGGCGCGCAGAGCCGATGGAGTCGCGGCAAATCGCTCAATTGGGAGCCGCTGCGCGTCGAGCTGGTCGTCGAGGTGGCCTACGATCACATGCAAGGCGAGCGCTTCCGTCACACCGCGCAATTTCGACGATGGCGCAGCGACAAGCCGACGAAAGACTGCACCTACGATCAACTCGAGACGACGCCGCCCTTCGAGCTCACCGAGATTTTCGCGAGGGATCGTCCGGTGACGCCAGGCTGAGCTTCATCCACTCGACCTTCGGATCGTAGTCCGGATCGGGCGTCTCCTGCGGCGGCCGTTCGGCTTCGGGCACGTGGCGAAGGTTCACGCGGATGCGCGTCCAGCTCGACGATCGACCGCGCATCGAGTCGACGAGGACGTCATCGATCGCGAGCAGCGCCGCCGCCGCCGGATGTCGAGTCTTCCATCGCTCGAGGCCCGCGAGCGCGTCGTCTTTCTTCTTCGCGTTGGCGACGATCACCAGGGGCATCGTCGACTCGCGCGTTTTGCGTGCACGCGGCGGCTTCGGCGCCTTCGTCGCGTCAACCTCGCCCGCCTCGCCCGCCTCGCCCGTCTCGCTCGCCAGTCCCGCTGTCGCATCTCCTCCGGCTGGCGCCTTCTTCTTGCGCGACGGCTGCACGCGCGGAGCCTCGCCGGCCTTCTTTTCGTAGTGCGGAGGCCAAGGTGCATCGCCGAGCCCGGCTGCGTCGTCACGCGCGGCGAGCTCGAGGAGCTTCTCGAGCGAGTACGCCACCGCGTCGCTCTCGGCGTGCGGATCGCCTAGCTCGCGATATCGATTCGGCACGGTGAACATCGTGAAATCAGCCGGATTGCACGTTCCAACCTCGTCCCAACGAAGCGGCGCCGAGACGCGCGCATCGGGCAGAGGTCGCACCGAGTACGCCGAGCAGGTGGTGCGATCTTTCGCGTTCTGGTTGTAGTCGAGGAAGACGCCGTGACGTTCTTCCTTCCACCATTTGCTCGTCGCCAGCGTCGGCGCCCGTCGTTCGACCTCACGCGCGAGGGCCAGCGCCGCGCGACGAACCTCGTCGAAGCCCCAACGCGGCTCGATGCGGACGATGATGTGCATCCCGCGCGAGCCGCTCGTCTTGGGAAACCCTTGCAGACCGTGATCGTCGAGCACCGCGCGGGCGACCTCGGCGACGCGACGCACGTCCTCCCATTCGACGCCCGGTCCTGGATCGAGATCGACACGCAGCTCGTCGGGCCGATCGAGATCGCCGGTGCGCACCGCGTGTGGATGGAGCTCGATGCATCCGAGGTTGGCGATCCACGCGAGGCCCGCCGTGTCGTCGACGACCACCTCTTCCGCGGTTCGCCCCGAAGGAAAGCGCAGCGTCGTCGTCCGAATCCACTCCGGCCGGCCCGGCGGCGCACGCTTTTGATAGAAGGCCTCGCTCTCCGCCCCGTCGACGAAGCGCTTGAGGACGATCGGCCGATCGCGAATCCCGCGCAGCGCACCTTCCCCGACCGCGAGGAAGTATCGCACGAGATCGAGCTTCGTCACCTTCGCGGCCGTGAAGTACGGCTTGCTCGGGTGGGTGACGCGTACCTCGCGTCCATCGATGGTGAGGATCTCCGGCGCTTCGTCCTTGGCCACGGCGGCCGAGCGTAACATCGCGGTAAAACTCTCCGCCGCTCTTCAGATCCTTCGACTGTCTCGCGCGTAAGACGCGGAATGATTCCAAGCCCCTCATGCGTTGCGGTTCGGAACCTCGATGCGTCGGCCGGTGTCACAGGGAAACATGCCGCGTGAAGCAGCCATCCGTCGCGCCGACGCGCCCATCACGGCGATCGGCTCTACCACCTGCCCCCACTGCGACGCCCGCACCGCCGGTCGCGGTCGCACTGCCTGCTCCAGCTGCGGCCGCGCGCTGACGATCTCCGGGCAATTTCGGCTCGGCGGCGAGCTCGATCGCGGCGGCGTGGCGCGGGTGCACGAGGCCCAGGGGCCCGAGGGCGTGGAAGTCGTCGTCAAGGTGATGGAGCGAACTCCACTGAACCCGTGGCAAGTGCACGAGCTCTTCGCGCGCAGCGCGCGTCTCCTCTCCACCTTGTCTCATCACGGCGTGCCCCGGGTCTTCGGCTTCGATCGCAGCGATGCACGCTCGTTCCTGGTGATGGAGCGTCTCCACGGCAGCACCCTCTGGGATCGTGTGAAGCGCGGCGGCCCGCTGCGTAGCGCGGAAATCGATCGCCTCCTCCGCGGCCTCCTCGAGACCGTCGCCTATCTCCACGCCAACGCCCTCATCCACGGCGACGTCACCCCGCGCAACGTCATGTTCCGCTCGGCCATCGACGATCGTCCGGTGCTCGTCGATTTCGACGGCCTCTGCCGCGCCGACGAGCAAGCGCTCGCCTCGCTGGTGATGACCCCGGGCTACACCGCGCCCGAGCAACGCGCCGGTGAGATGACCATCGCCGCCGATCTCTTCGGCGTCGGCGCCACCGTCGTCTACGCCGCCACCGGACAATCCCCGGAAAAACTCGGTCGAATCGGCGAAGGGCTGGAGATCGATCTCGGCGGCGCCGATCTCTCTCCGACGACGCGCGCGCTACTGCAGCAGCTCGTCGCGCTCACGCCCGCGCGTCGCCCGAAGACCGCTCGCCAAGCGCTCGGCCTCCTCGACGTCGCTGCCCTCCGCGTCGCCCGCGCTCCTCGTGATGCTCGCCGCTCGTCGATGCGTCGAGTGATGGCGGTCGTCATGCTCATGCTCGCGTGCGTCCTCGTCGTCAGCGCCTTCGCTCTCGCGAACAGCACCTCACGCACGGCCACACGCACGTCGTCGACGTACTAGTCTCCATCGCTCGGTCACCGAGGTGGCCTCAAAGTGCCGTCGTCTCGATCTGAACTTCGGTCGTCGTCATCAGCTTGTGCACTGGGCAACGGCTGACGGCGTCGTGCACCTTCGCCTTCTCCTCGTCGGTGAGCGCGCCGAAGTACGCGAGCTGCACCTTGAGCACGTAGGTGCCCTGACGCTCTTTCGAATCGTCCCGTTCGACCGTCACCTCGATGCGATCGAGCGCAAATTTCTGCCGTTTTGCGTACCACATGCCCGTCAGCGCCTTGCACGTGGCGAGCGACACGTCGAAGTAGTCGTGCGGTCCCGGCGCCGAGTCTTCGCCGCCGATCGCCGGCATCACGTCGGCGTGCAACGTATGCGCACCGACGGTGACGACCTGACGAAATTTTCCTGCGGTCTCGCTGCGACTCACGACCTTCATTTGTGTCTCTCCGGCAAAGGGATGGGCGGTCCGTCGTCACTGGGAACTGTAGGAAATCGGCCTTCGCGCCAATCGCGTTTGGCTGCTTCGATGCGCTCACGCGAGCTCGAGACGAAGTTCCAATCCATCAGGCGTGGCTCGTCGAGTGGCGCACCTCCGAAGAGCGCGAGGCGACATCGCTCGCTGGCCGTGATCGTCACCTGCGTCTCTGGACGAAGCACGAGCAATCGATGCGCGCCGTACGTCTCGCCGTCGATCGCGATCGTGCCTTCGACGACGTAGACCCCGCGCTCACGGTGCTCGTCGGGCGCTCGCAACGTCGCCCCGGCGGCGAGAATCGCATCGAGGTAGAAGAGCGGATGATGGGTCTCGAGCGGAGCCCGCGCGCCGTAGGCCGAACCCGCGAGCAGCCGAACCGTCGAGCCGACCCCACCGAGGCCTTCGATGGTCGGTAAATCGTGTTGATCGACGTGATGGAACTCCGGCGCCATCTCTTCACGATCACGCGGCAGCGCCACCCAGATCTGGAGCCCATGCATCGGTCCGCCCTCCGCCTTGCGACGCGGCGTCGAGCGCTCGGAGTGGACGATGCCGCGCCCCGCGGTCATCCAGTTGAGATCGCCCGGATGGATGAGCTGCTCGGAGCCGAGGCTGTCGCGGTGGAGAATCTCCCCAGCGAAGAGCGAGGTCACCGTCGAGAGGCCGATGTGCGGATGCGGTCCGACGTCGAACCCCTCGCCAGGCGGCACCTCGAGCGGTCCAAAGTGATCGACGAAGACGAACGCGCCGATCGCCCGCCTCGCGATCACCGGCAACGCACGCATCACCGTGCTGTTGCCGACCGGCCGCGGCTTCGCCTCGATGACCAGCTCGACGCTCGCGTTCACGATCCCGCTCACGTGCCGGCCTTCTCCTTGCGTGATCGGACGAGCGCCTTCTCTTCGAGGAGCCGCGTGTAGCCGTCCCAGGTCGCCTTCTCTTCGACGTTCGGCTTCCACATCGTGAAGTGACACGTCTTCGCGCCGGCCGGGATCGTCGAGTCGAAGCGCACCTCGAAGCCGAAGCGATCGGCCACCTCACGACCGGCCTCGATCATTCCTTCGACGAAATAGCGCTGCACGCGGCAATCGAAGGCGCCGTAGTGATCTTGGTGGGGGCACCAAACGATGTCGAAGCTGGCCTGCTCGGGCCCGTCGATCTTCGCCTCCTCGAGCGACGCGTAGACGATGCGGTTGATCACCGTGGCGTAGAACGACGAGAACTCGCCTGGCGTCATGCCCTCGGGGATGGTCGTCCCTGCGAGCACCTGCCGACCGATGTCGAGCCCGATGTTGCGCAGCGCCTTGTGGACCAGCGCCTGGCCCTTCTCACCCAGCTCGGCCTCGACGGTCTTCAAGATCTCGAGCACCGCCATCGCCTGCATGGTGCCCCACTGCCAGAGCGTCGCCGGATCGAAGTCGGTCTTGCCGAGGACGTCTTCCTTGAGCCGTGCGAGCCCCTTCGCGTACGGCTGGTTGAAGCGGAAGTCCTTCCAACGTGCCTCGTCGCGGTGTTCCCAGTGGGCCATGCGCCGAGGATACCGACGTGAACCGACAAAAACACCGAAGCCCGCGCTCTTTCGAGGTGCGGGCTTCGATTCGGCTTGGGAGCCGCGTGACGATCAGCGCTTGCTGTACTGGAAGCGCTTGCGGGCGCCCGGCTGGCCGTACTTCTTACGCTCGACCTTGCGGCTGTCGCGGGTGAGGAAGCCGGCGCGCTTGAGGGCGGGACGACGCTCGGGATCGGACGTGCAGAGCGCGCGCGAGATGCCGTGACGAACGGCCTCGGCCTGGGCGCTGTTGCCGCCGCCGGCGACGTTGACGGTGACGTCGAACTGCTCGACCGCTTCGAGCAGCTCGAGGGCCTGCTTGACGATCATCTGCGACGTCTCGCGGGGGAAGTAGTTCTCCATCTTCCGCTTGTTGACGGTGATGACGCCGGTGCCCGGCTTGATCCAAACACGAGCGCTCGCGGTCTTGCGCTTGCCCGTCGCGTACGTGCGGTTGTCGGTCGCCATGGCTTTTCCTTAGACGTTCACGGTGAGCGGCTGCGGTTTTTGCGCAGCGTGCGGGTGATCGGGCGTCGCGTAGACGTGCAGCTTCTTGATCATCTGCCGCCCGAGGACGTTGTGGGGGAGCATTCCCTTGACCGCCTTCTCGATGGGGAACTCGGGCTTGTCCTCGAGCAGCTTGCGGTACGGGACCGCCTTGAAGCCGCCGGGGATCGCCGAGTGGCGGTAGTAGAATTTCTTGTCGAGCTTGTTGCCCGTGAGCTTCACCTTGTCGGCGTTGACGACGACGACGAAGTCGCCGGTGTCGACGTGCGGGGTGAAGGTCGGCTTGTGCTTGCCGCGCAGGATCTTGGCGATCTCGCTGGCGAGACGGCCGAGGGGCTTACCGGTGGCGTCGACCACGAACCAGCCACGAAGGGCTTGGGCCGAGGCGGGAGTGGCGACGAACGAAGTCTGGGACATCGGGCAGTGGCTCCTGAAACTTTTCGTTTCGCCAAGGATTGCGTCGCGACCTTGGCCGTTTCGGTCAATCTCGCTGTGCTCGGTTGCCGAAACCTTTAGGGGGGCGGAACCTTAGAAGACGGGACTGACCTTGTCAACCCAGACTCGGGATTCGTGGGAAATGCTGGGATTTGCGAGGAATCAGCGGCCTTCGCGGCCTTCATGTTGCTCATGCTCGGACGCACCGCCGCCGGAACGCGGATCGGCAGGTACATCACTTCTTGCCCGACCTCAGCACCAATCGCCGCGGCGTCTTCCGGCGCGAGGACGAGGCCACCGTCGCGCTCTTCCGCAGGGACGAGGACGCTGCGCCAGAACGGCGCCTCCTTCGACTCGGTCGCCACCAGCGCCCTCTCGCGCGGAGGCTCGGTCTGACCGGGGATCGACGTCTGACGTTTGAGATCGACCAGCTCCATCCGCTGCGAGGCCTGCACCAAGGTGATGTCGTCGGTGTTGGCGAGGAAGTGCGGACCGCCGTCGAACGGATCGATGCGGTTGCAGTAGCGGAAGCCGATGCGCTTGAGGAGCTTCTCGACGCCCTTCGTCTGCTGGCCGACCTCGCCGATGACCTTCTGCGCTTCGGTCGGCAGGAGGCTCGCGTAGACGTCGCCTTCGGGGAAGAGCGCCTTGATGAACTCCTTGTTGCGTTTGCTGAGCTTGTCCGCCTCCATGTACGTCATGTCGGTGAAGTGACGGCCGAGCGCCTCCCAGAGGAGGCTCGTCCCGTCGGGCTGCAGCGGCGGAAGAAGCTCGGCGAGGATCTCGTCCTGGAAGCGATCGCGGTGCGTCGCGATGTAGAGGAAGCGGACGTAGGAGAGGAACTGGCCGAGCCGTTCGGGCACCAGGCGGTACTCGGGGATGAGGACGATGCCGCCGATCTCGGTCGGACCGTCGTACGAGTAGCCGATGCGCAGCACCGTGTGATGGAAGTGGCGATCGAGCGAGGCGCTGTATTTCTCCTCGCTGCGGACGTCGAAGTAGATGTACGGCGCGTCGCGACGGCCGAGCTGGCCGATGATCATCGAGGTGCCGACGACCCTCTTCTTCTCGATGTCCTCGAGCACGAAGACCATCTCGCGCCGCCGCGGATCGCGGATTTCACCGGTGAACGATTTCGTCGAGTGCTCGATGATCTGCGCCACCGACTCGCTGGAGTCGGGGAGGTTGACCGAGTTGAGGTGCCGCGCCACGTCCACGAGCTGCGCGTGGTCTTGGGGCATCACTCCTCGGATCCGAAAGCGGGCCATTCGCGTCTTCTTCGACTTCGAGGGGAAGGGGACTACACTCTTGAGCGGTCGCCACCCTACACCGAACCCTCGTCGCGATGAACCTCGCCAACGTCTCCGACCTCGTCCTCGTGGGCACGGCCGCGTCGTATGCCGTCGCGTCGGGCCTGTATTTCACGCAGTTGGCGGGGCGCGCGCCGCGTGGCGTCAAATGGGCCAAGCCGGTGCTCGGGCTCGCCGCCGTCGCGCACCTCGGGCACTTCCTGCTCATCTCGATGGTGCAGAAGGCCTGCCCCGTCGAAGGCATCCATCAGGCGACGTCGCTCGCCGCGCTCGCTTCGGTCTGTCTCTACTTGGTCGCCAGTGGCTTCTTCCGCGTCGAGGTCATCGGCGCCTTCGTCGCGCCGGTCTGCCTCGCCGCCATCCTCGCCGCGCGCTTCGTCGGTCTGCCCGACGTCACGCCGCCGGTGAAGAGCGCGGTCTTGCCGCTGCACGTCACCGCCATTCTTCTCTCGAGCGCGCTCTTCGCCATCGCATCTGCGCTCGCCGCGACGTATTTGCTGCAGGAAAAACAGCTCAAACAGAAGAAGGGGCTCGGGCTCCTGCAACGGCTGCCCCCGCTCGACGTGCTCGATCGGGCGTCGCATCGCTTCCTCCTCGCGGGCTTTCCCCTCCTCACGGTCGGTATCGTCACCGGCCTCGTCTGGATCGGTCGCATCGGTGAGGGCGGTGGTCTCCTTCGACAAATCCTCGCCTACGCCGCCTGGGTGCTCTTCGCGGTCGTCCTCTTCATGCGGAGCGCTGGCGGCTGGCGTGGTCGTCGCGCGGCGTGGGGCACCATCCTCGGCTTCGGCTGCGCCTGCCTCGTCTTCGTCTTCTATCTCGTGCGCACCCAACTCGGAGCGCATGGATGAGCGAGTCATCGGGCAAGGCTCCCGAGACCATCCCCGTCCTCGTCGTCGGCGTCTCTTATCGGTCGGCGAGCGTCGCGGTTCGTGAGCGCGTGGCCATCGCCTCCGACGAACGCGCCGACGTGCTGAGGCGGCTTCGCGAGGGCGACGCGCTCCGCGAGGCGATGATCGTCTCCACCTGCAACCGCGTCGAGGTCTACGGCGCGGGCCCCGTGCTCGACGCGGCGCACGAGCGCATCGTCTCGCTCCTCACGTCGCGTGCTCACGGCGAAGATCTCCGCCCCTACCTCTACGAACGGCGCGGCCGTCACGCCGTGCACCATCTCTTTCGCGTCGCCTCCTCGCTCGACCGAGGACCGCACCGAGCGAATCGGCGGCGGTGGCGGCTTCGAAGGCTTCCTTCATTTGTCCGAGAATTTGCGGCTCTCCGACGACGAGCGAGTCGAGCGAGGAGGCGACGCGACAGAGATGGTGCACGGCGTGACGGCCGCGCCGTTCGTAGAGGTAGGGGCGGAGATCTTC
>JANYDK010000136.1 GCA_025363655.1 Deltaproteobacteria bacterium | reverse complement strand
CCCACGCGGCGTCGCTGCGTCAGACTTTCGTCCATTGCGCAAGATTCCCCACTGCTGCCTCCCGTAGGAGTCTGGACCGTGTCTCAGTTCCAGTGTGGCTGATCATCCTCTCAGACCAGCTACCCGTCTTAGCCTTGGTAGTCTTTTACACTACCAACTAGCTGATGGGCCGCGGACTCATCCTCAAGTGCTAGCTTTCATGAAGAGGCCAGCTTTGACCTCAGCAACCGAGGTTGCCGTGGTCTTATGCGGTATTAGCCCGCCTTTCGGCAGGTTATCCCCCGCTCGAGGGAAGATTATCCACGTGTTACTCACCCGTGCGCCACTGTACCGGGGATTGCTCCCTTTCTCGTGCGACTTGCATGTGTTAGGCGCGCCGCCAACGTTCGTTCTGAGCCAGGATCAAACTCTCCAGTTAAACTGGTGAGTCCGACCGGAGACGCGTTCACGGCTAATGAACCCGTACTCCGAGGCTCGAATTGGATAACCAGGTCGACTCGTCGCAC
The DNA here is from genome assembly GCA_025363655.1 of Deltaproteobacteria bacterium. GTDB lineage: Bacteria > Myxococcota_A > Polyangia > Polyangiales > JADJMO01 > JANYDK01. Next base: position 45,322 of record JANYDK010000136.1, on the reverse strand, counting down.
TTGCGTGCTCGTCGTCGGCCTGAGTTGCAAATGCCAACTCAAAGTCGATTACTGTACGAACCAGTTTTCAAAGACCAAGCGGCTTGAAGTTTCGCCGGCGCTGTGGCCGATGTCGCTTCACTCCTTGGTTGGGACCGCTTTCCGCTGTCCGCTCCGCTTTCCCTTTCGGGTCGGCGGGGGGCGAACTTTAGTCGCGAACCCGTCACCGTGTCAACTCTTTTTATTCACCGTCGAACCGAGGCTCGAAGGCGAAACCGCAGGCGCGACGCCTGGTTTGGCGCCTCTACCCTGAGGACCTCGCGCGGCTGCGGCGAGTGCGCCGAACCTTTCGGTTTCGGCGGCGGGGGGCGAATCTTAGTCGCGAACCCGTCTGCTTGTCAACTTTATTTTGCTCGCTCTCGGTCGTTCGACTCGAGAGCCTCACCACGCGAAACGCCACGAATTCGGGCGCAACATCGCTGATGAGCCTCGCGCGGCTGCTGCGAGGCTCGCCACCTTTCGGCAGCGGGGAGAGGCATCTTAGTCAGATTCGAGATTCCGTCAAGAGCTTTTCGCTCTGAGGGCCCATCCGCCGACAAGCGGGATGGGGTGGCGTCGGGAGGCCGGCGCCGGCTCGACTTTGCGGGCTCCGCATCGTGTCGAGGACGGTGTCCCCAGTTGGGGACGTCTTCTTCCGTGGGACCACCCTGTCCGGTCGCGGCCGAACGCTCCGAAGAGCTTCGTCACACGGGGGTCGGAGGGCTGTGAAAAAGCTGAGGAAACTCAGCGCTTTCACCACGTTGCGGGGGAACGCCACCGCGTCGAAGGGAGGCGCACTTTACGGATCGGCGCCGACAAGTCAAGCATGTGTTGTCGATTCTTCGCGAGGGCCTTGTTTTGTCGTTTGGAGTTGTCTTGCGGCGAGCGCACCTCGCCGGGGAGCGGGCCGATTGTACTGCCTTTCTCGTACGATCGTCGTTTCTGGTGGACTCGCATGCATGAATTCTTCGGGCCGATCGTCGGTTAGACTGAGGATCCAATCGCGGGACTGGCACGATCGGCGCGCTGCCGTGGAGCCAACAACCGACCTTCGCCGTGGAGATGAAGACGATGAGCAAGAAGATGGCGATGTGGTGGATGGGAGCGCTGATCGGGGGCTTGTCGGCGATTGCGCAGGCTTCGGCTGCGCCAGCCCAGGCCGTGCCGCTGGATTCCGACGCGGGAGCAGATGCAGGCGACGTGGCGTGCGGTGAGAAGGGGCAACCCGACTGTCCGCTCCAGGGATGGATGAACAAGAACATCAAGAACGTGAAGGCCACCGGCACGAAGGAACAGTTGGCGAAGAATCTGGCGCTCATCCCGACCCTCGCGCCGAAGGCCGAGCCGAAGTGGGCCGAAGAGTGGAGGAAGATCGCTGACGCTGCCGTGAAGGCGGTCGAAGCCGGGGACAAGGACGGCATCAACGCGTCCTGCAAGAGCTGCCACGACAAGTACCGCGACGAGTACAAGAAGAAGTACCGGAAGCTTCCGCTTCCCCCGCCTGCGCCGAAGCCGTAGCGAAGTCGCGGCTGCTAGCCGAGGACCTTCTTGAGGAGGTCGTTCACGAGGGCTGGGTTGGCCGAGCCTTGGGTGAGCTTCATCACTTGGCCGACGAAGAAGCCGATGGTGCCGGTCTTACCGCCTCGGTAGGCCTGGGCCTGCTTCGGGTTCTCGTCGACGACCTTCTGGCAGAGCTGTTCGAGGACGGCGGCGTCGCTGACCTGCGCCATGCCCTTCTCTTTCGCGACCTCGGTAGGCGAAGCTGACGAGCCTTTGATGAAGCCGTAGAGCTCCTTGGCCTGTTTGCCGCTGATCGTGCCCGCCGTGACGAGGTCGAGGACTTCGACGATTTGGCGAGGGGTGACGGGGAAGGTGACGGTGAGGCCGTGCGCCTGTGCTTCGGCGAGGACCTCGGTCATGACGAAATTGGCGGCGCGCTTCGCCCAAGCGGGGTCGGAAGGATGTGCGGCCAATACCGATTCGAAGAAGTCGCCGATCTTCGGGTGCGCCGTGAGGACCTCGGCGTCGTAAGCCGTGAGGCCGAGGGCGCTGGTGAGGCGGCGACGACGCGCGTCGGGGAGCTCGGGGACGGTCTTCGCGAGCGCGTCGACCCAAGGGCGATCGAGGATCAGCGGAGGAAGGTCGGGCTCGGGGAAGTAGCGGTAGTCGTCGCTGCCCTCCTTGATGCGGAGGAAGACGGTGCGCTGGCCCTCGTCGTCCCACTGACGGGTGTGCTGCTTGAAGGTTTCGCCGGCGTCCGCGAGGCCGCTGAGGCGGGCGATTTCGTGTTCGATGGCCTTGTGGACGTTGCGGAACGAGTTGACGTTCTTCACCTCGACGCGGGTGCCGAACTGGGTCGAGCCCGTCGGGCGGACCGAGATGTTGACGTCACAGCGGAACGAGCCCTCTTCGAGGTTGCCGTCATTGACCTCGAGGGCGACGAGGATTTCGCGGAGGCGTTTGAGGTAGGCGACGGCGTCGTCGGCGCTGCGGAGATCGGGCTCACCGACGATTTCGATGAGCGGAGTGCCAGCGCGATTGAGGTCGACGACCGAGCGACCGGCGGCTTCGGTGACGCCGTGGAGGTTCTTGCCGGCGTCTTCTTCGAAGTGGATGCGGGTGATGCCGACCGTCTTGGCACCGCCGGCGCCGTCGGGGATTTCGAGCTTGCCGTGCTCGCTGAAGGGCAAGTCGAACTGGCTGATTTGGTAGCCCTTGGGGAGGTCGGGATAGAAGTAGTTCTTGCGCGCGAAGACGGAGCGCTCGTTGACGCGGCAGTCGAGCGCGAGGGCAGTGCGGACGCCCATCGCCACGGCTTCACGATTGAGGACGGGAAGGGCACCCGGCAGGCCGAGACAAACCGGACAAACGGCAGTGTTGGGCTCCGCCCCGAAAGTGGTCGGGCAGGAGCAGAACTGCTTCGTCTTGGTGAGGAGCTGGGCATGGACTTCGAGGCCGATGACGGCTTCGTAGCGTGCCGGGACCGTGGACATATGGCTCTATTATCACGGGAATCGAGGTGCGGAGACTGACGGCCGGTCACGCGTCGGGCACGGAAGTCTCACCGCGGATTTGCGCACGGCCAAGGTTTGGCTAGCCTCCTCTGACGATGGCGGGAGTGGTCCGGGGGAAACAGGACTCTGTCCGTCCTCCGCCTGGACGGGCGGGGGCGGTGTCCGGTCACGTGGCGACGGTCGAATCACCCGACATCACGCATGACGCGCTCGAGGACGATCGCTCGTTCGTATGCGTCGATTGCGATGCGCATCAGGTCGAGGCCACCGACAGGTGCCCGGCTTGTGGCGGCGTCGTCGTGGCGCGGCACATCATCGAGCAGGCCGACTTCGATGCGCTGATCGGCCAGAAAATAGGCGGTCGATTCACGGTCGTGGCTCGGCTCGGGGCTGGCTCGATGGGCGCCGTCTATCGCGCGCGGCAGGACGGCATGCACCGCGAGGTCGCGCTCAAGGTGCTGAAGCCGGAGCGTGCGTTCGATGCCAGCGCGAAGGCGCGTTTCGAACGTGAGGCGCGAGCGACGAGTGCGCTGACATCCCCGCACACGGTCACCGTCTACGACTTCGGCGAGGACGAGACAACGGCGCAAGGGCCTCTCCTCTACCTGGCGATGGAACGGCTCGAGGGCGAGCCGCTCGGTTCGCGCATCAAGCGCGCGGGACGAATCGCGCCTGCGGATGCCGTGAAAATCGCGCAGCAGGCGCTGCGATCGCTCGCCGAAGCGCACGACAAAGGCGTCGTTCACCGCGACCTCAAGCCTGACAACATCTTCCTTCATCGCGTGCCGACGCCGCATGGCACCGAAGAAGTGGTGAAGGTCCTCGACTTCGGCATCGCCAAGATCCTGCAGCCGGACTTGAAGGTCGACTCGCTGGAGACGCAGGCGGGGACGGTGTTCGGGACGCCGCGCTACATGAGCCCGGAGCAGGCGCAGTCGAAGCCGCTCGATGGGCGGAGCGACCTCTATACGATAGGTCTGATTCTCTTCCAGATGGTCACGGGAAGGCACTGTTTCCCGGACGAAGATGCCGTCGTCGTGATGGCGCGGCACATCCAGTCGTTGCCGCCGAGGCCGCGCGACGTCGCGCCCGATGCGGGTATCTCGCGCAAGCTCGAGGCGGTGATCCTCAAGGCGCTGGCGAAGGATCCGAGGCGGCGGCCGCAGTCGGCGCTCGAGCTGCACGAAGAGCTCGGTGAGGCGATCAAGTCGCTCGACAGCGAGCCGATTCCGGTGGCCGAGAGCGCGGTCGTGCGCGTCAGCCCCGACATCACCAACTCGCCGTCGTTTGGGCCTGTCGCCGACGCTTCGCTGGAAATCAGCCCGCAATCGCTGCGGCGGAGGCGCAGCCGGGCGCAGGCCGTGGCCTACATCGGCGGCTTCGCGTTCGTCCTCGTGGGAGCGATCGCGCTCGGAATGCGGCTCGCTCGAAGCAATTCGAACGGCGTCGTGACGGAGCCGACGGTCCAGATCAAGACGGCGCCGACCGAGACTGCGACGACGACGAAGAAGGCTTCGGCGACCGTGAACAATGCTGCGCCGACGGCGAGCGAAGTCATCAAGCCGATTGTGCAGCCGTCAGCGACGACGGTGGCGCCAAAGCCGGCGGGCGTGGTGACCGCGACCGCGAAGAAGACGGCGGAACCGAAGGCTTCGACGACAGCGGCGCCGGCGGTCACGGTCGACGATCCGCCGAAGCCGCCGCCCGCGCCGGTGCCTTCAGCCTCGGTGAAGAAGCCAACTGGATACGGCAAGTTCGACTGACGTCGAGATCTGGGTGTGGCGGGTGCCTTTGTGTAGGCTGGGCGAGCTTTGGCCTCGCTCCTCTCCGCCGTCCGTGACCTCGGTCGTTTGCGTGAAATCGTCGCCGTCCTCGCGCGACATGGCTTCGGTGAGCTGCTCGGGCGCACCGGTCTGGCGTCGCTCGCACCTTCCGGGACCACGGGAAAGGACGGCGCCGAGCTGCCTTGGCAGGTGCGCGTCCGGCTGGTGATTCAAGAGCTCGGACCGTCGTTCATCAAGCTCGGACAAATCGCGTCGACGCGCGCCGATCTGATGCCGACCGAGCTCGTCTTCGAGCTGAAGAAGCTGCAGGACGACGTGCCTCCGGTCTCGTTCGAGTCGATCAAGAAGGAGATCGAGTCCTCGCTGGCGACGACGCTCGACGAGCTCTACGTGCACTTCGACGAGAAGCCCCTCGCCACCGCGTCGATCGGGCAGGTGCATCGCGCCAGGCTGCGCGCGCAGTTCGACGATCCGGAGACGTCGGAGAGCGGCGAGCCGCTGCCGAAGGAAGAGCGCGAAGTCGTCGTCAAGGTGCAGCGGCCGGGGGTGAAGGCGACGATCGAGCGTGATCTCGAGCTCCTTCACATTCTCGCCGGCATCATCGAGCGCTCGATCGAAGAAGCGCAAATTTACGATCCCGTCGGGCTCGTCGAGCAGTTCGATCGGTCGATCACCGCCGAGCTCGACTTCAATACCGAGGCCCAGAACGGCGAGCGTTTCGCGCGGAATTTCGTCGGCTATCCGGGGATCGCGTTTCCCAAGGTCTATCGGCTGGCGTCGGGCAAGCGGGTCCTCACCATCGAGTTCTTCGATGGGAAGAAGGTCTATGCCGCGGTCGAAGGGGGATGCTCGGGGCCGCAGATCGCGAAGCAGGCGGTGGGCATCGTCGTGAAGATGATCTTCGAGGACGGCTTTTTTCATGCCGATCCGCACCCGGGGAACATCATCATCCTCGGGACCACCAAGGTGCCCGTCATCGGGATGATCGACCTCGGGATGGTGGGTCGGCTCTCGCCGGAGATGCGCGACAAGACCATTCGACTGATGGTCGCCGCCGTGCGCAACGATCCACGCGCGCTTGCCGATGCGCTCTACAGCATCGGACGGCCGACGAAGAAGATCGACATGCCGGCGTATCGCGCCGAGGTGGCGGTGCTCTCGGAGAAGTATCTCGGGAGGCCGCTGAAGGAGATCGAGGTCTCGGCGCTGATCAGCGATCTGGTGAATGGCGCGATCAAGTACGGGCTCGAAGTGCCGACTGATTTTCTCATGGTCGGCAAGGCGCTGATGACGATCGAGGGCATCGGCAAGGAGCTCGATCCCGATCTCGACGTCATGACCGAGGCGCGGCCGTACTTCATCGACCTCTTGCAGAAGCGCTATTCACCCGAGGAAATCGGGAAGGATTTGCTTCGCGGGCTCGAGCGCTTCGCCGGCGTGGCGCACGATTTGCCGCTGCATCTACAGGAAGTGCTCGACGACATTCGGATGGGGCGGCTGCAGATTCAGACCGTCGAGACCCAAGCGGCGCCGGTGCTCGATCGCTTCGGTCGGCGGGTCTTCTCGGCGATGATCGTCGGCTCGCTCAATCTGACGGCCGGGCTCGCGTTGATTGCGGCGGCGTTCGCCAGCGATCGGTGGAAGACGTTCGCGTGGATCGCCGGGCTGTTGTTCTTCCTCGCGTGCTCGATGTGGACGATGCACGTGGGGAAGGACTGGTTCAAGGCGTGGTGGGCCAAGGGGCGAAAGCGCTGAGCGGCCACGAGACAAAAAGAAACCGTAGGCACGGCATGACCGCACCTACGGTTTCGCGATTCGAGCCGAGCCGAAGCTCGGATCAGCCGCGCGCGAATCCCTGGAGGAAGAACGCGATGACGAAGCCGAGGAGGACGAGCGACTCGATGAGCGCGAGGCCGAGAATCATCGGCGTCTGAATGCGCGGAGCCGCGCCCGGGTTGCGGGCGATGCCGTCGAGCGCCGCCGCCGTGGCGCGACCCTGGGCGAGCGTGCCGCCGAGAGCAGCCGCACCGATGGCGATGCCGGCCGCGAGAGCAGCAGCGGACTTCACGTCGAACGCGTTCGACGCCGTCTTCTCCGCCATCTCCTGCGCAGCGGCGAGTGACGTCGTGGCGAGGGTGGCAAGGGCGGCGCCCGACATCACGAACGTCTTCTTCAGCGACATCTTCAGTCTCCTTTTCGAGTCTCCGGGGAGGAGAGCGTCTTTCTCGTGGACCCCGCTGCGGGCGGGGGGAAATCAATCGGGGTAGTAGAAGGGCCGGGCCCCTGTATCAGTGTTCGTGCTCCGTGGCCATCGACACGTAGATCGAGGCCAGGAGACAGAAGACGAGGGTCTGGACGACCGCGACGAGGGTGCCGAGGACCATCAGCGGGAGCGGCACGATCAGCGGAAGAAGCGCGACGACGATGCTGACCACGAGGTGGTCGACCGCCATGTTGAGGAAGAGACGAACGGCGAGCGTCACCGGGCGGATGCAGTGCGAGATGAGCTCGATGACCAGCATCAGCGGGGCGATCACCAGCATCGGCCCGAGGAAGTGCTTGAGGTAGCTGACGCCGTTCTCTTTGAGGCCGTAGTAGTGGTACGCGACGAAGACGATCAGCGCGCAGCCGAAGGTGATGCTGAGGTTCGACGTCGGCGGCGAGAAGCCGGGGATGAGCGAGCCCATGTTCGAGAAGAAGATGAACATCGCGCACGTGCCGATGAGCGGCAGATAGCGCTTGGCCCGCTTCAGACCCATCATGTCCTTCATCATTCCGAAGAAGGTCTCGATGAGGATCTCGACGATGGTGCGGACGTTGAGCTTGGCGTCCGGGACGACGGCCTTGTCGAGGTTCTGGATGCGCGAGCGCGTCATCACGGCGAGCATCAGCACGACCAGCATGACGACTACCGAGGCGATGAGCGGCTCGAAGTGGTGGCTGGTGACGACGTCGCCCTTGCCGAGCAGATTCATGCCCGAGCAGTACTTCGGGTCGAAGTGGTTCACGCACGCCGGGATGACCTGACCGGTCTTCGGGTCGACGTGGGTGTTCAGCGCTTCCCACGCCGCCACGTTGTGGTCCCAATTGGCGCCGATTTTTGCGGCGAGATAGCTCAGAAAGCTTGTGTGCTCGGGCATTGCGAACCTTACCGGGTGCCGGTGTCGTCGTTCCCATGGGTAGGGCCGGACGGCGAAGCGAGGAGCCCCCCTAACACGATTCCGGGGGCGAGTGCGGCAAAGCCGACGAGCATGCCGACGCCGCTGAGGAGACCGGAGTGCAAGAGCAGAGCGATGCCGCCGAAAAGCAGCACGATTTTCATGACATAGACGAGGCCCCAGAAGGCCGCGCCGTTGCCCTTGCCGGTCATCGATTCGAGGATCTTCGCGAGCACGAGGAAGTTGGTGAAGCCGATGACGCCGCCGACGACGACGCCGAAGCCGAAGCGACCGCCTTTGGTCACCGTGCAGGCGACGGCGAGCACGACGACCGAGGCGGCGATGGCGATCGCGACCGAACGCATCGTGCGGGCATGAAGCGCGCGTGCGCTCGCCTCGCTCGTCGATGCGTCAGGAGTTTCGCTCACGGCTGCGCTCATGCTTCTCTCGTTGCTCGTACAACTCGCGCTCGGCCGCGCGTTGTTCGCGCTTTTCGCGCTCTTCTCGTTCCACGCGCTCGACGCTCAGGGTGGCGCGCCGACCGGCCATGACGATCGCCCGGAAGGCGACGACGAGACCGAAGGCGAAGCCGGCGAGGTCGCCGTACCCGTGGCCGCCGAAGTAGCGGACATCGAGCCAGTGACCCGCGAAGTAACAGACGCCGATCGAGACGATGAACTCGATGCCGACGGTGCCGACGTCTCCGAGATCTCGCCACTTCGACAACGGCTCTTCACCTGCGGCTCGAACACGGAACACGCGAGAAAAACTGCTCTCTCGCGTTGGTCGGCCGGTTCGTAGCAAGGGCGCTCCGGAAGGTCAAAGGCGAGGACGGCGTTGCCCCTCGCCGAGCGTTCTTGGGCCGTGAAGCGCCTATTTCGCCCGCTCCTCCCGACCATGGGGCTCGCGGGCATTTCGGCGATGGGGAATCTCGGCTGTCGGAAGGGTGCGCGGCGTGGCGCCCTCCGTTGGACGACACGCTAGAGTGAGGCGTGATTGGAAGGCGACGCGCGCTCGAAGCCTTGGCGATGCTGGCGATTCCAGCGTGTCGTCGAGAGCCGGGCGCGCACGAATCGACGCCGCCGGCGAGCTCGAGGATGGACGCGCCCACGACCGAGCCTTCGACTGCGCCTTCCATTTCGAGCTCGAGCTCGACCGCATCGAGCGCGCCGACGGTGCCCGAGCTGCCCGATGCGCCCTACCCGGTGGCGGAGCCGAAGGAGCGCGTGGCCGGCGACGAGCTCGCGCTCCACGACTGGAAGCTGCCGGGTGATCCGAAAATCGCGCGGCGCGCGGTCGTGCTGGTACCGCGACACTTGACGAAGAAGGAGCGTGTGCCGCTGCTCGTGCTCTTGCATGGGCTCGCCGAGACCGTCGACGAGGAGATGGGCGCGTATGCCTGGGTGAAGCGCTACGGCGTCGCCGAGGGGTATGCACACCTGCGCGCGCCGGCGACGATCACCCGCGAAGGGCTCGGCAAGATGGCGAGCGACGAGCGGTGCGTCGAGGTGCGTGACGAGCTCTCGAAGAGCCCATTTCGCGGAATGGTCGTCGCTTGCCCGTACACGCCGAACATCTGGAAAACAGGGCCGAACGTCGAGTGGGCGATCGACGCGCACACGCAATGGATCTTCGACGTGCTCCTCCCGCGGCTCTACTCGGAGACGCCGGCGCTCGCCGGACCCGAGCACCTCGGGGTCGACGGGGTTTCATTGGGTGGTTATGCATCGCTCGGCGTCGGGGTGCGGCGCGCGCAGGAGCTCGGCTCGATCGGATGCGTTCAGGCGGCGATCTCCGTGGCCGAGGCGCCTTCGTGGGCTGCGCGGATCGAAAAGGCCTTCGCTGCCGGCGCGCGCCCTTTGCACCTGATGACGAGCACGCTGGACGTCTTTCGCAAGCCGGTCGAGGCGCTCGATGCCGCGCTCTCGGCGCGAAAAGTCCCGCACGACTTCCGCCTGGCGATCGGGCCGCACGATCAGCCGTTTCTCCGTGGTCCGGGGAGCGTGGAAATGCTGCTCTGGCACGCGCGGCAGCTCGGCTGATTCGAGTCTCGTTTCGCGGACGGTGGTTTACGCGTGCCTCATCCGGCCGTAGCTTCGTGCTCTCCCGAGGAGGACTCCTGCACCATGAAGTACGCCAATCTCGTCGAACTGGTCGAACAGTCGGTGGAACACTACGCAGGGCGCGAGCTCTTCGGTACGAAGGTCGGAAGCTCGTGGCGGTGGATCACCTACGGTGAGTTCGGACGGCTCGTCGACGCGTTTCGCGCCGGGCTCGCCGCGCGTGGTGTCGGCAAGGGCGACAAGGTCGCGGTCATCGCCAACAACCGCGTCGAGTGGGCGGTCGCTGCCTATGCGGTGTACGGCCTCGAGGCTTGCTACGTGCCGATGTACGAGGCGCAGGCCGAGAAGGAGTGGCAGTTCATCCTCAAGGACTGCGAGGCGAAGGTCCTCCTCGTCGCCAACCAGTCGATTTACGCGAAGACGAAGGACTACGTCTCGTCGATTCCTTCGCTGAAGCACGTCATCGCCTTCGAGGGCTCGACGACGGACACGCACACGTACGAGTCGGTGCTCGCCGAAGGGCGCCTCAAGCCTGTCGCGGCGGTGCATCCGGACGCCGAGTCGATCTGCGGCTTCATCTACACCAGCGGCACCACCGGCGAGCCGAAGGGCGTCATGCTCTCGCACGGCAACATCGCCAGCAACGTCAGCGCCGTCCATGAAATCATGGACATGGAGCAGGAGGATCGGAGCCTCTCGTTCCTTCCCTGGGCGCACTCGTTCGGGCAGACCGTCGAGCTGCACTGTCTGCTCTCGATGGGCGCGGCGATGGCGCTCGCCGAGTCGGTCGACAAGATCATCGACAACCTCGCGGAGGTGCGTCCGACCCTCATCATGAGCGTGCCGCGCATCTTCAACCGCATCTACGATCGCGTGCAGAAGCAGATTCGCGAGAAGCCGAAGCCGGTGCAGAAGCTGGTGGCAGCCGGGCTCGCAGCGGCGAAGAAGCGACGTGAGGGCGGGCGCCTGACGCTGCTCGAGGTCGCCGCCTTCGAAGCGGCCGATCGGCTCGTTTTCGAAAAGGTGCGCGCGCGCTTCGGCGGTCGCCTCAAGTATGCGTTCAGCGGCGGCGCGGCGATCTCACGCGAGGTCGCGGAGTTCATCGATGGCATCGGCGTCATGGTCTACGAAGGCTACGGTCTCACCGAGACCTCGCCGATCGCCACCGCCAACGCGCCCGGACGTCGTCGCATCGGGTCGGTCGGTCGCGCGATTCCGCTCGTGCGCGTGGTGCTCGATCACAAGATCACGAACGACCCGGAGAACGGCGAGGTCATCCTCTACGGGCCCAACATCATGAAGGGCTACCACAACCGGCCCGAGGAAAATAAGGCCGTTTTCACTGAGGATGGTGGGTTTCGGACCGGCGACATGGGGCGCCTCGATCGCAATGGGTACCTCTACATCACGGGCCGCATCAAGGAGCAGTACAAGCTGGAGAACGGCAAGTACGTGGTGCCTTCGCCGCTCGAAGAGAAGCTCAAGCTCTCGCAGTACATCGCCAACGTGATGGTGCACGGCTCGAACAAGCCGTACAACGTCGCGCTCATCGTCCCCGACATGACCGAGCTGCGCGAGTGGGCGAAGAAGCCGGAGAACGGCATCGAGTCGCTCAGCGACGACTCGCTCCTCGCCGATCCGAAGGTGAAGAACCTCATCCGCGCCGAGCTCGAGGCCTACAGCGGCGACTTCAAGCAGTTCGAGAAGGTGCTGAAGTTCGAGTTGGTGAAGGAAGATTTCACCGTCGGAAACGGCATGCTGACGCCGTCGATGAAGCTCAAGCGCCGCAACGTCTGGCAGGTCTACGGCGACAAAGTCGAGAAGCTGTACGGCGGCGGGAAGACAGAAGTACGCGCGACGGCGTGACGTCGCGCCGGTCCGCGATCAGCCTTTGACGGTGCAAAGCCCTGCGCGGCACGTCGGTGCCGTGGCAGGGCAGTCCTTGTCGTTGCGGCAGTCGACGCACGCGGTGTCCCCGCAGAAGGGATGCGCGGCGGGGCAATCGGAGTTGTTCTGACACTGCGCGCAGCGACCGCCGTGACAGATGGGAGCGGTCGAGGGGCAATCGCCGTTGGCGAGACACCCGACGCATTCACCGCTCGTGGTCTCGCACAGCGGCTTGTCGCCGCTGCAGCCCGTGTTGGAGGTACAGCCGACTTTGCAGCGGAGATCGCCGGTGCAGATCGGCGTCGTGGCGTTGCAGTCGCCGTTGCTCAAGCAGCCGACGCAGATGCCGATCTTCGTGTAGCAGACGGGCGCAGCGGCGCCGCACTGCGCGTTGGTGGAGCACGCCACGCAGAGCTTGGTGGTCGGATCGCAGAACGGCCTTCCCACGGCTGCCGGGCAGTCCTTGTCGGCGAGACATCCGACGCACGCGGTGCTCGATGGGTCGCAGATCGGCAGCACTCCGCGGCAGCTCGTCGCGGTGCAGGCGACCTGACACGTGTGGGTCGCCGGTGAGCACGCGGGGGTAGCGGCCGCACAGTCGCCATTGCTCGCGCACGCCACGCACGCGCCGCCGCTGCAGCGAGGACGCGAGGCCGGACATTGCGCATCGGTGGTGCACTCGACGCAGCCTCCAGTCGAAGGCGAGCACGTCATGCCGTTCGCACAGCCATTGCGACAGACGCCGCCGCCGCCAGGATCGCTGGTGAACGACGACGAGTTGCTCGAGCTACAGGCGTAGCCGCCGAGGGCGACGGCGACGAATCCGAGTGCGAAGACGTGTCGCAAAGAGAAGCGTTGGAGCATCTGGATCCTCCGACAGGTGAAGTGCACCCATCGGTACCACACGGCTCCCGTGAGCAGGCAAATCCGTCCCTATCCGCGCGCACCTCGTACGCGATGCGCGCACTCGCACTCAGATGCCAGGCGTGGGCGGGTGAACGACCTTGATGACGCCCTCGAGCCGCTTCGAGATGTGGACCTTGTTGTCCTTGTCGACGATGACGGCGCCGACGCCTTCGCGCGCTTCGATCAGCGGGAGGCCTTCCTCGGGACCGAGGATGAAGACGGCGTCGTCGAGCTCGTCGGCGGTGAGCGCGTCGGGCGCGAGGACCGTCACGCTGCGGCACGCGGTCGCTGGATAGCCGGTGCGCGGATCGAGGATGTGGTGGTAGCGCTTGCCGTCTTTGATGAAGGCGCGCTCGTAGTCGCCGGCGGTCGAGAACGATGCGTCTCTGATCGGCGCGAGGGCGAAGAAATCGTCGCCGCCGCCGCGAGGATCGCGAATGCCGACGACCCAATCGGCCTGTCCTTTGCGGCCTTTGACGAGGAGATCGCCGCCGGCTTGGACGACGACGTCGGTGAAGCCGCTCTTGGCGAGCACCGCGGCCGCGCGATCGACGGCGTAGCCCTTGGCGATGCCGCCGAGGTTGATGAGCATGCCTTTGGTGGCGAGGCGCACGGAGCGTTTGCTCGGATCGATTTCGACCTTGGTGCCGTCGACGAGGGGAAGACGAGCCTTGATGGCGGCCGGATCGGGCAGCTGCTCGACCATGTCCTGATCGAAGCGCCAGAGCCCTTTCAGGCCATAAAACGTGATGTCGAAGACGCCCTTGGAGGCGTCGTGGATCGAGCGCGCGCCCTGCAAGACGTCGATCAGCTCTTGCGAGACGACGATGGGAGCACCGCCCGCAGCGGCGTTGATTTGCGAGACCTCGGAGGTGTCCTTCCAGGTCGTCATCAGCGCTTCGATGCGCTGGATCTCGGCTAGCGCGTCCTGCATCGCCGCCCGTGCGGCCATCTCGCGGTTCGTCCAGATCTTGAACGTGATCGACGTACCCATCGCCGAGAACGAGCCGTCGATGACCGCGGACGGCGGCAAATTCGGCAGCGGCGAGGCGCTGCTCGACGTCGACGGAGGCTCTGGAGATGCCTTGGTTTCCGGCTCGGCGGTGCGCTCGCGGCACGAAGCCAGGAGGACGAACACCAGAGCGGCGAACCGACGGCGGAGCACGTCAGACCTCGACGCGCACCGCAGCGTGAACGGCTTGCGCGATTCGCTCGGGAGCGTCGGCGAGGCTGATGAGCTCGAACGCTTTCGAATCGCGCTGGGTGCGCGCCTTCAGCTCGCAGGCGTTCTGCGCGATGGTCTTGGCGCCGATGGTGACGCGGTAGGGGATGCCGATGAGGTCGGCGTCCTTGAATTTCACGCCCGGTCGCTCGTCGCGATCGTCCCAGAGGACCTCGATGCCGCGCGCTTCGAGGGACTGACAAAGCGTCTCGGCGGCCGTGTTGATGGCAGCGTCGTTGCCGAGGGTGCAGAGGTGGACGTGGTAGGGGGCGATCGCCAGCGGCCAGCGAATGCCGTCGGCGTCGCTGTGCTGCTCGACGGCGGAGGCGACGAGGCGCGAGACGCCGATGCCGTAGCAGCCCATCACCATCGGCTTCTCTTCGCCCTTCTCGTCGAGGAAGACGGCGCGCATCTTCGACGAGTAGTGGGTGCCGAGAATGAAGATGTGTCCGCCCTCGATGCCCTTGTAGGCCTTGAAGTGGCCAGTCGCGCAGCGCGGACAACGATCGCCCGCCGACGCCGCGCGAACGTCGACCTTTTCGGCCTGGAAATCACGGCCGAAGTTGACGCCCTTGAGGTGGTAGTCGGTCTTGTTGGCGCCGGTGACGCCATTGCTGACCCGCGTGGCCGACGAATCGATGACCACGCGACCCTTGAAACCGATAGGGCCGGCGTAGCCGACCTTGGCGCCGGTGGCCTTGACCACGTCGGCTTCGGCGGCGAGGTGCACTTCGGCGACGCCGAGCGCCGCGGCGAGCTTCACCTCGTTGACCTCGTGGTTGCCACGGAGGCAGACCATGACGAGCTCTTTTTTCGGGGTGGTGTAGAGGAGCGACTTGATGAATTGCGACGCGCCGACGCCGAGGAATTCGGCGACGGCGGTGATGCCGCCTTTGCCCGGCGTGTGCACCTCTTCGATGGAGAAGAGGGTGCCGCGTGGATCGATGCTCTCGGGTCCGTCACCGACCTCGGCGGCCTCGACGTTCGCCGCGTAGTCGCAGTTGTCGCAGGCGACGATCGCGTCTTCGCCCGAATCGGCGAGGATTTGGAACTCGGCCGAGGTCTTGCCGCCGATGGCGCCGCTGTCGGCCTGGACGATGCGGAAGGTGAGACCGGCGCGCGTGAAGATGCGGCGGTAGGCCTCGCGCATCGTTTCGTAGCTCTTCACCGCGGCGGCTTCGTCGACGTCGAAGGAGTAGGCGTCCTTCATCGTGAACTCGCGACAGCGAAGGATGCCCGAGCGCGGACGCGCCTCGTCGCGGAACTTGGTCTGGACTTGATAGTGGTTGAGCGGCAGCTGGCGATAGCTGCGGACCTCGCGTCGCACCATGTCGGTGATGATCTCTTCGTGCGTCGGTCCGAGGTGGTAGTCGCCGCCTTTGCGATCTTTCAGACGAAAGAGAGTGTCGCCGTAGAGGTCCCAGCGGCCCGTCTCCTTGAAGTAGTCGGCGGGGAGCAGCGCCGGCATGAGGACCTCGAGCGCGCCCGAGCGGTTCATCTCTTCGCGGACGATCGCCTCGATTTTACGAAGAACGCGCAAGCCGAGCGGGAGGAAGTTGTAGATGCCGGCCCCGAGCTGGCGGATGAAACCCGCGCGCAGGAGCATGATGTGCGACGCGTTGGTCGCCTCGGCGGGCGTCTCTTTGATGGTGGGAACGAGGGCTCGGGTGATGCGCTGGACCATGACGGGCGCCGTGTACCACCGGACCGGGCGCCGCGAAATCTTGTCGGGTCGGCGCTCCGCGGAGCTCGCCGCGCGGAGTGAATTCGCAGCTTTGCTCGACCGTCTCATTCGCCAAAGACTGCTCCGCAACTTTGGCCGTCCGGTCGATCTCGCTTCGCTCGGTCGCCGGGCCGTCCCAGCGATGCGCGTAACGGCACCTCTCTCTCTCGACAGAGGAGTGACACTCGATGTCTTCTTTCCGAATGCAGCGTTCTTCGCTTCGTCTTCCGGCCCTCGGTCTCGGGCTCGTCCTCTTCGGCTGCAGCGCCAAGGACAAGATCCTCGATCACCTCAACGCGTTCGATTTCGAATCGCACGTCGAGAAGTACGACGCCGATGGCAAGACGCTGACCGAGCGCGCTGCGCCGACGGCAGCTCGCATCGGGATGCCGGTCGCATCGGGCGGGAAAATCTACGTCATCGGTGGGATCAAGGGCTCGACCCAATACGTCGACAACGTCGAGATTTACGACCCGGCGAGCAACACTTGGAAGAACGGCGCGGCCTGGCCGAACCCGCGCGTGACGCAGTTCTTCGACATCAATGGGCTCATCTGCGCGGTCGCTGGATATCGCGACGTGACCGAGGTGAGCGACGTCGAGTGTTACGACACGGCCGCCGACAAGTGGTCGAAGCGCAAGCCCTATCCGACGGGCGCCGCGGCGCTGAATGCAGTCTTGAGCAACGGGAAAATCTTCGTCCTCGGGAGTGAGTCGGGGAAAATCACCGAGCGTACGGCGCACGCAGAGGGTTTCGTCTACGACCCTGCAGCGGACACTTGGTCACCGATCACCAACGTGCCGAACGTGTGCACGGGCCCTGCGCTCGCATCGGTCGACGACAGCGCCTACATGATTGGCTGTCCCATTGGCGAAGGGGGCGACCCGGCGAAAGGTGATCGCACGCTGCTTTATCGATACAGTCTGGCGGCGAATTCGTGGACGACGATGGCTGACAAGCTGCCGACGCCCTACCCCGGATATGGGCAGGTCGCGGTGGTGAACAAGACCATCGTCGTCGAGATGGCCGACGGCAACAACGACGTGCTGCTGTTCGACACCGTCGCCAAGACGTTCAAGAAATCGACGGCGCCGGTCGATCATTTCGTGATGAACCAGTACGTCTCGTGGTCCTTCAAGGGCGCGTATTACCGACTCGTCAACTTCCAGCAAGACATCGGCAGCGATGGCGATGCGGGAAAGCAGAACCTCTCGTCGGGTCACGTCTGGAAGTACGACTTCACGGCCGACACGTGGACGCATGCAGGCGAGCATCGGCAGGACACGCGCACGACGTTGATGGCGCCGCTCGTCTTCGCGGACTCGGTGTTCCTCTACACCGTGTACTCGACGACCGATCTCTCGATTCACTGAGATTCACTGAGCGTCGCGGGCGGCTCGGCCTCAACCTTGGATGCCGTACTCCTTCAGCCTTCGGTAGAAGGTGCGGCGTGGGATGCCGCAGATCTTGGCGGCCTGAAGGCGGTTCCAACCGGCGCGCTCGAGGGCGTGGAGGATGCGCTCCTTCTCGGTCTGTTTGTGCGCGGCGAAGGTCGAGGCGACCGCTTCGTCGCCGGCGCTCTCGTCGTCGTCGGCTTCGTCTTCTTCCGATTCCGGCGGGTCCGATCGACGCGACTCGGGGGGCACCGACGCCGTGCGCACCGAGTCCGGGAGCGCGAGATCGGCGGCTTCGATTTGCGGGCCGTCGCTGAGGACGAAGGCGTTCAAGAGCACGTGCTCGAGCTGGCGCACGTTGCCCGGGAAAGCGTACCCCTGCAGACGTTTGACGGCGTCGCGTGACACCGTCTTGCGCTCGCGGCGGTAGTGCGCGGCGAAGACTCCGAGGAAGTAGTCGACGAGCAGCGGGATGTCCTCGGCGCGCTCGCGGAGGGACGGCAGACGAATGGCGACGACGTTGATGCGGTAGAAGAGGTCTTCGCGGAAGGTGTTCTGCGCGACCATCTCTTGGAGGTCGCGGTTGGTGGCGCAGATGACACGCGCGTCGACCGTCTCTTCGCGGTTGCCGCCGACCGGGCGCACTCGCTTCTCTTGAAGCACGCGGAGGAGACCGGCCTGCATCTTCAGCGGCATCTCACCGATTTCGTCGAGGAGGATGGTGCCGCCCTCGGCCTCGCGAAAGAGGCCTTTTCGCTCGCGATCGGCGCCGGTGAACGCGCCGCGGACGTGACCGAAGAGCTCACTCTCGAGGAGGTTGGCGGGGATGGCGCCGCAGTTGACGCCGAGGAACGACTTCTTGCCACGCTCGCCACCGGCGTGGATGGCGCGGGCGACGACCTCTTTGCCGGTGCCGCTCTCGCCGGTGATGAGCACCGGGACGTCGGCGGCCTTCACGCGATCGATGAGCGCGTAGAGCCTTCGCATCGCGTTGCTCGTGCCGACGAGGCCCTTGTAGCCCGTGTAGCCGGCGTGACCACGCAGTGCTTGACGGGTCGTCGCCAGATCGGACTTGGCTTTCTCGAGCTGTTCGGTGCGGCGCGTGAGTTGTTCGTCGAGGCGGGCCCGCGCGATCTCGAGCTGCTCGTTGGCCTTCGCCAATTCGTCGGCGCGCCTTCGATTTTCTTCGACGAGCTTGGCGTTGGCGATGGCGATGCCGACCTGATCGGCGAAGGCGAGGACGGTCGGGAGCTCTTGCTCCATCGCTGAGACGCGACCGGGCCTCGCGCCGCGCGTCTCGAGGTAGAGAACGCCAATCGGCGAACGATCGGCGCCGCGGACGCGGGGAATCGGCACGCAGGCGACGGAATGAATGGCCAGCGCGTGCACGCTCGCCGCCTCGCCGAGCCGCGCATCGCGACGGGCGTCGTTGGTGACGATGGGCTCCCCGGTGCGGAGGACGCGCTCGGCGATGGAGCGCGAGAACTGCACGGAAGGATCGTCCTTGCGACGATCGCGCGCGGCGCGGGCTTGCAACTGGGCGGCGGCATCGGGCGCGCTCTCTTCGTCTTGTTCGGCGAGGAGGACGAAGCCGCGATCGGCACCGAGCAGGTCGATGGCCTGATCGGTGACGCGCGCGAGGAGACGCGCGAGATCGGGCTCGCAGGCGAGGTCGCGATTGACCGCGAGGATGCGCGCCAGGCGATCTTCGGCGAGGCGCACGAACTGGGTCATTCCGCCGCTCTGGACGACGAGGTTGGGCGAGACCGCCGTGTGCGGCAGGGCCGTCACGTGGCTCATCGGCGGCGGCATCCCCGTTTGCGGACCGAGCACGGTCGCCTCGCGCGCTTGTCGGAGGACGCGCCGTCGCGGCTCGTCCCAGAAGACCTCGCGTAAATCGCGCGGGAGCTTGGCGGCCATCTCCTCGAGGATGGCGGCAGCCTCGTCGGCGTCACGACGTGCGCGCGCGTGACTCCCCTGATCGGAGAGGAGACGCGCGCGAGCCGCATGGATTTGCCAGCGCCACTCGTGGGCACCCTGCGATTGGGCCACTTTTGCTGCTTCGTCGAGCTCGTGGAGCGCGCCGACGTCGTCGTTCGTGGCTGCCTTGACGAGCGCCCGAGCGAGCGCGAGCTGCGGTGCGAGCTCGGCGGCGCGACCTCCCGCCTCGCGTGTGGCGGCCTCCAGCGCGAGAAGATCGTCTTCGGCACCGACCAAGCTCGAACCACGCGTGCGACGCATGACGATCTCGTCGAGCACCGATTCGGCGGCATCTTGCGGACGACCCGTCTCGCGCCAGGCCTGCGTGGTCGCGCGATAGAGCTCGACCGCGCGCGTGACGTCACCCATTTTTCCCGCGAGCTCGGCGCGCGTGCCGAGGAGCTGAGCGCGCCCCGCCGGCGTCATCTGGCCCTCGAGCGACTCGAGCGATTTCAAGGTCGTGACGACACGCGCGTAGCGACCGAGGTGGAGATCGACGAAGGCGAGGTTGAGGAGCGCGCGTTCGACGGTCGACTGCTTCTGCACGCGCCGACCGAGATCGGCGGCAGCCTCGAATTCGCCGAGCGCGGCTGCCAGATCGCCCTCGGCCCAAGCGAGCGTTCCGAGGTTGAGACGTGCGGTGGCGACGGCGGCTGCATCACCCGCAGACTCGGCGGCGGCGATGGCTTCGCGATAGGCGACGCGCGCATCGGCGGCGCGGCCAGCGCGCTGATGGGCGAGCGCGAGCGACGAGTGCACGAGCGCCTCGATGCGAGCTGCCATCGCGCCACGGGCGACCCGAATCGCACGACGAAGATCGTCGACTGCGCCGGCGTCGTCACCGCGATAGACCTTGGCGACGCCACGAGCTTGCAACGCCTCGGCAGCGATGGCCGGCGCGATCGCTTCGACGTCGACGATGCCGAGCGCGACATTGGCCTCGTCGATGGCGCGATCGTAGGCGCCGGTCTTCGACTCGATCTTGGCGCGGAGGAGCGCGCGTTCGGCGCGCAAAGGGACCGATTCTCCCTCGATTTCCACGCCGGCAGCGCGCGCAGCGTCGTAGTCGCCCTTGGTGAGCGCGATCCAGCCGCGAAAGAGCGCCGCGCGCGCGTCGTCGGGGGCGCCGGCGAGGACGGCCTCTGCGTCGGCGACACGACCGGCGTCGAGGAGCTCGCGCACTCGCTCGATTCCCCCTTGCAACGAAGGGTCGCGCATCGCTTCCGGCGCCGAGCTCGGTGAGCCAGGGGACTGCGCGGCGCGTGCGGTCTCGATGTGGGTGACGATGACGTCGACCGACTCGGCGCGGACGATGGCGCGATCGGCGATGGCGTCGACGATGGCGCGCACCTTCCCAGGAAGACCTTCGCCGCGCGCGACGATGCGGGCGAGGACGCCTTCGGGCAACGAGGGGAGCGCGCGACGCACGAGCGCGAACGCGTCACGATCGGCGAGCTTCGGAACGAGGAACCGCGGAGCGCGCTTGTCGCTCGTCCGACGGGAAACGACGCGGGCGCCAGCCTTTCGCAGCTCGGCGATCTCGAGCTCGGCACGGCCAGGATCTTCGATGATGAGGAGCCCGCCGTGGGCACCGAACGAGGCGGGCGTGGCCTCTGCAGCGCCGAGCGCCGTCGCCAATTCGAGCGCGAGCGCGTGCTCGTTGAAGCGGCCGCGGAGCCAAGCGACGGGCCAACCGTGGATCGCGAGGCGCCAGGAGAGCGCGGCCATCAGCGTCCGGCCGCCGCTACCTTCGGCACCCACGACCGCGAGCTCTTCGCCGATGGCGAGCGCCTCGACCTCTTTGACCAGCTCGCCGAGGGGCGTGTCGGTGGCGACGATCGTCCAGAGACCACGCGGTCCGATCGGTTCGGCAGGGAACCCGCACGCGGCGGCGATGGCAGCGCCGACCTCGTCGACGGATGGATAACGACTCGATGGATCGCGGGCGATCGCCCTTCTTTCGATGGACCTGAGAGCGTCGATGGCCTCGGCCTCGAGATCGCCCGGCTCGCAACCGGCGAGGACGTCACGAAGGCTGGCGCCGAGCGCATAGACCTCGCCGCGCACCGTCAGCGGTTCGCCATCGAAGAGCTCGGGGGCGGCGAAGCGTGGCGTCAGACCTTCGGGCCGTGCACCCGACGGACCCCAGGCGGTGGCGAGACCGAGGTCGACGAGCGTCGCCGTCCCGCTCGGTTGGACGATGATGTTCGCCGGCTTGATGTCGCCGTGGAGGAGGCTGGCGCGATGGAGGAGCGTGAGCTTGCTCGCAGCACCGAGGAGCGCACGCGAAGCGCCGCGGAGATCGCCGCCTCGTTCGATGAAGGCGGCGAGGCTCTCTCCTTCGACGAGATCGCGAACGAGGTACGGACGACCATCGGCGAGACGACCGAAGCGCTCGACCGTGGGGAGCGCAGCGCCGAGCGACGACGAGAGATCGAGCAGCGTCGTCGCTTCACGAACCAGCGCTGCCACCTCGTGATGCGAGCTCCCCGCGCCACCGGCGAGGGCCTTGAGCGCGAGGAGACGACCACTGATGCGATCGCGCACCGTCCAAACCTCGCCGCCGCCACCGGCGCCGAGACGACGCACCGGAGCGTAGCGGGCGGGGAGGACGGGCGAGTCCACGCGCGATCAGATGCCGTAGTTGAGGCCGATTCCGAAGAAGAAGCCGGTGAACAGGTTGAAGCCGCCATCGAGGCGAGCGACGAACTGCTTGGCTGGCTTGTAGCGGAAGGCGATCATCGGTCCGAACACGGGGTAGAGGTTCGGCTTCTTGCCGCCGTTGAACCACGACGAGTCGCTGTACTCGCCGTAGTGATCGTTGCTGTCGTCGCAGTAGCCGCCCGAGCCGCCGTCCTTCGGACCGTTGCAGTGGACGTAGCTGTTGGGATCGCCGGGGGCCGAGCCGCTCGCCGGCTTCAGCTGATTGCGATGGAGGTCGCCGAGGACGATGCCGAGGCCGGCGGTGACGCCGTATTGGAAGGCGAATTTGGGGCTGAAATCGGTGCCCCAGAGGAAGTCGGCGGTGATGTTGATGAGCTTGAGGTTCGACTTCACCGCCTCGTACGCGGTGTCGGCCTCGCTCTTTCCCTTGAAGGGGAATTCTTTCATCGAATAGTCGGCGTAGGAGATGGCGCCGATGATGTCGAAGCCGTCTTTGCGAAAGCCAGCTTCGATGCCGGCGCTCGGGATCGAGACGACGCTCGGCCCGCCGTCGACGAAGAGGTTGAGGATCCACTTCGGCAGGAACGTGTGCCGATAGCGCGCGCCGACGAAGTAGTACGTCTTGCCCTCGACCTCTTTCGGATCGCTGGACGACGTCGGTCCATCGGCGCTGACGGTGGTGTTGGTCGAGTTGGTCGTCGTCGGTGAATCTTCGCCGAGCTTGTCGACTGCCGCCGGGGGCTTCTCGCCTGCAGCAGGCGTCGGCGTCGCGTCCTTCGGGTCCTTCGCGTCTTTGGCGCCTGCAGCGTCGGCAGGCTTGGCATCTGCCGCGGCCGGTGCTTTGTCGCCAGCGGCGAGCACGGGAAGCGCCATCAGAGAGCTGGAAAGCACGACGGCGACGAACGGCGACAACGAGCGCATCGTGGACCTCGCAAGGCGACACCGCGGGGTAGGCGCGGCGGGGTGAAGGGAAGAGCGAGAAAGCTGCGGCTCGACCGGGGCACGCAGCGCCGTGAGCGAGCGCGGTCAGCCTACCTCACCGGTGTGCCACGCGTCATCGGCTGAATGTGTCGGGATGAGCGTCGGGCAAATTCGTCGAAAAACACGCCTGAATCGATGGGCCGCGGTGGCACGCTTGACCCTCGCGACCTTCGCACGGACGCTCGCGCGACATGACGCCCGAGGAAGCGATCGCCGAGATCGAGACTGGCAAAGCGCGCCCGGTCTACGTCGTCCTCGGCGAGGAGCGCATCTTCGCCGATCGGGTCGTCGCCGCCGCGCGTAGGCACGTGGTCGATGCCGCGACGGCAGGCTTCAACATCGACGCCTTCGAAGCCGGCGAGTCGCCGATCGGTCGCATCCTCGAGTCGGCGAACACGATGCCGATGATGTCGAAGAAGCGTCTCGTCATCGTCCGCGGCATCGAGCGCCTGGAGAAGGCGGGCGACGACGACGACACCAAGCGGATCAAGACGTCTCCGAGCGACGCCCTCGCCGATTACCTCGCGTCTCCGTCACCGGCGAGCTGCGTGCTCCTCGTCGGCAGCAAGGTCGATGGTCGAAGACGTCTCGCCAACACCGCGAAGAAGGCGGGAGTCGTCGTGACCTGTGATCTGCTGCGACCTCACCAATTGCCGGGTTTTCTCCGCGAAGAAGCGAAGAGGCGTGGGCACGCGATGGCTCCGGACGTCGCCGACGCGGTGGTCGATCTGGTGGGCGGCGAGCTGAGCGGGCTCCTCGACGTCATCGAGCGGCTCTCGCTCTACGTCGGCAAAGGCAGCCCCATCGGTGAAGACGCGGTCCACGCCTGCGTCGCGCGCGTGCGGGTCGGATCGGTGTGGGGCCTCGCCGATGCGGTGGCCGCGCGCGATCGAGCGACGGCGATTCGTCTCCTCGACGAGAACTTCGATCCACGCGATCGAGGGCTTCCTTTGCTCGGGCTCCTCGCGTCGTCGATGCGCAAGATGTTGAAGATGCGCGCGCTCCTCGCCACCGGAGCCTCCCCCGAGGACGCGGCCAAGTACGCCGGCGTCCCTCCCTTTCGCGCGCGTGACACGGCGAACCAGGCCCGACGCTTCGGCGAGGGCGAGCTCGAACGCGTCATCGCCGTCTTCGCGGAGGCCGACATGGCGCTCAAGGGTTCGAAGCGCGCGCCGCAGCTGGTCCTCGAAGATGCGATTTTACGGCTGATGTAGAGTGCCTCGATGAAGGCTCGCAACCGTCGTCGGCCTCGCGTCGAGGGTGGCGCATGACCTCCCGTGCGCTCGCCGCCATCGGTCTCGTCGCCATCGCTTGGCTCGGGACGCTCGAAGGTTGCTACGATTCTCGCTGGGGCCAAGCGGAGAAGAGCGCGCGCAACAACGCGGCCGCGTGGTCGCCTGCCAAGCTCGGTGCTCCTTCGGGTTCGGCCGCGCCGAAGACCGCCGCGCACGTCTTCAAGGTCCGTTTCCACGCGACCGCCAAGTATGCCGCGCAAACGGTCGACTGGAAGCACGACACACGCGACCTCGTCGACGGCGCCGACGAGCTGCTCGTCTCCGGCTTCTCCTCGCGCCTCGACGTCGCCGCTCTCGAGTCATGGACGCCGACCACCACGTCCGACGATCTCGACGAGCTCTCGAATGCGTTGCGCGACGAAGACGCAGGAAAAGACGTCGATTTCGTGGTCGGTTTGGTCGGTGGGCTCCCCAAGCTGACGACTTCGTTCCATCAGCTCGGCGTCGGTACCATCCTCGGAAAGCACATCGTCCTCCGGGCCGGCACCGACCTGCACGAGCACGACGTGATGGAGAAGAATCTCGAGGCGCTGCCCGAGGACGAGCGCATCAAGCTCCTCCACGATCGCCGTCGTCATCGCGCCATCGCGGTGCTGCTCCACGAGCTCGCGCACACGCTCGGTGGAGTGCACGAGTCGACGCCCAAGGGCTTGATGCTCGCCGCCTACGACCCAGCGATGACCGGCTTCGGCCCGGCGACGACCGAGCTGCTGACGCACGCCTTCGCACATCGGGCGGAGAAATTCTCGCAGGCGATCGCTGCCGAGCTTCTCGCCGTCTACGAGGGCGCGAACGCCGCGGCGTGGGACGCGAAGGAACGCGCATGGATCGTCGCGCGACTCCGCGCGATCGCCGAGCCGCCGCAAGTGGCCGTCCCGAAGACGGGAGCGCCGACGAACGCACAGCCGACCCCTGGAGTCGTCGTCAAGGACAGCGGTCCGAGGCCGATCGAAGAGGTCGGCCCCGAGCTCGCCGAGGCCGATAGACCGATCTATGCCGCGTCCGCCGAGCTCGCGCGCAAGGGCAAGCTCGACGACGCCTGGACCACCGGCAAGCCTCTCTTCGCCAAGTATCCGAAGGTCTACGGCGTGCAAGATCTCCGCTGCCAATTGGCGATGGCGAAGAAGCTCCCTTGGAACGAGGCGAAGCTCGAGTGCGCCGAGCTGCTCCAGCTCACCAAGCCGTGAGTCACGTCTCCGCTCACGTGGCCGCTGGCGCGAGAGCCTCGTCGCGATCGGCGACGAAGACGAGGAGGAGCGTGGCGAAGAGCGCGACCGCCGCCGACGCACCGAAGGCCCACTTGGGTTGGTGCGCATAGAGAAAGCCGAAGCCGACGTTCGCGGGCAAGAGCGCGACGCCATGAACCGCCGCCTGTGCACCGAACGCGCGGCCACGCGATTCGCTCGGGCAAAGCCGTGCCATCCACGATTTTTCGGCGCCTTCTCCGAGCCCGTAGTGCAGCGCATAGAGCGGCAGCAGCGCCCAGAACGTCGACCACGTCGGCGCGTAGGCGAAGAGCACGTAGGCGAGGCCGTAGAAGAACCAACTGGCGGCGAGCACGCGTCTTGGGCCGAGTCGATCGGCGAGCGCGCCACCGGGGACGTTGAGCACTGCTTTCGCAGCCTGGAGCGTGATCCAAGCGATCGGAACGAGCGCGAGCGGCATCGAGAGATCGATCAGGCGCGCCATCAAGAACGAATCGGCCGAACAAGCGAGGGCGAAGACCGCGGTGACCACGAGCAGGCGTCGCGCGTGCTTGCCGAGCGGGCGCGCCGGCGCAAGCGTCGATGAAACGGCCTTCGCGATCGACTCGATGCCGCCCGCGAGCTTCTTCTTCACGCGCTCGCCACGCACCGCCAAGTAGGCGACGAACGTCGAAATCAGCCCAGGAATCACGGCGAAAAGAAAGACGCCACGGACGCTGACGCCGAGCGCGAGGAGGCTCCAAGCGACGCCAGGACCGGCGACCGCGCCGAGGTTGTCCATCGCGCGGTGGACCCCGAAGGCGATGCCGCGATTCGTCTCGTCGGTGACGGAGTCGATGACGGCGTCGCGCGGCGCCGAACGCACGCCCTTGCCGATTCGATCCATCGAACGAACGGCGATCACCTGCCATGGCGCCGTCACCCAGGCGAAGAGCGGTCGCGACAATGCGGCGAGCAGATAGCCGAAGACGACGAAGGGGCCCCGCTCACCGCGACGATCCGAGGCGCGACCGGCCCACACCTTGAGAAAACTGGCGAGGAGCTCGGCCGTCCCTTCCATCAGACCGAGCGCGACCGCTCCTCCGCCGAGCGAGGCGAGCAGCTTCGGCAGAAGCGGATAGACCATGTCCGCCGCCGTGTCGGTGAGGAGCGAGACGGCGCCGAGCGCCCAAACCTCGCGCGGCACTCTTGGTCTTGCTCCTTGCGCTCTCGCCTCCGTCTCGGTCCGCTCGCGTTCCCGCACGGCTTTCGGCTAGCACGGCCACATGAGCGGCCCGAGACGGCCCTTCGACAGCCCGAGGCCGAAACGCTACGCTGGGGCAGAATGACAGGGAACCTTCCGCCTCGGCCGCTCATCGGATAGGAGACGTGGAGGTCACGGAGGCTCCTTGAATCCGCGCGAGCCCCGCGATCGAACTTGAGTCTGCAGAACAATAAGGAGTCGACCGAGATGCACGTCCCTCAGAGGATCCGGCCTCAGGTCCCGGCGAACGAATCGAGCACGGCGGCGGCGAAGGAAGTCGTCGTCGAAGCGGTCTCCCCGGTCCCGACCGAACACGGCACGTTCTTGATGTACGTCTTCCGCTGGGCGGGAGAGCCCCACGAACATGTCGCCCTGGTGCGCGGCAACGTCGAGGGGAGCGAAGGCGTCGCGGTCCGCGTGCACAGCGAGTGCATGACGAGCGAGGTCTTCCACTCACTCAAGTGCGATTGCCGCGAGCAACTCCACACGGCGATGGCCGAAATCGCGCGCCGAGAGCACGGCGTGCTCATCTACCTGCGCCAAGAAGGTCGGGGCATCGGCCTCGCCAACAAGATCCGCGCATACGCGCTGCAGGCCCACGGCGCCGACACCGTCGATGCCAACCGCATGCTCGGTCTGCCCGACGACGCGCGTCGCTACGACATGGCCGCGGGAATGCTCACGCAGCTCGGCGTGCGCAGCGTTCGTCTGATGACGAACAACCCAGAGAAGGTCGATGCGCTGCGCCTCCTCGGCGTCGAAGTGCTCGATCGTCTGCCTCATGTCATCACCCCGAACCCCTATTCGGCGGGTTATCTCGAGGCGAAGCGATTGCGCATGAAGCATCAGCTCCCCTCGCGTCCGTTCGGGCCGGTGGCCGTGGCCGTCGAAGAGCCCGTCGAATCCGAACGCTTCGACGCCGAGTGAGCCCTGCGCGGGCGACGGTGATATCGTCGCGCCGTGCCGATTTCGCCGTTCCCGTGGCCATCGCTACCTCGCGTGCGGCCACGGGAGCCCGCGGCGGTGGCCGCGCTGCGTTCGGGCTTTGCACAGCTCTCGACGCGCGCGGTTGCGATGAGCCTCTCCGAGCTCGTCGGACATGCGATCACGCTCGACGTTCGCCGGCGTGAGCTCGTCGACGGCACAGTCTCCGATTTGGGCGCGCGCGGTCCGACGACCTTGCTCGATCATCCTGGGGGGAGCATCGCGATCGAGGTCGAAGCCGAGCTCGCGCTCGCGCTGGTGACCTCGCTCGCAGGCGGAAAGACCCTCCCGCGCGTCGCCCGTGCCCGCAGCGTCGATCCCGAGGTCGAAGGCGCGCTCGCGGGCGTGCTTCTCTGGCTCGCGCGCCGAGTCGGGCTCGAGCAGGCTTCGATCAGCGGCGTCGGCGCGACCACGGCGGCGGTGCGCGCACGTCACGTAGGTCACGTAGGTCACGTAGGTCACGTAGGTCACGTGACGAGTGACGCGACGACCGAGGTGATGCAGCTCGACCTCTCGGTGCGACTCGGTGCGCTCAAGTCGGCTGCGCGGCTCCTCGTGAGCGTGTCCTGGTCGACGCCGCCGCTGCCCCTTCCTGCGACGCGAGCCCTGGAGATTCTCGGCGAAATGCCGCTGACGGTCGACGTGGTCCTCGCCGCGGGATGGGCGCCGCGGCGCGAAATGGCCCTGCGCGAGGGGGATGTCGTCGTCATCGACGGGCTCGAGCGTGGCAAGTGCCTTCTCGTCGTCCCCGGCACGACCCACGGCCTCTCGGCCATCACGCTCCCCGACGGGCGAGCTCGCGTGGGCGTGCGCATCGTCGAGCTTGCGCCGGAGCCGCCGACGGCCGACAAGGAGACTCCCATGACTGACGCTCCTCCGAGCTCCTCGGGCGAAACGGTAGAAGTTCCAGCCATCGGCGAGACGCCCCTCGCCGAAGCGCTCGCCGACATGCCGGTGCAGATTCGCGCCGAGGCGGGCACCGTGACGATGCCCGCGCGCGCATGGGCGGCGATGGGACCGGGTGACGTCGTCGTCCTCGATCGACGCATCGGCGAGTCGGTGGTGCTGCGTGTCGGGGGCCGCGAGGTCGGGCGCGGAGAGCTCGTCGACGTCGACGGCGTCCTCGGCGTTCGCATCGTCGAGCGTCTGCCGTGAGCGGAGCGAAACGTCGGATCGCGAACGGTCTCGTTTTCATGGCCTTCGCGTGGATCACGGGCGACCTCGCGTGCAAGGGCGAGAAGGGCGGAGGTCCGTCGGGCGGGAACTCGAGCGGCACATCGAGCAGCGCATCGAACGCGAACGGCTCGAGCAACGTGCCTGCGCCAGCGAGCGGGTCGGCGAGCGCGAAGGGCGCAGAGACGGCGACAGCGACGGCGACCTTCACCGGAAGCTACGACTCGAAAGCTGCCGCTGTGCAGACGCCCGACAGCGCGCCGCCCTTCGAGAACGAAGAGTCTGGCTTGCTCGGCCCTGGCACGCTCAGCTTCGTCTTGCCGGCGGGCGATGGCGAGGTCACCGGTGAATCGACGGGAGCGCTCGGCACGCTCAAGTTGCACGGCATGCTCGAGGGCACGCGTCTCACCGCGCAAGCGACGCCCGATCCGACGGCGAGCCCAGCAATGTGGGGCACGCTCCTCGCCGACGTGCAGGGAAGTGGAGATGCGCGCACGGTGACCGGAGCGTTGCGCGCGAGCAGCGACAACGGACACGTCGTCCGCGAGGCGACCTTCACGCTGAGGAAGAAGTGATGCTCCCTCCCCTCGCCTACCTCGATTGGGCCATCGCACAATACCCCCAGGCCCGCTTCGATCTCGCCACCAGCGGCATGCCCACGCTACGCGCCGACGCCATCGGGACGAGCGACGAGCTGCTCGCGGAGGTCACGCATACGCGTCCATCGGCAGGGCTGACGGGAGCGATCGCTCGACGCTTCGGCGTCGACGTCGGGCAGGTGGTCCCCACGCTCGGTACGACGCACGGGAATTTCTGCGTCTATGCGGCGCTGCTCTCTCCGGGCGACGACGTGCTCGTCGAGTCTCCTTGCTACGAGCCGCTCGTCCGCGTCGCCGAAGGTCTGGGCGCGCGGGTCGTGTACTTCACGCGTGACCTCGCCGCCGGTGCGCCGCTCGATCCGGTGAGCGTCGCGCGCGCGATGACGCCGAAGACCAAGCTGGTCGTCGTCAGCAACCTCCACAATCCGACCGGAGCCTATGCCGACGACGCGACGATCCGCGCGGTGGCCGAGCTCGCACGAGACGCCGGCGCACGGCTGCTCGTCGACGAGGTCTATCGTGACCTCGTCGACTACGAAGACGCGCGCGGACGCACTGCATTTCACCTGGCGGACAACGTCATCGTCACGTCGTCGCTCACCAAGGTCTACGGCCTCGGTTGGGCGCGTGCTGGATGGGTGCTCGCGCAAGAAGACGTCGCACGTCAGGTTTTTCAGGGTGTTTTGCACACAGTCGGCGACACTTCGGCGGCCCTCTCGCACATCGGCGCGCTCGCGATCGAACGCATCGGCAAGCTCCACGCGATGAGCCGCGAGCGACGCGCGAACGATACGGCGCGCATCGCCCAGGTCGTCGAGTTCGTGAAGCGACGTCCGCGTCTCTCGTTCACTGCCGTGACTGGCTCGATCTTCGGCTTCGTCCGAGACGATCGAGGCGTCGACCTCCGCCCGATCATCGAACGTGCGGTCGTCGACGAGCAGGTCATCGTCGCACCGGGAAGCTTCTTCCGCGAGCCGTCGGGGTTCCGCCTGCGGTACGGCGCACTCTCCGAAGAGGTCCTGACCGAAGGTCTCGTGCGGCTCGGTCGGGCCCTCGATCGATGAGCCTGATGAGCGAAGCGAATGCGCCGCGGCTCCGCGTGATTCGCGTCCGTGGCGCGCGCACCCATAATTTGCAGGCGATCGACGTCGACATCCCGGTCGATGCCTTGGTCGCGATCACCGGCCCGAGCGGCGCCGGCAAGTCGTCGCTGGCGTTCGACACCATCTACGCCGAAGCGCAGCGTCGCTACGTCGAAGCGCTCTCCACCGCCGAGCGGCGCGGTCTCTCGCGATTGCCGAGGCCCGACGTCGATCTCGTCGAGGGGCTCTCCGCGGCCATCGCCGTCGCCCAGGAGCGCACCGCGCGCTCGCCTCGTTCGACGCTCGGCACCGTGACCGAGATCGCCGATCACCTGCGCCTCCTCTATGCACGCGTCGGCGAGCCGCACTGTCCGGTGTGTGGTGAGCGCATCCGCGCCGAGACGCCGACGCGCATCGTCGACTTCGTCCTCGCGCTCGGTGAAGGTGCGCGCGTGCAGCTGCTTGCGCCAATCATTCGCAAAAAACAGGGCGATTTGTCGTCGGAGCTGGAGGCGTTGCGCAAGGACGGCTTCGCGCGCGCGTTCGTCGACGGGCAGCTCGTCGGCCTCGACGAGACGACGGCGCTCGACGAGAAATCGTTCCCCAAGCCCGAGCATGATCTCGACGTCGTCATCGATCGTCTGGTGATCAAAGCCGACGGGGAGGCGACGCGGGCTCGCGCGACCGATTCGATCGAGCTCGCGCTCCGTACCGGCAAAGGTCGGATGATCGTGCTCGCCGAGACGAGCGCTGGCATCGACCGTTCGTGGCACTCGGAGCGCTTCGCCTGCGAGAAAGACGACGTCACTTTCCCCGAGGTGACGCCGGCGCTCTTCTCCTTCAACAGCCCGCACGGCGCCTGTCCGACGTGCGACGGCCTCGGCGAGAAGCTGACCCCGACGATCGCGCGCGTGGTCCCCGATCCGCGAAAGACCTTGCGGGAAGGGGCGATCGTCGCCTGGGGTGCGCCGACGTCGGTCGCTCATGCCGTCGAGCTCAAGCGGGCGGTGACTTCGCTCAAGGTGAAGCCCGACGTCGCATTCGCCGAGCTCGACGAGGGTACGCGCCGCGATCTACTCGAAGGCTCCTCGCTCCGCGCCGGACGTGGCGGCTCGGTCGCCTACGAAGGCGTCTTCCCGTGGATTGCGAGGCAGCTCCGCGCGGCCGCGGAAGAGGCCGAAGACGAAGGCGCGCTCGACGCCGAGCACCTCGGTGCGCTGTGCGAGCCAAGGCCGTGCGCGACGTGCAAGGGCGCTCGTCTTCGCGTCGAAGCGCTCGCGGTCACCTTGCACGGCAAGTCGATCGCCGACGTCACGGCGATGAACGTTCCGAGCGCGCGCGATTTCGTCCGGATGCTCGGCGACGCACATGTACGCGCCAGCGACGAGCACACTGCCATCTTTCAGCCACTCCTCGTCGGCATCGACGATCGCCTGCGTTTTCTCGAAGAAATCGGCCTTCGGTACCTGACCATCGATCGGCGCTTCGACTCGCTCAGCGGCGGCGAAGCGGCGCGGGCGAGGCTCTCGACGCAGCTCGCCTCGACGCTCGAAGGAGTCCTCTACATTCTCGACGAACCGACGGCGGGACTGCACCCGATCGACGTCGCGCGCCTCGGCGAGGCCGTGAAAAAGCTCCGCGCGCACGGCAGCTGCGTCATCGTCGTCGATCACGATTTGCAGTTGCTGCGCGCCGTCGATCACGTCGTCGACGTCGGCGTCGGCGCCGGCAAGAAGGGCGGACGCCTCGTCGCGCAAGGCAGCGTCGCCGACGTGTCGTCGAACCCCGCGAGCGTCACCGGGCCGTGGCTCTCGCGTGCCGCGCGAATGCCGAAGCCCGAGCGGAAACGGCCCGATCCAAGCCGAATGCTCCAGTTGCGCGGGGCCTCGTTGCACAACCTCCGCGGCGTCGACGTCGACATCCCGCTCGGGCTCCTCGTCGCCATCACCGGGCCGAGCGGCAGCGGCAAATCGTCGCTCGTCGAGGGCACGCTGCTCCCTGCGCTGCGATCGCGCGGCGCCGTCTTGCCGAGCCTTCGTTCGATCGAAGGAGCAGCGAGCCTCGAGGAGTTCGTCAGCGTCGACGCGACGCCGCTCGGACGCACGTTGCGCTCGACGCCGGCCAGCTACGTCGAGCTGATGCCACGGCTCCGTGATTGGTTCGCGACGATGCCGCTCGCGGCGACGCGTGGCTACAAGGCATCGCGCTTCTCCACCAACGTGAAGGGCGGACGCTGCGAAGAGTGTCGTGGCCAAGGGGTGCGCCGCATCCTCATGACCTTCCTCCCCGACGTCTTCGTCACCTGTGATGCCTGCCAAGGTGCCCGCTTCGATCGCGCGACGCTCGAGGTCCGTTATCGCGGTCACTCCATCGCCGACGTCCTCGCCATGAGCGTCGACGATGCGCACGTGCTCTTCGAAGTGGTGACGCCGATCCGCGAACGGCTCGCTGCGCTCCGTGCGGTCGGCCTCGGGTATTTGCCGCTCGGCCAGCGGGCGACGACGCTCTCCGGCGGCGAGGCACAACGCGTGAAGCTCGGTCGCGAGCTCGCGCGACGCGGCGGACCACAGACGATCGTCACGCTCGACGAGCCGACCATCGGTCTTCATCCGAGCGACGTCGCGGTGCTCCTCGGCTCACTCACCGCGCTGCGTGATCAGGGAAGCAGCGTCCTCGTCGTCGAGCACGACATGGCGCTGGCCGCGTGCTGCGACTGGGTGATCGACCTCGGACCAGGCTCCGGCAGCGATGGCGGCACGATCGTCGCGTCCGGCACGCCGGAAGAGGTGGCGAAGAGCGCGAGCCCCACTGCACCGTACCTCGCGGCCGAGCTCTAGTTTCACGGTGGGCGCCTTCGCCGACCAGTGCTACGTCTCTCGCGATGCCGCTCACCGGCGCTGCCGCCCGCTACCTCCGCTCGCTCGCGCACCCTCTCGACCCGGTCGTCCAGGTCGGCAAAGACGGCGTGACGAAAGATCTCCTCGGCGCGGTCGATCGCGCGCTGAACGATCACGAGCTCATCAAGGTGAAGCTCCTCGCCGACGGTTCGGTCGAACGAAAAATCATCGCCGCCAAGCTCGCCTCGCACACCGCCAGCGAGGTCGCGCAGGTCATCGGGCGCATCGTCGTGCTCTATCGGCCTCGCCCGAAGAAGCCGACCATCAAGGTCCCGAAGGGTTACACGCCGCCCAAGCCAGCCTCGAACGCGTTCGACGAAGACGAAGAAGAGTAGCCGGCCGGAGCTTTCCTGTTCAGCGGGCAGGCGGCGGAGCGCTGCGACCGAGTGGCGCGTCGATGTCGTCGTACATGCGCAAGTTGGCGATGCGGCCGGTGAGCCCGCGCTGATAGACCATCACCCCAGCCTGCGCGGGGATGGAGTGGGGGCCCCATCGGTGGACGTTGTATTCGATGGCGCAGCCGACGCCGTCGTCGGTGACCGTGCAAGGCTCGAGCGGCACGCCGCCTTGGGCGAGGATCGCCGAGTAGTAGTAGCGAATCTCGTCGAGACCGCTGTACATCGCCGCGCCGCCGCTCGGTTCGACGACGATCGCGTCGTCTTCGAAGGCGCCGAGCGCACGCTCGAGATCGCCTTGCGCGAGGGCTCCGAGGTGATCGCCGACGGCGCCATGCAACGCGAACGAGCGCGCGGGGAGCATCGGCGGCCGTGCGCCGGCGTGCTGCCCGGCGAGAGGGAGGTTGCTCTGATAAAGGCGAATCGAACGCACGCCTTGCGGACCTTCGTCGGTGGCGATCGCGAGGTGGATGGTGACGAAGCCGAGGTGGAGGATTTGCTCGGCGACCGCCCGGCCGCTCTCGCCGGTGCAGCCGATGGGCTCGACGGTGGCGCCGACGCTGGCGAGCCAATAGTGCTGCGTGTCGAGGTGCTTGGCGATGCCGCTGGCGAAGACGCGACCGATGCGCGGATCTTCGATGGTGACGTCGGGGGCGAGCCACCCGCGGACGACGTCGAGCCGGCCGGCGATGATCTGCCGGAGGAAGCCCACGGCGGCGCGCGCGGCCAGCTCGGTCATGCTCTCAGATAGATCGGTCGCGTCGTGAAAGGAAGGCCGACGATGCGTTCACGCCGGACCGGTGATCGGTCCGAGCATGAGATCTTGCACCAACTCGGCGGCCGGCCTGCGGGCGAAGATGCCGTGGGCGATGGTGGTGAAAATAGGCGCGGAAACATGGTGCTTTTTCGCGAAGGCGGCGACCCGTGGGGCGAGCTCGATGGCCTCGATGCGTTGACCGGCCCCGGCGATGGCGTCGTCGACGCTGCCCCCGCGCGCGACGCTCTCCCCGAGGCGCACCTCTGGTCGTGACTCCTCGGCGATGGCGGCGAGGAGGTCGCCGAAGCCGCTGAGACCGAAGAACGTGCGCTCTTCGGCGCCGGCGGCGTGACCGATGCGTGCGGCCTCGTGCACCGCGCGGGTGACGAAGGCGGAGACGAGGCCGGCGCCGAGCCCGACACCACGCGCGAAGCCGACGGCGACCGCGAGGATGCCCGTGAGCGCCGACGCCCACTCGAGACCGGTGAGATCGTCGGTGGCGTAGATGCGGAGCGACGGCGCACCGAAGGCGTCGCGGACGACGTGGATGACATCGGGATAGCGCGAGGCGACGACGATGATGCTCGGCGCACCGGCGGCGAGCTCGTGCGTGAGCACCGGTCCGCCGAGGGCACCGATGCGCCGCGTCGGCGTCTCTTCACGCAACACCGCAGAAATGGGCACCAATTCGTCGCTTTCGGAACCGTCGCCGACGAGGCCACGCACGCCGTGGACGATGGCGTGGCGTCCGTCGATGAGCCCGCCGATCTCACGGGCGATGCCGCGGACGTGCTCGCTCGGCACCGCGAGCACGAGCAG
This sequence comes from Deltaproteobacteria bacterium, assembly GCA_025363655.1. GTDB lineage: Bacteria > Myxococcota_A > Polyangia > Polyangiales > JADJMO01 > JANYDK01. The sequence goes on along the minus strand of JANYDK010000136.1, from coordinate 10,079 downwards.
GCGCGCATGCGCGGTGGCATCGGCGATCGACGAGGTCACGCGCAGACCATGAGCGTCGACGTGCCCGGGACGACGCGAGTAGACGAGGACGTCGCTCCCCGTGTTCTGCGCCGCAGTTCCGAGCGCGATGCCCCACGCGCCGCCGCCGATCACGGCGACCTTGGACTTGGTGTGCTCCTGGCTCATCGCGACGTTCCTCCGGCCCACGCCAGACCGTGCGCGGCGAGTCGATTCTGGTAGTAGAGGAGCACCTTCGGATCGAGGAGGGCGACGCCCGAGTCGCGCGACCTGAGCACCGGTGACGTGTGGTAGCCGTTGAGCGCGCGTTCGGCGTCGCGAAGCAGCTCCTCCGCAGTCGCTCCTCGCACGGCGGGCGCGAGCACTATTTTTTCCGCCTTTTCGAGCTCGAGGAGCCGCGCTTGGGTCGACTGGATCTCGGCGATGAGCTCGCGATAAGGGACTACGACCTCGTCCCGACGACGCACCAGCGCGAAGAGATCGTCGCTGCTTCGAGCGTGTGCGCGGAGACGAGCGAACGCGGCGGTCGCCACCACGTGGGTCGGCATCGCGATGGTGTCGCGAAGGTAAGCGTCGATGACGACGTCGCCGAGCTCGCGCGTGTATTGGACGTCGCGTGCTGCGTCCATCACGACCTCGCCGTCGGCGATGGACTCGACGAAGGTGGAGGCATCGACGCGACGCCCTCGCCGGTCGTACGAGCGCCCTTCGTCGTCGACGACGTTGCCGAAGCAGTCGACCGGATCGCTGAAGCGCACCGCGCAGCTCCCCTCCATCTGCATCAGCTTGCGCGCGAGGGAGGTGATGCGGCCGATGCGCGTCGACTCGTCGTCTTCGATGATGTAGCGCGCCTTGCCCGCCTCCTTGAGGTGATCGTCGATCAGCGTCTCGGCCTCGAGCGTCAGCATGTAGTTGATGGTCGCGGGGACGAAGAACACCTGCCGCGAGACGGCGCCAGCACCCACAGGGCGCTTCGGGAGGCGCGTGCGGACGAACGCTTCGAGCCCGGTGCCCGCGAGTCCGAGCTTGAGCTTGCGCTCGACGCCGCCACTGCGTGAACGCGTTCCACCCGGGAAAAATAGGCTATGGAAGCCCCGCTCGATGAGCATGCAGGAGTAGGTCTTGAGGACCTGCTTGTAGAGCTCGTGCTTGAGGCGACGATCGACGCGGTACGCGCCGAGGTTTCGCATGAAGAACGACAGCACCGGGTTGGTGAAGAGGTTCTTGCCGGCCCCGTAGGTGACCGGTGGCAGGCGCGAGGACAGCAGCGCGTAGGCGAAGACGGGGCTGTCGAGGTTCGAGAGGTGCGTAGGCACGTAGACGAGCGTGCCGATCTCGGCGAGGCGCCGGATGCGCTCGATCGGTCCCGAGGTCCAGATGCGATCGGCCAGCCCTTCGCCTTGCAGCACCTCGAGGATCGATCGCTCGAGCACGACGTGCGGGCTGAGGAGCACCGAGAGACCGGCCGGCGCGACCCGCGACGCGAGCGTGTAGACGCGTCGATCGAAATTGCCGGCGACGTCGCGCGCGTGATAGCTGACGGTCTCGCGCAGGAGCTCGACCGCGCCGCTGGCGTCGAGCCCGCCGATGCTCCGCGCGATGCGTCTCCAGCGGCCGAGCTCATCGCGATCGTGACTCGACTCGAGGCGACGGATCTCGTGATAGGCCGCGTCGTTGAGCAGGAGCATCGGATCGCGCGCTTCGGCGACGACGCGATCGACGACCGACTGCACGAGCTCCTCACGCTGCTCGTTGAATTGAAAGATGGGCGCCTTCACTCGCCGCAGTGTCGCAGGTCTGCGGTCTCGACTGCAGCCTCACGGTCCGACGTCGACTGGAATTTTCCGCGGGCGTTGCCAGGCAGCGTCGGATAGACTCTCGAGTGGGGGGCTCAGTGGGTTTAGGCCTACTGGCGATTCTGGACGTCCGTCCGTTTCCTTCGACGAGCCCCCATTGGTCACCTCCCCCAAGCCCGCGCTGCTGGAGATCGTTCGCGTCCTCCTCATCGACGACGACGCGGCGCTGCGTCGGGCGTTGCCGCGTTTGCTCGCTCCCGAGTGTCAGGTCACGGCGGTCGACGGGGTGCGTGCGGCGCTGTCGTGCCTCGCGCAAGGGATGACCTTCGACGTCGCGATCATCGATTTGATGATGCCCGAGATCAACGGGCGCCAAGGCCTCGATCTGCTCCGCAAGGTCGCGCCGACGCTCGGTGCACGCGCGGTCGTGCTCACGGCTGGAAGCACCGATCCGAGCCTCGCGGCGTGGATCGTGAAGCTCGATCCAGGCACCGTCTTCAGCAAGCCGCCGGAGCGCGAGGCGCTCATCGCCGGACTGCGCAGGCGCATCGCCGACGTGCCCGACGAGGCAGCTGCCCCGACGCACTCGACGATGCGACCGAAGAAGCCCTGACTCGCCGAAGAGCCTATTTCACGGGTTGTTTCGCGAAGATCTCGGCGAAGAGGGTGTCGTAGACGCCGCTGCGAAATGCGTCACTCGCGAGGACGTCGCGGAGGAACTGGCCGTTGTGCACCACCGGTGAGAGATGGAGCTCGCCGAGCGCCCCGTCGAGACGCGCGATCGCCGCCGGACGATCGTCGGCGTAGGCGATGATCTTGGCGATCATCGAGTCGTAGTAGGGCGTGACCTTCGAGCCGGCTTCGACGCCCGCTTCGACGCGCACGTTCGCCGACGTCGTCGGCCAGGTGACGTTGTCGACCGGCCCGGGGCGCGGGAGGAATTGCTTGCGCGGCTCCTCGGCGTTGATGCGCACCTCGATGGCGTGACCGCGCGGCTTGCACGCGAGCATCTCGGGCGAGAGCGGCTCGCCGCACGCGACCCGCAGCTGCGCCTCCACCAGATCGAGCCCGGTGCACATCTCGGTGACCGGGTGCTCGACCTGCAGACGCGCGTTCACCTCGAGAAAATAAGGTTCTTCGGGGTGCGCGCCGTCGACGATGAACTCGACGGTGCCGGCGCCGAGGTAGCCGACACTGGTGACGACCCGAAGTGCGCGATCGAAGAGGACGGCCCGCGCGCGAGCCCCGACTTCGCCGGCGAGGAGCGGCGAGGGCGACTCTTCGATGATCTTCTGGTGCCTCCGCTGCACGCTGCACTCGCGCTCGCCGAGGGCCACTGCGTTGCCGTGCGCGTCGCAGAAGACCTGCACCTCGATGTGACGCGGATGACCGACGTAGCGCTCGAGGTAGATGCGTGCGTCGCCGAAGGCCTGCGTGGCGCGATCGGAGCAGCTCTTGAGCGCGCGTTCGAGCCCGCCCTCGTCCTTCACCACCTGCATGCCGATGCCGCCGCCGCCGCCGACGGCCTTGACGACGATCGGGTAGCCGATGCGCGCGCACTCCGATTTGGCGAGCTCGATGGCGTCGACGGCGATCGGCTCGTTGACCCCAGGGACGGGCGGAACTCCGACCGCGAGCGCGACGTGGCGAGCTTTCATCTTGTCGCCGAACGCGTCGAGCGCCTTCACGCTCGGTCCGATGAAGACGAGCCCTGCATCGGCGACGGCCTGCGCGAAGCCTGCTTTCTCGGAGAGGAGGCCATAGCCAGGGTGAATCGCCTTCGCGCCCGTCTGCTTGGCTGCAGCGAGGATGACGTCGGCGGCGAGGTAGCTCTCCTTTACCGGCGCGGGTCCGATTCGAACCGCCTCGTCGGCCTCCTTCACGTGCGGCGCACCTTCGTCCGCGTCCGAATAGACGGCGACGGTAGCGACGCCGAGACGACGACACGTGCGCATCACCCGACGCGCAATTTCACCGCGATTGGCCACGAGCACCTTGTCGAACATGACGCCTCTCTAGTTCCGCGCGCGCGCCGCGGCAAAGGGGTCGCCGAGAGGCCTCGTCGAGTTTGGGCTTTCTGGGAAGCTCAGCGACGCAGAAGCGCGAGGGCCTCGCGGACCAACTCGGGCAGCTCGGCGGCGGCGACGCGGTCGCGAACGCCCTCGAGGGCGCGATCGACCTCGATCGGCCGGAAGCCCAGGTTGGCGAGCGCGCCGCGCAGTTGCTCGACCTTGCCCGAGGCCGCGACGGCGCCGGCGCTCTTCGGGGCCGCGGCAGGATGTGTCGACCCGAAGGCCCCGAGCTTGTCCTTGAGCTCGAGCACCAGGCGTTCGGCGGTCTTCTTGCCGACGCCGCTGATCGCGGTCAGCCGGGTCAGGTCTTTGTCGGCGATGGCGCGCGCGAGACCATCGCCGCCGAGCGCTCCGAGAATGGAGAGCGCCGTCTTCGGTCCGACGTTGGGCACCCCGATGACGGTGCGAAAGACGAGCCGATCTTCGACCGAAGCAAAGCCGAAGAGGATGACCCCTTCGTCGCGCGGTGTGTGCGTGTGCACGTGAAGCACCGTCCGTCCGGCATCGTCGCGACGTGCCCGACCGAGGCAACCGAGCGGCACCAGCACCTCGTACCCGACGCCACCGACGTCGATGAGCACCGTCCCGTCGTCTCCCTGCTCGGCGATGACGCCGACCAATCGGCCGATCATTTCGCGGGGGCTCCTTGGCGAATCCAGCGGAGAATGGTGTCGATTTCGTCGTCAGGAAGCGAGTCGTTGGCCTGCGGCATACGGTCGCCACAGTCGTTCTTGGCGCAGGCGCGGGTGAAGGTGCAGTTGTCGCCGAGGATCTTGTGGGCCATCCAGCTCTTGGCCGGATCGTACGGCTTCACGCGGAGCATGTCCGGGTTTTCCTTGGAGCGAACGTCGACGAGCTGCGGGTACCAGTCACCATCGACGGCTTTCGGCAAATAGAGGCCGGCCGTCGGGTTCCCCGTTTGCCCGTGGCACGTGCTGAAGGAGCAGGAGACCTCGAAAATCGCGTCGATTTGCGCACGCGTGACGAGAGCTCCTGCATCGAGCGACTTCGGCGGGTCACTCACGTCACTCACGTCACTCACGTCGGGCGCGTCCGCGGCGTCGAGCGCGGAGTCGTCGGGCTCGAACGACGGACCGACGTCGATCAGTTGGCAGACGCCGACGTCGCGTTCGGGGCCGGGATCGCGCGGGCAACCGACGAGGGAAGTGGCCGAGAGCGATGCGAGCACGACCCAAAGGCCCGGTCGCCGAAGCATCGGCTCTCCATAGCACGCCGTCACATGTGTGCTTCGGGATGGGGCACGGTGAGCCAAAGCGCTCGCGCATAGAGGGCTCGCAATCGCGCTTCCCCGAGATCACCGCGACGCCCTTTCGTCGCCGCGTGAAGAAGGATGCCCGCCGTCACCGAGACGTTGAGCGACTCGACGAAGCCGCGCATCGGCACGCGCACCGCTCGTTTGCAAGCGTTGCGAATTTCGGCGCCGATGCCCATCTGCTCGTTGCCGAGCACCAAGGCGACGCGCGGGATGGCCGCGAGATCTTCCGGGAGCAGCTCGCCGTCGGGATGGGTCGCCACCAGCTCGTGACCCGTCGAGACCATCACCTCGAGGCACGACTCGGCGCTCGTGTGCCGAATGACGTCGATCCACTTCTGCGAACCGCGCGAGACCGTGCGTGCGACCGTGATCGGCTCGGTGCGCTCGATCGCGTGCACCGTCTGCACCGAGAAAGCGTCGCAGGTGCGTACCAGCGCCGCGCCGTTGTGCGGATCATGCAGTGCATCGACGACCAGCGCGACCGAACCGAGGCGATGCGAGAGCACCTCGCGCAGACGAGCTGCCCGCGCGTCGGTGACGAACCTCTCGAGCGTCGAGATGATCAGCTCGGGCGGATGGGGCAACGCCGGCGCGAGAGCGTCGTCACCCGTGAGAACCCCTTCGCTCCGCCGACGCATTCAACGTCACTACCAGACCTGCGCGCGCGTCGCCGCAAGCACGAGACGAAACGCCCGAGCCGCTCCAATCACTGGGGCATCTGTGCGCAAGGCCTTGGCGGTAGTTCTCTGCTGATTAACTTCTCCGCCATGTACCCGTACCCCGCCGAATCGTCGCGCGCGCAGGGTGGGCTCGCCCCGCTCGGCGCCCAAGCCGTCGCCTTCCTCCGCAAGGTCTACGTCCTTTTCTTCGCCGGCATCCTCTCGGCGACGGCGGGCGCGATGACCGCGCTCTATGCGGGCACCGCCAGCTCGCAGCTCGTCATCGACCGCGTCGGTCCCCTGAAGAACCTGCGCGTGCCTCCCCTCGTCGCCTGGTTCGGCGAACATTGGATCGTGGCGATGCTCCTCTATTTCGGCGCATTTTTTGGCCTCTCCGCGGTGCGACGCGTTCCTCGCGTGAACGTCGCCGCGCTCATCGGCTTCACGTTCCTCTCCGGCCTCTACATCGCGCCGATGCTCTTCATCGCCAGCGTCCTCGGCGGCGCCGGGCAAGCGATGACCATGCACCCGGTGCGTGATGCCTTCCTGCTCACCATCGCCGGCTTCGGCGGGCTCACCGGATACGTGCTCACCACCCGCAAGGACTTCTCGTTCCTCGGCGGCTTTCTTTCCATGGGCATCCTTGTGCTGCTCGGCGCGATGGTCCTCGGCTTCTTCATCGGTGGCCAGGTCTTCCAGCTCGCCATCGCCAGCATCGGGGTGCTCCTCTTCGGCGCCTACGTCCTCTATGACACCTCGCGCATCCTCCGCAGCGGCGATCGCAGCGATCCGGTCGGCGCCGCCGTCTCTCTCTACCTCGACTTTCTCAACATCTTCCTCTTCGTACTGCGCATCCTGATGTCGGGCGGCGGACGGCGTGACTAAGATGCTCGCCGCATGAAACGCCTGCGCGCACCCGCACGGAGCACCGCCCTCGGGTGCGCGCTGCTCGTCTTGTCGTCCGCAATCACGACCTCGATCACGACCTCGACCGCGTCCGCCGCGCCGGCCCCGAAGCTCACGCTCGCCGACGAGGCCGCTGCCGCGCCCGTACCCGCAGTGCGCAAGGGCGTGGTGGTCGTCGCGGTCGGCGAGGGGAGCGCCGACGCTGCGTTCGTCGTCGCCAAGGCCGTCTACGCCCACGCCGAGGTCCGTCCTGGCATCGTCGATCGCGACGCGCAGATACTCGCCGGCGGCGCGCTGGAGCCGAATGCTCCCAAAGACGCCGTCGAGCTCGCCGAGTTGCGCACGAAAATCCATGGTGACGACGTCGCCTCGCGGCTCCTCATGGCCGAAATCGCGCGTCGCACCAGGTCCCGCGCCGTCGCCCTCGTCTTCGCGCCGGTGGCTCCCGAGACCACTCCGCACGTCCAGCTCTACGACGCGGCCGACGACGCCATCGAGCCGACGATCTTTCGCCCGAGCGATGCCAAGGGTGACGCCAAGGTCGACGAAGGTTGGCCACTCCTCGTTTCGACGATGCGCGCGCGCTGGTCTCTCACCGCGGACGTCGACGGCGCGGGCAAGAGCACGAAGCCAGAAAAAACCGACGGAAGCGGCAAGGGAGAGGCCGCCAAGGGAGAGAGCGGCAAGCTCATCACCAGCTCGGTGTGGTTCTGGGTTGCGCTCGGCGCCGCGGTGGTCGCCGGTGGAGTCGTTTACCTGACGACGCGCGACAGCGGCACGAACCCCACGCCGCTACGCGTGCAGTGGGGAAAATAGCGGGAATTGCCGACATTTCTCGGCGACGTGCCGACGTCACGACGTGGGCGTATGCTCAGTCGAGTCGATGCGGTTTTCGCAAGCGCTGCTCGCGGCGGTGGGGATTTGCGTCGTGTCGCTCTCGGCGACCGCGACGTTCGCGCAGTCGACCGAGCCGAAGCCGACGCTCGATCTCCCTTCGCTGCCGAAGTCCACGGTGGTCGCCCCGCCGCCGCCGCCCGAGCTCCTCGTCGAACGCCACGAATGGCTGCGCGTGGTGTATCACCCCGCCCTCTTCGAGCTGGCGCAGAGCGTGACGCGTGACGCGGTCGAGGTGCGGGCGACCTTGGTCGCGATCCTCGGTCGTGACGTCCTCGGCGAGGTCGAGGTACGGCTCGCGCGCACGCCCGAGGAGTTGGAGCTGCTCTCGCCCCGGGAAGCCCCGCCACCGGCGTCGGTGAACGGTGCGCAGTGGGGGCCGCTCCACCTTGTCGTGCTCGGAAAACCGAGCGACGGCAGCGGTGCGACGTTCGACGACTCGCTCCGTCATCAGCTCGCGCACCTCGCGCTCTTCGACGCCGTCGGCGGACGACCGATGCCGCGTTGGTTCCAAGAAGGCTTCGCCGTGCACATGAGCGGAGAGGGCTCGTTTCGTCGCACGCGCTCGCTCGTCTCGGCCTCGCTCGGCAGCTCGCTCCTCCCGATCTCGCAGCTCGACACGGCCTTCGACGACGCCGCGAACGTGCGACTCGCGTTCGCTGAATCGGCCGACTTCGTCGCGTTCCTCGCCAACGATCCGACCGCGTTCTCCGGGCTCGTCGCGAGGTTGCGCGCGGGCGCCCTCTTCGAGGTGGCGCTCGCCGAGGCCTACGGCGCCGACGTGCACACGCTCGAGGCTCGATGGCGCAGCGAGGTGACGCGGCGCTGGGTGACGCAGCCGCTCGTGGTCGCGGGCATCGTCGGATGGCTCCTCGCCGTCACCGCCCTCGTCCTCGGCGCACGGCGACGTCGTCGCAAAGCACTGGCCAACGCGCGCACGCTCGATGACGAAGCGCGCGCCCTCCTCTTGCGCGAAGCTGCCGAGCGCGCCGACGAAGAGCATGCCGTCGGCAAGCTCCTTGTCGTCGACGAGGGCGTCGGCCACGTCGTCTACATGGTCGAGCGCCCGCGTGTGCCCAAGGTCGAGCACGACGGCAAGATGCACACATTGCACTGACTCGGCTCGTTCCGTCACGCCTTGCACCAAAGACGACCGAGGCGACGTCAGGTGCCTGACGCGACGACCGGCTGAACGAGATTCATTGGGAAATGTGCGCATCTCGGCGCGCGGCACATGCGTTGCTGTGCTTACGAGTCACGATGACGGTGCCTCCGATCAAACCTCCTCGTCCGCTCTAGAGACCGCGCCCCGCACGGCTTCTCCACAGGCGGTCACCACGCACGTGGTCCTCCCTCGCCCCACGCGTGGTATGGCCCGGGCCAGTGACGGCGTTTCTCTTCGACTTCAACGGGGTTCTCGTCGACGACGAGCGTGTCCACTTCGCGGCCTTCCGCGACGTGCTCGCGGCGCGCGGGATCTCGCTCGCCGAGTCACGGTACTTCGCCGAGTATCTCGCGTTCGACGACGCCACCGCGTTTCGCGCGATGCTGCGCGACGCTGGGCACGCCCACGACGAGACGATCGTCGAAGAGCTCGTCCGCGCCAAGCTGCCGCTCTACCTCGCCGCGGTCGCTCGCGATCTGACGCTCTTTCCTGGCGGATTCGAGCTCATGCGCGCGTGCGCCGCGGTCGGTGACGTCGCCATCGTCTCCGGAGCCCTGCGCGCCGAGATCGACTTCATCCTCGCGGCGGTCGGCGCCACCGACGTTCCGCGCACCATCGTCGCAGCCGACGACGTCACCGCGTGCAAGCCCGATCCTGCCGGATACCTCGAAGCCTTGCGACGACTCGGCGCCTCCGCCGAAGACGCGATCGTGATCGAAGACTCGATCGCCGGAATCGAGTCGGGGCACGCCGCCGGCTGCGCGGTCATCGCCGTCGCACACTCCTACCCCGTAGAGACGCTGCGCAGCGCGCCGGCCGTCATCATCGTCGCGCGCATCGCCGAGCTCGAGGTCGCACGTCTCGTGACGAGCTCGAGGAGAGCCTCGGGGAGCTCTTCGTGAAGCGGCTCGCGCAGGTCCCCCTGCTGACGTTGCTGACGCTGGTCGCGATCTCCGCAACGAAAAGCGCCCACGCCGACGTCGCCAAGCTCACGATGCCATTGCCGCGCGCCACCGGTTGGGTCGACGCCGGCAACGCGCCGATCCGCGGCGTCACGCTCGGGCCGATCGAGAACGCGCTCCATCCTGGCGTCGGCTACGGCACGCCGGCGTGTGGTCGGGCGATGGATCTCGTCAAGGAGCTCGGAGGCACCTGGGTCGCGCTGACGCCGTTCGGTCGCATGTGGTCGAACCGTTCGGCCGCCGTCGATCTGGTGTTCGAGGCGCCGTTCGTCGAGAACCGCGACGCGGTCGGTCGCGCCATCGATCAAGCGCACGCGCGCGGCCTCCACGT